>NZ_JAKSYH010000111.1 GCF_022829295.1 Methylobacterium sp. J-088
CATCCCGGCCGAGTGGCAGGCGAGGCAGTTGTTGTTGACCACCTCCGCCCCCGGCCCGTCCGGAAAGATCCTGTCGGAGGTCGGCATCTCGATGGATTGCGAGGTGAAGCGCATCGGCTCGGGTGCAGGCGCCGCGAGCGCCACCAGAGGGGACATGCCGAGCGCGGCGATCAGGACCGCTGGGTGGATCAGGTTCATGGCTGTTCTCCTCAAACGGCCTGGAAGGACACGGTCTCGATGCCGTTCTGCATGAAGCCGGCCCCGTTCCAAATCCGATCCAGCCCCTGCGCGACGCCGTCGGTGTTGGTGCAGCGGACCTTCACCGTGTGGGCGCCGGCGGCGAGCGCCGGCAGGCTGCCCTCGAAACGGCGGAAGCTGTAGGGCCCTTCGTCCGTGCCGAGCTGTGCCGGGGACCAGGTTGCCCCGCCGTCTCCAGAGAACTCGACCGCCTTCACCCCGCAATCGCCGCCGAAGGCGATGCCGCGTACGGCCACCGGCGTGCCGGCCGTCACCTTGGCGCCGTCCTCCAGGTTGGTGACGAACGAGCGCGGCACCATCTTGTTGATCGGCACCGTCTTGAAGCCGGTCTGGCCGGGCTTGATGTTGGCGCCCGGAACGTCCGGGATGCGGTAGGCGGTCTTCATCCAGTA
>NZ_JAKSYH010000188.1 GCF_022829295.1 Methylobacterium sp. J-088
CATCCCGGCCGAGTGGCAGGCGAGGCAGTTGTTGTTGACCACCTCCGCCCCCGGCCCGTCCGGAAAGATCCTGTCGGAGGTCGGCATCTCGATGGATTGCGAGGTGAAGCGCATCGGCTCGGGTGCAGGCGCCGCGAGCGCTATCGGAGGAGACAGGACGAGCACGGCGATGAGGGCCGCAGAACGGATCGCGATCATGGCTGTTCTCCTCAAGCGACCTGGAAGGACACGGCCTCGATGCCGTTCTGCATGAAGCCGTTGGCGTTCCAGGCCCGGTCCATGGGCTGCGCGACGCCGTCGGTGTTGGTGCAGCGGACCCTGACCGTGTGGGTCCCGGCGGCCAACGCCGGCAGGCTGCCGTCGAAGCGGCGGAAGCTGTAGGGGCCCTCGTCCGCGCCGAGCTGTGCCGGGAACCACGTCGCGCCGCCGTCGCCTGAGAACTCGACCGCCTTCACCCCGCAATCGCCGCCGAAGGCGATGCCGCGCAACGCCACCGGCGTTCCAGACGCCACCTTGGCGCCGTCCTCCAGGTTGGTGACGAACGAGCGCGGCACCATCTTGTTGATCGGCACCGTCTTGAAGCCGGTCTGGCCGGGCTTGATGTTGGCGCCCGGAACGTCCGGGATGCGGTAGGCGGTCTTCATCCAGTA
>NZ_JAKSYH010000199.1 GCF_022829295.1 Methylobacterium sp. J-088
TGGGGACGCATGCGATCATGCGTGAGGCGGGCGTGTCCAAGACGGTGGTCTGGCGCTGGCAGGACCGCTTCGCGCAGGAGGGCGTCGATGGGCTCCTTGCGTCAGAGCCACCACGCGCGCCGCCACCTCCGGCCCCAGCGGCGGGATGCGGCCCGTGCGCCGCTTTTCCCGAAGGAGCCCACCAACGCCCCCCTGCGCGAATCGGTCCTGACAGGTCCACGACACCGTCTGCCCACACTTCCACCCTCCACCCACCGCGTAAACTCGTTACTCGGACGGGCTCCTAGCTTCGTCACGCTGCCCCTGCGACTGCAGCAAAGTGGGAGCGACCTATGAGCGTCGCCTTCTACACCGATTTGCCGCGCTTCCGGCTCGACACTGCGCTCGCGCTTGCGCCGGATCACATGCGCCCGATCCTGCTGGCCGTGCGCGACCACGGCGTCGCCTGGGCGACGATACCTCAGCACACCGGCCGGTTCGACGTTCCCAAGACCAAGCCCTTCATCGCGATCATCGGGGACGACATGCACACAGCGTTGGGGCCGGCCGGCTTCCATCGGAAATCGGTCCGCCGACTTATCGCCCGATCTCGCGTCATCGCGATCGTTGCCGCCGCACCCCTGAAGATTGCCTATGAGAAGGCGGTTAAGGCTCCTATCGCGTTCGGATCGAACGGCCTCGTCATCGAGACCCGCCCCGAGCGCGAACTCGAATGGGCCGGAATGGTGAGGGCTGAGAACCCGAACGCCGCGCTTATCCTCGTCAGTACGAGGGAGACGGCGCAGTGAATGCCCGCCCCTCAGACCACGCCGTCAGCATGGTCGAGCATGCCCTCGACTACGCGCGACGCAATTTCCTTGTGTTACCATGCGACCCAGCGAACAAGCGGCCGCTGGTCCCGCGGGACGAGGATGCGAACGGCAACGCAATACCCAAGACCGGCGGCCTCTACAAGGCGACGCGCGACGAGGCGCGGATCCGGGAATGGTGGCTTAAGCACCCGCACGCCATGATCGGTCTGCGCACGGGTCCTGAGTCCGGCGTGTTCGCCATCGACTTGGACGTGCCGAAGGGGTCGGATGGCCCGGACGGTGTCGCGGCCTGGGAGTGGGTAACTGCGGAGCACGGCGACGTGCCCACGACCCATACACACATCAGCCCTAGCGGTGGCCACCACCTGCTGTTCGCGTACCCGGCGGGCAATACTATCACCAATAGCCGCGGCGCCCTGCCGCCCGGCATCGATGTGCGCGGGACCGGTGGTTACATCATTGCTCCGCCGAGCCGAAGGGCTGATGGCAGCGAGTACCGCCTCGCGCAGCCTAAGCACGCATTCCAGTTCGCGGCTGCACCCAACTGGCTGCTCAACCTGCTCAGGGGCGGCGAGCAGGTATCTGCACCCAAAGAATCGCCCCGCGCCGAAGTACCACCTAAGCACGTGCCAGACGCGCTATCGAATAGAAATCGCTCCCGCGTCTTTAACGACGTGCTCGACAGCTACACCGCTCGCGCGGTCGACGCGGAATGCGACACGGTCGTCCTGGCGCGACGTGGCCAACGCAACACGACGTTGAACACCGCGGCATTCGCACTCGGCACCCTTGTCGGCGCCGGCCGCCTGAACGCCGGCACAGCTAGGCACCGCCTCTACGAGGCAGCAGTGGCCAGCAGACTCGTCCAAGACGACGGCCAGCACGCGACCCTCGCGACGATTAACAGCGGCCTGACCGCCGGAGCAAAGAATCCTCGCGCGTTCCCCGGACGCAGGTCGCAAGCCGGCGCCCCTGCCCAGTGGCGCAGCGGTGCAGCCACCGCCGATGAGGAAGGCAGCGGTCCAGTCGACGACCTTACCACAATCCGAGTGATCAACGGCGAGGTGCCGCGCGCTGTCACCGAGACCGAGCAGGCGATCCTCGCGGCGGATAAGCCGATCTTCACCCGCTCCGGCAGCCTCGTCCGGCCAGTGATCGAGACCGTTCCCGCAGCAAAGGGACGCCAAACAACGGTGGCGCGCCTCAAGCCGATGTGCGTGGCCAGCCTCGCTGACAAAGTCGCGCAGGTCGCCCGCTACCAGCGCTTCGACCGGCGGTCCAAAGACTGGATGACGATCAACCCGCCCGCCGAGGTGATGAATGCGCTGCTCGCTCGCGACGGCGATTGGCAGCTGCGCCCGATCGCGGGCGTCATCACCACGCCCACCCTGCGCGCGGACGGCACGATCCTCGACCAACCGGGCTACGATCCTGAGACCCGGCTGTTCCTCTTTCTCGAACCAGGCTTTCGGATGCCAACAATACCCGAGCGTCCGAGCCGGGAGGAGGCCGAGCAGGCGCTGAAGCTCCTGGAAGATTTGCTGATCGGCTTCCCGTTCGTGGGGCTGATCGACCGCGCCGTAGCGCTCTCAGGCATCCTCACGGCAGTGGTACGCAGCGTGCTGCCCACCGCCCCCCTCCACACGATTCGCGCCTCCACGCCGGGCACGGGCAAGAGCTTCCTCGTGGACCTCGCTAGCACCATCGCGACCGGACGGCGCTGCCCGGTGATCGCGGCCGGCAAGACCGAGGAGGAGACCGAGAAGCGGCTCGGCGCGATCCTGCGCGAGGCCGGTCCGATCGTGTCGATCGACAACGTCAACGGTGAGCTCGGTGGCGACATGCTGTGCCAGCTTACCGAACGGCCGCTCGTGCGGGTCCGGATCCTCGGCAAGAGCGAGGCGCCCGAGCTGGAGTGCCGCGCGACAGTGTTCGCCACCGGCAACGGCCTGATCCTGGTCGGCGACATGACCCGGCGCACCGTGCTCTGCACTCTGGACACCAAGGCCGAGCGCCCCGAGCTGCGCGATTTTGACTTCGACCCCATCGACAGGGTGATGGCCGATCGCGGCCGGTACGTCGCGGCGGTGCTTACGATCATCAGAGCCTACCGTGCCGCGGGTGCACCGAAGGTGTGCGGTCCGGTCGGCAGCTACGAGGACTGGACCGATGCGGTGCGCGCGCCGCTGATCTGGCTCGGCCAGCCGGACCCATGCGCGAGCATGGAGACGGCGCGCGAGGAGGACCCCGAACTGTCCGCCGTCCGCGAGCTGTTCGGCCACTGGCAGGAGCACTTGGAATTGTCGAGTGGCTTCACTACGAACGCCATCATCAAGTCTGCGTGCGAGAAGGCTCCGTCCAGCAGCCTCCATCCCAATCTACCGGGGTTTCTGAGGCCAGAATTCCGCGACCTGCTGCTGCGACAGGCCGGCGACGGCGGCGCGGTCAGTAGCCGGCGCCTCGGCAAATGGCTGGCACGCATCAGCGGGCGCGTGGTCGACAGCTTGCGCATGGAGATGAAGGTCGACGGTAGTCACGGCAACCGCTTCTCGCTCTGCACGATCGATCCTGCCACGAGCGGCCCACGATGACGGCCGGCGTCCCGACCATGGGTGGTGCTTCCACGGGGGTTTTGGTAGTTTTGGGGGTTTCCTATGATCATCACGCGGGAAGAAGCAGCGACAGTTTCTCGTATAGAGGTAAAACCAACCCCCCAAACACCCCAGACCCCCATCTGGTGAGGGTGTGGTCGGCCATGATCGCCTCGGCCGATACTCGGGGCCCGTTTGTCCCTGACCTCGAACACACCGTGTGCATCGCCCGACCGCGCTGCCAGCGCACGAGCGCCCACCTTTCTGTCGGTCTGTTCGACTGCGCCTTCGAGATCCTGCGCCAGGTCGACGCCGTAGCGGTCGCCTCGATTCCGCCGCGGGAGACCATGCGGAAGCGGTGGGCTGCGGCGAACGATGGGGCGCTTCGGGGACCAGCCAACAAAATATCCGCTTGCTGGCGAGACGGCGGGGTCACCGCCATACCTCACGAGGTCGTACCATGAAACGACGATTGCCGGGCACGAACGACCGGCCTAGGCAGCCACACCCCTGGTCATCCTCGGCCGAATTCCGCGCTATCGCCAACGCGGCACTGCGGCGGTTCAACTCTGAGCGCCACCTGCACCCGATTTGCGGCGCGACGGCCAAATCGACCGGCGAGCCCTGTCGGCAGATGCCTGCGAAGGGCCGCACGCGCTGCAAACTGCACGGTGGTGCCACGCCGCGAGGCGATGGGCCGGCCGGCTGGCACACGCCGGGCTTTCCCGCAGGCCTGCCAACCGGCAAGCCGCGCAGCGACGCCTACAAGGCTTGGAAGCGGCGTGAGAAGCGCGCAAGGCTCGCGGCCATGACGCCGGAGAAGCTTGCCCGACACGAGGATTGGCACCGTACGCACAAGGCCGGCGACGCCGCTCAACGCGCGCACGCCCGCCGCAACCGCGACGCGCGCCGCTGGCTCGATACGATCATGAACGAGCCGCCGCTTTCGCCGACACCGGCCCAGATCGAGCTAAACGAACTTCGGGCGAAGCTTCACGCCCATATCGCACGCCTAGATGCCGAGGGCGCTGCGGACGCCGACGAAGAGCCGCCCACAACGCCCGGCCTGTTCGATTGAGTCCGATCAGGCTCGGACGTAGCAGGCCGACCGCATCAGGAAGCTGGTGAGACTCGTGAGGCGGTTGCCCGGCTCCACGTGCCGTGCCGGATCGTCCCGCCGCTCCACGGCCCGTTTGTGCACACGACGCCCCATCGCAGCGCGACGGCTCAGAGGGTGAGCGCGATCAGGGCAGCACGCAGGCCGAGGCGCCGATCATAGCGCGGCCTCCGCTGCTCTTGCACGGGACAAAATGTCCCGAACGCGGTTGTGGCTCATCTGAAAGCCGCGCGCAGCCATCACGGCCGCGATGACGCGCAGCGACTTGCCGGCAGTCTGTAGCTCGACCATCTCGCGCACGGCCGCCTGCTCGGCTTCGACCTCGGCGAGCGACCCGTCATCCCGAAGTGCGAAGCCAAACGGTACAGTGCCACCGAGGTAGCGCCCGCGCTTGCGCTGATCGCACTTCACGTCGGCGATCCGCTCGCGGGTGCGGTCGCGCTCGGCCTCGGCGACTGCGGCGAGGATCGTAAATACGAGCTTGGCGATCCCATTGCCGGTGACGTCGCCGCCCAGGTCAATCATGTGCAGGCTGACGCCGCGGTCGCGCAGCGCACCCATCGTGTTGAGGGCATCAAGCGCGGAGCGGAACATGCGATCGAGCTTCGGCGTGATGACGATGTCACCGTGCTGGAGGGTCGTGAGCAGCCGCCGTCCTTCTGGGCGCTCGCCGATCGGGACTGAGCCGGACACACCCCGCTCGACGAAGTGAGCGTCAATCGTGAGGCACTGCATCTGTGCATAGCCTTCAGCGCGCCGCGTCTGCGCGCCGAGGCTCTCGCCTTCTTCAGCTTGCCGACCTGTCGAGACGCGCGAGTAAGTGTAGACCGCCACGCTCGACCCCGTTACCCTGTTAGCCTGAAGCGAGCTGCGCAGATTGTAAACCGCTTTGTCAACCTGCATTAGCAGGCTTACAGATTTCAATGGACAAGCTGGACCGCTGCCTTTATCCTTTATATTGCGGTCGCAAAGACAGCTGACGCAAGCAGACGATAGTCTTTGCCCCCGTCGACCGCCTGGGGCAGCCTGATCAGGCTTGCCCGGTACCTCAGCTGGCCCCCAGGGTATGACTGGCTCCCAAAGCGAGGGCGCAGGCCATAGTTGTCTATAAAATTGAGGTCGAGGGAACGAACCGGACAAAATGTCTGCGCTCCGACCGGCGTCTGCCGTTCCCTGCCGTTCGAAATTGTAGGAAATTTCGAAGATTATTGGTCTGTTCTTGGCCGTTTACAGAATGACCGGTTTCGGCGGTGCCGCACAGAACCGCGGGCAGCGGCTTGTACGTCGTTTGAGCGAGGGCATATAGATATCAATAAAATAAATGAGATTACATCATACGATTTCTAAGATTGAACAAGACGACAAGGGTTCCACCGACCATCAGCAGAATGATGAGCGTAGAAAACAGGATTAGTTGCCGATCGTCGCGTGAGGATCGCGTCAGGTCGATATGCAGAAAACAGCGGAAGTGGACGAGCGCCTGGACTAGGGCGAGGCCGAGCACGATCTCGAAGGTCGTCTGAGCTGTGGCCCATCGCCAGTGAACGAGCGCGAATGCGATGCATGTAAGTACGAAGGCCAGGATATAGCCGAGGGCGTAGGTCGTGAGGTCGGCGCGTTTCGAATGGGTGTCGTCATCGGAGGAGTGACCTTGCGCGATCGGAGATTGTCCATCGTTCTTCGCACGGCGTCCCCGCCCGCGGATCAGGTTTGACGCGCCGAGCAAGGCGGCGGCCCCGAGCGCCTTCGCCAGCACCCTGGCTCTCGTCTCGTTCCCCACAGTCATCCGAGGATCCCCTGCAAGTAGACGATAGAGAAAATCCCGATCCAGACGATGTCGAGGAAATGCCAGAACAGGCCGAGCCGCAGCAAGTTAAGCTTGACGCGGTCGTCGAGGCCGAACACGGCGATCTGCGCAAGCATCACCGCGATCCACGCGCATCCCGCCGTCACGTGAAGGCCGTGGGCGGGCACAAGGGCGAAGAACGCCGAGAGGAAGCCGCTGCGGTCTGGGGTCGCGTCGTCCGAGATCATCGTCCTGAAGTCGTTCAGCTCGAAGCCGAGGAAAGCGAACCCAAGTGCCAGGGTGATGCTGAGCCAGACGACGAGGCTAGTGCGGGTGCGATCGTACTTCATCGCGATCGACGCGAGGCCGAAGGTGAGACTGCTGGTGAGCAGGATCAGCGTCTCAATGAACGCCGGTCCGATCTTGAACTCCGCCTGCGGCCCCGGGGCGCCGACGGTGGCGGCCAACTGCGTTCCGTAGATCGCAAAGAGCAGCGCGAACAGGATCGCGTCACTCATCAAGAAGATCCAGAACCCGTAGACCCCAATCGTGGCTTCGCCCGGCTCGAGCAAGTCGGAACCGTGCAGATTCAGCCCGACGTGACGCAGCTGAGGCCCGCTCATGCCGGCACCGGGGCGGGGAAGGACTCGGCGAGGCCGAAGTTCTTGGGGGATTCCTCAAGCTGCCGGGGGATAGGGTGGGCGCCGGAGACCTGGGCGAGCCAAGCCCTGTCGGTCGCCTCGACTTCGGCCGCCGATATAACGCGGTGCGTGTCGCGTACGAAGCTGCGGCCGATCACCGTAATCCAGACGGCGGCGAAGCCAAGGATAGTCATCCACCAAATGTGCCAGACGAGGCCGAAGCCGCAGGCCGCCCCGCCCAAGCCGACGATCGGGCCGACCCAGCTGTTCCTTGGAACCGTGATGTCGCGGTAGTGGTCAGCCGGTTTGTACGCGCCATGGGCCGCCTTACGCCAATAAAACACGTCGCGGCGACCGACATGTGGGATGGTTGCGAAATTGTACTCCGGCGGCGGCGCGGAGACCGACCATTCCAGGCTGCGCGCATCCCACGGGTCGCCGACTGGCACGCGGTTCTTCTCGCGCTCGCGCACACTGACGGCGAGCTGGACGAACAAGGTGACGAGACCTGCGAGCAGGATGAAGGCTCCGAGAACGGCGACGATCAACCAGGGACGGTAGTCCGGCTCGAACAGGGCTTGGCTGCGCCGAGGCATGCCGCCGAGCCCGAGCACGTAGAGCGGCATGAAGGCGAGGTAGAAGCCGACTACCCAACAAGCGAACGAGACCTTGCCCCAGCCCTCGACTAAGCGAAAGCCGAACGCCTTCGGGAACCAGTACATGTAGCCGGCGATCACCCCGTAGAGCGTCCCAGGAATGATAACGTTGTGGAAGTGAGCGACGAGGAAAACGGTGTTGTGCACGACGAAGTCGATTGGCGGGACCGCGAGCAGGATGCCCGAGAAGCCGCCGAGCACGAAGGTGACGATGAAGGCGATCGAGAATAGCATCGGCGTTGTGAAGCGGACTTCGCCGCGAAACATCGTCCAGATCCAATCGTAGACTTTTACACCCGTCGGGACGCCGATCGTCATCGTCGCGATGCCGAAGGCGGCGTTGACGTCGGCACTTTGGCCCATCGTGAAGAAGTGGTGCAGCCAAACCGTGAACGAGAGTATACCGATGGCCATCGTCGCCAGGACCAGGGATGTGTAGCCATATAGCTCCTTCGACGAGAAAGCGGAGATCACCTCGGAGTACACACCGAACGCCGGCAGGATGAGGATGTAGACCTCCGGATGGCCGAACAGCCAGAAGAGATTCACGTAGTTCATCATGTTGCCGCCGAGATCATTGGTAAAGAAGTGGAAGTCGGCGTAGCGGTCGAGGGCGAGGAGCGCGGTGGCGAGCGTCAGCGGCGGCATCGCGAACACCATCAGGATCGACGTGCACAGCGCCGTCCAGCAGAACAGTGGCATGCGCATCAGGTG
The DNA here is from genome assembly GCF_022829295.1 of Methylobacterium sp. J-088. GTDB lineage: Bacteria > Pseudomonadota > Alphaproteobacteria > Rhizobiales > Beijerinckiaceae > Methylobacterium. The sequence goes on from NZ_JAKSYH010000199.1 coordinate 8,318, forward strand.
CATTCCGGGGCAGCGTTTCTTGTAGATCGTCGCCGCGAAGTTCAGTCCCGAGAAGGTCGTGCCGAGGGAGGTCAGCGTAATCGCCCAGATCCAGTAGTCCGGGCCGACGCCCGGCTGGAACGCCTTGCCGGTATAGGGCGGGTAGCCGGACCAGCCGCCGGTCGAGAAGTCGCCGATGGCCAGCGAGATCATCACCAGTCCGGCGCCGGCTGCCGTCAGCATCAGGCTGATCGAGTTGAGGAGTGGGAAGGCGACGTCGCGCGCCCCGATCTGCAGCGGCATGGCGAAGTTGATCAGGCCGGTCAGGAACGGCATCGCCATGAAGAAGACCATGATGGTACCGTGCGTGCTGAACAGCTGCGCGAAGTGCTCTGGCGCGACGATCCCGGGCGCGTCGACGGCCAGCGATTGCTGCGTGCGCATCAGCACCGCCTCGATCAACGCCCGCGTAAGCATGACCCCGGCGATCACCACGTACATGATACCGATCTTCTTGTGATCGAGGCTGGTCAGCCAGTCCAGGAACAACGGGCGCCACCATCTTTGCCAGGTCAGAAGCGCGACGAGGACGACCGCGCCGACCACCACCATTCCGCCGGCCATCGCACCGATGAACTCACTCAGGGTCGGGTGGTCCCAGGCCCGGACGAAGGGCAGCGCCTTCGCGTCGAGCCGTCCGAACAACCAGAACCAGACGTCGCCGCTCATCGCTTGGCTTCCTTGTGCGCGGTGTGCGCGCCCGCGTCGTCGAGCGCGAGGATCGACTTGAACAGGTCCGGCGCGACCGCGCCGTATCGGCTGGGCTCGGCCTGGACGGAGCGGGCCGACAGAGCCTTGTAGGCGGCCATATCGAGCATCTTGCCGCCCGCCCTAGCCCGCGCGATCCAAGCCCGATAGTCGTCTCCCGCTTGGGCCAGAACCGGGAACTTCTGGTTCTGAAAGCCCATGCCGTTGAACTGTGTGTTCTGACCGGTGAAGTGGCCGGGCTCGCTCGCGGCAAGGTTGAGCTGCGTGGTCATGCCGGCCATGGCGTAGATCTGACCGGCGAGCTTGGGGATGAAGAACGATTGCATCACCGTGCCGCTCGTCAGGTTCAGGTGGACCGGGCGGTCGGCCGGAAAGGCGAGCTCGTTAACGCTCGCGATCCCCTCGTCCGGGTAGATGAACAACCATTTCCAATCGAGTGCCACCACCTGCACCTCGACCGGGGGATAAGCGGATGCGAGCGGCTTGTACGGATCGAGTTGATGCGTGCCCCGCCACAGGAACACGGCGAGGATGAGCACGATGACGATCGGCGGGATCCAGATCAGGCCTTCGAGCGGCCAATTGAAGCCCCATTGCGGCCGGTAGGCGCTCTTCGTGTTCGAGAGCCGGTAGTGCCAGGCGAAAATCGGGGTGAGCAGCAGCACCGGCCCAACGACGAACAGCAGGATGAGGCACACGATTACGAACAGGCTGCGCGTCTGGTCCGCGACTGGCCCGGCCGCGCCGAGCATACCGTGATCGAGTACGCCGCAGCCGCCCAGCGACAGCAGCACGGCGGCAGAAAGTACGCGCGCGCGGCGGGTACGATGCCGAGTACGCCCTTGGACGAGCGGCGGTGCGACGGCCGAATCCCCGTCGGTCACTTCAGGCATCATGGTTCCCCTCGTCCAATGCCATCGCGCGGGTGGGGTCGGCAGTGTGGGCGGCGAAGGCTTGAGTGGCAGGCGATCGAAACATGCGCTCTAAAATCAGTGATACCGTGGCCTCGCAGGCCCCGCCCGAAACGGACACGAATGGGCTCCAATCTCGAAGGGGGCGCCATGCGGGATCGACGAGGTGAAATTAGCCGCCGCCGCGATCGAGCACGGGGCCTGATAGGCTGAGCGCAGTGTTGACGACGGCCAGATGGGTGAGCGCTTGCGGGAAGTTGCCCATCAAACAGCGGCCCGGCACGTCGTACTCCTCCGACAGCAGGCCGACGTCGTTTGCGACACCCAGCACCCGCTCCAGGTAGGCGGCCGCCTCGTCCCCTCGGCCCTGCAAGCGCAGGCAATCGGCCATCCAGAGCGAGCATGGCAGGAAGGCACCCTCGTCCGTGCCATCGCCCTTGGCACGGGTGCGCCTAATGAACCCACCCTGATCGAGCTCGGCGCCGATCCGCGCGATGGTGGCCGCCATGCGCGGGTCGTCAGCGGGCAGGAAGCCAACGAGCGGCAGCAAAAGCAGGCTCGCGTCGAGCGCATGGCTCCCGTAGCTCTGCGTGAACGTACCGAGCCCCGCGTTCCAGCCCTCCCGGCAGACCTCCGCGTGGACGCGCGTGCGCAGGGCCTCCAATCGCCCGCGCGCTTCGTCCTTCGGCTGAAGGCGATCGAGAGCCCGGTCGAACCCGACCCAGCACATCGCCTTCGAATAGGTGTACTGCCTTGGCTGCCCGCGCGACTCCCATACGCCCGAGCCGCGATGGTGCCAGACCCGTTCCAAGTGCGCGACGATGCCGGCCTCCGTCGCCTCCTGATGTTCGCTCGCCGGGATGCCCGCCCGCCGGGCGAGCGCGAGGGTGTCGAGCACCTCGCCGTAGACGTCGATCTGGACCTGCGTCGAGGCGGCGTTGCCGATGCGTACCGGCCGAGCCTCGCGGTAGCCCGGCAGCGCGTCGACGGTCCACTCGTCGAGGTGGCGGGAGCCGTCGACGCGGTACATGATCCGCATCTCGTCCGGCGCGCCTGCGATGGCTCGTAGGAGCCAGTCCCGCCACGCGGTCGCCTCTTCGTGGTAGCCTGCGTTTATGAAGGCGCCCAGCGTGAAGGTGGCATCACGCAGCCAAGAGTAGCGGTAGTCCCAGTTCATGTCCCCGGCCGGCGCCTCGGGCAGGCTGGTGGTCGGAGCGGCGATCAAGCCGCCCGAGCGCTGGTGGACCATGGCCTTCAGCGTCAGGAGCGAGCGCTTGACGGCGTCAGGCCAGTTGGTGCGGCCGGCGTCGAAGCGGCCGATCCAGCGCTCCCAATGGACGAGTGTAGCCTCGAGGGCGGCTCGGGCGTCGATCGGCTCCGGCTCCAGGTCCCACGAGGCGGTGCAGGTCAACACGAACGCACGCGTTTCGCCGGCGTGCACGGTGAAGCCGGCCTCGATTCTCCCGGCGACGAGCGTGACCGGAGCTGCGCCTCGCAGGATGATCCGGTGCTGCCCGACCGTGGCGACCGCACCGTCCGCGCGCGTCTCACACCACGGTGGCAGGGCGCCGTAATCGAACCGCAGGCGTAATTCGAACGCCATGGCGACGGAACCCGACATCCCTTCGACGATCCGCACTAGATCGGAATGCCGCCCACGGATCGGCATGAAGTCGGTCACGCGGACAGAACCTTCATCGGTGCGGAACGTCGTTTCCAGGACTAGGGTGTCGCCGCGGTAGCGTCGCTCAACGTCTGCGGGTTCGTGGGGCGCGATCAGCCAGCGGCCATTCTCGGCCTCGCCGAGCAGGGCGCAGAGACAGGCATCAGAGTCGAAGTCCGGCCAGCACAGCCAGTCGATCGACCCGTCGCGGGCGACCAGTGCGGCGGTCTGCCCGTCCCCGATCAGAGCGTAGTCCTCGATCGGCTTGCTCATCGTTTGCATACCACACAGAAACGGGGGTGACGGCTCTGGTGAGCCACCTGATCAACAGCGTATGGCGATATCGGCGTGGATCTCATCATTGGCCCCGATGCCGCGACTCCCGCGAGCGCGGCGCGCTTCCGCTCGCAGGGGCGACCGGAGCCACCGCATCCGGACGCCTGTCGATCCAGCGACGCGATCAAAACCGGTACCGCTTGGCCAACAGATGCAAGCCGGTGACGGCTCCGAGCGCGGCTGCCGCCCAGAAGGCAGTTCGGTGACGGTCGGTGAACATCTCCCAACTTCCGGAGCGTGCCCGCGCGTCGAACCGCCCGTGGGCGCCGTAGTCGCCGGGCACCGGCTCGAACAGGTTGGACGGCGCATCGCGGGGCAGACGCTTGTCGGTGAGCTGACCGCTGTAGCCGGCCTTGGCGAGGTAGCGATCGATCAGCCCCGGCGCGATCCGGTTGGCCAGGATCGCCTGGACCGTCGGGTAGCCGACCCAGACCTGGCGGCGGCGATGGGTGGCCGCGAACACGATGGCGCGGGCGGGGACTTCGGGCTGATAGATCGGCGGTACCGGCTGGGCTTTTCGGCCCATCTTGTTCATGGCCCAATCGAATTGCGGCGTGTTGACCGCCGGCAGGTCGACCATCGTTAAATGGATGTCGAGCTTGTCGTGCAGGATCTCGGAGCGCAGCGAATCGGTGAAACCGCGGATGGCGAACTTAGCGCCACAGTAGAGCGCTTGCAGCGGCACCGAGCGGTAGGCCAGCGCCGAGCCGACATTGACGATGGTGCCGCGGTTGCGCGGCCGCATGCGTTTCAACGCGCTCATCATGCCGTAGACTTGACCGAGGTAGGTCACCTGCGTGGCCCGCTCGGCTTCGGCGGGGGTGATCTCGCTCACGGGCGCGAAGACGGTCGCCATCGCCACGTTGACCCAGATGTCGATCGGCCCGAGCTCGGCCTCGACCCGGTCGGCGGCCGCCTCGACCGCCTCGGCGGAGGCAACGTCGGTGGGGATCGGCAAGGCGCGCACCCCATGCCGTCGTAAGGCCGCCGCAGCCCGCTCCAGCCGTTCGGGCTCGCGCGAAAGCAGGGCGACGTCGTAGCCGCGGCGGGCGAACTCCTCGACGGTGGCGCGGCCGACGCCGGCTCCGGCCCCCGTGACGACGACGATGCCGGACATGAGTTTTCCTTCAATTTCAATGGTTGCGGTAGGGCGCTACCCGGCAGTGTCTATTGGATCGTGCGTGAGCCGGCGCAGTCAGAAGTCCATGGGGCTGCCGATCGAATCGATCGGCAGCCCGCAATGGGAAGATCGGATCTACGCCTCAGTGAAGGCGTTCCTCGATTCGCCCGGCCACGCGCAGGGCGTTGGCGATGATGGTCAGCGTCGGGTTGACGGCGCCGATCGAGGGGAAAAAACTCGCGTCGGTAACGTAGAGGTTGTCCAGCTCGTGCGCTTTGCAGTCGAGGTCGAGCACACTCGACCTCGCATCAGTGCCAAAGCGCAGCGTGCCAGCCTGATGCGCGGTGCCCGAGAGCGGAATGTTCTTGCCGAGGTAGAGCGAGCGTTCAAACAGGTAGCTGTAGAGTCCGCCGGGTCCGAGCAGTTCCTCCAGCTTCGCGCGCAGCTTTCTGTGCGCCTCACGATTGTTCTCGGCGATGTCGAGGATTACCTGGCCATCCCGATCGATCGAGACGCGGTTGTCTGGGTGGGGGAGATCCTCACTCTGCAACCAAAAATCGATGGCGTGCCGGGCCATCATGTCGAACGGGGCGTTCGGCAGGAAGCCCGTCCACTTCGGCAACTCCTCGCCGCGGATCTGGTCCGGGTGCGTCTTGGCGCACATCTGGATTAGACCCATCGGATAGTCCCACTCCTTCGAACCGAAGTAGAAGTCCGAGACTGCGAGCGTCTTCTGGAAGACGGTCTCGTTGACCTCCTTCGAGAGGCCCATCAGCACGGACATGTTGTGACGGATGTAGTTGCGACCGACCTGGTCTGAGCCGTTGGCCAGTCCGTTGGGATGGGCGCCGTTGGCCGAGCGTAGCAGCAGAAGCGCCGAGGACAGCGCGCCGCAGGCGACCACGACGATGTCGGCCGAGTAGCGCTCCTCGCGACCCTCGCGTGTTACGCGCACCCCGGTCACCGTCCGGCCCGCCGGATCGGTCTCCAACCGCGAGACGTAGGCGTTGACTAGCAGCGTGACGTTGTCGTGCTGAGCCAGCGTCGGGTCGACGGTCATCACCTGGGCGTCCGCTTTACCGTTCAGGAGGCACGGAAATCCGTCGAAAGCGTCGCAGCGGATGCAGACGGAGGTCGGGGTCGGCCTGCCGCCACGCTCGTCTAGTTTGATACCGAGCGGCAGATGGAATGGGCGCAGGCCTTCTTTGGCCCAATCGTCCGACAGCCTCTGGATGCGCGGCTCGTGGCTGACCGCCGGGTGGGCGTAGCCTCCGCTCGACCACGGCTCGGTCGGGTCCTCGCCGCGCGTGCCATGGACTGCGAACAGCGCCTCGGCCTCCGCATAGAACGGCTCGAACTCCCGGTAGGAGAGCGGCCAAGCGGGCGATATGCCGTCGACATGGCGTAGTTCCTCGAAGTCCCGCTCACGCAACCGGAACAGGGCGGCGCCGTAGACCTTCGAATTTCCGCCGACGTAGTAGTGAAGTCCCGGGTGAAACTTCCCCCCGTCGCCGCCGTACCATGTCTCCGGCGCCTGATACTTGCCGTCGACGAAGACCGTCTTAGCGCTCCAGTTTGCCTGCTCGCGGGGGAGGTAGTCGCCGCGCTCCAGCAGCAGGATCCGCTTACCCGTACCGGCGAGCCGGTGCGTCAGCGAACCGCCGCCGGGACCGGAGCCGATCACGATGATGTCATAGTGATCCTGCGACATTTACACTTTCGTGCGGCACCAAAATAACCTTGTAGCTGAGAATTATCAAGGTGAATAGGTCAATATATTCCATCATTTGACGGCCCAGCTCGGCCATAGAATGGCAATCCCGCGTTCTTTGCTTCTTCTGACATATTGAAGCTTGTGTCGTATCACAATTTCATGAGCACATACCGGCTCGTAAACACGCCCCTCGCCCATGCTCACCCTGGATGTTCATGACCTCGCTCGTCGCTGAGTGGCTCGATCTCGCAGCCCCATTCATCGCAAAGCTCTGTCTGGTGTGCCTGTTTCCGCTGAGCGCTCTCGACAAGCTCATGCATTGGGATCAGGCGATGAAACAGGCCCGCTCTTCGCCAATCCCGGCGCCGGCAGCAATGCTTGTGCTCGGCATTTTGGTGGAGGTGATCACGCCGGTATTGATCGTCGCCGGCCGGTGGGACCGCGCAGCGGCCTTCGTGCTGATGGGCTTCTGCGGTGTCACCGCGGTATTGTTTCACCGCTGGTGGGAATACCCGCTGCTCTGGTCCAAACAGGGCGAGGGCAAGTCGCACTTTTGGGATTTTTTCAAGAACTTTGGATTGGTCGGAGGCCTGTTGCTCGTAGTTATCGCTGGCAGGTACGCGCCGGTCAGCACGCTCACGGATCATCCCTTCACTTCAGGCCCGCAGTCCATATCGCGCGTGACACGCTGAGTGAAGGCGAGCGATAAGAGAGCATAGGTCATCGAAACAGCCCAGTTGTTCTGTGGTTGGTAGGCTTCCGATGCACGCCGTGCGGCAGCCGTCCCGGACAGGCTGGAACCCTTCGACAGCCGCTCTCGTCGAAGACTGATGGTTCTACTACATGCGCACAATCCGTATGTCTTCAGTAGAGGTGTTCTTCTATCGCAGCTCGTCAATCGAACTCTTTCAAACGAATGGGCTGTGGCGCCGAACATTTTTAACGTGATGCTCGGGGATACGGTGCACGTCGCCTTGCTGTTGCAGCGGCAGTGCAAAGTGCTAGTAGTCAAAACCTGACGGCTGAGTCCGTCTAGGGTTTCGGTTTGGGCTGTGCCCTGCGAGTCTGGCGGGATGCGCAGCGGCATCTCTTTCACGCTTCCCGCCTCGGATCGCCTTCGGCTCGAAGCCCTCGTGGCCGACCGGAATACGCCGCAGAAGTATGTCTGGCGCGCCTGCATCGTGCTGCTGAGCGCCGATGATCTGGGTACTCATGCGATCATGCGTGAGGCGGGCGTGTCCAAGACCGCGGTCTGGCGCTGGCAGGAACGCTTCGCACAGGAGGGCATCGATGGGCTCCTTCGCGACAAGACACGGCCAGCCCGTATCCGGCGCTCAGCCCGGAGGTCGGCGCGCGTCGTGGCCCTGACGACGCAAGGAGAGCCGCCCGGCCAGACCACGCACTGGACGGCGGCTGCCATGGCCAAGGCTGCATCCATCAGCGTCTCGTCAGTGTAGCGGCTCTGCCGCGGGCACGGCCTACAGCCGCACCGGGTGCGGCAGTTCAAGCTTTCCACCGACCTCGCCTTCGCCGCCAAATTGCGCGATGTTGTCGGGCTCTACGTCGATCCACCGGCTCATGCCGTGGTGCTCTCCGTCGACGAGAAATCGCAGATCCAGGCACTCGCTCGCACGCAGGACCCGTTGCCGATGAAGCCGGGTCAGCCCGCGACGCGCACCCACGACTACAAACGCCACGGCACTACGACCTTGTTTGCCGCTCAGGACGTCCTGGAGGGCAAGGTGATCGGCCAGTGCATGCAGCGCCACCGGCATCAGGAGTTCATCCGCTTCCTCAACGCGGTCGAGGCGGCGATCCCGGCCGGAAAGGTCGTCCAAGCGATCTTGGGTAACTACGCCGTTAACAAGCACCCGAAGGTCCGCGCTTGGCTCGACCGCCACCCGCGCTGGACCGTCCACTTCACGCCCACCTCCGCCTCCTGGCTCAACGCCGTCGAGGGCTTCTTCGCCAAGCTCGCAAAACGACGGCTGCGACGGGGTGTGTTCGGATCACTGGTCGAGGTCCAGGCAGCCATCAAACGTTTCATCGCCAAGAGCAATGGGAACCCGAAGCCCTTCGTCTGGACCGCAGACCCGGATCGCATCATCCAGGCCGCAAAGCGCGGGCACCAAGCGTTAGACTCGCACCACCAGATTGCCCAGCCGATTGCGGTCGCTCAAGATCTCCTCTCGGTCCAAGTGCGCATCAGAACGCAACCAGCACAGCAGACGTAGAGCCACAGGTGCATGCCGCGCTTTAGCGAGTCTAGAATGATATTATTCTACTGTAAAATTCGAGTTTATTACCGCTATAAACGTTAAATGTGTTTTAAATAATACTTGTTGGAATGCGATTATTGGCGGTTTTCTCGCGGATATGACATAAGTACACGGCTAATTTAAGAATTTTCATCTTATAATTTATAATACTTACAATATATAATTTTATTTTTATTGTCCTATGCTGTCGTAAAGATGGATTCTGACGGTATTCAAATATCTCATGCATCATATCGACAATATTCAGGCCGTTCCTGCGCCTACAATATTTGTAGACATAATTCGCTAAGTAAAAAATCTAATTATCAATACATCAGGCAGTGCCACCTGCCGTTGAGCTTTAATAGAGCTCGAGTAGCGGAACCGTGAGGCTGGAACGTGGCTGTTCTGATAGGGCAGTCTCCTAGAACCGGGCGTACCGATGCGTGATAAGCTTGCCGCCTTCTTCGAGACCTCCGAGCCCGTCGATGACCCTGGATCAGCTGCGCATTTTCGTGGCGGTGGCCGAGCGCCAGCACATCACCCGCGCGGCTGAAGCGCTCAACATCGTCCAGTCTGCGGTCAGCGCGGCGGTCTCGGGGCTGGAAGCCAGGCACGCGGTCAAACTGTTCCATCGGGTAGGGCGCGGGATTGAGCTGACCGAGGCCGGTCGCATCTTCCTCGGTGAGGCTCGGGCGGTGCTCGCCCGTGCGGAAACTGCCGAGCTGGTGTTGGCCGATCTCAGCGGGCTGCGGCGAGGGACGTTGCGCGTCCACGCCAGCCAGACCATCGCTAGCCATTGGCTGCCCCGCCACCTCGTCGCGTTCCGCGCCACCTACCCCGAGGTCGCGATCCGTCTCGCTATAGGCAACACGGCCGACGTCGCGCGCGTCGTCGCCGAGGGGGCGGCCGAACTCGGCTTCGTCGAGGGCGAGGTCGATGCCCCGGCCCTGGCGAGCGTCGCGGTCGCTCTGGATCGCCTTGTCCTCGTGGTCCCGCCCGGCCACCCGCTCGCTTCCGCGGACGCGCTGACGGCCGCTGACCTCGCGGTACACGCGTTCGTGTTGCGCGAGGCTGGGTCCGGCACGCGCTCCGCCTTCGAAGCGGCGCTCGCGGCGCAGGGGCTGGCACCGGACGTCCTGACGGTGGCCTTGGAGTTGCCCTCGAACGAGGCCGTGCTTGCCGCAGTACAGGCCGGGGCGGGGGCAAGCGTCCTGTCGGAGGCCGTCGTCGCGGGCGAGCTCGCCGAAGGCTCGCTGGTCGCGGCGCGGTTTTCACTGCCCACCCGAACCTTTCGGATGTTGCGCCACAAGGAGCGCTATCGCAGCCGGGCCGCCGACGCCCTGCTCGACCTGATCAGACAAGCCGACGCCGGATGAGCGAGCCCTCGAAACCCGTGCCGGCCGACGACCCGCGGGTCAAGCTCGCCGAGGACCGGACGGTGCTGGCAGCCGAGCGCACCTTCGTAGCGTGGCTGCGCACCGGGCTCGCCTTCCTCGGTGTGGGCCTGGCCGCGCAGCGCTTCCTGCGGGAGGTGCTCGCCCTGTGGCCGCTGAAGGTGCTGTCGCTGACGCTGATCGCCTGTGCGCTCGCCTCCTTCGCCGCCGCCGCCTGGCGCGACCGGGCGATCCGGGCACGCCTCGCCCACGCGGAGGTACCAATGATGCCGCGCATGCTCACCGTCGGGATCGCAACTCTGCTGATCGCGATCTCAGGCCTCGCGGCCACCGCCCTGCTCTGGGCCTGAACCGCTGCCTCAGGCGACGGTGATGTGCACGCGGTGCCACGCGGCGCTGAGATAGCCCTTGTAGTTCCAGGTGTCGTCGGGGGCGGCAGGCTGGGTCTGCCCGGCCTCATCCCAGGCGCGCACCGCCAGTTCGTGCGCGCCCGCGGGCAAGTCGAGGTCGATCGTCCAGAACGTCCAGGCGAACGGCGCACGGGCATCGTGCTCCAGCGCGGCCTGCGCCCATGTTCGGCCACCGTCACCCGAGACGTCGACCCGGACCACGGCGCGATCTCCGCATACGGCGTAGCCGCTGACGATGTTCGATCCGGCTTTCAAACGCGCGCCTCGGGCCGGCTCGCAGATCACCGCGTTGAGCGGCATGGTGTTGATGGTGTGCCCCGCGCCTGGGTCGGCCGTCTCCGCGGTCACATCGGGTGGGAACAGCTTGTAGTCGTCGGCTTGGATCGGGTTGTCGGACGGCCGGTCCTGCACGGTGACGCGCTTCAGCCATTTCGGACTGCGCACCCCGGCAAATCCCGGCACGACGGCGCGCAGCGGGAAGCCGTGCTCGGGCAGGAGCGGTGCGCCGTTCATCGCGTAGGCGAGCAGGGTCTCGGGTGCGAGCGCCTTGGCGAGTGGGATCGAGGCCCCGTAGGGATGCCCCTCGACCGTATCGTGACTCTCGAAGGCGACGTGTAGGTCTGCACCGGCGTCGATCCCGGCCTCGCGCAGCACATCACCCAACCGGACCCCGGTCCAGTCGGCGGTACCGATCGCGCCGCCGTCCCACGGATCGCCGGAGACCGGCGCCACCGCCCGCATGTCCGCACGGCGGTTACCCGCGCACTGCATCGTGGCGGTCACGGTGACCTGGGGAAAGCGCGAGCGCAATCCATGCAGCGACAGCTCCAGCGCGGTCTGGATCGTCCCATCGACGCTGAGGCGGTAGCCGTCCGCGTCGATTTCGGGCAGGTCGCCGTGCGAGCGCACGTAGAAGTCGTCGGCCGCGGTGCGGTAGGCCGCGCGCAGTCGAGCGAGCGGCGGCTCGGCGTTGTAGGGAGCATCCCCGTAGACGATCAGGCGCGCCTTGCGCTCGGCCAAGCTCGACATGCGGGTCTCCAGGTTCAAGTGCGTTTGTCCAACGCGTCGGGACCGATCCGATCCCGACGCGCTCCGCTCACGGCCTCATGGTCGCGGTGATGGCATTGCTCGCCCGATCGATCACCGCGACGCTGAGATCGCGGTTGAGCGCGTAGGCTTTGGTGTTGTCGGACGAGAACACGATCGCCTGCCTCGGCTCGTTCAGGCCGGTGACGGTCGCCACGACCTTGCGGGTGGCGGTGTCGATCACCGACAGCGTATTGTCCTTGAGGTTACCCGAATAGACGAACTTGCCGTCCGGCGTCAGCGCCGCGCCGTAGGGGTCCTGGCCCACCGGCACCTCGGCGACCACTTTTCCCGCGGTCAGATCGACCACGCCGACGGTGTTGCGTCCGCTGTTGGCGGCGAACAGCGTCTTGCCGTCCTTGGTGATCGAGATGGCCCGCAGCTTGTCGAAGCCGGTGATCTCACCGGTGATCTTGTGGCTCACCGTGTCGACGAGGGTGATCTTGTCGCCGAGGAAGTTGGTCACGAACAGCGTCTTGCCGTCGGGCGCGAGCCGTACACCCTGCCGCGGCTGGCTGAAGCCCGTCACCACCGCCTGTGCTAGGCCGGTCCGAGTGTCGAACACGCTCACCGTGCTCGCCGCCTCGTTGTTGACGTAGAGCTTGGCCCCGTCGCCGGACAGCACCGTTCCGAACGCGCCGGGCCCGGCCGCGATCGTCGCGGCCTCCTTGCCGGTCGCTGTCTCATGGGCGGTGATACGGCCAGTGCCGCTGTCGGAGACGTAGAACCGGGCGCCGTCCGGTGCGAACACGATGTTGCGCGGGGTGACGAAGCCGTCGAGCGTGCGCACGAGCTTGCCCGCGGTCACGTCGTAGACCAGGACCCTGCTCTCCTCGCTGTTGGAGACGGCGGCCGTGCGCCCGTCGGGGCTCAACGCGAGGGAGTTGTTCTTGATCGCCCCGTCGAAACCGGCGGCAAGCCCTGGGGCGACCGTGGTGAGGAGCAGTGCGCTGCCGGCCATGAGCGAGCGCAGGCCGGAACGGATCGATGTCATGGAATGGTCTTTCGGATATGGAGGCGGCGCACGCGAGGCCGCGGCGCGTAGGTCGATGATCTCCGACCGGCCGATCCCTCGAAGCGGGGACGCGGACCGGCCGGACGTGACACCGTCAGGGCTGCGGCTTCAGCGCGGCGAGGTAGTCGACGATGGCCTGCACATCGGCCTGGTCGACCGGCGCCTTGTAGATGTGGACCATCTTGTTGACGGTCTCGGTCCACTGCGCCTTCGACAACTTCGGCTGGGTCAGCACCATCCCGGCCGAGTGGCAGGCGAGGCAGTTGTTGTTGACCACCTCCGCCCCCGGCCCGTCCGGAAAGATCCTGTCGGAGGTCGGCATCTCGATGGATTGCGAGGTGAAGCGCATCGGCTCGGGTGCAGGCGCCGCGAGCGC
>NZ_JAKSYH010000203.1 GCF_022829295.1 Methylobacterium sp. J-088
AGCTGTGAACTTGCCGCGAAACGCCCACTACCGGAGAGAGGCTACCGGATTCACACAGCGATCTGCCGCTTTTGATTGGGCTGCATCGTTCAAGCCGGGTGATCCCCGCGCCCCGCTTGCGGGGAGCGCGCTCCGGCGACCTTGTCATCGCCGGAGCGAGGCGGCAGCCGGAGGTGAGGGGGGCACGAACCGAGGAGTCTCTTCCGGAGCCGTCCCCTCACCGCCGCTGCGGCTTCGCCTCCGCTTCCCGCACGGACGGCGGGGTCCATGCGGGCCTCTCCCCGCACGCAGGGAGAGGGGAAACCTGC
>NZ_JAKSYH010000206.1 GCF_022829295.1 Methylobacterium sp. J-088
TTCGAGCCGAAGGCGATCCGAGGTGGAGAGCGTGAAAGAGATGCCACTGCGCATCCGGCCAGACTCGCAGGATGGGCCTCAAACCGAAACCCCACACGGACTCAACCGTCAGAGCTCAACCACTAGCTGCAGCCCATCGGGATCACGACACCTCGAACAACGCGGATGCCAACCTCGCGGCCTTCTGCCAGCGGTGCCACATGATCCACGACCGGCCGGAGCATCAGCGGCGACGCTGGCGCACGCTGTTCCGTAGGAAGGCGCTCGGCGACCTGTTCGGCGGGCCCTACGCCTAGCCTGCGGGTTCAAACCCGTGCTGCTTCCTGGATTACCCGGATCGGCGTTGACTGGTTGTCACCGGCTCAGCAGACCGGTCGCCAACCAGACCAAAGCGCTCCGCGAACTCCGCAGCCGGCATCGGCCGCCCGAATAGATAGCCCTGCGCCGTCTCGCACCCCTTCGCGATCAGGCGTCGGCGCTGCTCCTCTGTCTCCACTCCCTCCGCGATGACCTCCAAACCGAAACTGCGGCTCAGCTTGAGGATCGCCCGCACGATCGCCGCGTCCTGTGGATCCTCGCACAAGTTCTGCACGAAGCTGCGGTCGATCTTCAGCCGCGTGAGGGGAAACCGCTTGAGCAGGCTGAGTGAGGCGTAGCCAGTGCCGTAGTCGTCGAAGGCCACGCCGACACTCAGCCGTCGCAGGTCGCGCAAGGCACCGACGAGCACCTCGTCGTGGCGCAGGATGATGTTCTCGGTGATCTCAAGCTCCAGGTTCGCGCCTGGCAATCCGGTCTCGATGAGAGCTCGGCTCACCGTCTCGGTCAGGTCACCACGTGCGAACTGTGCTCCGAACAGGTTCACACCGATCCGGAAGTCGGGAACGCCATTCCGACGCCAAACCTCGGCCTGAGCGCACGCCGTGCGCAGCACCCAGTCGCCTACCACCGCTGCGTGCTGCCCCGTCTCCAGCGTCGTCAGGAAAGCGGCCGGCCCGATCAGCCCGTGGTCTGGATGTCGCCAGCGGATCAGCGCTTCTGCCCCTAGGAGTGCGCCGTCGGACAGTCGCACCTGCGGTTGGTAGTGCAGTTCGAACTCGCCCCGCTCGACGGCGTTGCGGAGTCCATCGCGGCAGATCCGCTCGCGTTGAGCCGCCTCGCGCAGGTTGGGCGTGAACAGACGATAGCGACCGCGCCCGTCGGCCTTAGCCTGGTACAGCGCGGCATCGGCGCAGATCAGAAGGTCTTCCGCTTCGTCGCTGTGGGCTGGACTCAAAGCGACGCCGACGCTGGCGCTGAGACGCAGGAGTTGACCTCCAACCGGGAATGGCTCGGACATGGCGGCGAGGATCGCCTCAGCTGTCACAATCGCGATCAGGGGGTCACCCACGTCGGGAAAAATGACGGCGAACTCATCACCGCCCAGGCGTGCCGCAACGGCGTCTGATCCGACGCAGGCTTTCACACGCTCAGCTGTCTGGCGCAGTACCGCGTCGCCGACGGCGTGGCCATGCCCGTCGTTGACGTCCTTGAACCCGTCGAGGTCGAGCATCAGCACCGCCGTGGGCAGCGCCTGTGCCAAAGAAGCAGTGAGCTGGCCATGCAAGACGCTGCGATTGAGCAGACCAGTCAGCACGTCGTGGTGGGCAAGGCGAAACAGCTGCCGCTCAACCGCGTGACGGTCGCTGACGTCGCGCACGATCGCGCCGAAGGCCGACGCATCCCCTTCGCGCCACATCGATAGGGATAACTCGATCGGGAACTCGCCGCCCTGCCGGTGACGGCCGAACAGCTCGACCGTGCGGCCGATCAGCGATCCAGGAGCGCCGTCGGCGAGCTGGCGCAGGCTGCCCTCGTGGCCGCTAAGCATCCGCTCCGGCACGATTAGGTCGATAGACCGCCCGAGCACCTCCTCAGCGACGTGGCCGAAGATGCGCTCGGCGGCATCGTTCCAGAAAGTAATTCGTCCGCTCGCGTCGGCGCAGATGATGCCGTCTGGCGAGGTCCCGGCGATGTGCTCGAACCGGCTCTGCGTGGCTCGCTGGGCGATCGTGCTTCGCCGCAGTTCCAGTCGGTCGAGCACGAGGCGGGCGAGGCTGGTTAGGACACGTTGGTCGCGGTCGGTGAACGCGGTGCGCGGCTCGGGCCCGGCCAGACACAGCGTGCCGATAGTATGCCCGTCCTCGGTGCGCAGAGGCGCGCCAGCGTAGAAGCGGACGAACGGGGCACCGGTGACCAGCGGGTTGTCGCGGAAGCGCGGATCGTGCGTGGCATCGAGCACGACGAGCACATCGTCCTGCAGGATCGTGCGCGAGCAGAAGGCGACGTCGCGGTCGGTCTCATTGAGATCGAGGCCGAGCTTGGCGTGGAACACCTGACGGTCGCGCTCTACAAACGAGACGAACGCTGTAGGGGCGTCGAGCAGCTGGGCGGCGAGTTCGACGACGTGGGTGAGTGCGGGGTCCGGCGCGGCCGCGACGACGTCGAACTCCGACAAAGCCCGCAGTCGAGCGTCCTCATCGATCGGTGTGTAGGCGCAGGACACGCGATGCCTCTACGATCATGCGGAAAGTTGAAACGACTAGCCTCGTGGAGACTTCAGGCGACCGCCCTTGCAGCGTCGCGGACTTGGCGGGTTGCGGCATCGACCTGCTCGCTCGCTTGCGCGATCGCCTCCATGCCGCTGGCGATCGTCGCCACCCCGTGGGCCGCCGTGTGCATGCTGCCCGACATCTCCCGCGTCACGGCCGACTGCTCCTCGACCGCCGCCGCGATCGCCGCAGAAACCTCGTCCAGCGAGCGGATCGTGCCCTGGATCGAGCCGATCGCCCCCACCGCCTCGCGCGTGGCCGCCTGGGTCGCGCTGATCTGCACCCGGATCTGGTCGGTCGCCTTCGCGGTCTGCTCGGCCAAGGCTTTCACCTCGGAGGCCACCACCGCAAAGCCCTTGCCCGCTGCCCCAGCGCGGGCGGCCTCGATTGTGGCGTTGAGCGCCAGCAGGTTGGTCTGCGCAGCGATGCCCTGGATCATCGTCACCACCTCGCCGATCTGCGTAGCTTGGCTGCTCAGGCCCTCAACGATGTTGCCGGTATGCCGGGCCTGCTCGACTGCCTCGCCGGCCATGCGCGCGGCGTGGCTGACCTGCTGGCTGATCTCGCCGACGGATGCCGACAGTTCCTCCGCCCCCGAAGCTACCGCCTGAATGTCGCTGGAGACCTGTCCCACGGTCCCAGCCGCTTCGGCCGTCTGCCGCGTGACGGCCTCAACCGCGGTGCCGATCGCGTCGAGGTCCGCGCCGATCGACCGTTGTGCCTCGACCCGGCGCTGGCGGTCGTGCACTTGGGCTGTGATGTCGGCGGCGAACTTCACCACTTTGAACACGGTTCCATCCGCGTCGGTGATGGGGTTGTAGGTCGCCTGGATCCAGACCTCGCGACCGCCCCTGGCGATGCGCCGGAACTCGCCCGCGGCGAACTCGCCCATGCCCAGCCGATCCCAGAACCCGCGGTAGGCCGTCCCGGCCTGCTCGGTTGCATCCACGAACAGGCTGTGATGCCGACCGCGGATCTCGTCGAGCCGATAGCCGACTGCGTCGAGGAAGTTCTGATTGGCGTCGAGGATCGTGCCGGTGGGATCGAATGCGATCACGGCCTGCGAGCGCTGTAGGGCGGTGATCTGGCCGTCGCTGTCCAACGAGCGCAGCTTCTGCGCGGTGATGTCGGTGGCGAACTTGACGACCTTCACGACGCGGCCGGCGCGATCGAGCACCGGATTGTAGCTCGCCTGGATCCAGACAGCCCGGCCACCCTTGGCGACACGCTTGAACTCGGCCGCTTGGAACGTGCCCTGCCGCAGGGCATCCCAGAACGCGCGGTACTCGGCGCTGTGTCGGTAGGCCACCTCAACGAACATCGCGTGGTGCTGCCCCTGCACCTCGGGCAGGGTGTAACCCATGGCGTTCAGGAAGTTGGTGTTGGCGGTGAGGATGGTGCCGTCGGGACGGAACTCGATGATCGCCTGTGACTGACTCAAAGCGTCGAACTTGGCGACGAGATCGGCATGCGGCCGTGCTCCACCGAACATGGTTATCGACTCCTGGCGATCGTTGGCGGCAGTTCGACAGAAGTACGGAGACCAGCCACGAGTGGCGTTGAGTGGCGTTAGGTCGCCGATGAACCCTCTGAAGCTATGAACTTGAGTATAATACTGCGTGACGACGCTTACTTAATCGTTAAATGATACCTATTCGGAACCTAAAGGCAATAATCCATCATTTGACTGCTTTCTATCAGGAGTATTCACGGGATCTGTGCGCAGAAGCACAACTTACGCGTGTCCAAACACGGCAAGTGCACGTAGAGCCTCGGTTAATGAGTCGTTGCTTACGCTGGTCGGTTCGTAGCGTCCGGCCGCGCTGGTTGCGGGGCGCCCGATCCGGCGGATCACCTCGCGCTGGAACGCGACGAAGTTTTCGATCCGCCCCTCAGCGGCATGCAACGGCCGACAATCAATCTCGGCGCGATACTTGGTACCGTCGGTGCGGTAGTTGGTGAGAAAGCCATGGAAGCGCTCACCAGACGTAAGAGCCCGCCGGAACGCGTCGAGGCCAGTCCGGCGTGTTTCCTTGCCCTGCATAAAGCGGGGGCTCCGCCCGACAATGTCATCAAGGCCGCGTCCGACGAGTAGCCCGAAGGCGGCGTTGGCATAGACGATGGTTGGTCCGGGCGGTTCGATCGTCGCATCGGTTACGACGATGCCGATGGCGGCGTCCTGCGCCAGAGCTTGGATGAGTTCGAAGGCTGTCATCTTACAGCAACGCTATGTCCACGCAGGGCGTGCTGAAACCGCGCTGAACGCATAGCCGGCGAGCAGCATACAACGCCGCTGATCTCGACCTGCCTCTCGCCGGCGTTCGGCATATCGTCCATCCGCAGTCCCTCACCGCATAGCTCGGCCGGTCCTACCGCTCGCGAGAATTCTCACAGGATCGCTTCGGCCGAGGTCGACCGCTGCCCTCCGGCAGCCCTTCGACGGTGCCGTTTCCACAACCTGTCTTTGTGGATCTCCCTTATCCGTGGGGTGCAGATTTTTGCACCCTATGCTGCCCAGCAGCGCCGGGGCCGCCGATCGCCCTCCCCGCCGAAGCCACTGCAGCCACTCCCGCGAGATGATCCGGAGCACATTCGGGTCGTTCTTCCGCCCCTGGTGGCGCCGCTCCTGGATGGTCAGCAGCCCATCGCCCTCGGCTAACCGGATCGCTGCTTGAGCCAGCCGTCGGCTCACTCCAGCCCGTGCTGCGATGGCGTCGACAGGCAACCCGCAGGCGCCGTTGCGGGCAACCTCGTCTCCGACGATGCGGAGGACCGCAAGCTGCCCCGCTGTGAACCTGCTGGCGAGGGCCGGCGGCATCGGACCAGAGCAGGCCAGCCGTCGGCGCCGCTCGATCGCTACGGATCGCTCGGGAGCCCGCTGGAAGCGCTTGGGCGGGAACAGCGTCACACGGCCGAGCGGGATGCCGACGGGCACGACCGCTTCGCGGATCGTGCTCCTGCGGTCGTGCAACAACTCGGCCAGGCCCTGCGCCTCGGCATCGGTCACGGCCTGGGAGGCGTGTGCCTGCCAGATCTGGCGCGACAGGTCGTCGAGCTGCGCGAGCGTGCGCGCGCCCTCGATCGCCGACCGCATGGTGGCGTGAAACATCGGTCCCGGTCCCTCACGGGCCGCGGCTAGGGTCCAGGCAAAGCCTTCCCGTTGACAGAAACGCGTTCTGTCTTGACACCCCGGGGGGTCTCATGGCTTGTGGGGGGCATTCGAGTGCGGCCCCACAGGCCCCAGGTTTTTCAGCAGCCTCTTCCTTGCCGGGAAGGGGCTGTTGGCTTTTCAGGGTCTATCTCGCGGCGATGGTCTCCTGAATTGCCGGCTCTCGACTCGCCAAGGCGGGCCAGGCCGGAACAGCCCATGTCGGCCGGGCGGCACGGTTAAGTCAACGTTGGGGATGATAAGCGCGACCATGGCCGAACGACCGACCGTCGCCGATCTGCGCAGGGCCAACATCATCAACAGCCAGGAGATCGTCGCGGCGATCGACGTCTACCTCAGAGATCCGACAGCCGGACCCTACCACTTTGCCAGCGGCCACCGCCTCGACATCGCATCCCTCGTGAACGCGACGCCGGCTTTCGAGAATTTGGACTGGGCAGGGCCACAGGAGAGGGCATTCCGGGTCGTGTTGACCGCCGCAGTCATGTCAGCTCAACCGACTGGGCCCTGATCTGTCCGCTGTAGCTTCTGCAGTGTTGCCCGTACCTGCGCAACCTGCTGCGGCTCGGGGATCCCCAGCAAGGCGGCGACCGCCTCGTGTGTTGCGAGCCAGGGCCGGCGAGGCGCTGCAGCTAGTCGCCGGCTGGTTTCGACCAATCTCTCCGCAAGAGGCGGCTCTTGCTGTACCCGAATGCAGACGGTCACTCGGTCGGGTACTCTGTCCGTTCCCGTGTATCTTGGCGTGAACAGCCATAACAGCCTCAGCCGCTTACCTGCAGATGACTGCAAAAATCCGTCTTATGATGGGGAGTTTTGTCTCAAACCGGACGTAGGGTGACAGATTGCCCTTCGCAGCCGTGGCCCGATGCAAGATGCACTGATCCGCAAGCTTGAGAGCTTCGAGGAACTCACCGACGCCGAACGCGCGGCTCTGCGGGCGTTCGTCCCGCGGGTGCGGCAGGTGGCGGCGCGGACAGACCTGATCCAGGAAGGCGACGCCCCCGGCAACGTGAATCTCATCCTTGACGGCTACGCCTGCCGCTACAAAATGCTCCCTGACGGCCAGCGCCAGATCATGGCCTTCTTCGTGCCCGGCGATTTCTGCGACCTGAACGTGTTCATCCTCGACCAGATGGACCACAACATCGGCACGATCTCGCCCTGCCATGTGGTCGAGATCCCCCGGCACGCCATCGAGGAGATCACGGCGCACCACCCGCGGGTGACGCGGGCCTTGATGTGGTGCGCCCTCGTGGACGAGGCCGTGCTGCGCGAATGGCTGGTCAACATCGGCAGCCGTCAAGCCGATCAGCGGATCGCCCACCTGTTCTGCGAGTTGCTGCAACGCCTGGAAGCCGTGGGGCGTGTCACCGACAACAGCTACGCGTTCCCGTTCACCCAGACCGATGTCGCCGA
>NZ_JAKSYH010000208.1 GCF_022829295.1 Methylobacterium sp. J-088
CTGCTGGCGCCGCTTCTGGCGCTTGTCGCGCTGCTGGTGCGTCTGGACAGCCCGGGTCCGGCGCTGTTCCGTCAGACGCGGACCGGCCTGAACGGGCGCTCGTTCCTGATCTACAAGTTCCGGACCATGCACGTGCAGGAGGACGGGGCGGTGGTCTCGCAGGCGCGCCGGGGCGATGCCCGCCTGACCCGGCTCGGCGGGCTCCTGCGCAGCACGAGCCTGGACGAGCTGCCGCAGCTGATCAACGTGCTGCGTGGCGAGATGGCGCTGGTCGGCCCGCGTCCCCACGCGCTGGCCCATGACCGCCATTACGGCGCGCTGCTGAGCGCCTATTCCGGCCGCTTCGCGGTGCGGCCCGGCATCACCGGCTGGGCTCAGGTCAACGGCTCGCGCGGCGGCACCCCGCAGCTGGCCGACATGCAGCGCCGGGTCGAGTTCGACCTGTGGTACATTGAGAACCAAAGTTTCGCTTTGGATCTCAAGATCCTGGCCGCCACGGCGCTTCACGTGCTCCCGGGCCGCTCCAACGCCTACTGATC
>NZ_JAKSYH010000229.1 GCF_022829295.1 Methylobacterium sp. J-088
CGCTGTAGCACCTGCTGTCTTCGGGAGGATGTGCGCCGATCCAAAGGGCGCACTGTCACTGTGTAGGACGCGCCGGCTACACGTGAACGGGGAGGACACGGCAACCGGCGCGCTCGCCGGCAGGAGCGTGAGGGCGCTCAAACGCTGCGATGCAGGAGGAGAGGGATCCGAGGTGGAGGGATCCGTAGCCTCCCTGCTACTACCCCTCGGCAGCCGTCTTGTGCTTCCGCGGCCGCCCAGGAGGGCGCTTCGGCTTCTCCGAGACCGTCTCCTCGAACTCTTCAGTCGCAGGAGCGGCCTTCTTGCGCTGTTGGCCAAGCCCAAAGTTTTTAGCAAGGGCCGAGCGCTGGGCCGAGTAGTTGGCTGCCGTCGAGGGGTAGTCCCGCGGCAAGCCGAAGCGCTCGCGGTATTGCTCGATCGTCATGCCGTTGCCGTTGAGATGGCGCTTGAGCGCCTTGTACGGTTTGCCGTCAATGAAGCTGATGATGGCGTCCGGCGTGACCGACTTTCGGATCTGAGCGGGGGTAAGCTTCTCGGTCGCCGGAGCTTCAGTCGCGCTGCTCTGGCCGAGCCCGGTGAGCGCATTGTGTATGCAGGCGATCAGCTCCGCCATATCGGTGGGTCGTACCGAATTCCTCGACACATAGGCTGAGACAATTTCGGCCGTAAATTCGATATAATCGACGGCAGCTGTCTCGACGGTCTCTGCGTTCTCATCCACGGCACACCTGCTCAATCGAAGCAGAACGTATGTGCCGGCGAACACTAGAAATCAACGCGAATTAAAGAATTTCTTTGTCGAATAAGAGATTTTTAACCTGCCATCGCGCGGATTTCGCTGATGCCATCTCGCATCACGTATCCGCGTCCCCAGACGGTCTCGATGTAGTTCTTACCCGAGCTGGTGTTGGCGAGCTTCTTGCGCAGCTTGCAGATGAAGACGTCGATGATCTTTAGCTCCGGCTCGTCCAAGCCACCGTAGAGGTGGTTGAGGAACATCTCCTTCGTGATCGTCGAGCCCTTCCGGAGTGCAAGGAGTTCCAGCAACTGGTACTCCTTCGTCGTCAGCGGGACACGTTTACCCTCGATCGAAGCCAGCTTCTCGTCAAGGTCGATCAAGAGATCGTCGATCGTGATCGTCGATTGGGCGTGGCCCTTCGAGCGACGCACGATGGCATGAATGCGCGCGATCAGCTCGTCCTTGTGGAACGGCTTGGTGAGATAGTCGTCCGCCCCGAACCCGAGGCCCTTCACTTTGTCCTCGATGCTGGCCAAGCCCGAGAGGACGAGAACCGGCGTTTTCACTTTCGCCACGCGCAGCGAGCGCAGGACCTCATAGCCCGACATATCGGGCAGGTTCAGATCAAGCAAGATGATGTCGTAATCATACAGCTTGCCGAGATCGACACCCTCTTCCCCCAAATCAGTGGTGAAGGTATTAAAGTTCTCGGACTTGAGCATCAGCTCAATGCTTTGAGAAACGGTGGCATCGTCTTCGATCAGGAGAACACGCATGAAACCACCTCAAAAGTTAAGGCTTCATACATGGGCAATTTTACCGAACCGTTAACGAGAACGCCCGCTGTTCAGCGCTCAGTGACGAACCGCACCGCCCGTCCAAAAGCCCTTCAACTCCGGGCTGGAACGGCTAAGCATACTCTTCGCGCTCATCAATCTATCCGTTCGCCTTTTTGTCTGTGAACGTGACCGATAGGCCGGTCACGTGATCATTCAGGATCTCCGCGATCTGCTGGGCATGGGCGTAGTTGACGCTGGCCCGCAGAGTCAGGTCGAGGACCACATCGCCGAAAGCCTCAACCGCACCGCCGAGAGGCTCGAGGGCGATGAATGGGCGCCCTTCAGCATCCTCTTTCACGGTGAACCGACACTGCCCTCGCTCTGTCCGTGCCATCGTAACGCCTCCGTATAGACCGCCAGCCTACACCCAACACGATCGCCCGCCAGTCCGCATCAACCTGTAGCCGGACAGCTTCGACGCTTCTCGCTTTAGGACGATAGCCGCTGCAGATGAATGTCATGAGTCGCTGGCAGCTGGTGCGAAAGATTTCACCCCGCAGTATGCGGGCCGGAGTCCGCAATGAGGTGGTTCGGCTCAGTGGAGTTCGGTCTGTGGACCGGAGCGAAGGTTGCTAGGTCGCGTTTCGTCGAGACGACGTAGTAGCGGAGATCGCTCGGCAACCAGTTGGCCAGGGCTTTCGACGGAATACAATGGTTGGGGAGGATCCGCGCTTGCAACATTCCCTCTCCTCGCATGATCGCGACCGCCTGCGCGGTGATCGCTTGTTTCGGCATCGATCAGCAATTGGTCGGGCCGGTCTGCATACAGCAGGCAATGAGCAGGCCGAGTATCTAGCACCGGCTATGCGACTTCACGCCAGGATCTGATGTTCGTGTCGGCCTCCTGCTGAGGAAGGGGTACGGATACAGCAGCACCGGCCCGAGTTTCCCTCTCACACGGAGAGCGTCTGATGCCCGACGAAACGAAGAGCACGAATATGCAGGATCTCGCCAACAGCGAGTACGACGGCGAGCGGTGGGCTCGGGTTGGAGCTGAACGGCAAGCTGTTTCTCCAGTCAGCCCCAGAGCCCCTATGGATCCGACCCATCGTCCGGAGGTCGGCTTGACGCAGAAAGGCACCGACGAAGACGCCGTCGTTAAGCGGGAGACCGACGTCTGAGAGCAACAGACAGGCGTCAACCAGGGACGCGGGCTGGGCATGTCGAGATCATCGGTGGAAGTGGGCGCCAGGGTCTTTGTCCAGGGACGACCCCGTAGCCCAGCCCAGCCTAACGGCGGCGTTCCGCTCTCGCTCGCGCGTCACGACGATGCGCAGCAGCCTGTCTGCGGCCCCCGCTGTCAGAGTCCGAGCAGAACCTCCACCCGGCTTAATCCCATACGCTGCGTGCGCAGGGGCACGTCACTAAAGAATGGTCGTACTTATATAAGTCTTACGCAAGAAGAAATAGACCGGACGACTCGGACTGTACTGCGTAAAGGAGCACGAGCTAGATCATGAAGACCCGTATGGCCGCCACTATCGCTGTTCTCGTGCTTGCCGTAGCCCCGATCTCGTCCGCTATGGCCTACGACCGTCCTGCCTGGGCCGGCTCGACGTCCGACGATGTTGAAACCACCGGCGCGCTTGGCGCCCCAGCTGGCAGCCTATTCGGATACGACAACAACCCTGCGACCTGCCCGATGAGCTCGGCTGCCGAGGGCAACGCCAACCAGCAGAACTTTCCGGTCAAGCAGTACGGCCAGACCGCCGGTGGGAACCGTTGCTGATCGGTCAGGCAGATCGAAACCATGCAGCTCAGGTTGTTCTCCTACGCGATGATCGCCGTGTTCGTAGGCGGCCTCGCAGTGACGGTGATCAGTTCGGCCGGCGTGCTGATGGGCCTGACAGCCACGGAAGACAGGCGGCCCTTGGAGTCGCTGGAATCGACAAGCGGTTGAACGGCGGGGTGTGAGCCCCGTCGCCTTCGTATGCGGAAATTGGACGGGGCGTGGCGTGGACGTAAATGCGTGCTCGAACTCGGCTATGTCCTCCCCGGTGAAGGCTACAGCGCTGCGCCACTGGGAGTGGACGGCCAGAGGCAGGGCGAAGCTCCGCACGGGGTCGGCGCAACGGGGGACGATCAGCGGGCGTGAAGTCTGCTGCAGCGACCTCAGCCGAGAGCGATGCTCGGAGGAATCATAGCCGCACCTCGGGGTCCACAAGTCGCTGAGACGCGTTGTCGTCTTCGGGATAGCGCGTTCGACGCTGCTCCATCAGGACGTCACGATGAACCCGCTCGTTTGGCTGCTCTCCAAGATTGTCCAATTTTTCTCTGTCGGCGGGGATCGGCGCAGAAGCCGATCGATGGCCGAAAAGGGAGAGGCTGGGGTTTACAAGGTTGAGACCGGAGGGCGGTCTAGAAATTTCGATGCCGATTATCGCGCTGCGACAAAACTGCTGAAGATGCGAATGGATCAGCACTTTCCAGACAACTACCATGCTAGACTGAGCGGAGGCACGAACGGCACGCACGATCACGGCGAGGATCGCGCTGCGGCTGTCGATACGGCGTCGACGGCGATCTCGACGGCGTTGCGGAAGGGAGCGACTGTCCAACAGGCCGCCGAAGCCGGAGCGGCAAGCGTTGGTATCTGATCGTCGCAGCCGCGCATTGCGCCCGGCTAATGCTCAAACTTTTGCCGACTAGCACGCCTCCCGCTGCATCTTGGCGAGACGGTCCGCTTGCGTGTACCGCTTCGTTCCCATCCGTCCGTTCTCGTCCCGGCTCGACAGCTGTACCTTGGGGCGGACCACGCCCAGCGGAAAAGATCAGTCCTGCGGCATCACCGCGATGGCTCACGTCCGAATGTAAGACGTTGTCCCGTGCCGTCGCCGAAGCTATCTCCATGCCCGACCGAGGGGGCCATGGACGCAGAGATCGAGAGACTGCGACGGCGCGAACGCGAACTCGAAGAGCGCGTGGCTCGCCTGCAGGCACAGCTGGCGGCGGGGCCGGGCGACGGCCTGCAGCGGCCGAGCCAGGGCCAGCGCACGTCCGCGGCCTCGGCCGACCTCCTGTTCACGGCGGCGGAGAAGACCCGCATGCCGCAGATCATCACCGATCCCAATCAGCCCGATAACCCCATCGTCTTCGCCAACCGGGCCTTCCAGAATCTGTGCGGCTACGATGCCGCCGAGCTTATCGGGCACAATTGCCGCTTCCTCCAGGGCCGCGACACCGATCCCGCCGACGTGGCCAAGGTGCGCGATGCCATTGCCGGCCGGCGCGACGTCGTTGTGGAGATCCTGAATTACCACCGCGACGGCACGCCGTTTCGCAACGAGCTTTACGTCAGCCCGGTCTTCGATCCTGACGGTCAGCTCCGTTACTTCTTCGCGAGCCAGCTCGACGTTACTCGCTTCCGGACCGCCGAGGGCGTGCTCGCCGAGAGCGAGGCCCGATACCGGGCCCTGTTCAACGCCGTCGACAGCGGTTTCTGCATCGTCGAGATGCGCTTCAACGCGGAGGGACGGGCGGTCGATTACCGCTTTGTCGAGGTCAACCCGGCCTTCGAGCGGCAGACGGGACTGCGCGACGCCGCGGGCCGCTGGATCAGCGAACTCGTACCCGGCCTCGAACGCTCCTGGTTCGACACCTACGGGGAGGTCGCGCGTACCGGCCGCGCTATCAGGTTCGAGAGCGGGGCGATCGCGCTGGGGCGATGGTTCGACGTTCACGCCCTCCGCGTCGGCGAGCCCGAGCAGCACCGCGTGGCCCTCCTGTTCAACGACATCACCGACCGCCGCCGGGCCGAGACCACGCTCCAGGCGACGGCGGACGAGAGGACCACCGAGCGCGACCTCGTCTGGCGCGCGAGCCGAGACCTGCTGGTGATCTGCGGCTTCGACGGCTGCTTCCGCACGGCGAACGCCGCGTGGACCGAGATGCTGGGCTGGGACCTGGCCGAGGTAGTCGGTGCGCGTTTCGATGCGTTCGTCCACCCCGACGATCTCGATATCGCCGCGCGGGCGTTCGATCGCCTCGACGGCGGCAACCCTCTCGCCGACGTCGACGTGCGCATGCGAACGCGCGAGGACGCCTATCGATGGATTTCTTGGAACGCCATTCCGACGGGCGGCAGCTTCTACGCGGCCGGCCGCGACGTCACCGAGCGGCGCGCGCTGGAGGAGCAACTTCGCCAATCTCAGAAGCTGGAAGCAGTGGGGCAACTCACGGGCGGCGTGGCCCATGACTTCAACAACTTGCTGACGGTGATCAAGTCCTCCACCGACCTGCTGAAGCGCCCCGATCTGGCGGAGGAGCGGCGCCAACGGTATGTCGGGGCCATCGCCGACACCGTGGACCGGGCCGCAAAGCTCACCGGCCAACTCCTCGCCTTCGCCCGGCGGCAGGCGTTGCAGCCCGAGATCTTCGCGGTCGACCGCGCCGTCATCGCCGTGGCCGATATGGTGGGCACGCTCACGGGCGCGCGGGTGCACGTCGAGCTCGACCTGCCCGAGGGCGACAGCCACGACCTGCACATCAATGCCGATCCGAGCCAGTTCGACACCGCCCTTGTGAACCTCGTCATCAACGCCCGCGACGCGATGGACGGTGAAGGGCACCTGCGCATCCGGCTCCGCCGGGCGACGACGGTACCAGCCGTGCGGGCGCATTCCCGCCAACGCGGAGAGTTCGTGGCGATCTCGATCACCGACACGGGTTCCGGCATCGCGCCGGAGAACCTGGAACGGATCTTCGAGCCGTTCTTCACGACCAAGACCGTCGGGCAGGGAACTGGCCTCGGCCTCAGCCAAGTCTTCGGGTTTGCCAAACAGTCCGGCGGCGAGGTCATCGTCGAGAGCACGCTCGGCATCGGCACGACCTTCACCCTGTTTCTGCCCCGCGTCGCCTCCGCGGGCACCGCCGGACCGGCCGAAGAGCCGAAGGCGCTCGCCGAAGGGCACGGCACCCAGGTCCTCGTGGTTGAGGACAATCTCGACGTCGGCGCCTTCGCCGAGCAGGCTTTGCGGGAATTGGGTTACCAAACGGTCTGGGTGACGGACGCGCCGAAAGCGCTCGCCGAGATCGCGCGCACCCCAGCCCGATTCGAGGTGGTGTTCTCCGACGTGGTGATGCCGGGCATGAACGGCGTCGAACTCGCCGGCGAGATCCGGCGGCGGCGACCGGATATCCCGGTCGTGCTGACCTCTGGCTACAGCGACGTGCTCGCGTCGGAGGGCACGCACGGGTTCGACCTGCTGCGCAAGCCCTATTCCGTCGCCGACCTGTCCCGCATCCTGCGCCGCGCCGTTCAGGATGCCGGCGCGACGACACTGAGCGGCGGCGCCGGTTCCGACATCTTGACGGAAGCGTCCTGCCCGCCCGCAGGAGTGAGCGGGTCGCGTTGACGGCCGGAAACGGTGAGCACAACACCGCCCTGCCCTACTGAGTGCCGCCGACGGAGGCTGCGTGGAATGCGCAATTGCCGATTACGACGACGATGGGCCCGATCCAATCGATTCGAACCGTAGCCCTGTCGCTTGGTCGAAGACGTGGATATGCGCCGACGGAAACGACACCCGGATGGCGTCGCTCAGCGGCGTGCCGTTTGCGATCTTGAGTGTCAACGCCGCCTCGCCCGGACGACCGGCATGAACCAGCATCTCGGCCCCGAGATGTTCCACGACCTCGACCGGCCATGTCATGCCCGATGCGTCGAGCACGACATGTTCCGGCCGGATGCCCAGAATCACGGGGTGACCGTCCGGCCGATCCAACCGCTGCGGCCCGAGGTCGATGTCTGCGTCCGCGACACGCACCATCGTCCCGTTCCGACCCAGCAGACCGGGCAGGAGGTTCATCGCCGGAGAACCGATGAACCCCGCGACGTAGGTATCGGCGGGGCGCGCGTACACCTCCGTCGGCGTCGCCAGTTGCACCGGCACGCCCTGGTGCATCACGAGCAGCCGGTCGCCTAAAGTCATCGCTTCGACCTGATCGTGCGTGACGTAGAGGCTCGTCACCTTCAGGCGGCGCTGGAGGCGGCGGATCTCGCCGCGCATCTGCACCCGAAGCTTGGCGTCGAGGTTCGAAAGGGGCTCGTCGAACAGGAACAGCTTCGGGTCGCGGACGATGGCGCGCCCCATGGCGACCCGCTGGCGCTGGCCGCCGGAGAGCTGACGCGGCTTGCGCTCGAGCAGCGCCTCCAAGCCCAGCAGGGCCGAGGCCGCATCGACCTTCGCGCGGATTTCGGCGCGGGGCAGGCCACGGATCTTCAGCCCGTAGGCCATGTTGTCGAACACGCTCATGTGCGGGTACAGGGCGTAGTTCTGGAACACCATGGCGATGTCGCGCGCCGACGGGTCGAGGTCGGTGACGTCGCGCCCGTCGATCTGGACGCGCCCGGCGGTGGGCGTCTCGAGACCCGCCACGACGCGCAGCAGGGTGGATTTTCCGCAGCCCGACGCGCCGACGATCACCAGCATCTCGCCGTCCGCCAGGGCGAGATCGACCCCCTTCAGGATCTCGTTGCTGCCGAAACTCTTGCGCAGGCCGTCGAGTTGTAGGCCCGCCATCACTTGTCCCCTTCCGTGAGGCCCTTCACGAACCACCGCTGCATCAGGAGCACCACCGCCACCGGGGGGATCAGCGCCAGCACCGCCGTCGCCATGACCTTGTTCCATTCAGTGGCGGTGTCGACGCCGATCATCTTGACGATGCTGATCACCACCGTGTCGAGCTTCGGATCGGTCGCGACCAGGAGCGGCCACAGGTACTGGTTCCAGCCGTAGACGAACAGGATCACGAACAGGGCGGCGATGTTGGCGCCCGAAATCGGGATCAGGATGTCCCGCAGGAAGCGCAAGGGCCCGGCCCCGTCGATCCGCGCCGCCTCGACGAGCTCGTCCGGGACGGCGAGGAAGGTCTGTCGGAACAGCAGCGTCGCCGTCGCGGAGGCGATGAGGGGAATCGTCAGGCCCGTGAAGCTGTTGATCAGGTCCAGGGAGGACATGACCTGGAAGGTCGGGATCAGCCGCACTTCCACCGGCAGCATCAGGGTCAGGAAGATCAGCCAGAAGGCCGCCATGCGGAAGGGAAAGCGGAAGAAGGTGACGGCGTAGGCGGAGGGCAGCGACAGGGCGATCTTGCCGAACGCGATGGCGAGCGCCATCCCGGCCGAGACGAGCAGGGCGCGCCAGACCGGCCCAGCCCCCGCCGACCCGTTCATCAGCACGTCGCGGTAGACTCCGAGGCCGGAGAGGTTCGGGATCAGCGAGACGTCGCCCCGGGCGATCGCGGCCGAATCCTGGGTCGAGCCGGCGATCGCGATCCAGATCGGCAGGGCGAAGAGCAGGATCGCCAGGATCATGACGGCGTGGGGGATCAGATTCAGCGTTCTCCGCCGCATCACGTGGCAGCCTTCCGCCCGAGGAACCGGAACTGCAGGGCGCAGAGGATGATGACGCCGACCATCAGCACCACGGATTGCGCCGAGGACGCGCCGACATTCGCGTTGACGACGCCGTCGAGATAGACCTTGAGGACGAGCGTCTGGGTCGACTGGCCAGGCCCGCCCCCGTTCACCGCGTAGACCGTCGCGAAGGTGTCGAAGGCCGCGTAGACGAGATCGACGACGAGCAGGAAATAGACCGTCGGCATCAGCAGCGGCAGCAGGATGGTGCGGAACCGGCGCAGGCCCCGGGCGCCGTCGATGCGGGCCGCCTCGATGATCGTCTTCGGGATCGCCTGCAGGCCCGCCAGGAAGAAGATGAAGTTGTAGCTGATCTGCTTCCAGGCGGCCGCCAGGATCACGAGCGCCATGGCCTGCGTGCCGTCGAGCTTGTAGTCCCAGGCGATCCCGATCCGGTTCAGCCACGCGCCGACAAGGCCGATCTGCGGGTGGAACATCAGTACCCACAAAACCGCCGCCATGGCGGGGGCCACTGCATAGGGCCAGATCAGCATCGTGCGGTAGAAGGCGCGGCCCCGGATCTCGGTATCCGCCAGGACCGCGAGCACGAGCGCCACACCCATCGAGACGGCGGTCACGCAGGCGCAGAACACCACCGTCCGCCCAATCGCCGCGAGGTAGAGCGGATCCGCGAATAGGTCGGTAAAGTTGTCGGGCCCGACGAACTCGGTGCTGGTGCCGAAGGCATCCTCACGCTCCAGGCTCGACTTGACCGCCTGGATGGCGGGCCAGAGGAAGAAGATGACCGTCAGCACCAGCTGCGGCAGGATCAGAAGGGCCGGCAGCAGCCGACCGGGGAACAGCGTCCGTCGTTCCATGCCAGGTGAGCCTTGCGCCGGTCCGCCGCGTCAGCCGCGCGCGGATTTCTGGAAGTCGCGCAGCACGCGGTTGCCGCGCGCGGCGGCGCTATCCATCGCCGCTTGCGCGGTCTGCTGACCCTGAAGCGCCTTCTCGATCTCCTCGTAGAGGATCGCGCGGATCTCCGGCAGGCGGCCGAGGCGCAAGCCGCGCGAGTTCGGGGTCAGTTCGCCGCGGGAGAGCTGACGCGCGGGTACGTCGGTGCCGGGGTTCCTATCGAAATAGCCCGCCTGCTTGGTGGCTTCGTAGCCGGCGAGCGTGACCGGGACGTATCCGGTGTTCTGGGCGTAGAGGGCAACCTGATCAGGCTTCGCGATGAAGGCGTAGAAGGCCGCGACGGCCTTGTACTCGGCCTCGGAGCGCTTCGGCGCCGTCATCGCCCATAGGCTGGCGCCGCCGATGATGGAGTTGTTCGGGCTTGGGTTCAGCGCCGGCTCCGTCGGCAGGAAGGCCTCGGCGTAACGGAACTTGGCGTTCTTGACGATGTCGGCGCGGCCCGAGGACGAGCCGAACCCGATCGCGGCTTGACCGGAGTAGAAGACCGCGTCCGGGGCACCATCGCGGCCGGCATATTTGAAGGCGCCGTCCTTCGCCAGGTCCATGAACCGCTGGAGCTGATCGACGAAGGGCTTGGTGTTGATCAGCAGTTCCGCGCCGAGGCCGTCATAGCCGTCATTTTGGGTTGCGTAGGCGAGGTTCTGGATCGCAGCGTATTCCTCGAACTGGATCCAGATCATCCAGGCCGACGTGCTGGCGATGGGCGTCGGTGCCTTGGAGGCGAGGGTGCGGGCCGCCTTGGCGAAGTCGTCGTAGGTGGCCGGCGGCTTGTCCGGATCGAGCCCCGCCTTCTCGAAGGCGTCGCGGTTGTACCACATGACCGCCGTCGAGGAGTTGAACGGCATCGAGGCGAGCTTGCCATCCGGCAGGCTGTAATAGCCGCGCACGCCGGGGATGTAGGCCTTGGGATCGAGGCCGAGTTCCGTCTCCTCCGCGAGCTTCCAGGCCTGCTTGATAGCGGGGCCGGCCTGCAGCATCGTGCCCGTGCCGACCTCGAAGATCTGGACGATGTGGGGCGCCTTGCCGGCGCGGTAGGCGGCGATCGCCGCCGTCAGCGTCTCGGGATAGGAGCCCTTGAACACCGCCTCCAGCGTGATCTCGGATTGGCTCGCGTTGAAGTCGCGCGCCAGACGCTCGACCTCTTCGCCGTTCGCGCCCGACATCGCATGCCAGAGCACCACGGGCGTCCGATCCCCGGCCGAGGCCGGGGTGGACGGGCGAAGCGCAGTCCATGCGGCGAGACCGCCGACGCCGGCCAACAGGACGCGACGATCCATACAAAACCCTCCCCGCGGCGGGATCGATGCGCCTGTTGACGTCAGGCTTGAGACCAGATCCCGTGGAAGCACCCGCGCCCGGAAACGCGGTGCTTATTTTACTATCATGCACGGACGTGACAGGGGAATAAAGCGGTCTGCCCCCCAGCGCCGCGACGCGGTCCTGCAATGGATCTGAGATATTCCCGCCCGAATAAATCCGCGACGCCCTCCAGAGGAAGCCAAGGAGCGGCCGTCTACGAGGCTCTCACCGTAAGGTTTGCTGTTCGTTGGCCGAAGCAGTTCGATTGACGTGAACCCGCTTCGACCAGCCGCTTCGCGTCCAGGCTGGCGGATTTGATCATCGTCAGTGCGAAACCGCTTCACGCCGCCATCGCGCCGCGTAGGCGTCGAAGGTCGGGCCCAGAGCGGCAGCGCCCGCAGTGGGCTCCCGCCCTGACGTGTCGCTCGCACCGTTCGACGCGAACAGACGGGCGGCGCCGCCGCTTGTCCCCGTCCGATGCGCCGAGGCCTGCACCGGCCGCCCCGTGAGCTGCGCCAGCGCCGCGCCATAGAGGGCGTTCCGGGCGAACGGACCTTCCACGAAGATCGGCCCCGCCGCTCCGAGCAAATCCAGGCAGGTCACGGTCATCAGGGCGGCGTAGAGAGTCGCGGCGGCGGTGCGCTCGGCGGCAGACAGGCTGTCCGGATCGGGCGACCAAGCGCCGATGGCATCGGGGAACGGACCGCTGCCGTGGGCGAAGCCGGGCAGCGCCAGGATGTTTCGCGCAAGCACGGACGCGACGGTGGCCGGATCCGGCTCGACCGGCACGCGGCCGGTCAGGTGGTCGAATTCCCGGCCGCCCATGAAGCGGGCCGAAGGCACGGGCCGGCCATAGGCATCGACGTTGGCCAGCATGTCGCGCCCGGCATCGAGCCGATCGAGCGCACCGCCGACCGCGAAGGCGATGATCCAGGTCCCCGTCGACAGGATCGTGCGCGGCTCCGTGCTCCCCTGGATGTAGGGCAGCAGGGAGGCGTTGGAATCGTGCAGCCCGCATGCGACCGGGACGGCCGGGCCGAGGCCGATCCGGTCGGCGAGGTCGGGGCGCACGGTGCCGAGCACGTCGAAAGCGGAGCGTACCGGCGCCATCAGGCGGCCCCAGTCCATCCGCTCCACCAAGCTGGAGAACCGCCGCGCTCCGGGCGCCCAAAGGTCGGTGTGGCAGCCGAGCGAGGTCGGCTCGGTGGCCGCGACGCCCGTAAGGCGCCACGCCCAGTATTGCGGATAGGTGACGAAGTGAGTCGCGCGGGCAAAGGCCTGGGAAAACAACCGCGCCTGCCAGAACAGCTGCGCCCCGAGATTCAGCCCTCCGGGAAGACGCGGCGAAAAACTCTCAGCGAAGGCCGGACGGACCGGGCCATACTCCGCATCGAGGGCGTCGGGCCCGTCATGCTCGTAGTCGAGCACCGGCAGGACG
The DNA here is from genome assembly GCF_022829295.1 of Methylobacterium sp. J-088. Lineage (GTDB taxonomy): Bacteria > Pseudomonadota > Alphaproteobacteria > Rhizobiales > Beijerinckiaceae > Methylobacterium. The sequence continues at coordinate 12,648 of NZ_JAKSYH010000229.1, forward strand.
AGGCCCTCCGGCCCGATCAGCGCGCCGGTGGCCCCGTGCGTGGTGATCGACACGGCGTCGATCCCGACAGCCGCCGCCGCGTCCGCGAGGGCATCGACGAGGAAGGCCTCGATCTTCGCGACATCCGCGTGCGGATAAGGGCCGTCGCGCCGGATCGTGTTCGGCACCGTTCGGACCCAGATCTCGTCGCACGTCGCGGTATCGACGACGACCAGCTTGACGTTGGTCTTGCCGATATCGATGACCGCGATCCTGCGCGGCGTGGGCGTCTTCGGGGCGGATGTCATGGCAGGTGGAACAGCGTATGCAGCGGCAGCACGACCGGCGCATCCGACGGCTCGGTCTCCATGAGATCCGCCATATGGGCCCACCAGCGGCGCATCACCGGGTGGTCCGGCAGGGCCTCCATGCCGTGGTCGCGCCGCCGCCACAGGATTGCGAAGAGCAGGTTCGTCTCCGGCTCGAGGTGGATCGAGTAATCGGCCACCCCGGCCCGGCACAACAGGTCCGCCAGCTCGGGCCAGAGCGCGTCGTGGCGTTCGTGATAGGCCGCCTCGCAGCCCGGCCGGAGACGCATCGCGAAGGCGTGTTTCTCGTAAGCCTCTGGGTCGAACGGGCCGATCATGACCGCCTCTGCGCGGCGAGGACGCGGCCGGCCAGGATCGGCAGCGCGATGGTGCCGATCAGCATCGCGCCGATGACGATCGACATGATGATGCCCGGCACATTGAGCAGGCCGAGCCCGTAGGTGACGAGGCCCAGCACGAAGGCCGCGAGCACCACGCCGGGGATCGTGCCCGATCCGCCCTGGATGCTGATCCCGCCCAGCACCACGATCGTGACCACGTCGAGTTCCCAGCCCAGCGCGATGGATGGCCGGGTCGAGCCGAGCCGGCTGGTCAGCATCACGGCCGCGAGCCCCGCCGCGAGGCCGGTGAGGAGGAACAGGATCAGCCGGATCCGCTCGACCGGAAGGCCCGAGAAGCGCGCCGCGAAGGCGTTGTTGCCGATCGCCCGCACGGCCCGGCCGAACACGGTCCGGTGCAGCACGAGCCCGGCCAGGGCCGCCAGAACGAGGAAGCAGGCGAACTCGAAGGACAGAGCCTGCCAGACATAGCCCTGGCCGATCCAGCCGAAGGAGGCCGGGTAATCCTTCAGCACCCCGTCGCCCAGCGCGAGGTAGCTCAGGCCCCGGTAGAGGCTCATCGTGCCGATCGTCGCCATGATCGCGGGCAGGCCGAGCCGGGCGATCAACACGCCGTTGACGAGGCCGCAGGCCCCGCCGACGCCGAGCCCGACCGCCACCAGGGCCGGCGTGCCGAAGCCCAGGGCCGCGGCCTCGCCCATGGCGGTGGAGGCGAGCGCGATGGTGCCGCCCACCGACAGGTCGATCTCCCCGGCCATCACCACGAAGGCGAGAGCCAACGCGATGATCGCCTTCTCGGTGAAGTTGAACGTGGCGTCCGACAGGTTCCAGATGTCGAGGAAGTATGGCGAGGCCAGCGCGTTGGCGAGGAAGATCGCCGCGGCGAGCACCAGGAGCAGCGTCTCCCAGCGGATGGCGGAGCGCCCGATCGGCCCCAGGAGGCGGTCCGGGATGACCCGGGAGGTGGTCTGCAGCGCCATGGCCTCACTCCGCCGTTTGCGGGCCGGCCGGCCGCAGGATGATGCGGCCGCGACGGCGCTCGGCGCGCGTGTTCAGGGCCACCGCCGCGATGATGATCGTTCCCGAAATCGCCATCTGCGCGAAGGGCGAGACGTTCACCACCGGCAGGGCGTTCTTGATCGTGCCGAGGAACAGGCTGCCCAGGACGGCGCCGGCCACCGAGCCGATGCCGCCCGCGATCGACACCCCGCCGATGACGCAGGCCGCGATCACGTCGAGCTCGAAGCCCGAGGCCAGATCGACATACGCCACCGCGTAACGGGCGACCCAGAGGTAGCCGCAGAGCCCCGACAGGAGGCCGGAGAAGCAGAAGGCGAGGAAGCGCGCGCGGCCCGGGTCGATCCCCGCATAGGCGGCGGCGGTCGGGTTGCCGCCGACCGCGAACCAGCCCCGGCCCGCCGCCGTGCGGCCGAGGACGATCGCGGCCGCCGCGACGACCGCGACCGCGATCCAGCTCAGCACCGGCACCCCGAGCAGTTCCGTCCGGGGGAGCGCCAGGAAGGCTGGCGAGAACTGGAAGCTGTTGATCCAGGTGCCGCCCGACAGCACGAAGGCGAGGCCGCGATAGATGGTCAGCGTTCCGAGCGTCACCACGATCGGCGGCATCCCGAGCCGCCACACGAGGAGGCCGTTGAACGCGCCGAGCAGCAGGCCCAAAGCCGGCGCCGCCAGGATGGTCAGCCCCAGCGGCAGGCCGTGATGGGCGTCGATCAGCGCCACCGCCATGCCGGTGAGCGCCACGTTGGCGGCCACCGACAGATCCACCGACCGGGTCAGCAGCACGGCCGCCTGCCCGAGCGCCATGATGATCAGGATGGCGCTGTCGTTGAACACGCCGCCGAGGCTCGACGCGGTGACGAAGGCCGGGAACCGCAGCGCGATCACGCCGAGGAGCAGCACGAGGGCAGCGGCCAGCAGGGTCTCGCGGCGCAGGACGGGCCCGCACAGGTCGAGGTCGTCGGCGAGGCGGGGGGGCACGGGCGCGCTCATGGCCGGTCGCTCCGGGTTTGCGTGTTGCCGGTGGCGGCCGCCACCAGGGTCTCGGCGGTGAGGCCTTCGCGCTCGAACAGGCCCGCCATCCGGCCCTCGCGCATCACCATCACGCGGTCGGCCATGCCGAGGATCTCGGGCAACTCGGACGAGACCATCAGCACGGCGAGCCCCTGGCCGGCCAGCTCGCTCATGAAGGCGTGGACGGCGGCCTTCGAGCCGATGTCGATGCCTTTGGTCGGCTCATCGAGGATGACGACCTTCGGCCCGGCCGCGAGCCATTTGCCGATCACCACCTTCTGCTGGTTGCCGCCCGACAGGGTGCCGACCGGCTGCGCCAGCGAGGCGGCGCGCAGGTCCAGCCGCTCGGCGTAGTGGCGGGCGAGCCGGAACTCCTCGCCCGACCGGATGAAGCCGTGGCGCCAGACATTCCCGAGGCAGGCCAGGGTCACGTTCTCGAAGACCGGCATCGCCAGCACGGCGCCGTGGCGCCCGCGCTCCTCCGGCACGTAGACGATGCCGGCGCGCACCGCGTCCGCCGGGGAGCGGATCGCCACCTTGCGGCCCTCGACCGCGATCGTGCCGCCCGAGGGCACGGTGGCACCGAACAGGGCCTGGCACAGCTCCGAGCGGCCGGCGCCGACGAGGCCGTAGAGCCCCAGGATCTCGCCGCAGCGCAGGGTGAAGCTGACGCCGTCGAACTCGGTCGGGTGGCACAGGCCCGACACCGCCAGGACCGCCTCGCCGAGGGTGGCGGGGACCTTGGGGAAGACCTGATCGACGCTGCGGCCGACCATCAGGCGCACGAGGTCGTCGTGCGTGGCCGCGTCCATCCGGCCGGCCCCGACCGAGCGGCCGTCGCGGAACACCGTGTAGTCGTCGGCGATCCGATACAGTTCCTCGAACTTGTGGCTGATGAACAGGATCGCCTTGCCCTGCCCCTTCAGGCGCTCGATCACGCGGGCGAGGTCGTCCACCTCCTTGTGGGACAAAGCCGCGGTCGGCTCGTCCATGATGACGATCTCGCTGTCGATCGACAGGGCGCGGGCGATGGCCACGAGGTGCCGCTGGGCGATGGACAGGTCCCGCAGCCGGGTCCAGGGCCGGATCGGCGCGTCGAGCCCGTAGAGCAGGGCCGTCGCCCGCGCCCGCATGGCCGACCAGTCCACGAAGCCCAGCCGGGTCTTCGGGGCGTGGCCGAGATAGATGTTCTCCGCCACCGTGAGGTCGTCGAACAGCACGGTCTCCTGGTGGATGGCGGTGATCCCGGCGGCCTGCGCGTCCTGCGGCGCGGCGAAGCTGACCGGCTTGCCGCCGACCCGGATCTCGCCGGCGTCGGGGCGGTGGATGCCGGTGAGGATCTTGACCAGCGTCGACTTGCCGGCCCCGTTCTCGCCGATCAGCGCGGTGACGCGGCCGGGGCGCAGCACGAGGTCGACCCCGTCGAGGGCGCGCACGCCCGGGAAATGCTTGGCGATGCCGCGCAGTTCGAGGCGCGGCGGGAGCGCGGCCGGTTCGGCGTCGGACGGATGGTCGATCTGCAGGGCGCCGGACATGGCGTGTCGCTCCCGTGTTTGGGGTGGGTGCCGCGCACGGGGATCGCGCGCGGGCGTCCGGCAGGCCTCGTTCGGCGCGCTGCGCCTCGGGGTCCTGGAGATGCCGTGGTTTTCGTCTCCGCGCCGCTCGGGGACGCGGGGACCGGATCGCTTCCGAGTCCGGCTGCGCCGAGGATCGCCACGGGGATCCCCTCGCCCCGCTTGCGGGGAGAGGGCTCCGGCGACCTCGTCGTCGCCGGAGCGAGGCGGCAGCCGAGGGTGAGGGGGCTTCAACGGATGAGGCTCGTCCGGAGCCGCCCCCTCACCTCCGCTTCGCTTCCCGCACGGACGACGAGGTCCGTGCGGGCCTCTCCCCGCACGCGGGGAGAGGGGGCCGTCGGGGCCGTCAGAACACGTCGGCGAAGCGGTCGATGTTCGTGCTGTCGAAGACGGTCGGCTCCGCCATCGCGCCGGTGTTGCCGGCCTCGACCTTCAGGGTGCCGACGCGGCCCATCGACAGCGTCGCGCCCGGCTCCACCTTGGCGCCCTTGACGAGGTCGTAGGCGAGAGTGGCGGCCGAATAGCCGAGATCGATCGGGTTCCAGATGGCGAAGCTCTTGGTCACCCCGGCATGCACCGCCCCGGCCATCTCGGAGGGCAGGCCGAGCCCGGTCACGAACACCTGGCCGGTCTTGCCCGCGTCCTTGACCGCCTGCGCGGCCGCGGTGATCCCGACAGAGGTCGGCGCGACGATCACCGTCACCTCCGGATGGACCCGGAGCAGGCCTTGCGTCTCGCGGTAGCTCTTGTCGCTGAGGTCGTCGCCGTAGACCGTCGCGACGAGGTCGATGCCCGGATGGTCGCGCAAAGCCGTCTTCATCTCGGCGATCCAGGTGTTCTGGTTGGTCGAGGTCGGGGTCGCCGAGAGGATCGCGATCTTGCCCTTCCCGTCCGGGAGCGCCTGGGTGGCGAGCTTGACCAGTATGCTGCCGATCAGCGGATCGGACGAGGGGTTGAGATGGAGCAGGCGGCCCTCGGGCGCGACCGCCGAATCCCAGGAGATCACCTTGATGCCGCGCTGCTGCGCGCGCTTCAGCACCGGGACCACGGCGTCCTTGTCGTTGGCCGAGATCGCGATGGCATCGACCTTCTGCGAGATCAGGGCGTTGATCACCTCGATCTGCCCCTCCGCCGTGGTGGTGGTCGGGCCGGTATAGATGATCTTGACGTCGCCGAGCTTCTGGGCGGCCTCCTCGGCGCCCTTGGCGGCCGCCTCGAAGAAACGGTTGCCCAGCGATTTCGCCACCAGGGCGATCCGGATTTCGGCCGCCTGCGCGGCCGTAGCAAAGAGCCCGGCGGCGAGCGCCGTGGACAGGACGAGCGTCTTCAGCAGCTTCATAGCAGTCTTCCCCCCTGTTTTAGTCCCATCCTGACGGCTGCTGAGCTATCTTGCTCGTTTACGCAGTCGCGGATGTCTCCTTCCGACGCGCGGGCTGACGCGGATCGACCACGATCAGGTCGACGCCCGCAGCCTCCACCATCCGGCGCTCCGCGTCGGTGATGCGGTCGTCGGTGATGATCCGGGTCGCCCGGTTGAGCGGTGCCAGGATCATCGACGATTGGGTCCGGAACTTCGTGGCGTCCACGAGCAGGATCAGCTCGTCGGCCTGCCGCATCAGGCGCTGCTCCGACGAGATGATCAGCGCGTCCCGCTCCATGAGGCCGAGGGCCGAAAGGCCCATCGCGCCCATGAACATCCGGCGCGCCCGGAAATGCACCGTCCCGTCATCCTCGAACGGGCTCAGGATGATGTTCTGCTCCCGGTAGATCGTGCCCGAGGGCACCATCACGGCGCAGGCCGAGTGGCGCAGCAGATGATCGGCCACCGAGAACGAGTTGGTCAGGACCTGCAGCTTCAGGTCGCCCAGCGCGTGCACCATCTGGAAGGTCGTGGTGCCGCCGTTGATGATGATCGAATCGCCCTCGGCGCAGAGGTCTACGGCCGCCCGGGCGATGGCCCGCTTCTCCAGGATGTTCGGCCCGGTGTTGGCGGCGGGCGTCGCCAGCGGCACGACGCTCAGGGCGGGATGAGCCGGCGCGTCGAGCGCCTCCGCACCGCCGCGCAGCTTCTTCAGCTGACCCTGATCGGCCAGGGCCGTCAGGTCGCGCCGCACGGTCGCCTCGGACCCGCCGGTCGCCGCCGCGATGGCCTGGACGGTCGCCACCCCGCGCTCCCTCAGCAGAGCCAGAATGATGCGGTGGCGTTCGCGCTCATGCATCGTTTCCTCCTGTCATGATCCAATCACCTCACCGACCGTGCGTCAACAGTTTCGTGCAAAATCTTTCATATTGCGTCGCAAACGTGCGCAATCATGAAGTTTTTCGACAGAATATGATCGATCCTGCCACTGTTCTGACGGCAGCCGGCGGATGGGGGCTTCGCCGTCGGTTGCTACCGGAATCACCATAAAAAATCGGGAGGGGACCATGTCGCACGCCGCTCAGGGCCTGCTGGAGAGTCGTTGGGACGAGGCGGCGGTCGCGGGCTTCGACGAGCCGGCGCTGCTGCTCTACCGCTCGAACCTGCTTGGCGCCGACAAGCGAATCACCAATTACGGCGGCGGCAACACCTCCGCCAAGGTGACCGCGAAGGATACGCTGACCAGCCGCGATACGCGGGTGCTCTGGGTCAAAGGCTCGGGCGGCGACGTCGGCACGATGAAGCGCGACGGCTTCGCGACCCTCTACCTCGACAAGCTGGAGCAGCTCCGGGAGGTCTATCGCGGCCCGGCGCACGAGGACGAGATGGTGGGCTACCTGCCCCACTGCACCTTCGCGTTGAACCTGCGCGCGGCCTCGATCGACACGCCGCTGCACGCCTACCTGCCGTATCCGCATATCGACCACATGCATCCCGACGCGGTGATCGCCATCGCGGCCACGCGCGACAGCCGGGCGCTGACGCAGAAGATCTTCGGCGACGAGATCGGCTGGCTGCCCTGGCGCCGGCCCGGCTTCGAACTGGGGCTGATGCTGTCGCACTTCGCGCACGACAACCCGCACGCCAAGGGCGTCGTGCTGGAGAGCCACGGGCTGTTCACCTGGGGCGCCGATGCCCGGTCGTGCTACGAGACCACGCTGCGGATCATCAACACGGCGATCGCGTGGTTCGACCGTGAGACGGAAGGCCGGCCCGTGTTCGGCGGCGGCGTCACCGAGAGTCTGCCGGGTGCCGAGCGGCGCGCCATCGCGGCCAAGCTGATGCCGGAGATCCGCGGCCGGATCGGCACGCAGGAGCGCAAGGTCGGCCATTTCGACGACAGCGCCGCCGTGCTGGACTTCGTGAATTCCAAGCGGCTGCGCGAACTCGCGGCCCTGGGCACGAGCTGCCCGGACCATTTCCTGCGGACCAAGATCCGGCCCCTGGTGCTCGATTTCGACCCGGCGACCGCCTCGGCCGAATCGGTCCTGGCGACCCTCGAGGATGCCATCGCGGCCTACCGGGCCGATTACGCGGCCTATTACGACCGCTGCCGCCACTCCGACAGCCCGGCCATGCGGGACGCCAACGCGGTCGTGTACCTCGTGCCCGGCGTCGGCATGATCACCTTCGCGCGCGACAAGGCCACGGCGCGCATCGCCGGCGAGTTCTACGTCAACGCCATCAACGTGATGCGCGGCGCCTCGACGGTCGACACCTATGTCGGCCTGCCCGAGCAGGAGGCGTTCGACATCGAGTACTGGCTCTTGGAGGAGGCCAAGCTCCAGCGCATGCCCAAGCCCAAGAGCCTCGCCGGCAGGGTCGCGCTGGTGACCGGGGGCGCCGGCGGGATCGGCCGCGCGGTGGCGGCGCAGCTGATCGACCAGGGCGCCTGCGTGCTGCTCGCCGACATCGACGCCGGGGCGCTGGGCGAGGCCGAGGCCGGCTTCGTGAAGGCCCATGGCCGCGACCCGATCCGGAGCGTGACGCTCGACGTGACCGACGAGGCCGCCGTCGCCGACGGGTTCTCGGCCGCCGCGCTGGAATTCGGAGGCCTCGACATCGTGGTGTCCAACGCCGGCATCGCCTCCTCGGAGCCGGTGGAGACCACGAGCCTCGCCCTGTGGGACCGGAACATGGACATCCTGGCCAAGGGCTATTTCCTCGTGTCGCGGGAGGCCTTCCGGCTGCTGCGGCGGCAGGGGCTCGGCGGCGCCGTGGTGTTCGTCGCCTCCAAGAACGGGCTCGCCGCCTCGCCGAACGCCTCGGCCTACTGCACCGCCAAGGCGGCGGAGATCCACCTCGCCCGCTGTCTCGCGCTGGAGGGTGCGGAGGCCGGCATCCGCGTCAACGTCGTCAACCCGGACGCGGTGCTGCGCGGCTCCAAGATCTGGACCGGCGAATGGCGCGAGCAGCGCGCCGCCGCCTACCGCCTGGAGGGCGACGCCCTGGAGGAGCATTACCGCCAGCGCTCCCTGCTGAAGCGCTCGGTGCTGCCGGAGGACATCGCCGAGGCGGTGTATTTCCTGGCCTCCGACCTCTCGGCCAAGTCGACCGGCAACATCCTCAACGTCGATGCGGGCAACGCCCAGTCCTTCACGCGGTGACGGGACCGGAGCGCGCATCATGACCAACCTGCCGATCGACCCCGACCGGATCGCCGCCCACAACGCGGCCCTCACCCGGACCTTGTCCGAGGATTACGACGCCCTCGGCCAGCGCCTCGCCCGCCGGGGCCTCGACATCGCGGCCGTGACCGCGCAGGTCGCGGCCTTCACGGTGGCGGTCCCGTCCTGGGGCGTCGGCACCGGCGGGACGCGCTTCGCGCGCTTCCCCGGCCCCGGAGAGCCGCGCGGCATCGCCGAGAAGCTCGACGATTGCGCGGTGATCCAGCAGCTCGGCCGCGCCACCCCGGCCGTCTCGCTGCACATCCCGTGGGACACGGCGCCCCCCGGGGAGCTGCGCGCCCGGGCGGAGGCCTTAGGCCTCGGCTTCGACGCGATGAACTCCAACACCTTCCAGGATCATCCGGGCGATCCGGACCATCCCCTGTCGTACAAGTTCGGCTCGCTCAGCCATGTCGATCCGGCCGTGCGCGCGCAGGCGGTGGCGCACAACATCGCCTGCATCCGCCTCGGCGAGGCCTTGGGCTCGAAGGCGCTGACCGTGTGGATCGGCGACGGCGCGAATTTTCCGGGCCAGAGCCATATGGGCCGGGCCTTCGAGCGCTATCTCGCCTCGATGCAGGAGATCTACGCGGCGCTCCCCGAGGGCTGGCGGCTGTTCTCCGAACACAAGATGTACGAGCCGGCCTTCTACGCCACCGTGGTGCAGGATTGGGGGACGAGCCTGGTCACCGCCCAGGCGCTCGGCCCGAAGGCGGCCTGCCTGGTCGATCTCGGGCACCACGCGCCGAACGTGAACATCGAGATGATCGTGTCGCGGCTGGCCCACGCCGGCAAGCTCGGCGGCTTCCACGTCAACGATTCGAAATACGGCGACGACGACCTCGATGCCGGCTCGATCGATCCGTTCCGCCTGTTCCTGGTGTTCAACGAGCTGGTCGATCTCGGCGAAAGCGGCGACGCCCCGGCCTACATGATCGACCAGTCCCACAACGTGACCGACCCGATCGAGAGCCTGATCCGCTCGGCCGACGAGATCCGGCGCGCCTACGCCCAGGCGCTGCTGGTCGATCGCGCGGCGCTCGCCGGCTATCAGGAGGACAACGACGCGCTGATGGCCTCGGAGACGCTGAAGGCGGCCTTCCGCACGGATGTCGGCCCGATCCTGGCCCGGGCTCGCCTGGATGCCGGCGGCGCGATCGACCCGATCGCGGCTTACCGGGACAGCGGCTACCGCGCCAAGGTCGCCGCCGCGCGACCGGCCGCCCGGGGCGGTGGCGGCGGCATCGTCTGACGGGACGGCCGCGCGACGACCGGACCGTGCCGGATGAGGCTACGGCATGGCGACAAGCATGCAATAGCCAAATGGCGCGTCGCCTCGATCGCGGTTTGCGAGGTCCATAAGGCGCAAATCTTGGCGATGCAGAGCCTCAGAACCTCGCGCAAACGCAACTGTGAATGTAATCCCGTCGCCCGCTCCGCATTCCAGGGTCCGCAAGCGGCCTCGGAATGACGGAGTGGGTAATTCAATTTCGGTTCGACCGCCGGTCATGGCCGGATGGCGGTGACCTCGATTTCGACGAGCCATCCCGGATTGGCCAGCGCCGCGACTTGGAGCGCCGAGCGGACCGGTAGGTTCGGCTGGGACGGCGTCCCGAACCGTTCTCGGTAGGCGTCCATCAGGCCGGCGAAATCCATCCGGCCGCCCTTCGCCGGGTCGCCGACCAGAAAGACCGTCATCTTCACCACGTCGCGCAGCGACAGGTTCTGCCGTTTGAGCGCAGCCTCGATCGACGCCAGGGTCGAGGCCGTCTGCGTGCGGGTGTCGCCGAAGGCGGCAAGCGTGTTCTTCTCGGCCTTCGGGTCCGCCACCACAGGCCCGAAGCCGCTGAGATAGACCGTCGCGTGGCCCGCCGGCACCTCGATCGCTTCCGAGATCGGAAAGTCCGAGCCCGGGATCGGGTGCCGGACGATGTCCTCCGCGGCGCGGCCCGGCCCGGCCGTCAGGGCCAGCGCGAGCGCCAGGGAGCCGGGGATCACCGTCTGCTTCATCAGGGTGTGTCCGATCATGGCCGTGCTGCCTTCACATCCTCGGGGGTGATCGCGTCGTCGTAATGATTGTCGAAATGCGTGCGGACGTAGTTCACGACCTCCGCCACCTGTGTGTCGGTCATCATGCGTCCGATCGGCGGCATGCCGCGCAGGCCGCGCACCAGGATCGTGACCGAATAGCCCGCCGCCGCGAGCCGCGCGTTATGCGTGAGCGCCGGGTAGGACGCCGCACCGACCGCGCCCTCCCCGTCCGCCTGATGGCAGGCGGCGCAGACCTGGGCGTAAAGAGCCTCGCCCCCAACCTCGGTGAAGCTCTTGCCGACGCTCATCGCCGGCCCGGCCGACGGCAGCGCCGCTTTGGTGGCTGGCTCCTGCGCAGAGGCGCCAACGCGCGTCGCCAGGATCAGTGCGATTGCGACCGCTCCGGCGATCGTTCGGGATACGAAGACTCCGCTCATGCCGCCAGGACCCTCTTGTGGAGCCGCGAAACCGCATCGAGCGCCGAGAGGATTGCGCCCTCCTGCCAGGCCGGAATGTAGGAGGCGTGCTCACCGGCGAGCATGATCCGCCCGTCGAGGGCGCAGAGGTTGTCGTAATGCTCGGCGCGCGCCGCCGCGGTCCAATCGCCGGCGCAGCCCAGCGTGAACGGCACGCGGTGCCAGGCGACCGCGATGCCTGTCTCGAACTCGGTGCGGTATTGCGGGTGGATCTGGCTTCCGTACGCGACGGCGCGGCGCACCCGCTCGGCGGGGCTCATGGCGGTGAATTCGTAGGAGCCGGGCCCGTTCCAGGTGTAGCCGCCGAGTAGCACGCCCTTGCCGCCGGTATTGTAGCCGGTCGATGGATAGCTGATCTGGCGGATCGGCAGATCGGTGTAGGAGATGCCGCCGAAGATGTGCTCGTCCTCCTCCCAGAACCGCCGCTTGAACTGCAACCCGATCTTCACGGACGCGGCGTAGGGTACCGCGTCGATCGCCGCCTTCATCTTTGCGCCGACCTGGGTCGGGATCTGGCTCAGGACCGTCAACGGCAGGGCGCAGACGCACCAATCCGCCTGGACCTGCCGGACCGCGCCGCCCTGGCGCGTGTCCTGGTAGGTGGCCGTGACGCTGTGACCGTCCTGGGCGATCTCGATCACCTTCGCGCCGTACCGGATGGTCTCGGGCGGCAGGGCGCGGGCGAAGGCCTCACCGATGCGGCCCATGCCGCCGACCGGCTGGAACATCGTGGTCTGGAACTCGTACAGCAGGAAGTTCTGCAGGCCGCGCCACAGCCGCGAGGTCAGGATGTCGTGGAGTCCCATCGGCGCGCCGTCGACCGGGCGCGCCGAGAGCCCGCCGCCGGGATCGCGGGCGTAGCCGCGGAACTCCGATGACGTGTCACCGGCGCGATAGGTGAGATCCTTGTCCAGGCCGCCGAGCGACCGCAGGGCCTCGATGAGGATCTCCTGATCGTCCTTGGATACCTGCGCGTCGAGCGCGCCCTTACGGGTCGCCTTGGCCAGAAGCTCCGCGGTGGCGCCCTCGAAATCGGTCTTGACCGTGCGGATTCGCTGCGGCGCCCCCCCGAAGCCCGTCGTGTTGTGGACATAGGCGTTGTGGTTGAGCTGAATGAACGGCTCCAGGGCGACCCCGAGGCGTCGGCAGTAATCGAGGACGCCGTGGTGGTGATAGGGGATCCGCCACGGGCCGGGATTGAGATAGAGGCCGGTCTCGAACTCGCAGCGCTGCACGGCGCCGCCCAGTTCAGTGTAGGTATCGCCGCCGCGCAGTGACCAGTTCCGGCCGCCGGCCCGGATGTTGTATTCGAGGATCTGGACTTGGTACCCCGCCCGGTGCAACTCGAGTGCGGCCGTCATGCCGGCGAGGCCGGCCCCCAGGATCAGAACCGAGGCGCCCTTGGGATCGCCGTCGAGCCGGATCGGACCACGATAGGGCGATTCCTCGGCGAACCCGAGGCTGGTCATCACCTGATAGGCGGCTGCACTCCCGGCGGCCGCCCCGACCATGGCGATCAGCTTTCGCCGACTTAAACCCGATGCCTCTGCCATCTCGCTTGCCGCCTCCTATTCCGGATGAGTCAAGGGCGCGGAATGCAAAGCAAAACCGGGGCCAGATGATCTTATTTAAAGTGGAAGATCGATCTGTTCTGCACAATATTTTCTAAATACCCAGATACTATCGAACAATTTACAAAAATTTGGATGAATATTGCTTTTCTATTTATTGTAATACAAGAAAATGTGGTCTAATTTGGTGCTCTGTATACTTCGAAAAGCCGTGACCGTCAGCGTCGTGCTCGATCATGCCAGCGTTTCGGCTGCGGTCGCTTACACCGTCTGCTCAAGGGCGATCCGCCGCGCCCGCCACGCTTGCAACGACGGCTATGGCGGGTCCGGCTCAGGCCCGTTCGGCGAGGCAAGTCGCCCGATCGCGGTGCAGAGCGCGTCCTCGGTCATGAACGCGAAACATGCGTTCGACCCGGAGTTTTACGACGGCTCGGCGCTGCTTTTCGAGAAACAGCTCATCGCCGTACTGAAATCCCTCGCGGGACGGTCCAGGCCTTGAGGCGCGCCTGCGCCGGCGTCACGGATCCGGCGCAAGCGGGATCCGGCGCCACCAGTCATGCGCCCGCTCGTACTGGTGTGCGAACCGCAGGAGCATGGCCTCGGCGAAGGGCCGCGCGGCGATCTGCAGGCTGATCGGCAGGGATCGCCGGTCGAAGCCGCAGGGCACCGCGATCGCCGGGAGCCCGGTGAGATTGAACGGGTAGGTCAGGCGCCAGGACGCCGCCAGGACGCTCTCCCGCCGCCCGGCAATCGTGACGGTGGTCTCGTCGGCCCGCCATGCGGTCAGGGGTGCCGTGGGGGTGACGATCACGTCGGCCTCCTCCAGCACGGCGGCCATCTCGGCCATAATCAACGCCCGCGCCTGCTCGGCCCGCAGGTAGTCCGGGCCGGTCACCAAGCGGCCCATCTCCACGAGATCGCGGACATCCTCCGCAAAGCCCGCGACGTGGCCCTGCGTCAGATTGCGGTCGTGGTAGGCCGTCGAGGAGGCCAGCTCGATGGCGTAGATTGCGCCGAGCCCGAACCGCAGGGACGGCACCGCCACGTCCCGCACCCTGCAGCCCTGCCCGGCGAAGAACCGGATCGCCGCCTCGACTGCTTCGAAGACGTCGTCGTCGATGATCTCGAAGAAGTGGTTGCGGATCACCGCGACCCGCAGGCCCTGCAGCGTCTGGTCGAGTCCGGCCGCGTAATCCGGCACCGGGACCGCGGCGGCGGCCGGATCGGCCGGATCGGGGCCGGCGAGGATCTGCAGCAGCAGCGCCGCATCGGCCACCGTCAGGGTCAGCGGACCGGCATGGTCGAGGGACCAGGAATGCGGGACGATCCCCGAGCGGCCGATCCGGCCGAAGGTCGGCTTGAGGCCGACGATCCCGCACAGGGCTGCCGGAATGCGGATGGAGCCGCCGGTATCCGAGCCCAGCGCCGCCGGACAGAGCCGGGCCGCCACCGCGGCTGCCGAACCACCGCTCGATCCGCCGGGCACCCGGTCGCGGTCCCAGGGGTTGCGGGTCGGCGGCGTGACCATGCCCCAGGCGAATTCGTGCATCCGCGTCTTGCCGAGGATCACCGCGCCGCTTGCGCGGAGCCGCGACACGGCGTGGCTGTCCTCCTGCGGGAAGGTGAGGCCGTCCACCGCCGTTCCGGCCCGGGTCGGCAGCTCGGCCGTCGTGTAATTGTCCTTGATGCCGATCGGGATCCCGTGGAGCGGGCTGCGCGGACCCGTCCGGGCGATTTCCGCATCGGCGGCGCGCGCCGCGTCGAGGGCGGTGGACGAGAGGGCCACGAAACTCTGGAGGTCTCCGTCGAGGCGCCGGATCCGGTCGAGCGCGGCGCCGACGAGTTCGACGCTCGACAGGTTTCGCGACGCGATCCGCCGGGCGAGCTCCGTGATCGGCAGCTGCCACAGGGCGTCACTCATGGGGCACCCCGCGATAGGGCAGACTCGGATCGAACAGGATGGCCGGATGGACCTGCGTGAGGTCGAGGGCGCGCAGGGTCCTGATCTCGGCCAGGACCGGCGCGAACTGCGCTTGCAGGTGCGCCATTCGCTCGGCTGCCTCCGGGGGCAGCCCGATGACGTCGGACAGGAGGTCCGAGATGTCGGCCGGCGCCGAACCGGGCCGCTCCCCGGGCGGCCGGAGCAGCATCGCGGAGACTGCTTCCGGCAGCGCCCCCGCGGGCCCGTCCTTGCGCGGCATGCCCGCCACGAACGGCACGAGCTGGCACCGGGCGACGCCGAGGATCCGGCGGAGTTCGGCGACGGGCTCGGCGTGCTCGTCGACCCGCAGATCGAGGGAGGGATAATCCTCCCGGGCGACGATCTTGAGGGCCGCGGACTGCTTGCCGCGCCTGTCGCCGCCGGCCGCGTCACCGGCCTCCAGGGTGCGCATCAGCCGCTCGTCGAGATCGTGCCCGGCGCTTTCCTCGAAGGCCCGCGCCATGGCGTCGATCACGCCGGGATCCGTCAGCATGTTGCCCTGGACGGCGTAGCCCGGGCCCGTGCGGTGCCCGGCCTCCGCTGTGCAACCGGCCCCGGTCCAGGCTGCGGCCATCCCGTGCCCGTCGACGAGCCCGAGCTGGCGCAGGTCCGGCCGGTCGTCGGTGGCGAGTGCCGCTGCGAGCGCCGCATCGGGGCCGAGCCCCGCCCCGAGACCGTCGAGGATGCGCGCGGCGAGGTAGGGATTGACCCAGGACTGGGTGGTGACGGCCCCGATCCCCGCCCGGAGATACGGGCAGAGACCGCCCACCGCCGGCACCGCGCTCGCCACCGCGACGCCGAGCTGCCCGGTCCGCGGGCAGCGGGCGGCGATCGAGAAGGTGTTGAGTTCGCTCATGGCTCACACCGCCAGATGGTCGATCACGCGGGCCTGCGCGTCCGGTGCCCGGGCGGGGCCGCTATCCACGATCTCGCCGAGCTTGAGCACCGCGTAGCGGTCGGCCAGCCCCAGCGCGAAGGCGACGTGCTGCTCCACCACCAGCATGGAGACGCCCGCCGCCCGCTCGGCCTGGAGCACGCCGCGCAGGCGCGCGACCATCGACGGCTGCACCCCCTCGGAGATCTCGTCGATCAGGAGGAGGCGCGGACGCAGCATCAGGGCGCGGCCGAGGATCAGCATCTTCTGCTCGCCCCCAGAGAGGGTGCCGGCGCGCTGGGCCAGCCGGTCCTTCAGGAAGGGAAAGTGGCCGAACAGCCGCTCCAGCGCCGCCGGCAGCATCCGGTCGGACGGCACGGCGAGGCGCAGGTTGTCGCGGATCGACAGATCCTGGAACAGGGGCTGCTCCTGGGGCGCATAGCCGAGGCCGAGCGCCACGAGCCGGGCGGGCGTGAGGCCGGCGAGCGCCTGTCCGCCGATCGTGATGGCTCCGCCGCGCAGGGCCACCATGCCCAGGATGGTCTTGAGCAGGGTGGTCTTGCCCATGCCGTTCTTGCCCAGCAGCGCCACGATCTCCCCCTGCCCGACCGACAGGGACACGTCCTTCACGATGGAGACGGCGCCGTAGCCGCTCGACACCCGTTCGAGGGCGAGGGCGGCCTCCATCGGTGCACCGTGCCGTGCTGCCTCAGCCATGGGCGCCTCCCGAATAGATCGTCCGGACCAGTTCGGAGCCGACGACCGCTTCGACCGTTCCGTCGAGAACCAGCCGGCCCTGGTGCAGCACCACGATCCGCGAAGAAATCTCCCGCACGAAATCGAGGTCGTGCTCGACCAGCACGGCGGCGATGCCGCGTCCGGTGGTGAGCGCCTTGAGGACTGTCCCGATGGTGGTGCGCTCGGCCTTGGTCAGGCCCGCGGTGGGCTCGTCCAGCAGGATCAGGCGCGGCTCCAGCGCCACCACCATGGCGAGTTCGAGCGCCTGCTTCTGGCCATGGGAGAGGAGGCGCGTCGGCGGCGTCAGCAGGTGGTCGAGGCCGGTCATCCGCAGCACGTCGAGGGCGGCCTGCGGCAGGCCGAGCGTCTCGGCCTGCCCGACCGGGCTCAGCCCGTCATGCGGTGCCCGGGCGAGCCGGAGGCAATCGGCCACCGACAGGCTCTCGAACACGCTCGCCACCTGGAACTTGCGCCCGACCCCGAGGCCGACGATCCGGTTGGGCGTCAGCCCGGTGATCGCGGTGCCACCGATCGCGACCGCCCCCGTGAACGGCTCGGTGCCGTCGCTGAGGCAGCGCATCAGCGTGGTTTTTCCGGCGCCGTTGGGACCGACGAGGCTGACGAGCTCGCCCGCCCGGATCTCCAGGTCGATGCCCTCCAGCACCGTCAGGGCGCCGTAGGCCTTGGCGAGATTCTCGACCTTGAGGATCGGGACGCCGGTCCCGGCCGCCTCGGGCGCGGCGACCCGGGCCACGAGGTGCGGCGCCGCTCTGGTTCGGCGGCCGATCGGCAGAACCCGCCACAGGCGGCCGACGAGGTCGGCAAGGCCGCCCGGCAGCAGGATGATGATGATGACGAAGGCCGTGCCCAGCAGGAGCTGCCAGAGGAATGGCAGGTCTCCCGAGAGGTTCGCCGCGAGGTAGTCGATGGCGATGGTGCCGAGCACCGGGCCGAGCAGCGTGCCGCGGCCGCCGAGGGCCACCCAGATCACGAGTTCCGTGCCGAACAGGAAGCCGGCATTCTCCGGGGCGACGACGCCCGAAGCGTTGGCGAACAGGAAGCCGGCGAGCCCCGCGACGGCGGCCAGAGCCGCGGTCAGCAGGATCTGGAGGCGCCGGGGGTTGAGGCCGAGATAGGCGCAGCGCGCCTCGTTGTCCCGGAGCGCCACCAGGGCGCGCCCGGCATCCGAGCGCACAAGGATCCAGGCCACCAGCGTGACGAGGACCAGGACCAGCGCCGCGAGGCGGAAATAGCCCGCGATCTCCAAGGGCAGCACGTCGAAGCCGACGAGGCCGCTGCTGGACCCGGTCGATTCCCCGCCGGCATAGATCAGCTGCACCACGACGATCGGGACGACCAGCGAGATCACCGAGGCGTAGAGCGGCGTCGAGCGGTGATAGAACGACAGCCAACCGACCACGAGGCCGAGGAGCGCCGGTGCCGCAATGGCGGTGGCGAGGGCCGCCGCGAAGCCCGCCGGCGTGGCACCGAGGGCGGTCAGGATCATCGCGGTGGCGTAGGCGCCGACGCCGAAGAAGGCGGCCTGCCCGAAGGTCAGGATCCCGGCGAAGCCCCAGAGCAGGTCCACCGTGACGGCCAGCACCGCGTAGATCATCGAGCGGGTCAGGACGTTGACCGCGAAGGTGTCGAGGACGGCCGGCGCGATCCAGAGCGCCATCGCGGCGAGGCCGGCGACCACGCAGGGGGCCGCGACGGCGAGACGGCGCCGGGGGGGCGGGGCGATGCGCCCGGCGGCGGGCAGGGTTTCAAGCACGGGAGAAACCTTTCGGGCTGATCCGCAGCACGAGGGCGGCGAGCACCGCGATGGCGATGCTGCCCAGGATCGGGCTCACGAAGGTGCTGATCAGGACCTGCGCGGCGCCGAACACGAGGCAGGCCGCCGCCAGGGCGAGGTAGGAGGCGTCGGCGACCATCACCAGCATGAAGGCACCGATCAGCCAGGAGACGCCCATGTTGGGATCGACGCTGGTGAGCGGCGTCAGCAGCACGCCGGCGAGCGCGGCCAAGCCGGCGCCGATCATGAAGACCACGAGGCGCACCCGCCCGGTGTCGATGCCGAGGCTGCGCGCCAGCGTCTCGTTCATGATCACCGCCCGGGCCGAGAGGCCGAGCCGGGTCCGCTCGATGGTCAGCGCGAACAGGAGGCCGATCGCCAGCGCGATGCCGAGCGCAACGAGCCGGTAGGCGGAATACTCGACGCCGAGGATTGCGATGGTGCCGGCGAAGAGGTTCGGGGTCATCTGGACGTCCCGGCCGAAGGCCAGGGTGACGAGCTGCCCGACCACGATGCCGAGCCCCCAGGTCGCCAGGATCGCGTCGAGCGGCCGCCGGTAGAGCGGGCGGATGATGAAGTGTTCCGCCAGCCCACCGAGCGCCGCGCCGACCACGAAGGCCAGCGGCAGCGCCGCCCAGGGATTGAGCCCGAGCTTGGCGGTCACCACCGCGCAATAGGCGCCGACCGTCAGCCACGCCCCATGGGCGAAGTTGATGATCTTGAGCACGCCGAAGATCGCCAGGAGGCCGATCGAGACGATGAACAGGATCGCCGCGGTGGTCAGGATGTCGAGGGTCAGCAGCATCGGGGATTCCGGGTGCGCGGGAATAGGAAGGCACGGCACGGGCCGCTGCGCCCCCTCCCCCGCAGAGGGGGGAGGGAGACGCGCGGATCCCTCAGCCCCCGCCCCTCATTGCAGCTTCGGGCACTGCTCCCCGGGATCGACGTCCTTGAAGGTGCCGGCGACCTTCACGGTGCCGTCCTTCTGGATCTGGCCGAGATACATGGTCAGCGGCGCGTGGTGCTGTTTGTTCATCCGGATCGTGCCCCGCGGGCCGGTGACGCTCACCGTCGGCAGCGCCTCCAGCACCTTGGCGGTCTCGGTCCCGCCCGCCTTCTCGACGGCGGCCTTGTACAGGTAGATCGCCTCGTATTCCGGCACCGAGAGGTCGTTCGGAGTGCGCAGCTCCGCGCCGAACTTCTTCTGCATCGCCGCCAGGAAAGTCTTGTTCTCTGGGCTGTCGATCCCGGTGACGTAGGAGGCCGAAAGGTAGACGCCGTCGGCATCGGCGCCCATGCTCTTGGCGGTGCCCTCGTCCAGCGCGAGATTGGCGAAGGGCAGCGCCACGCCCGCGCCGCGCAACTGCTTCGTCAGCGTGACATTCGGCGCGCCGCCGGCCGTCGAGGTGATCAGCGCGTCAGGCTTGGCTTCCTTCAGCTTGGAGATGATCGCCGTCCAGTCGCTGCCGTCCATCGGCAGGTATTCCTCGCCGAGAACCTTGCCGCCGGTCTTCTCGACGTAACTCTTGGTGAAGCCCAGCATGCCGCGGCCGAAGGCGTAATCGCTGCCGATCAGGAAGTAGGTCTTGGCGCCCTTCGCCTTGAAGGCGTCCACCACCGGCGGGACCTGCTGCTCCGGCACCCAGGCATCGACGAACATGTTCTTGTTGCAGGAATGGCCCTCGTAGAACGAGGTGTAGATGTAGGGTACCTTCCCCTTGGTCACGGCGGGCAGGCCGGCGTTTCGGGCCGCGCTCGTCTCCATGGAGATCAGGACGTCGACCTTCTTCTGGTAGATCAGGCTGTCGAATGCCTTCTGGGCGCCCGCCGCCCCCGAGGCGTCGTCGGCCACCTCCAGGGCGAGCTTGCGGCCGAGCACGCCGCCCTTGGCGTTGATCTCCTCGACCGCGAGTTCGGCCGACTGCACCACCGAGGGCGCCACGACGCTGTTGGCGCCCGACAGGCCGATCGGGATGCCGATGACGATCGGCTTGCTGTCGGCGGCCTGCGCGGCCGTTGCCGCGAGCGCCAGCGTGGTGGCGCCGAGCGCCAGCGTGGTAGCGCCGAGGAGGGACCATTTCACCATGAACGAACTCCTTGTGGGGGGACGGGGCGCGGGTCTGCGGTTCAGCCGTAGATGTCGGTGCGGCGGTCGCGCAGCAGCGAGTTGAACGTGTTGAGGTCCTTGCGTCCGGCCGCGTCGAGGTCGACCAGCGCCGAGAGGGTCTCGGTCTCCGTGCGGCTCGCCGGGCCGGCAAGGGGCCAGCCCTTCGGCCCGATGATCAGGCTCTGGCCCTCGAAGGGTTGTCCGCGCTCCACGCCGACCCGGTCGGCGCAGGCGATGAAGAGGCCGTTCGAATGCGCGGCGGCCCGGTGCAGCGTGTTGGCCATGGCGGCCTCGCCCGCCGGCTGGTCGGGCATCGGCACCCAGTTGGTCGGGATGCAGACGATCTCGGCGCCGCCGAGGGCCAGCTGCCGAAAGGTCTCGGGGAACCAGCCGTCGTAGCAGATCGCGACGCCGACCTTGCCGAACGCCGTGTCGAAGACCGGGAAGCCGAGATCGCCCTTGGCGAAGAACACGTTCTCCTGGTCCCAGAGATGGGCCTTGCGGTAGGTGCCGATGTAGCCCTCCGGCCCGACGATCACGGCGGCGTTGTAGAGGGTGTCGCCCGCCACTTCGGCGATTCCTGCCACGATATAGATGTTGAGTTCGGCCGCGAGCGCCGCCCAGGCGCGGGTGGTCGGACCGTCCGGCACCGGCTCGGCGAGGGATCGCGCCTCGGCCTGGGACTCGAACACGTAGCCGGTGCTGGCGAGTTCCGGCAGGACGATCAGCCGGCTGCCCTCGGCGGCGGCGGCGCGGACGATATCCGTCGCGTGGGCCATGTTGGCCGCGACATCGCCGAATTGCGGCGCGAACTGGATGCAGGAGACCCGGATCGGCGGGCGCGCGGGATCGTTCGCTTGGACCATGGACGCTCCAAAACGCAAAAAGCCCCTGGACGCGGAGAGGATCATCCGCGAACCAGAGGCTTCAAAGCCGTGATGTGGTGCAGCAAAGCTGCTGCGGGGCAACCTTGCCCGGTTCGACGACGATACGCGTCACATTCCGGACCGCAAGACCATAAAAGCAGCAGGCTGCTGCGATCAGGTCTTGTCCGCCAACGCGATGCGCAGTCCCAGACCGCTCATGGCCTCGTAGGCCGCCACCACACTCTCGGAGACGCTCGCCATCGGCACGCGGGCGGCGGTGGCCCGGTCCCGGAGCATCTTGTAGGCGGCGTCCTCGTCGATCCGGTTCAGGTCCACCAGAAGCCGGACCGCCTTCTCGACGGTACGGCGGCCCTTCATGGTGTCCTCCAGCCGGTTGATCTTGCTGATCAGCCGTCCCTCGTAGCCGCGCCGGTAGCGCGCCAGGGCGAACTGGGTCAGCACGCCGCGGGGATGGAGCGGCTTGTTGAGCACGCCGTGGGCGTTCACGTCGGCGATCGCCTTCAGGGAGGTCGGGCTCTCGTAGGCCACGATGGCGATGACGGCCGGTTCCGCCTCCTCGATCGACGGCAGGAGGTGCATCACCTGCGCGTCGTCGAGCTGGATAAACAGGGTGTCGATCTCCGGCGGCAGCGCGGCAGGCGGCGGCCAGACCAAAGAGACCGCGCAGCCGAGGCGGCGCAACTGCTCGAGCAGGGCGGCGCCCTCCTCGTCGCGGGGGTGGATGACGAGGGCGCGCGCCCGCCGCAGGTCGTCCAGGATCTTGCGCGCGGGGGCGCTCACGCGGCGATCCCCTCGTCCAGCCAGTTCGTCTCGAAGCGCGACCACGCGAGGTAGGGATCGGGCCGCACCGGCCGGCGGCCCCGCCAGACCACGTCGAACTGCCCATCTGCCCGCGCGACCCCGATGCCGGGGGTGAGCCAGATGTGCCGGGTCTCGCCGTCGAAGGTCAGTTCGCCCTCCGGCGCCGCGAACCGCTGGCGCAGGGCCGCCGCACCGAGCCGCGCGGCATCGAGTGTGCCGGCTTCCGCCAGCGCCCGGGCGAAGAGATGCACCTGCGCGTAGGCGGTCTCCGACCACATGCTGGTGGGGCGCTCAGGCCCGAACCGGGCCGCGAAGGCCCCGACAAAGCGCTCGTTCTCGTCGCCCGGCAAGGCGGCGAAATACGGCGCGGCGAGGACGTGGCCGGTGCAGCGCTCGGGGCCGATCGCGTGGATTTGCCCCTCGGCCAGGGTCAGGCTCGCGATCGGGCAGCGCATCCGGTCGATCCCCGCATCCGCGTAGGCGCGGTACAGCCGCTCTGCCCCGCGCCCGACCACGGTCGAGAACACCGCGTCCGGGCCGACCCGCCGGATCTCGGCGACCATCGCCCCGTGGGCGGCCTCGTCGGCGTCGAGCGGCGCATAAAGCTCGCCCACGATGGTGCCGCCCTTGGCCTCGATCAAGTCGCGCATGACCCGGTTCGACTCGCGGGGATAGATGTAGTCCGAGCCGATCATGAAGATCCGCGAGCCATGTTGCTGTAACAAATAGTCGGACAGCGCGAAGATGTTCTGGTTCAGGGTCGCTCCGGTGTAAATGATATTCTCCGAATACTCGAAACCCTCGTAGATCGACGGGTACCAGAGCAGGCCGTTGTGCCGCTCGACGGTGGACATGACCGATTTGCGGCTCGCCGAGAGCGAGCATCCGAACACCACCTCGGCCCCATCCTCTGCCAGCATGCGCCGGGCCAGGGCACGATAGGCGTCGGTGTCGCCGGCGGGATCGTAGCAGATCGGCTCGATCGGGCGTCCGAGCACGCCGCCGGCGGTGTTGATCTCCTCGATGGCGAGCGCGGTGCCGAGAAAATGCTCGGTCTCGGTGATGCCGCTGACCCCGCTTCGCGAAAACAGGACGCCGACGCGCCACGTCGCTTCGTCCCTGGCCGCCATGGCATCCTGACCCTTGCTGAATGTCCGCTCACCGGAGGGTGCTGCGATTGGCCGTCCTATCTCACGGGCGAGGCACTGGGAAAGCAAGGGGCGCAGGGGCGGGCGCGTTCCGGGGCCGAAGGGGACGGATCGACCTCGCGCCGCCATCCCTAGACTGCGGCGTACCGGCTTCGACGCGAAAGACCCGGAGGGCCGACCGATCCGGCACAGTTTCAACGCGAAGGCATCAGATCGTCCAGCCCCCATCGATCGCAAGGGCTTGGCCGGTGGTGTAGGTCGCTCCGGCCAGATAGACCGCGAGGTCGGCGATCTCCTCCGGCGTGCCCAGCCGCCCGATCGGCTGTCGGGCGATGAACGCGGCCCGGGTCTGCTCATAATCGCCCTGCGCCCGAATCCGCTCCTGCAGTGATGGGCTCTCGACAGTGCCGGGGCAGATCGCGTTGCAGCGGATGTTGTGGGCGACGTAATCGGCCGCCACCGCCTTGGTCAGCCCGATCACAGCCGCCTTGGTGACCCCGTAGGCGAAGCGGTTCGGAACACCTTTCACCGAGGACGCCACCGAGGCCATGTTGAGGATGGCACCGTCGCGTCGTTCGATCATGCCGGGCAGCACGGCGCGGATCGTACGGATCATCGCCTTGACGTTGAGGTCGAAGGCGACGTCGAGATCCGTATCGGGCATCTCCAGGATAGTTCCGCCATGGACCACGCCGGCGCAATTGAACAGCACGTCGATCCGACCGATCCGCTCGACCCGGCTCGCGACGGCGGCCGCGTCGCGCACGTCGAGGATCGCAGTGCTGAGGCCGTCGGCGCGCAGCTCGGCAAGGGCGTCCGCGCTGATGTCGGTGGCGTGGACCCGAGCGCCGGCGGCCGCAAAGGCGAGCGCACTCGCCCGTCCGATCCCCTGCCCGGCCGCCGTGATCAGGACCGTCTTGCCCGAAAGATCTGCCATGGTGCGCTCCCTGAAGGCTCCGTGTCCCTATGGGAGAGGATCGACGCAGAGCCTGTTTTACACCGCTTTCCAAGCGCTGACCTGATCCGGTTCTGCGCACGTTCGCAAGTTCCAAAAAAGCTCTCCTTCGCGGTTGCAGCTCCGCTGCGACACCTTCGGGCGTGGTTTCGATCTCCGTCGCACTGTGCCGCGTATAACTGCAATCGCGTCGTCAACCCGGGGCACTATCGCGGACGAGGCGTCCCTTCGTAAGCGTCCATCACGCGTCTGGTGTCGGGGTTTCTGGCAAGCGCTGGTACGGGATCCCGAAACGCCGCCTGCCGCGCGGCAGGTCGATCGCGAAGTCGGTGTGGTGCAGCTGCGTGGAACGGCATCGTCGCGCGTTTCGGCGGTCGGGACGTCTTTATTAGTCGCTGGGACGGGCTTCTCGGCGGCAAAACCTTGCTCTGACAGGTCGGAAAGCCATCGAACGACCGGGCGGGCTAAACACCATCAAACCGATTCGCCCACAACCCAATCTCCGGCCGGGCTTGCCGAGTCACCATTTGGGACTCGACTCACGCTTGCGAATCGTGACTGTCTGCAGTCAGTTGCAGTTTGTCCGCTATTTTGGCGCTTTTTCTGCAAGCGAGGCCTGAGAGGATGAACCAGTATACGGGGGCTCACATGGTTGCGCCCCCTCCCCCCGTATCGCCAGCCGCGATGATCGGTGATCACGCCGCGGTGCTGCGCGAACAGCTCCAGGCCATCTCCTCCGGGCTTTTTCCGCCCAGTTCCGCGAAGTCGCTGCGCCGTTTCACCTCCACCGAGGTGGCCCGCATCGTCGGTGTGACCGTGTCGCGGATTCAGCAACTCGCATCCGAGGGGCATGGTCCGCAACCCGATGTGTCATCGACCGGACGGCGGTCCTACAGTCTCGCCGATATCCATGGGCTTCGCGCTTATCTCGATGAGAAAACACGTGGCGGTCGTCGTTATCAGCCCATGCGAGGCGAGAACGAGCACCTTCAGGTCATCGCCATCGCGAACTTCAAAGGCGGCTCCGGCAAGACGACCACAACGACGCATCTTGCCCAACATCTGGTTTTAAAGGGTTACCGGGTCCTTGCGCTCGACCTCGATCCACAGGCCAGCATGTCGGCTCTGCTGGGCGTCCAGCCGGAACTGGAGGTCGGCGAGAACGAGACGCTCTACGGCGCAATCCGCTACGACGCGGAACGGCGTCCTCTCGAAGCGATCATTCGCCGAACCTACTTTACAGGCCTCGACCTCGTGCCAGCCAACCTCGAACTCATGGAGTTCGAGCACGAGACGCCGCGCGCCCTCAGCGAGCGCCGTCCCGGCGAACCGCTGTTCTTCGACCGCATCGCGCAAGCGCTGGAATCGGTCCAGAGCCAGTACGACGTGGTCGTCATCGATTGCCCGCCGCAGCTGGGGTACCTTACGCTATCGGCTCTCTGTGCGGCGTCGGCGCTTCTGGTGACCGTGCATCCGCAGATGCTCGACGTCGCTTCGATGAGCCAGTTCCTGGCCATGACGGAGGATCTGCTCGGCGTCGTCACCGAGCATGGCGGGCGGCTTCAATACGACTGGCTGCGCTACCTGATCACGCGCTACGAACAGCACGACGCCCCGCAGACCCGCATCGTCGGAATGCTGCGCACGCTGTTCGAGGACGCGGTGCTGACCGCGCCGATGCTGAAATCCTCGGCGGT
Organism: Methylobacterium sp. J-088; assembly: GCF_022829295.1. GTDB lineage: Bacteria > Pseudomonadota > Alphaproteobacteria > Rhizobiales > Beijerinckiaceae > Methylobacterium. The sequence continues at coordinate 38,547 of NZ_JAKSYH010000229.1, forward strand.
GTCCGACGCGGGGCTGTCGAAGCAGACTCTCTACGAGATCGGCCGAGAGGGGATCACGCGCTCGACCTACGACCGGGCGCTCGAGGCTTTGGATGCGGTCAATAGCGAGATCGAGGGGCTGATCCGACTGGCGTGGGGCCGCTCATGAGCCGCCGATCGAACCTCGACGCGCTCTTCGGCTCCCGGGCGACCCCTAAGCCGGCGTCAAGCCCGGAGCAGTTTGCAGATGCAAACCCGGGTGAGTCCAACGATGAGTTTGCACCTGCAAACCCCCCTCCCCCATCTCAGGCGCCGGAGCGTCGTCGGAGTGGCGCCATCGGCGCGATGAGCAACACCCTGCGTGGGCTGGCCGCGAAAGCGGATGCCGCCGCCGCTCTGGAGCAGGGTTCGGCCGTCATCGACCTCGACCCCAAGCTCATCGACGCCTCGTTCATTGCCGACCGGGTGGACGATGCGAACGATGCCAGCCTCGGCGCGCTCGTGGAGAGTATCCGGGAAAGTGGCCAGCAGGTGCCGGTGCTGGTCCGCCCTCACCCCACCGCCGTCGGCCGCTATCAGATTGCATTCGGCCGACGGCGGACACGCGCGGCCCAGCTCCTCGAGAGACCGGTGCGCGCGGTGGTGCGGCCGCTTACCGATGCCGAGCTCGTCATTGCCCAAGGCAAGGAGAACCTCGAGCGGCGCGACCTCAGCTACATCGAGCGTGCGTTTTTCGCCCTGCGTCTGGAGGCACACGGATTTCCCCGCGAGACGATCACCGCGGCCATGGGGGTGGGGAAGGGCGATCTCTCGACCTTGATCTCGGTGGCCCGAAGCGTTCCGGAGGACATCCTCAAGGCGATCGGTCCTGCTCCCGCGGCGGGCCGCCCGCGCTGGATGCTCCTGGCCGAGCGCGTGAAGGATGCGAGCCGCCCTGCCCTGACTGAGATCCTGGGTGATCCGGCGTTCCAAGCCAAGAACACGGACGAACGGTTTGCAGCGATCTTCGCTGCCGTTGCGCCGAAACAGGAGCGCAGGCCGAAGGCCGAGATCTGGAAGGACGAACACGGTCGAAAGCTGGCCCGGGTCGAGCGTTCAGCCGACCGCGTTGCGCTCGCCTTCGACGAAAAGATTGAGCCTGGGTTGGCGGACTATGTCCTCGACCGGCTTCCCGAGATCCTTGCGGCCTATCGGCAGAGCAAGGGCTAACCCGACCCGCCACACGAACGAAAGGAGACGAGAACACCGCAAAAAGAAAGGGCCCCCCGAACCGCGTCCGGAAGACCCTCTCTCGTCCTAAGCAAGCGTAGAGAATCACATCTCCCGGCACATCGTCAAGCACTTTGACGTCGATTCGGCGAACGTCCGAACTTTGCCCGGTGCTCGGCCACACCATGAGCCTGCACATCACGACGCCCTTCGGGCGGCGATCGCTGACGGCTGCGCAATTCCACGCGCAGGCGCAGGCGGCCGGCTGTCCAAACGAGACCACCGTGAACAAGTGGTCCGTTTTCCGCGATCTTGCCGCCGCACGCTCGGCCCTGGGACTCTCCGACCGCGCCCTCGCGGTCTTGGATGCCCTGTTGACCTTCCATCCCGAAACGACGTTGAGCCCCGGGGAGGGGTGCGAGCTCGTCGTGTTTCCGTCGAACACGGCCCTGGCGTTGAGAGCGCACGGCATGGCGGAAGCAAGCCTTCGTCGGCACCTCGCGGCTTTGGTGGAAGCCGGCATCGTGATCCGGCGCGACAGCCCGAATGGGAAGCGCTACGTCCGACGCGGCCAGACCGGAGCTGTCACCCAGGCCTTCGGGTTCGACCTGTCGCCGTTGGTTGCCCGAGCCTGTGAATTCGCAGTCCTCGCCGAAGCAATCCGAGAGGCTGCACGAACACTTCGCGTCGCCCGTGAGCAGGTGACCCTCTTGCGTCGCGACTGCGCGAAGCTGATCCTGGCTCTGGAAGAGGTAGAAGGCGGCACAACATCGGCCGGGCTGCTCCGCAGCCGTTACCGCGCCATTCTCGACAGCCTGCCGAGATCCCCGTCCAGCGATGCCTTATCGGCTGCAGCAGCGGGCCTGGCTGACTTGCGGGCCGATCTGAGCAAGTTGTTGTCGGCACATTGGGAAACAGCAGAATCAAGCGGCAATGCCGCGCAGAATGATCGCCACAATCAGAATTCAAATCCCGAGTCACCTGATTATGAAAAAGCTACCGGGGAAGAAGAGAAAAAGGCCGTAGCGGCGGGTCCGATCATCGACCGACCGGCGGTCGATGCCGCGAGGGTTCGAGCGACCTACCCACTTGGGTTTGTGCTCGACGCCTGCCCGGATATCCAAGCCTACGCACGCGGTGAGATCCGAACCTGGAACGAACTCATTTCGGTCGCGGACCTTGCCCGGGCAGCCATGGGCATCAGTCCCCATGCGTGGCGGGAAGCACGGACTGAAATGGGCGAGGACGTCGCAGCCATCACCGTAGCGGCGATCCTGCAGAGGGTTGAGCGGATCAGCAGTCCGGGGGGCTATCTCCGCTCACTCGTGGAGCGCAAGAAAGCGGGTCGATACAGCCTCGGCCCGGTGCTGCAGGCCCTGAACCGGGCGAAGCTTGGCTCGCTCGCGGTGCGGCAATGAGATGGTCGCGCGCAGAATCAGGATTCGGACCTGCGCTTACCTGTCGTTTCGTGCGATCGCCGGAGGCGAGGGTGAGAGGCATGGATCTCATCGCTCCACGGATAGAGAGCAGGAATTCCGCGGATCCGTGTCGACCATGACGATCCTGGGGCTGGCCTGCGCGAATCCAATCGCACGGGGAGGGGGCTCTGGTGGGTGACTGGCCGCAACCTTCGCGGACCGGCGTCATGCCCGCACGATCGAGCGCCGCCGAGACGGCGACGCAAGCCAAGTCCATCCCCATACGTGCCGATGCGGCGCAAAAGCGGGGAGGGCGGTCGGCGCAACTGCGAACTGCGGCCAACCTGATGCTGATACCCGTGGAGGAGCGGCAGGTTTTTTGCTCCGATCCGGTCAATTCGATGTGGAGACGGATGCAGGCGCGGAGGCAACGGCGATGCGAACCAAATAAACGACTGCCGTCCTGCGGTAAGAGGGGCGGGATAGTCACTTCAGATGCACCATCAGGCGCGCATGACTGTCGCCGGATAACGTTCAGGATCAGGGTGCTGATAGGCAGAACGATGCCGGCGGACGATTACGCCTTCACCGGAGCCGTCCATCTTGGAGCGTCGATCGAATCTTGCGGGATCCGGGCGGCGAGCCCCTCCGGCGGAACGACCATCAGCGGCAGCTGATGCGCGTCTTGTCGAAATCGATTGCTGCGCGACCGCCGATCATGGCTGGCGCGTTGGAGAACTCGCGGAGCGCACGTCCGGCGGCACGGTGTCGAAGGGATCATGCGCAGCGACGCCGAGCGGCGTGAAGTGCCGGACATTCCGGGTGAGGACCGTCCAACCATGACACTGAGCCGTGGCGGCGATCGCAAGATCGGCAAAGCCCGGCGCGTGCCCGTGTCCGCGCGCCACGTCGGACAGCCTCCCGATATGCCGAGCGACTGGAATGTCGACGGGCAGAACCTTAGCCGCATACAGATGCAGGACGACCTCAAGCCACTCTGAGAGCCGCTCTGCCTTCCGCGCAGCACCATCCCTGCGACTTTTCGCGATGCCATCCTCGATCTCCGCGATGGTCACCACGGACAGGTGGAGGTCGGCGCTGTTGCGGTCCATCCAGTCGATCAGTTCGACAGCAGGAACGGCCTTGGTCGGCGCGCCGGCCGACAGGACGTTGGTATCGACCAGATACACGGCGTCACAACTCGGCGCTTCTCAACCTACCGGAAGCGGAGGGGAGGTCGTCGTCCGTGATGGGCGCCGCCATGAGGAGCCTGCCGAAGGACGGGACCTGCGACAGCCGCTGCCACTCCGCGAAGCTCAGCAGCACGGCCTCGGGCCGGCCATGGCGCGTGATGATCGACGGTTCGCCCTGCTTGGCCTGATCGATCACCGCCGAGAGCGTAGCCTTGGCGTCGCGAAGCTGGATTTCCTGCATGAGACGGCTCCATGACCACTATGGTCATATTAGGCGTACAGCCGCGCCCCCGCAAGGTCGGCCTCAGCCGTCCGGATGCCTTGGCAAAAGCCTCCCACGGGCTCTACGCGGCCCGGCACTCGCCCTGGGGTTTGTGATGCCGCCCTGGCCGATAACGGGATCGCCGCGACCGACCGGCCTCAGAAGGGGAGGGCCCGCTCGATCAGAACGACGGCCTTGCCGATTTGGCGCGCATCCTCGACGTGTTCGACGATAAAATGCGCGACGTCGGCCCGCGCAATCAGCCCGTTTCGCCACGACGCAGGGTCTTCGAGGACACGGTACCGCCCGGTCGCCTGTCCGCCTGTCAGCACCCCGGGTCGGACCAGGGTCCAGTCCAGTGTGCTGCGGCGGATGCGCATCTCCTGGGCGTCCTTGTCGTCGTAGGCGCGTCCGAAGACCAGCCGGAAGGGCAGGCGCTGCAACGGGCTGATCGCGTCGCGGCTGTCGCCAGCGCCGAAACCGGTGACCGCGAGCAGTCGCCGGACACCGGCCTTCTCCATGGCGGGCACGAGGATGCCGGTCGCATCCGAGAACAGCCGGACCGACCCGAGCAGGTCCCGCGCGGGGACGCCGAGCGCCTGGACCACCACGTCGACGCCATCGAGTGCCACCTCGACGTCGTGCCGGTTCAAGGCGTCCCCGGGAAAGCGCTCCAGGTTCGGGGCCGATTGCTCCATCCTGTTCGCGGAGCGGGCAAAGGCCCGGACGCGATGCCCTGCGCTCAGGGCCGCCTTCACGGTCTCCAAGCCTATGCCCTGGCTGGCACCGATGACGAGGATGTGGGCCATGCGAACCGTGGGGCGCGATGCTGAAGGGAGACCGGTAGATCGGGCGCCTTGAGCCGCCCGCCATGTGGCCGTTTGCCCGAAGGCCGGGCCGCGCGTGGCCGGCCGACGCGCCGCCGAGTCCCCTGATCACGACATCCCTGACCCCAGCACCCGGGACGCCGTCCCTCGGTGGCGGAGGTGGCGCAGGCATCCGCGCGGCGCCACCGTTGCGTCAGTAGCTGACGTAACCGCCGGCGCCCCGGCCGGGGCGGACTGCACTGCCCGTGTTGACGGGGGGTGCGACCTGCCGACGCTCGGCCTGACGTTTGGCGAGGGCACGACCGGCGGCGCACCCACCCACGGCGCCGAGCACACCATGCCCGGCATAGTGTCCGGCGATGCCGCCGACGATGGCACCCTTGATGCAACCCTTCGCCTCGGCAGCCTGACCGGCGGCCAGAAGGGCACTCGCCGCAACAGCGGCCATGGCGACACGCTTCATCATTGTGATCATTCCTCGGCGGCATCATCGCCGCGACTGCGATGTAAGTGCTCACGTTCCGTTATGAAGAGGGGTCTGGGCATATTTTTATGACTTCACATGCTTTCGATTGGTTTAGGCTGTCATTCGGAAGGACATCGACCGGCTGCCGTCTTCCTTTCCGAAATGAATGTTGCTTGAACGACGGCGCGGAGGTGCCGGGCCCGACGCTGCCGGAACCGGACGCACTTGCAATGCAGTTCATCCGGCCGTTTGCGGGGCTCGACGCGTGTCGGAGCCGGTAAACACCGTCGCGCCGGGGGGATAGCATGGGCCGGCCTGATCGACCGGCGTACGAGGCTGAGGGTGCCTCGCGTGTGCGGCAGACTGCGATGCGGCGGCGCTATTCCCCACATCGAACCAACCCGGGTCCGTACGAAGGGGGAGCGTACTGGGACAGTCCTGGCTGGCAGTTCAGCCATACCGGTAAGGCTGAATCGTCGGCGGCCGTAAAGGCCCTGGGTTGAGAACGACCGAGTCCATGTCTTTGTGCAGATTGATGGGGTATTGGAGCCGGATGGAACGGCCGGGATAGTACGGGACGCCAGAGCTCTATCCGATCTAGACACACATTGGAAACCAAAACGTATCGCCGACCCAGGAACGGTGACGGCTCTCTATTGTTCGTAGCGTTCATGTGGCTGCCGACACAGGCATCTGCGCCCAAACGATGGAGAGCCATTCGATGAGGATAAAGATCGGCGTCGCCGCGCTGGCCGTTCTGGCCAGCCTCGCTGCTCCCGCTGCCCAGGCAGCCGAGACAGCCCATGCCGGCAAGGCCATGGATGCGCTGGAGGCCGGCACCCTTCCGGTGTCCTACTCCCAGTTCCGCCCCGGCTACGGCGGCTGGCACCGCGGCGGCTGGCACCGCGGCGGATTTGGTGGATGGCGCGGTGGCTATGGCTACCGCCGAGGCCCGGGTGTCGGCGCCGCGGTCGGCGCAGGCCTTCTCGGCTTTGCGGCCGGCACCGTGATCGGTTCGGCGGCGGCGAATAGCGCAGCGCGGCCCGTGGCGGTCTACGAGACTCCCGCGCCGGTCGTCTACGCCCGTCCGGTGGTTGTGCGCGGTTCGGCCTACTGCGCGTCGCGCTATGCCTCCTACGACCCGGCCTCAGGCACCTATCTCGGCTATGACGGCTTCCGTCATCCCTGCCCATAACAGGCGAAGGACCGTCTGAACGCCGGCCCCGGTCGCTCACAAGCGGCCGGGGCTTTCGTCATGTCGTCGTGAGACTCGATCCGGTATGGCCGCGCCTCCTCAGAGCAAGGATCGGCCGCCGGCCTGCGTCGGGGAGGGGCCAGCGGCCTCGGCGAAGGCGCGCCGTCGTTCCTGCTGGTTCATGGCGGCGGCGTATGCCTGCAGACGCGCAGACAGCTCATCCGTGGACGCGGATGTGCCCACGGCGCGCGACGCTTCGAGGTCGTGACCCAGCATCGTGAGTTTCATCAACACGAATGGACCGTACAGCGCGAGGATTCTCGGCCTGCGGTGTGCCGTGGAGATCGAAGGTCATCGTGGGCGCCATCCCTCCCATCATTCCGGACTGAGCCGTGGATGACAGAGAGGGGAGGGGGCCCGTTTCGATCTCGTCCGCGCCAAGGCCGACTCTGCCTGTTCCAGGACCCGTTTCCAATACGCGCTGGCCTGAAAGGCGCCGGCTTTCATCATCGCCGGCATCCGTATCTGGCACGAATCGGGGCCGTCCGCGGCTTGGATCGGGCACCAGTCCGGAAGCGGACCAACGACGGGCCGGGCGCATCCGAAATCATGCCTGCGCCCGGCCTTCCTACTATCTCGAACTCTGCTCTCAGGCGGCGCGCCGCTCGACCACGACGGTGTCGACGATCTTGGTGTCCTCGTAGAGCCACCAGGCCAGGGCACCCGCGATCATGGCCCCCGCAATAGGCGCGAGCCAGAACAGCCAGAGCTGCGCCACGTACTCACTGCCGGCGAACAGCGCGACGCCGGTCGAGCGGGCGGGGTTCACTGAGGTATTGGTCACCGGGATCGAGACGAGGTGGATCAGCACGAGAGCAAAGCCGATCGGGATGCCGGCAAAGCCGCTCGCCGCACCCTTCGAGGTCGAGCCAATGATGATCATCAGGAAGAAGAAGGTCATCAGCACCTCCGTTACGAGGCAGGCCGCGAGCCCGTACTTGCCGGGGCTGAGGTCGCCGTAGCCGTTCGAGGCGAAGCCCTTGGGGACCCAGCCCGCCTTGCCCGAAGCGATCAGATACAGCGCGCCCGCCGCAACGACGGCACCGATGAGTTGGGCGAGGATGTAGGGCACCACGTGCTTGTTGGCGCAGCGGCCCGAAGCCCAGAGGCCCAGGGTGACGGCAGGATTGAAGTGCCCGCCGGAGATGTGACCGACCGCATAGGCCATGCTGAGCACCGTCAACCCGAAGGCCAGGGCGACGCCGGCGAAACCGATGCCGAGTTCCGGGAAGGCGGCCGAGAGCACCGCAGCGCCGCAGCCGCCGAAGGTGAGCCAGAAGGTTCCGAAGAACTCGGCGGCGGTACGGCGTTTCAGGTCATGGCCCATGGTCGTTCTCCTTTGGAAGCGTCTCTGAGGTTCAGGTCATCTTTGACTTTTGTGATGGTCCTCGGGACCGGCGCCGGTACGGATGCGGCGAGGGACCCGTTCCCACGGCCGCCGACTCCGTGTCGGTCGGGTCCAAGCCGAGGTCGACGGAATCGGGGACGGCCCGGCATTGATCCGTGCCGGTATCGATCACGGAATCGCGCTTGCGGCCGTCCTTGCGCGACAGCTGCGGCGTCCCGGGCGCTTGAGCAACGGACCTCGCCTTCAGGTTGTCGTTCCGGGTGCCCGCTATCCCCGTGACCGCCTCGGGCGACTGCGCCAGGGCCGGAGAGGCTGCGAGCAGGATGCCTGCGAGACGGTAACGACTTCTCATGGAGGCGCCTCCGTTTCGTGGTGTGTGGGGATCGTCCGTCTCGTCTGGTGATGCGCGTGCCGGCGTTGCGTCCGGCTGCGTCGCTCAGGCTTCTCCGAGCTCGACGGCGAGCCTGTTCCGCGCGCGACTGACCCGGCTCTTCACCGTTCCGGCCGGGCAGCCGATTCGCTCGGCGGCGGCCTCGTAGGAGAGGTCCTCGATCGCGACGAGCAGAAGCGCCTCGCGCTGGGCGGGCTCCAGGCGGTCGAGCGCCTCTTGGACATCCCGCACGTCGAGACGGTGCTCCTGATCGGCCAGGCTCGACAGACCGGCCGCGTACGTGCCCTCCGGGTCCGGCACTTCGCGGCGATGCTTCATCCGGCTGTTGAGATGGCCGTTGCGCAGGATCGTGAAGAGCCACGCTTTCAGACGGGTTCCGGGGCTGAAGCTGGCGCGGTGCTCCCAGGCCTTGAGCAATGTGTACTGGACGAGGTCGTCGCTCTCGGTGGCGTTGCGGCTCAGCGACAGCGCGTAGCGACGCAGGTCGGGCAAGACGGCGATCAGGTCGGCCGCGAAGCTGTTTCCCGATCGCGCTTCGGCCGCATCCAGCGCCTCGGACAGGCGCAGCAGTGCCTCGGACAGAGGCGATCCGTCATCGAGGGATTCAACTTCTGGGTAATAATCCCGTAGTTCTCGTCCGAGCCTGCCGCTCGCGATCGAGATCACCGCTCCGTGAGCGGCGGGCACGCGGAATTCTTCGGCAACATGGGTCACGCGATTGAACTCACCATCGCTTGGATGTCGGCGCCCAGGACCGTTTGCCGGTCACATGGGCTTCGTCGAGCATCAATCTTTGGTCGCCGGTCCCGAGTTCAATGATACGCGTATACCAGGATCTTAACATAAATTTTGGAACCAGCTTGCGCGCAATCTGTTCTTGCGTCGCTGCCGATCGGGCAGAGGCGATAGAAAAGGACGATGCGGGTCGTGACGGCGGGCGTCGACAGGCACGAACTCCGGCAGATCATCGCCGGCCTCAGCGAAGGCGTGATCCTGGTCGAACCCGACCAGACGATCGCCTACGCCAACGAGGCCGCGCTCGCGATGCATGGCGCCGGCAGCCTGGACGAACTCGGACCGACGGTCGACGCGTACCGTGAGCGATTCCGCCTGCGCTACCGCAACCACGTCACCCCGAACCAGTACCCGATCGAGCGGGTCGTGGCGGGCGAGCGGTTCCACGACGTCGTCGTCGAGGTCCGGCGCGCCGACCGGCCCGAACAGGATTTCGTCCATTCCCTGCGCAGCCTCGTGGCCACGGACCGCGAGGGCAAACCGAGCTGTCTCGCACTGATCCTGAAGGACGTCACCGATCAGTTCGAGGCCGAGGAGCGGTTCGAGACGACCTTCAATGCCAATCCGGCCCCAGCGGTCATCACGCGCCTGTCGGATCTGCGCCACGTCAAGGTGAATACCGGCTTCCTTGAGATGACCGGCTTCACCCGCGATGCCGTGATCGGCCGGACCGCCTACGAGGTGGACGTGCTGGCGGAGGCGCGTAACCGCGACCTCGCCATCACGCACCTGAAGGAAGGCGCCACCATCCCGCAGATGGAAGCCTGCCTGCGCTTGCCAGACGGGGGCAGCCGCTTCGTGATCGTGGCGGGCCAGCCGATCGAGATGGGGGACGAGCCCTGCATGCTCTTCACATTCGCCGACCTCGAATTGCGGCGGAAGGCGGAGATCGCGCTGCGCCAGAGCGAGGCGCGCTTCGCAAAGGCGTTCCGCCTCACACCCGTCCCCACCGTGCTGGCGCGGGCCGACGGGTTCCGGGTCACGGGGGTCAACGAAGCCTTCACCCGCGTGTTCGGCCTGGGTCAGGACGACATCGTCGGTCGCAGCCTGGACGAGGCTGGGCTGTGGCTGAGTGACCGGCAACGGACCGACTTCGAGGCGGCCCTGGAGCGAACGGGCTATCTCCTCGGTGCGGAGGTCTGCCTCCGCCACGGGAGCGGGGCGAGCCTCGATTGCCTCGTCTCGGCGGAGCGCATCGAGATCGACCACGACGCGTTCGCGCTGCTGGTGATGCAGGACATCACCGACCGCAAGCACACCGAGCGCGAGCTGTTCGACGCGATCGAAACGGTGATGGCCGACACCTCCTGGTTCAGCCGTGGGCTGATCGAGAAGCTCGCCAACCTGCGCAGGCCGAACATAGGGACCTCCGACGCGGCCACCATCAACCTGACGGCCCGTGAGCGGCAGATCCTGAACCTGATCTGCGCCGGTTTCGATGACGCGGCCATCGCGCGCAAGCTCGACCTGTCGCGCAACACGGTGCGCAATCACGGCGCTGCGCTCTATCGCAAGATCGGCGTCCACAAACGCAGTGAGGCCGTCGTTTGGGGGCGTGAAAATGGATTTCCCTCGCATGTATCGGGAACAAAATAACTATTTACTAGTATAGAATGACCATTGAAGATAGAGGCAAGCTGATCATCTCAGCTTCGGTGCAGGGTTTTCTCGAACGATACGGAATGACCGTGGCCGAAGACAAGAATTCCACTTCCGCCGAACACCTCAAGGGTTCGGTCAAGGAAGCCCTCGGCAAGCTCACCGGCGATCCCCGGGTCGAGGCCGAGGGCCGGCGTCAGAAGAAGGACGCCGACACCCCCAAGGCCGGTCGATCCAAGCCCACCGGGCCGGAGCGCGGCTGACATTCCCGCGGGATGGTCCGATCGGGCCATCCTTTCGAGACACCAAGAGACAGGAGAACGACATGGTCGACACGGACCGGATCACGGGCGCCGCGAAGGAACTCGGCGGTAAGGTGCAGGGCGCGGTGGGCGACCTGACCGGCTCGCAGCGGGACTCGGCCGAGGGCCGGGCCCGCGAGGCGAGCGGCAAGGCCGAGAACCTTTACGGCCAGGCTAAGGACACCGTGCGCGACGCGGCCGGGCAGGTCGCCGACACCGCCCGTGACCTCGGCGGACGCCTCCGCGAGACCGTGGGCGGCCTCGTCGGCGCCGACGACATCGAGGACCGGGCCCGCCACGCCCAGGGTGCGGCCGAGGACCATTTCGACCGGGCGCAGCGCTCCGTGCGCCGCGCGGCGGACAACGCCTCCGACTACGCCGAGGACGCCTACGAGCGTGGCTCCCGCGCCCTGCGCCATGGCAACGGCGGAGTGAGCGGCCAGGTCGCCGAGTACCCGCTGGCCTCGCTGCTGATCGCCGGCGCCGTCGGTTTCGGCCTTGCCCTGCTCGTCAACGCGAACCGCGACTGAGCCACCACAGCCTCTCGGCTACGAACGAACCACTACCCGGAGTGAAAACGTGACCATCCAGACGACCACCACCCCCCTCGCGACCGGAGCGGCACACGCCGATACGCGCACCGTGCTGCTCAACGAGGTCTCGTGGGGCGCCATCTTCGCCGGCGCCGTGACCGCCCTGGTGACCCAGGTCATCGTCAACCTCGTCGGCGTCGGGGTCGGCTTGGCCTCCGTCGGCACCACCGCCGCCGACAACCCGTCCGCCTCGACGGTCTCGATGGGCGCGGGCATCTGGTTCGTCGCCTCCGGTATCGTCGCCTCGCTGGCCGGCGGCCTGATCGCCGGCCGCCTGTCCGGCAAGCCCCTGCCGGGGGCGGCCGCCCTGCACGGGCTGGTCTCCTGGGCGGTGACCACCCTGGTGGTGCTGTACCTGCTGACCTCCGCCGCGAGCGGCATCGTCAGCGGAACCCTCGGCACCGTGTCGAGCGCGCTGGGCGGCGCGAGCAACCTCGTCGGCGGCACGATCCAGACCGCCGCGCAGGCGGCTGCCCCCTCGTTGTCGAAGATCTCCAACCCGTTCGACGGGATCGAGCAGAAGGTCCGCCAGCAGTCCGCCGGCCAGGACCCGCAGGCCGCCAAGGACGCGGCGGTGGCCGCGGTGAAGGCGGTGCTGACCGGTGATCCGGCCCAGAAGGAGCAGGCCAAGGCCCGCGCCGCGGACGCGCTGGCCAAGGCGCAGGGCATCGCGCCGGATCAGGCCAAGGCGCAGATCGACGACTACCAGAAGCAGTACGAGCAGGCGGTCACCACGGCCAAGCAGAAGGCCGAGGCCGCGGCCGTGACGGCGAAGTCGGCGGCGACGCAGGGTGCGTTCTACGCGGCGATCGCGCTGATCCTGGGGCGCGCTGGCGGCGTTCCTCGGCGGCCGCCTGGGCGCCCCGAAGCCGGCGACGCTGCTCGGCGCCTACGAGACCCGGCGGGTCTGAGCCGCTCAACCAGCTTTGTTCACGGGCCCCCGCCGCCGGCGGGGGTCTCCATCCCGGCCGGGACGCCCGGCCTCCACGTCCAGCAGGAGATCACGCGATGAGCAGCACGACCGACAAGCTGAAGGGTCTGGCCAACGAGGCCGTCGGCAACGTCAAGCAGGCGGCCGGCCAGGTGACCGGCAACGACAAGCTGGTGGCCGAGGGCAAGGTGCAGGAGCTGAAGGGCGAGGCGCAGAAGACCGCCGGCGACGTCAAGGACGGCGCCAAGTCCCTCGCCGACAAGATCACCGGCAAGCATTGA
>NZ_JAKSYH010000237.1 GCF_022829295.1 Methylobacterium sp. J-088
GCTGGTCACCTCGCCGGTGCCCTGCGCCGCCTGCCCGACATTGCGCACGATCTCCTGCGTGGCCGCGCCCTGCTGCCCGACCGCCGCCGCGATCGTGGTCGCCACAGCGGTGAGCTCAGGGAGCCGCGCCGTGATCGTGCCGATCGCGCCGACCGCCTGACCGGTCCCGCCCTGAACCCGGCCGATCTGCTGGCCGATCGCCTCGGTCGCCTTGGCGGTCTGCTCGGCCAGCGCCTTGACCTCGGAGGCAACCACCGCGAAGCCACGGCCTGCGGCGCCGGCCCGCGCCGCTTCGATCGTGGCGTTCAGCGCGAGCAGGTTGGTCTGGCCGGCGATCGATGTGATCAGC
>NZ_JAKSYH010000243.1 GCF_022829295.1 Methylobacterium sp. J-088
GGGCGACCAGAAGGGCCCGGGGGCAGGAGGCCCGCGCGCGGCCATCAGCCGGCAGAAGGGAGCTCTCGACAAGGGCGTGATCTCGGCATCGGGGGCGGACTGGCGGAACGAGGACCAGGCCATCGGTGCGCAGCTTCTCGGTATCGACCCGAGCCAGTTGAACGCCTCCTACAGCTTCGATGCTGCCTCGACTCAGCAGCATGCCGAGTTGGCGAAGGCCGTCTCCCAGGCGGGTCACACGACCAACATGGATTTGCAGCTCGGTAAGACGATTGCGGGTGGCGACCGGTCGAAGACGGAGCAGGCGCTGCGGCAGATTGTGGACGCGCAGGAAACGTTGGCTCGGCATGCGATCGACGCGCACAACGCCTCACTCGACCGGTACTCGAAGATCGCCCCCGAGGCCGCGGCCCGGACCGGCTTCTTCAGGGTCGAGACGCCCGAGGTCTATCGGTACGGGCAAGGCGCTCCGAACCCTGTTGCGGACCCGGGCACGCGCCTACCGAACTCCAACGCCATCCCGAGCCTG
>NZ_JAKSYH010000245.1 GCF_022829295.1 Methylobacterium sp. J-088
CCACTCCTGCAGTGCGTCGGTTTCGCGGCACTGCCGCCGCTGACGGCGTTCGCGCTATACTTCGTGAGCGTACATGCCCCGTCTCACACGGCCGCGCTCATCCGGCACCCGACACGCGCGCCGCGGGTGCACAACACAGTCTCAGCCTGGCGCCTCTCCATACCGACCACGATCCTGACCGTGCTGATTGGGGCGGCGCTCTTGCCCTTTGGCGCGGGGGAGCCGTCAGTGCGGCTGGTAGGCGTGACGCTGCAACTGCTTGCGGCGCTGACGCTGCCTCACGTGCTGTTGGAGGCTTGGTTGACGGGGTATGAGCGGGCACAGGCGCTCACGATACAGCGAAAACCAATCCACTGTGCCGCTTAGTAAAAGGTAAGCTGTCCCTGGCGATGCTGACGGAGCCGTTGGCTGGTTTCGCGCGTGGAGTAATTTACCCCTCCCCCTCCCCCAGCCATAGCAGCTGTTTCTCATGGTGCAATTTGGGTATGCCTCAATCGAACTAGGCGTTGGTCAGTCTGTTATAATAAGCTTGACCATTTAAATCGAACCGCTATCATGACACCTATCCTAATCGAACCGATTGGCAGGTTTCATGTTCGTCCGCGCCTATCTGCGCGCTTCCACCTCTGAACAAGACGCGACCAGGGCGCGGGCGCAGCTTGACGCCTTTGCGGCCGACCGGGGTCTGACGATCGCCGCAGCGTATGTCGAGAACGAGAGTGGGGCGACGTTGGCGCGGCCAGAGCTATTCCGCCTGCTGGCGAATTGCCGCCCTGGGGACGTGCTGCTGATCGAACAGGTCGACCGCCTGTCCCGTCTCTCCTCGGACGACTGGACGAAGCTACGCGCCGTGATCGACGCCAAGCGAGTGCGCATCGTAGCACTCGACCTGCCGACCTCCTGGAGCTTGGCGACGCCAGCCGACGAATTCACCGGGCGCGTCTTCCAGGCCATCAACGGCATGCTGCTCGATGTCCTCGCGGCGGTCGCCCGCAAGGATTATGACGATCGCCGCCGCCGCCAGGCGCAGGGACAGGCCCGCGCCAAAGCTGCTGGCCTTTACAGGGGCCGTCAGGAGGACACCAAGCGGAACGAGGGGATTGCGGCCATGCTGAAAGCCGGCTCGCCCTGGAGCCAAATCCAGGCCGCCACCGGTTGCAGCCGCTCGACCCTCGCCCGGATCGCCAAGCGAGCAAAAGCTACCCCGATGCAGGATGGGGATCGCTGATGCCGATCCGCCGCGAGCATCGCTACTTCTACCCGATCGACTGGAAGCAACTCTCGGCCATGATCCGCTTCGTGCGGGCGCGGGGGCGGTGCGAGGGATGCGGCCGGCCGCACATGGAGGATGTGCAGCACCTAGGCGACGGCCGCTGGTGGGATGCCGAAGCGGGGCGGTGGCGTGATGGTCGAGGTCGCTTCCTGCGTCGCGCCCTGCCCCTTCCTGAGGGTATGGAGCCGGGACTGGTGAGGGTGACGCGCGTAGTGCTGGCAACCGCGCATCGCAATCACGATACAGCCGACAACACGGACGCCAACCTCACGGCGTTCTGCCAACGGTGCCACATGAACCACGATCGGCCGGAGCATCAGCGGCGCAGGCGGGTGACCCTTCGTGCCCGTAAGGCGATAGGCGATTTGTTCGGCGGAACTGGTTGATAGCAGGCCGTCGCCTTCTCCGAACAAAAACTCGTCACCGCCCAGTCGATGCCCTGGGTCGATACCCGCCCTCATCCCACATGGATGATCGACACCCGTTGAGGAGTACCAGCATGCCATCACACGCCCGAACGGGAGGCTTATCGCCGCTTCAGGCTGCGGCACTGGCGGTTGGAGCCGTCACGGCAGCCCTACTCATTGGGCGGCGCGCAAGCCCGACGCCTGATCACCCCCGGACGAGGCGCTGGTATCGGCACCTTGCGAAACCGGACTACACACCGCCGTCGCCGGTATACCCGGTTGCCTGGACGGGCATCCAGGCGTCGCTCGCCTATGGCGGTTATCGGCTGCTTCGCGCCGAGGGATCACCTGAGCGGACAACGGCCTTGGCGTTCTGGGCCGCGAACCAAGTTGGTATTGCCGGCTGGAGCGAAGTCTTTTTCGGTCAGCGGTCGACAGGATGGGCAACCGTCGCGTCGGCCGCTCTTGGCGCAAGCGCGGTCGGTTACGTGGCAACGGCCAGTCAGGTAGATAAGTCTGCTGGCCAGCTCGGCATTCCACTGGTGGCTTGGGTCTCGTTCGCGACGCTCCTCGCCGAAGAGATTTGGCGGAAGAACGATTAATTAGCATAGCAGGAAAGTGAAGCTGACAGCTGCGCTAATTTTGAACCGTTCCAATCGTTGTCCGTGATCTGATAGGGTTCGCGCCAACGCCATTGAGCGTCGCTTCGCCAACCCAGACCAAACGGAATCACATGTCGAAACATAAATCGCCTCGTCCTGCCGCGACCCTGAATGAGACGGTCGGCACGGGTGGCGAGTTGCACCAAAATGCTGGTGGCACCCATCCGCCGATGACCACCAACCAGGGTGGCGTGATCGGCGACGACGAGAACTCCCTTAAGATCGGGCAGCGTGGTCCCGTCCTCCTCGAAGATTTCGCGCTGCTGGAGAAGCTCACGCATTTCAACCACGAGCGCATCCCTGAGCGGGTGGTGCACGCGCGCGGCGCCGCGGCGCATGGCTTTTTCGAACTGACCGACTCCCTCGCCGAGTTCACGAAGGCCAAGGTGCTGGGCGAAGTCGGCGTCAAAACCCCGCTGTTCACCCGTTTCTCGACAGTCGGCGGCAACATGGGCTCGGCTGATACCGCCCGCGACGTACGCGGCTTTGCGGTCAAGTTCTACACCCAGGAGGGCAACTGGGACCTGGTCGGCAACAACATCCCGGTGTTCTTCATCCAGGACGCGATCAAGTTTCCCGACCTGATCCATGCCGCCAAGCAGGAGCCGGATCGCGGCTTCCCACAGGCGCAGACAGCGCACGACACCTTCTGGGACTGGGCGTCGCTGTCCCCCGAAAGCACCCACATGCTGATGTGGATCATGTCCGACCGGGCCATTCCCCGCTCCTTCCGGATGATGGAGGGCTTCGGCGTCCACAGCTTCCGGCTCGTCAACGAGGCCGGCAAATCGACCTATGTGAAATTCCACTGGCGGCCGAAGCTCGGGATGCAGTCGGTCGTGTGGGACGAGGCGTTGAAGATCAGCGGCGGCGATCCGGACTTTCATCGCCGGGATCTATGGAACGCGATCGACACCGGCAGCTTCCCCGAATGGGAACTGGCCGTGCAGCTGTTCGACGAGGACTTCGCCCAGAGCTTCGATTTCGACATTCTGGACTCGACGAAGCTGATCCCCGAGGAGGTTATTCCGTTGCGGGTCATCGGGCGCATGGTGCTTGACCGGAACCCAGACAACTATTTCGCCGAGACAGAGCAGGTGGCGTTCTGCACGACCCATGTGGTGCCGGGCATCGACTTCACCAACGATCCGCTGCTACAGGGCCGCAACCAGTCCTATCTCGATACCCAGCTGAAGCGTTTGGGCGGTCCGAACTTCGCTCAACTGCCGATCAACGCGCCGCGCTGCCCGGTCCGCAATTTCCAGCGGGACGGCCACATGCAGATGGGCATGCCGAAGGGCCGGGTCTCCTATTCGCCCAGCTCGCTCGATCCGACGGTGGAGCGCACCGATCCGGCGATCGGCTTCAAGAGCTTCCCTGCTCACGAGGTGGGCGACAAGCTCAGGGTGCGTTCGGCGACCTTCGCCGACCATTTCAGCCAGGCGCGGCTGTTCTTCGTCAGCCAGACCGAGCCGGAGCAGAACCATATCGTTTCTGCCTTCATCTTCGAGCTGAGCAAGGTGGAAACCGAGGCCGTCCGTCTGCAGCTGTTGAGCCGGCTCGCCAACGTGGACGAGATGATTGCCAAGCGGGTCGCCAACGGGCTGGGCTATGAAGGGCCGATCGCGAAAGCGCCGACAACGGTGCCGGTGCGGACAGACCTGAAACCGTCGCCGATGCTCAGCATCCTGGCAAAGGCCAAGGCAACCTTGGAAGGCCGTCTGATTGGCTGCTTGGTGGCGGATGGCACGGACCCGAAGATGGTCACCACGCTTGAGGCTGAGGCCACCAAGATGGGGGCGCAGCTGAAGGTAATCGCTCCCAAAGTCGGCGGCGCCAAGGGCAGCGACGGCGGCCTGATCCGGGCTGATTTCCAACTGGCGGGCGGACCGTCCGTGCTTTTCGACACGGTCGTCCTGGCGCTATCGCCTGAGGGAGCAGCGACGTTGACGAAGGAAGCGGCGGCAGTCGCCTTCGTGCACGACGCCTTCGCCCATCTTAAGGTAATTGGCCATTCTACAGCGGCAATGCCGCTAATGGATAAAGCCGGCGTGGTTCCGGATGCCGGTGTGGTTGTCATGGACGGCCATGACGGCAAGGCATTCTTACAGACTGCGGCTACCGGTCGGGTATGGGCGCGTGAGCCTTCGGTTCGCACCATATTCTAAGCAGTCAATTGAACGCTGCTGGTAATAATCGGCAGCGTTCATGGCCGCGACCGAATTGTGAAGGATTACAAAAGGGAACCGTTATGACCGGGTAGGGTGGAAAGCGGTCCGACTGCTCTTGGGATGCATGACCATGCAACCGGACAGCCGCGCGGATCACGATGGGCGATGGTCGCACCCCAAATCACCCTCACCGCTCTGCAAGAATGTCTTCGCGCTCCGCCTTCAAGATGTTGATGAACTGCTCCACCAGCCGCCCCGGCGGGCGGGCGGTCGGGCGGATCATCACCGACGCGATGGGTAAGCTGGGTTGGAACGGGCGCAGAACGATAGGAAGGTGGGCGAGTTCGCGTGCTGGAATAGGGTCTACAATGGCCAATCCGGCCCCTTCCGCCACGAGGCCGCATCGGGCTCCGGTGTACTGAGCCATATGTACAAACCTTGGTTCTACGGCCGCCTCAGCGAATGCGGCCTCGACCGATTGCTGGAATAGGCCGGGAGCCCCAGCGATCAGCGCCTCGCCCGCGAGATCCCGCACGGCCACGACGGGGGGCTCCGTTAACGCGTGCCCGATCGGTAACGCGCAGACCGCGTCAACTGTCAGGAACGGCTCGTTCTCAACGCCGACATAGCCGGAGCGTGGCCGACCGATCCCGAGGTCGCACTGGCCGGACGCAACCCAAGACCAGATCGTGTCCGGCGCGGGGACGTGGAGCGCGACACGCGCACCTGGACATTCCATGCCGAGGCGGCGGATTGCACGCGGCAGCAGGCGCGCTGCAAGCGACGGCTGGCACGCTACCTTCAGCGGTCCCGTCCCTAGTTCCCTGATCTGACGTGCGGCGTCCCGCAGATGGTCGAGCCCAGCATAGGTCCGCTCGACCTCGCGGGCGAACGCCTCACCCTCAATGGTCGGCGTCGCGCTGCCGTGTCCGCGAATGAACAGCGCGAACCCAAGTTCGGCCTCAAGCTGCGCGACCGCCCTGCTAACATGCGGCTGACTGATGCCGAGGGCGTCTGCGGCCTTAGTCATGCCGCCGTGCCTCAGAACCGCGCGGAAAAGGTCGAGATGCCCCGGGTTCATGATGCCTTTTGTGCATGGAAACGCGATCTACAGGCATTTGACGGCATATCACGAGAATGATTGTCAATGCCGGCCGCGCCGAACCGACAGACGCGATGCCGCCGGACAGGACCATCGAGCGATGCTCAACGTGCTTCTCCCATCAGCCCTCGCGGTCGTGGCTGGTATCAGCATCGTCGTGCAGCAGGTGTTGAACGCGAACTTGCGCGCGGCTCTCAACTCGGCCGCGTGGTCAGGCTTCATGAGCTACTTCGTCGGCGTGGCTTGCATGGTTGTGCTGGCCATCACCTTGCGCGATCCGGCCCCGTCCGTCGCGGTCGCCAGCCGCATCCCTTGGTGGGCTTGGAGCGGCGGCATGTTCGGCGCGATCTTCATCGGGCTCGCAATCTTCCTGGTGCCGCAACTCGGAGCTGCGACCTTCATCGCCCTCCTAGTCGCCGGTCAGATGCTCGGCTCAGTCGCCTTCGACCATTTCGGCTGGCTTGGGCTTGCGCAGAGATCGGTCGACCTCACCCGCTTGCTCGGCGTCGTACTGCTGATCGGTGGTGTCGTCCTCATCCGGCGCTGAAGCCTCTTATCGGTCGTTTTTGGGACGGCGGACGAACGGCTGCTTCCGGGAAGCGCTGGCGGCAATCCAGGCGTCCGGGTTGGGTCGAAAGCGGGAGGGCTGCTTAGGATGGGAAACCGTCGGTCTGCTTCCGGGCGACACATGGGCCGGAGCCGACACTTACCTCATCATGGCCAAATCGGTGCACCGTCGAGGCCTGCGGTCTCCGGCAGGCCACAGATGAGGTTCGCGTTCTGCACCGCGTGACCGGCCGCCCCCTTGCCGAGATTATCGACTACACCCATCGCGATCACGAGGTCGCGCTCGGGGTCGGCCGCGTAGCTGACGAGCGCAAGGTTCGAGCCTGCCGCCCACTTGGTCTGCGGCGGCCTGTCGGTCACGCGAACGAACGCACGATCAGCGTAGAACCGCCGTGCTGCTTCCAGGCACGCGTCCGCGGTGGTACGACCGCGACAGTAGATGGTAGCCAGGACGCCGCGGGTCATCGGCACCAAGTGCGGGGTGAACACGAGCCCGGCCGCGCTGCCACCACTCAGCCGTTCGATGGCCTTGGCCATCTCGGGCATGTGGACGTGCCGGAGCAGGCCGTAAGGCACAAGGTTCTCATTGCTCTCGGCGTAGCCGAACTTGCTGTCGCCGCCGCGACCCGCCCCGGAGATGCCGGTCTTGGCATCGATCACGATGTTACCGGGCTCGATCAGTCCCTCGGCCAGCAACGGTGCAAGCGCGGTCAGCGTTGCGGCGGGAAAGCAACCGGGGTTGGCGATGCGGCGCTGATCTCTGATCTGGTCCGGCCAGACATCAGCGAGGCCGTAGATCCAACCTTCGACGAAGCGGTGGTCTCCACCGATATCGACGACCTTCACGTCGTGCGGTACGCGGGCCAGCGCCTCTGCCGAGGCACCCGTGGGAAGCGATGCGAACAGCACGTCGAGCTTCGGCAGCGTCGCGGGGTCCCACCTCGTGATCACGAGATCGGCGAGCTTGCCCGGCACACCGGGAAACCGGTCGATCAAACGGCTGCCCGCGCTGCCCTCGCCAGCGGCGTAGACCAGTTCGAAGGACGGATGGCTCGCAATCAGGCGCATGGCCTCGCCGCCGCCGAAGCCGCTGATCCCAACGATGCCGACGCGGATGCTCATGAGGGTATACTCCAAGGGGCTGAGAGAGGGGGGCGGGCAAAAGAAAACCCCCGGAGCCAGGGGCTGCGGGGGTTCGTGAACGTGGGACGGGAGCGTTCCGGAAGAAGCCTATGGAGAGGCTGTCATTCCACGGAAGGGTACCGATCCGCACGCAGCCGAGAAGCCACCGCAGGGATGCAGGGGCGTCGGCGTCGGTCGCGAAGGGTCCAGTTGCTGGTCATGAGCTGACACCCTGTCGCCTGCCATGTCCAGCGTCAAGCAGAATGCCTGCCAATCACTCGGGGAGCCGGATGACTGCTTTCGAGGAACCACGATGTGGATTCGGTCGTCCGATGTGGGTCGAGGCCGTGTCAAAACGCATTGATCGTGGTCGCCAGCGCTGGTCGGCAGGATGATGACGACGGCGCGGTGGGCCGCTTCAGGCTCGAATGGCCTGGATGAGCCAGGTTGCGCCGAACAGGCGTATCATCCGCTTTATGTTGTAGGCGAGGATCGCAAGGCTCATCTCGGTTCGCACGCCTTTCAGGCCCTTCGTCAGGAAGGGCGTGCTGCCCATCCAGGCTTTCAGCGTTCCGAAGACATGCTCGACCGTGGCGCGCCGTATCGCCATGGCGTCC
>NZ_JAKSYH010000256.1 GCF_022829295.1 Methylobacterium sp. J-088
GAGATCCTACCGGCTTGAGCCTCATGGTCGGCGATAAACGATGAAGGGGCCCGATCGGGCCCCTTCATCGTTCAAGCTGCGGCCGCCATTGGCCTGGTTTTACTCCGCCACAGCGGCCTGGAATTGGTCCGCCCTTTACAGCAGCGCATTCCTCAACGGATAGCGGCCTGCCCTTTGGCTGCATCTTCGTAACTTTGACGCTCGGCACATGGACTTGCCGTGTGAGCTCGCCGCGCCGCCACGAACGACTCAGCGCCGCTTTGCCAGCTGTGAGGACGTTGTTGATCGAAGAAGGCTTCAGCTCGCGTCGCCGAAGTTCATCGATGAAACGCTCGATCCGTGCGGGGCGCGTCGCGGCCCATACGCTTTCCAAATCGCCAAAGAACCTAACCCAATGATCGATGGCGTACTTCAGCCACTTCCGGGACGTCAGATGCTGACCGTGCTGGAGGTAGTACGCCTGGACAATGTCTGCGATTGGCACGCGGGTTACGTCCTGAACGTCGGGCGTGTCTCCAGCGAGATAGTGCGCCTTGAGCTCCTGAATGGCAGCATCAAGGTCATCGGTGCCGGTCGACTTGCGCCGCAGCTGCCGGCCGTCCATCCAGCAGATGCACCAGGCCGGGCTATTCGGTCGTTTGTCGAGCCAGAACTTGCCCGCTGCATGCTCACGCTTGGTGTACCGGCCCATCGGACGCTCCCGTCATAGCCATGTGCTTCCGCCCTCCCCCATTTCCTTGATGAGGAGCAGGGCCGCCCTCAGGATCAGCCGGAATGCTGCCGGGATCGCCGCCCCAGAGAAGGATCGAGCGCTCCCCAAACGCGAGGAAGTCGCAGAGCATCAACCCGAGGTACGCGACGGAGCCATCCCCGAGGGGAACATGAGGAATCTTGCCAGCGCGCCGCTTGCGCTTGAGGGTCGAGACATCGCCGCTTGCATTGCGCCGTTCCCCTGGCGGAATGAGCAGCGCAGCGGCAGCGCGCTCGCCGTATTGGCGGTGGGGATCGATGTCATACGCTCGGGCGACGCTGTGCCGGAGCTCGTGTAGTTGATCTTTGTCGATGCGGGTTGGGTCGATGGTCATGGGTGCCTCCGGTTGCGGACGCGACGACCCGATCGTCCGAGGCATGGCTCGGGCGTTCCCGCTCATCGTGCAACGGGACCTGGATCATCGCGATTTGGGTGTTGGCCCGAGTGCCCTGAGCCACGGGGGAGCGAATTAGACAGTCGGCCGTGTGGCTCGACTCTGCGTGCGATCTCGAGCGGGAGCTAACGCCTTATCCTACCTAGCTTATGGTCGCGCCTGCCGCCGCCTTGGTCGTTGTGAATGAAGGGAGCAGTGTCGTATCATTCCCTTCCAGCCTCACCTCGATCGCCTGAATTCGACACATGCTCACCCGGTGGATTCTCGTCGTCGGGAGGCCTTGAGGCATCCCCATCACCCGCCGTCGATGTGCTCGCCTCGGGGCGATATGCAGCCTGAGGGCCCTCCCCTGGCTCCTCGAACAGAAAGCCGATGTCGGTCTCGCCCACCGGCGGTCTAGGCAAGCTCGAGCCACGGGCAGCGAGTGCCTCGTCCAGTTCGTCTTCGGTCATCTTCGGGATCGGCGTGTGCTTGGGCTTAGGGCCGCGCTTCTCCTGCTCTGTCCCAGGCCAGTTGATCGCGATCCTTAGCCTCTCGTGGCCGATCCCCTGTTGCAGCCACGCGAGGATCGCAAGCGCCTCATCGGAGAAGTGTCTGGGGTCCGTCTCCGGCAGGTCCTCATCGCGCTTCGGTGCGGTGTTCTCGTAATTGAAT
This sequence comes from Methylobacterium sp. J-088, assembly GCF_022829295.1. Taxonomy (GTDB): domain Bacteria; phylum Pseudomonadota; class Alphaproteobacteria; order Rhizobiales; family Beijerinckiaceae; genus Methylobacterium. The sequence continues at coordinate 1,800 of NZ_JAKSYH010000256.1, forward strand.
GTGAGGGGTGCCTTGATCGGGTAGAAGCTGATGTCTCGGATGCTGTCGTTGACTGACTTACTTTCGTATAGGCCCTTCAGCATCACCTGATAGGGGAGCGGCCACTGGCCGGAGAACCTCCGGGTACTGACCTCTCTCCCAGTCAGCCATCGTTCGACGTCTTCCCGCGGCGTCCCGTTTAGGTCGATGAGGACATGCATATGCAGAAGGACCGCGTAACGAAGACCCGGGAAGTCAGCCTCGGGCAGATCCTTGTTGGCGGCGATACTTGCCCGCGCCTCATCCAGCAGCCGCATCTTCGCACGGAGCTTCATCCGGCGCCGCTCCGTTTCGAATGATATTCTCTCGTCCTTCTTGCGCTTCTTCGTCGGCTTACGCTCTTGTGTGGCGAGAACGCGAAGCGTCTTCGCCTTGACGCTGTGCTGATGATCCCCGCCGATCGCGTGACGGAGGTCGACGAGCTCCAGCTCGAACATGCCGGTCACGGCGATGCCAGGAAGCTGATCCTCCTTGATGATGCGGTAGAGCTTCTTCCGCTCGCGCTTCATCACCTTCTCGATCGAGCTCTTGAACTTAAGCCGCTCGGGGTAGTTCGTTTTTGTGATCGCGGTAAACTCGCGGTAGATGCACTGGAAGCCTTGAGCAAGCGTGACTATGTCTTCTCGTTCCAGCCGCGTCGCCTTGCGCAACTGCCAAAGGTACGCCTCGTACCGCTCGTCATCGCGGCAGGAGATGAGGTCAGAGGCCTCAAGGTCGGGCCGCCTTCGCTGGGATCGGAAGTGGGCTCGAGCCTCCTCGACGATATCGTTCCACCCTATCAGCCGGTCGGCGTCGGCCGTGACGTTGTCGGGGTGGTAGAACCGCCTGTCCCGGTCGTGAAGCCCGATCCAATCCTCGGCCAGCTCCAGACTAAGCCCGCGTTTGATCAGTGCAGCTGACATCGCGCTACGACGGTCTTTCTGCCAACGCCGTAGGTAACCGAGCATCTCGCGGTGGTCGCGTCGGATGACGGAAGCGGCGAAGTCCGCGAGGTGCTCTCGGTCGAGATCGGGGTCGGGGAGGACGATATCGTTGAGGATCGTGGCGTGCAGGAGATTGGACCGGGCGTGCTCAAGGTCGGCGCCGTAGCGCTGCTCTAACTGCGTTCGCGTATCCTCGATCAAGCGGCCTGAGAAACGGTTGCGGCAGCGGGTGCACCAGTATGAACCGCATGCGAGCCCCCCATGGGGACCACACCGCTCGATTCGGTCAGCGACCGAAGCCAAATGCGAGAGGTGAAAGTCTACCTCGAGATCGATGCTGTCGGTGTACGCTGCGCGCGCGGCCTCGACCCTGTGCTGGTTGGAAGTTACCGTACCGAGGACTTGATCGTAGCGGTGGCGTGTCTGCGCTACGACCTCCCTGGCACCTTGGTAGCGATTATCACTCTCGACGAAAGCGTTCAGCGCCGCGATGACGCGCGTTTTGCGGCCTTTGCCCCGGCGGCGGGATGCGGCCTTCGCGTCCTCCTCGGTAACGCCTCCCGCGTCTCGGACGTTTTTGGCGGCTTCAGCAAGCGCACGTAGGCCACTCGTCACCCGGATCTGCGGGAGGACTGTCGGCTTTGTAGGGTCGGTTGCGCGCGGAGGCGTCGACTCAGTAATGGCCTCTCTGAAGGACGCCTCGATGTCCTCATCCGTCCATGGTTCCTCTGCATCGTCGCCCCCCGATACCGATTGGGAAGCCCACGACCGGGGGTGTTTCGCAGACGCTTCTGGACCACTGTCTATGGAATGGTCGATCGCCTCCGCCGGATGTGTCGGAGAAGCAGTGCCGGTCGAAGACGAGAAACCGAAGGCGTCCATGAGGAGCGCCTCCCAATCCGCGTCCGCCGGGGGCTCATCAGACCTTTTGGCGGGCTCGGTCTCGACACCGCTGTTGGGTGGGCGCCGGCCGTCCAGTGCCGCCTCGTGAGCGACCACCGGGACGTAGGACGACCGATGGGTAGAATGATTACGATCGTCGCGACCTGGGTTGGCGTGCGCGACCGCGAACGTGTCGGCGGGGTGCGCGTTGGTGGCGGTCGCCGCAGCACTCTCAGGGTCTACCGCCGCCTTAATGTCGTCAGAGATGGTCGAGGTTCCGCTCACGCGCGAAGCCTCGTACCACTCTTCTTCGGTGTAGGCCCGCGGGTGGCTGATAAATTGCTTGGTCATTATCGAAGCTTTTGCTGTTAAAGAGAGTGTCTATTCAGTTCGAATTTTCGATCTGCGCGTGATGGCGGCGAACAAATCATCGAGGTCTATTAAAGACCTTTCATCGATGCCCAAAGCTTCGGCGTTGGCGGTGTCGAAAGCCTTGTATGTAGCGTCAGACACCCTCTTGCACGCCAGACTGTCGGTGGATGCATCCGAGCAGAAACTCGTGATGATCGATCGATGATGCGTCTCTGGGTCTATCCCGAAGCAGGAAGAAATGTGTATAAAATAGAATGGATCGTATTTCTCGCATGCGGCCGTGATAATATCTCGGATAGATTTGGGTATGAAATCCTGGACTATGAGGGCGAGTGTGATCCCCTCTATGGTCCCGATGTTCTCGGCCAGTTCGTTTTCTGTCGTGCTAAGGTGCATCGTGAAGCCCGCATTTTTTGCTGCTTCAATATACCTTGCCGAACCCTCGCCTTGGCCATGCCACAACCCAATCAGGGTGGTGGAGGGATGGTCCGCCTTGATCTGAGCAACAGTTTTCTCGAGAGCCAATAAGCCTTGAGGATCAATGATTGGAGCTGTTTTGTCGTCTTGCATCTTATTTGGCCTTTCTGTGATCTTTGGTGTTTGCCAGATTAGTTTAGTCATGGGATCCCGAATGATCTGTGCTGGATTGAAGACGTGATGCGCCGTTTGCCTGCGCAACGTGCTGTCGAGATGCATTTTTCAAGCGCAGCTAGAGCTTAAGAACCCGCATAGTAGCCGGCACCGTTCGCCGAAACCTTTTGGTTTCGTCGCCGCCGGAGATGCTACATTTGTATGGCTACGTGCGGCCCGTCTCTCGTCGGGCGAGATGTCGTACCAAATTCAAAAGAGCACTTCAAGAGAAGGCGTTTTGTGTCAATAGTTTATAGATTATCTACTAACAATAGGGACTAATTTGTGCGGCGCAGTATGGATCGTGAATCAATGCTGCGGCAGCACTTGGTATTGGTTATGCGATGACGCTGAAGTATATCTGAAGCTGCCTTGAGGGGTTGGACGGCTGGGTCACCGCCATCCTACCCATTAGGACCTTGCACGGGTCCTTTTGCGCTTCGGCTTGGAAAGCGGTGTCTCGGGTGCATCACCTTCCGGTGCTGCCTCTGCCATAGGTCCTTCCGCGGCCAGCTCGACTGCCGTTGATGCCTCTTCCTGTACCACGGCCGTGTCCATGGGCTGGCGGCTCTGACCCTGAGGCGCCTCGGTTGCATCCGGGTTCGGTGCGGGAGGGGGTTCTGCCGGCTCCGCTACCTCCGCCCCCTCCCCTGCCATGAGCCGATCAAACGCGTCCGCCTCGTCAATCGACCCACCGATGATGGCCACCGAGATCGCCTGCAGCCCGATACAGAGCGCCTTCATTCGCTCAGCCCGTTCGGCGATAGCTTCGGCCGCCACAACAACTTCTTCGCCGTTGCCTTCGCCCACCATTTCGATCAGCGCACGAATCTCGCCGATCTCCATCCCAAGTCCACGACCGAAGCGGACGAAGCGAAGGCGAGCGACGTCAACCGTCCCGTAGCGCCTCTGCCCCGTGCTCGTTCGTACCGGCTCAGGTAGCAGTCCTTGCCGCTCGTAGTACCGGATCGTGGGGATCTTTACCCCTGCCCGTTCCGATAGCTCCTTGATCGTGATGGCCATCTTTATCCTCGCGCTCTGTGACGCGGCGGACCCTCCCCCATCCTCCCCAGAGCTCAACGGCGCGACCTCGTGAAACTGTCTCCGGAAATCAGCTCACAGCCTAAGCTTGGCATTGTCGGAACCAGCATCATCGTGCAAACCCTCGTTTTTCGGACGAGCGGTACTGCGCTGACGATCTCGAATCATCGATAGCGCTGTGAGGCGTCTCGGCACACGAACCACCAGAGATTGTGCTCGTCTTTGTCCGAAAGCGGCGGCTCGAAGCGCGTACCTGGCTTCTCCTCGATCGGTGTCGAATAACCAGAAGGATCGCCGGTCAAACGGATCACCTCCGAGCTTCCCAGACGGCAATCGACGAGCTGCGCAGAAACGGTCACCTCGTTGGGGACGTCAGCCGTGGTCGAGCCACTTACGACCGACTGAGTCATGACCTTCCACCGGCCTTCGCCCGCAGCCTGCGTCTCGATCGCCGTGGATGTCGCCTTGAAGTCTTTGGGTCCCGTCGGGGCACCTGAAGCGCTGTAAGGCTTCAGAACCTTTGTTTCCTCGCGTAGGAAACGTGCGGACGCCCAGCCGACGAAGCTGCCGATGCGGATCTTGCACCAGAGTTGATCGCGGGCTGGCCCGGTGTCGCTCGGTTGTTGCCCGGTCTTCCCGTCGACGCAGCCGAGGTTCTCGAGCCCCCGAGTGTTCGGCGGTAGCGCGGTGATTTTGCGCGCGCTCGCGTTCGGCTGGGCTCGCAGGGCTAGAGTGTCATCTGCTCGCACGTCTCGGACCGCGAACCGATCCGGGCCGTACGCGGTCGCACGAGCAGGGCCGCTGGCGAGCGTGCACGTCAACGCCAGCAAAGAGAAGCGTGGCCAACGCTCGGAAATCCACATGCTGTGCTTACCGCCGGGAGAGCAGCTGCGGCGTGCTGGCGCCGATCTGCTCGGACGTCGTTGGCATCACCCCCGCAGGCACCGCGTTGATCGTGACGTTGAACACCGGGGCGACCGTGTTCGCCGACGATAGATGGCGAACGCCACCAGCGCCCTCACTGTTGGCCACCCGGACCATGTCGCCAAGCCGAAAAAGGTCGATCAGCTGCCCGATCCCGCAAAGGCCCAGCGTGAAGAACCACAGCAGACCCGTCCAGAACCGCCCGACATAGATCCGGTGCAGGCCGCACAGCAGGAACAACCCGCAGCCCCACAGAATGAACGCCAAGAACCCACTCTTCCGTCCCATCGCGCTTCTCCCCGTCAAAATCGCGCTGACCCGCTTCTGAGAGCCTGGGCAGCCGCAAGCTTGGCCACCCTCAGACAAACCAGCGTTTTTCGGAGGTCGGCTTCCGGCAGGATTTCGTCATGGGCAACGTGGCCTCCGTTGGCTCTCGAAACCGTCTCCGAGAAAGGGGCAGCGGACGCGAGGTCGCCGCAGGTGAGACAGGGAGTGGGACGTGCTGATCGGCTACGCACGAGTGTCGACCCAGGATCAGAACCCTGAGCTGCAGGTCGATGCTCTCGAACGTGCTGGATGCGATCGGCTATACGTCGAGAAGGCATCGGGGGCGCAGCGCGATCGGCCGGAGTTAAAGGCAGCGTTGGCATCGGTGTCCGCGGGCGACACGATCGTCGTGTGGAAGCTCGACCGCGTGGCGCGCTCACTCAGCCAACTGATCGCTACGTTCGACGATCTAGAGCTACGTGGGATCGGCCTTCGCTCGCTGACCGAGGCGATCGACACGACTACCTCCGGAGGCAAACTCGTATTCCACATCTTCGGAGCGCTGGCAGAATTCGAGCGGTCGATTATCCGTGAGCGGACGATGGCTGGGCTTTTGGCGGCGCGAGCCCGGGGAAGGCTCGGTGGGCGTCCGAAGTTGCTGAGCGCTTCCGATCTCGACGTAGCGAGGGTGCTGTTGCGGGACGGTACGTTGACGGTCAGTGCAGTCGCTGAGCGGCTCGGGGTGACGGCTTCAACCCTGTATCGCTACCTTCCGGCGGCTCGCTCGGCCCACCTAGAGAGTGTGGTCGAGCCGGTACCGACACCCTGACGGCACGCGCGAGATAGCTCGAATTAGACAGTTGGGTCACTGCGCACGCACCCGTGAACAAGCACCAAATGGACTAACTCATTGTTTCAACTGCGATTTGATGGACGCGGGCTGATGCCGAATGATCGAGGAGAGAAGTAGCAGTATCGTTATTAAACCGATTTTCTCGCACTCATTCTCGCCATGCTCGTATCGGTGCCAACGGAAGTAGATCATCGCGAGGATCGGTCATCGATGGCGTCATAGGCAGAGCTCGTTACAGTCGGGTTATAGCATCAAGCGTGACCAGCCCATTCTGGATCCAGCGCAATGGGGTAAGGGCAACCGGATAGTCAGATTGGACTGTGGACGCTGGTTCGCGCCCCTGAGCAGACGTTCTGCAATGCGCCCATCTCGGTCATTCGATCAGCCTCGGCAGCTCACCCATAGCGGACATTCATTGAGGCGGCTGTCATGGCGGGCCATTCGCATAAGCGTCGCCTAGGGAATTGATGCTGGTTCGATTGAACATTTAGCCGGTTGAGCCACTCGCCCGCGAGGGCACCAGAGACACATTGCTGCTTCCCCAAACCCGTCCACGTTTACGGATCATCGGTAGCAATGCGGTCGGGATGTGCGTGAGGCCTGGCAGGATATGATGATAGGGCCGCGTCGGTTGGCGAGCACCTAGCCGAGCGGACCCGGGAGAGCGCGTACAGCCCGATCATCGAACTTGCGGGCCTGCCGAATGCGGTCGAGACGGAGATGGCGAAGGCCGGCGTGGCGTTGTGGAAGGCGGCGGAGGCTTAGGCCGCGGCGGTCATGGTTAAGGAACAGGTGCGCATGGCGGGGGCGATCGCGGCAGAGCGGGAGCTCAGGCACGAGGCGCTTGGAATGGTCGACTTGCGCGACGCCGAGATTGAAATGCTTCGTGCCGAGATCGCGCGGCTCTTGGCGGAGCTTGGAGTGGAGCGCAAGCAGGCTGCGAAGGTTCGGGCACTGAAGTTGTGGCGACGCGTCATCCGGGACATCCAGGAGGTCCTGCCGGAGCGCGAGGCGCTGCACGTGAACAACATTACGGTTCGGATCGGCGCCGACCTTGTGGAGGAAGCCGGCAAGCATAAGCAGGAATGGAGCGTCGACACGGTCAGGGGGGCCATCGACGAGCGGGTGTACCGCAGGCGCCTGTTCGTGAGCGAGGGCGGCGGGCGCTACCGCAGGCGCAGGCCGGAGGACGGCGGCGTCGCGGCCTGATGGCCGCGCGCACAGGGACGCAACGATGTCTTACGGGCAAGCTGGCGCGCAATCGAAATCGAACCATACCCGTCGCGTTCGCGGGAACGGTATGATCGGCCGAACAACACCCGATGACCGGTATCACGGCGTTCCTGGCAGGCGTGGCGGTCCCGCCGCTGCCCACCATGCCGGAGAGCCCCACCGCGTACCGATGGAAGCGTGAGGCGCGGGCCTCCCAAGCCAATCCGTCCCGATCCCAAGTCGACGATGCATCCGTTCCGACGAGACTTGAGCGGAGAGCGACGAGGTACATCCCGGTCACGTCTGGGAACCCGGCGCACGGATTGTCTGGTGCCTGCGTGAATTCCCCGGGACATGTCGGTCGCCCGGTCGATCCCGAGCGTTGTCCTGGAACGGTCCCGCCTTGAAGTCCGCCCGGGTTGGTCGGGCACGAGCGGCTCACCCCCCCTACGGACTCCGCATGGTTCATACCGGTTACGATCCCGCCCTCGTCGCGCTTTCCATCGCCATCGCGGTGTTCGCCTCCTACACGGCCCTCGACCTCGGCGGACGGGTCCGCGGGGCTGCGCGCGGAATGCGTTGGGCCTGGGTCGCCCTCGCGTCCCTCGCGATGGGCGGCGGCATCTGGGCGATGCACTTCGTCGGCATGCTGGCTTTCGAGATGGGCATGCCCGCCGCGTACGACCTCGGCATCACCGCCCTGTCGCTCCTGATTGCCATCACCGCCACCGGCGCCGCCTTCGCCTGGGTCACCCGCAGGGGGGCGGGAACGCGGGACGTCCTCGTCGGCGGACCGCTGATGGGCATCGGCGTCGCCGGGATGCACTACACCGGCATGGCCGCGATGAGGGTTCCGGGCAACCTCGCCTACAGCCTTCCGGTGGTCGCCGTATCCGTGGCCCTGGCCGTCACCGCGGCGACCGTCGCGCTCTGGCTGACCTTCCGGCAGAACAGCGTCTGGCAGAAACTGTTCGCGGCCGCGGTCATGGGTCTGGCGGTCGCCGGCATGCACTACACCGGCATGGCGGCGGCGACCTTCACGGCGGAGGATGCCGGGGCGCGGGCGGCCCATGCCACCGGCGTCGGACTGAGCCAGCAGTACCTCGCCCTCTACGTCGCCGGGGCGACCTTCGTCATCCTCTTCATGGGGATGCTCGCGGCGTCCTTCGAACAGCAGCGCGTCCAAAGGCACCTCCATGTGAGCGAGGGACGCTTCCGGGCCGCGGCCGAGGCGGTCGGAGATATCATCTGGACCGCCGACGCCCGCGGCGCGATGGTCGGACCGCAGTTATACTGGCAAGCCTATACCGGCCAGTCCGAGGCCGAGTGCCAGGGTACCGGATGGGCCGAAGCCGTGCATCCCGACGACGTCGAGGCCACGAAGTCGGCGTGGCGGGACGCCGTCGCGGGGGACCGGGGGTATGAGCTCCGGCACCGCGTCCGGAACCGCGAAGGGGAGTACCGCCTGTTCGCGGTCAAGGGGCGGCCGGTCCGCAACCCCGACGGGACGATCCGGGAGTGGGTCGGCATCCACGAGGATATCACCGACCGCCACGACTACGAGGCGGCGCTGAAGCATGCCCGGGACGCGGCCGAGGAGCATAGCCGGGCGAAAAGCCGCTTCCTCGCCAACATGAGCCACGAGTTGCGCACGCCGCTCTCGGCGGTGATCGGCTACTCCGAGATGCTGGAGGAGGAAGCCGAGGAGCTCGGCCAGGAAAGCCTGCTCAGCGACCTCGGCAAGATCAAGACGAACGCCCAGCACCTGCTCGGCTTGATCAACGACGTCCTCGACCTCTCGAAGGTCGAGGCCGAGAAGATGGAGCTCGACCCCGAGGACATCGACGTCGCCGCCTTCGTCGAGAACGCCGCCGGCACTGTCGATGCGCTGGTGAAGCGGAAGGGGAACACCCTCGTCGTCGTGGTGGCCGGGGACGTGGGCCATGCCCGTACGGACGCGGTCAAGCTGCGTCAGTGCGTGTTCAACCTCCTCAGCAACGCGGCCAAGTTCACGGAGGGCGGCACCATCACCCTCCGGGTCGGCCGTGAACGCGGGGCCACCGGCGATTGGCTCGGTTTCACGGTGACCGACACCGGGATCGGCATGAGCCCCGAACAGGTCGGTCGCCTGTTCGAACGCTTCTCCCAGGCGGACGAGACCACCACGCGCAGGTTCGGCGGGACCGGCCTCGGTCTGGCGCTAAGCCGCGCCTTCGCCCGGTTGCTGGGTGGCGACATCTCTGTCGAGAGCGTCGAGGGCGAGGGCACCAGCTTCACCATTCGCGTGCCGGCGGCGGTGGCCGATCACGCCGGGGAGAAGGCCCCGATGGTGACGTCCGATGACCCGGCGCCCTCGGGGGATCTGGTCCTCGTCATCGACGACGAGGCGTCCCAACGCGAGTTGATGACCCGGTTCCTGGAACGTCAGCGCTTCGCCGTGCGGACGGCGGGGGACGGGCGAACCGGCCTCGACATGGCGAGATCGCTCAAGCCCCGCGCCATCCTCCTCGACGTGATGATGCCCGACATGGACGGTTGGTCGGTGCTCGCCGCGCTCAAGGCCGACCCGGACCTCGCCGGCATCCCCGTGGTCATGGTCAGCTTCGTGGCCGACGCGACCCTGAGCGCCTCGCTCGGGGCGGTCGAGGCCGTTCCCAAGCCGGTGGACTGGACCCGCCTGAAGGCGATCCTGGACCCGTTCCGGGCGGCCGATGGCGACGTGCTCGTCGTCGACGACGATCCGGACATGCGTCACAGGCTTCGGAGCACACTTGAGCGCAATGGCTGGACCGTCCGGGAGGCGGGGAACGGCGCCGAGGCCCTCGACCAGGTCCGGCATGGCCTACCGCGCCTCGTGCTGCTCGACCTCACCATGCCGGTGATGGACGGGTTTTCGTTCCTGCATCGCCTCCGGGAGCTGCCGGACTGCTCGGACATCCCGGTGGTGGTGCTCAGCGCGAGGAACATCACCGTCGAGGAGCGCAATCGGCTCTCGGAGGCGGACGCCGTCCTGCGCAAGGGCGACACGAGCCTTCAGGACATCGCCACGGAAGTTCGCAAGCTCGACAATCGCCAGGCGGATATCGCGGGAAAGGTCGCCTGAAGGGAGCCGGAGGACGTCTGAACCGATGCCTGCGAACACTCGGTTGACCTCCGGGCCCATCCCGGGGGGGACATTGCAATCCCGCCGTCACGCTCGGGCTGTGGTCGGCAGGCCGGTGCGCCAACCGGCACGTACTTCCCTACGTCGTCGCCCAGGTCCTCGGCGCCGTCGCGGGCGCCGGGGTGCTGTACCTGATCGGGTCCGGCAAGGCGGGCCACCCCAAGTCTGAAGGACCGGAACCGGGAGGCGTTCTAGGCCACGCGTGCCATCCCGGGTCCCTACGAGACCTCTATCGCATCCTGCATAGATCGCAGGTGCGCTGGATGTGGGCCGGGGCGACGACGAGGGTCTCGTCGGGTCAAGCGGTCGGAACAACCATTTCGAAATGCATCCCGCCGGAATCGATGGTGCGGCTGAACCGGCCTCGCAGACTGCGTTCGATGGTCATCCTGAGGAGGCGCGAGCCGAACCCGGTGCCCTCGGCCTTGGCCGCCCCGGAAGACGCAGCTCCTTCCGCCCAGGTGAGCCTGAGCGCATCCCCGTCGATCTGACCCGTCAGATGGAGCGCCCCCGTGCCCGACAGTGCCCCATACTTGGCCGAGTTGGTCGCGAGCTCATGGAAGATCATCGCGTAGTCGTTGACCCGGTCCGGCGACACGACGGCGTTCCCGGCGATATCGACGACGATGTTCGCCCCGTTGCGGTACGGGGCGAGGATACGCTCGGCCAGATCCTGCAGCCTGACATTGCCCTTCTCATGCTTGTGCGAGCGCGTCGCCAGGGTGGTGGCCTGGTGAAGGACGCCGAACCGTCGGGATAGGTCCTCCACGAAATCCGTCGTCGACTTCGCCTCCCGGGCGACCACGGCGGTGAGCGCTCGGGCCACGGTGAACATGTTCGAGACGCGGTGTTCGAGTTCGGCGGTCAGCAGGTGTTCGGCCTCCTCGGCGCGCTTGCGATCCGTGATGTCGAGGAAGATGGCCTGGACCCATTCGCCGACTTGACCCTCGTCCCCGCCCACGCCGCGGGCGGAAATCCAGCGCGCGTCGGGACCGTCGCCGATCCGGAAGTCGAAGGCGTAGGCATGCGGGTCGGTCGCGCTCGCCGCCCAGTCGAGCATCATCGCGTCCCGGTCCTCGGCGTTCACCTTCGCGAACAGCACATCCAGGCCCACGACGGTCTCCGACGTTCCCCAGAACTCCCGACAGAGACCGTCGAGTTGGGCCAGGCGCCGTGTCGGCGACCAAGCCCACAGGCCGACGCCGCCCCGGTGGATCGCGGCGGTGAAGCTGGCGAGCGTCCACTCGTCGCCGGTCAGTGCGGCATCGTCGATCATAGGCATCCCGGATCGTACCCTGGGTCGGGAAACCCGACTTTGATCACGGATACGGAAACCCGTCGGGGGCCGGTTCGCTCCCACGTCGAGGTTGAGAGCGCCGATGTTGTGCTTCACCCGCGGCCGTTTCGCAATCGTCATTCGTCGGGCAACGGATGGCATCATTCAATGTTGACGAGCGATGTCTGCGCAGCGCCCCCCGGAAATTTCGGTCATCCTCGTCGTCGAGGACGAGGACTTCGTACGGATGGTGGCCGTAGACATGCTGGAGGATGCCGGCTTCGCCGTCGTCGAGGCGCGCCACGCCGACGAGGCATGGTTCATCCTTCACGAGAGGTCGGACATCGACGTACTCTTCACCGACATCGACATGCCGGGCTCCATGGACGGGGTCGGCCTGGCCGAACGCGTCTACGCGAACTGGCCCGATATTCGGCTGGTCCTGACTTCGGGACGCCATCGGTTCACCGACCGGGAGATGCCCGATCACGGTCGGTTCGTGCCGAAGCCCTACGCCGCATCCCAGGTCATCGACGCGATCCAACACGCGGTGTGACGCCGGTCCCGTCATAGTTCCAGGCGTATCCGGATTGCCGCCGGCGATCCGGATCTCGCTTGGTGCGTCGTCCACGAATGTCCGCAATTAAACGTGATGACGGTCATCCGGCGATGCGTCGCGTCCGTCTGACGGGTCGCGTAGAACCATCCGCTGGGCGACGACCCCCCAATCCGTCCATAAGGCCAACATCATCCGGGCTGGATTGCCCCCAAGGCGACGCGCGTGAAAAGCAGTTCCTTAGACGTGACGTCACCGTCCGCCAGGGCGGACACGGTCCGGCGCGACACCCATCGCATCCTGTCCGAGATCGCGGGCGGGGACGGGCTCACCGACCCGTTCGCGGCGGCCGTGCGGGCCACGCGCATGCCGATGATCATCACGGACCCCCGGCAGCACGACAACCCTATCATCTTCGCCAACCCCGCCTTCTGCCGGCTGACGGGCTACGCACCGGAGGAGGTGATCGGGTACAACTGCCGTTTCCTGCAGGGGCCCGAGACCGATCCGCATGATGTGTCGCGCATCCGGGCCGCCATCGCCGAGCGGCGCGGCATCGAGTTGCCGATCCTGAACTACCGGAAGGACGGCACCACCTTCTGGAACCAGTTGCTGCTGGCGCCGGTCGAGGATGCCAAGAGCGAGGTCGCGTACTTCTTCGCCAGCCAATACGACGTCACCGCCGACACCAGGCAACTGACCGCCCTGAGGGGCGAGAACGATGTCCTGTCGGCGGAACAGGCCATCAGCGCCGACCGCCTGCAGTTCAGCGAGACGGTGCTGCGCCTCGCCACCGAGGCCGCCGAGATCGGGATGTGGGACCTCGACGTCCTCACCGGCTCCCTGACCTGGTCTCCGCGCACCAGGCCGATGTTCGGTTTATCCCCGGACGCGGCCTACGACCTGACGACCTTCGTGGAAACGCTGCATCCCGATGACAGGGACGCGACGATGGCTGCGTTGGCCGCCATGATCGATCCCGCCCAGCAAGCGGCCTTGGACGTCGAGTATCGCATCGTCGGCCGGGAAGACGGGGTCGTGCGCTGGCTCGCCTCCAAGGGTCGTGGCGTCTTCGACGAACAGGGTCGGTGCGTTCGCGCCATCGGCATCGTCCGCGAGGTCACCGAACGTGCCGAGGCCGATCTCGCCCGCAGGGAGGACGAGAGGCGGCGCGCCACGCTGCTCGAACTGAACGACCGGCTCCGCGACATCCAGGACCCCGGCGCGCTCGCCTACACGGCCTGCGAGGTGGTCGGGGGCATCCTCGGCGTGAGCCGGGTCGGCTACGGCGTGATCGACAAGGTCGCCGAGACCATCGCCATCGAGCGCGATTGGAACGCCCCGGGCGTCGAGAGCCTGGCGGGCGTGCTGCGCTTCCGCGATTACGGGTCGTACATCGACGACCTGAAGCGGGGCGAAACAGCAATCGTCGCGGATGCGCGGCTCGATCCGCGTACGCGGGACAAGTCGGGTGCGCTGGAAGCCATCAGTGCGCGCTCATTCGTCAACATGCCCCTGGTCGAGCTGGGCTCATCGGTGGCCCTTTTCTACGCCAACCATGCCGTCGCGCGTTCCTGGTCCAAGGGCGAGCTGACGCTGATGCGTGAGGTCGCCGAGCGGGTTCGGCTCGCGACGGAGCGCTTGCGTTCGGAGCGGGCCCTTCGCGCCAGCGAGGAGCAGTTCCGCGTCCTCGCCCAGGCCATCCCGAACCAGATCTGGGCGGCCAGGCCCGACGGCTATCTCTACTGGTTCAACGAGCAGGCATACGCCTACGCGGGCACCGCGCCGGGGACGATGGACGGCACCACCGCATGGGGCCGCATCGTCCATCCTGACGACCTCCCCGCGGCCGGGGAAGCCTGGACCCGAGCCTTGGCGAGCGGCACAGTGTACGAGACCGAATTCCGCATCCGGCGTGCCGACGGAGCCTACCGATGGTTCCTGGTTCGAGCCGAGCCCGTCAGATCTCCGGACGGCGCCCTCGTCCAGTGGGTCGGCACCAACACCGACATCGACGAGCGGCGGCGCCAGTCCGTCGAGCTCGCGGAATTGAACGCAACCCTCGAACGCCGCGTCGAGGAGCGGACCCGCGAGCGTGACCGTACTTGGAAGGTCTCCCAGGACCTGATGGTCGTCATCGACGGTGTCGGGACCTTCAAGGCGGTGAGCCCGGCGGCAACGCGCATCCTCGGCCGGCGACCGGGCGAGATGATCGGCCGGACCGTGTTCGACTTCATTCACCCCGACGACATCGCCCTGACCGTCGCCGCGCTCACCGAGGCCGTCGGCGCCGAGATCGCCCGGGTCGAGAACCGGTACCGCCACGAGGATGAAAGCTATCGCTGGCTGTCCTGGACGGCGGCACCGGAGGGCGAACTCGTCTACGCCACGGGGCGAAACGTCACCGCCGAGAAGGTGCAGGCCGAGGCGCTGCTGCGGGCTGAGGAGCAGCTCCGGCAATCGCAGAAGATGGAGGCTGTCGGGCAGCTCACCGGGGGCCTGGCGCACGATTTCAACAATCTGCTGGCGGGTATCTCGGGCAGCCTGGAGCTCCTGCAGACCCGGATGGCGCAGGGCCGGCTGACCGACCTCGACCGATACATCAACGCCGCCCAGGGCGCCTCGAAGCGGGCCGCGGCGCTCACTCACAGGCTCCTGGCGTTCTCCCGTCGCCAAACCCTCGATCCGAAGCCGACCGACGTGAACAAGCTCGTCGGTGGCATGGAGGATCTCGTCAGGCGCACAGTCGGGCCGGCGGTCCATGTCGAGGTGGTCGGGGCTCCCGACCTGTGGCCGGCGCTGATCGACCCGCCGCAGCTTGAGAATGCCCTGCTCAACCTGTGCATCAACGCCAGGGACGCGATGCCGGACGGTGGACGCATCGCCATCGAGACCGCCAACAAGTGGCTGGACGACCGGGGGGCGAAGGAACGCGACCTGCCGCCGGGGCAGTACCTCTCCCTCTGCGTGTCCGACACCGGCACCGGAATGACGCCCGACGTAATCGAGCGTGCGTTCGACCCGTTCTTCACCACCAAGCCCATCGGCCAAGGTACCGGCTTCGGCCTTTCGATGATCTACGGATTCGTGCGGCAATCGGGTGGCCACGTCCGGATCTACTCGGAGATGGACGAGGGCACGACGATGTGCCTGTACCTTCCACGGCACTACGGCGAGGCTGAGGCGGCGGACGCCCTGGGCTCCCTCAGCGACGCGCCGCGCGCCGAGAACGGTCAGACGGTGTTGGTCGTCGACGACGAGCCCACCGTCCGGATGCTCGTCACCGAGGTGCTGGAAGATCTTGGCTACACCGCCATCGAAGCGGCCGACGGGCCGGCCGGGCTTAAAGTCCTGCGCTCGAACGTGCGCATCGACCTGCTGGTGACCGACGTCGGTCTGCCCGGCGGCATGAACGGGCGCCAGGTCGCGGATGCGGCGAGGGTCACCCGACCGAGCCTGAAGGTTCTCTTCATCACTGGCTATGCGGAGAACGCCGTGGTCGGCAACGGCCACCTCGACCCCGGCATGGCCGTGCTCACCAAGCCCTTCGTGATGGAGGCTCTGGCGTCGCGTATCCGGGAGCTGTTCGAATCGACCTAGCGACGGGCCGGTGATCATGGCGTTCCGGTCACCACCCTCGAACAGGCTGCGCGGCGGGCTTGAAACTTATCGTCGACCGATCCCGTAGCCATACGTGACGACGAATGGTCCCCGTGTTTGAAGCCTCGGCTTGAGCGCGCGAGGAGTATTGCCAAGATTTTTCACCAGGAAAAATCGACCTAATATTTATCGGAACAACGATAGAATAATCCGGTTTCCCAGGAGGTTGAATAGATCATTCACCTCTACGGGAGATATTCGATGAAGAAGTTCTCGCTCGCCTTGACCGCGCTGACCGCCCTTGGCGGCATCGCCCTCGCGGCCGGTTCGGCCACGGCCGCACCAATGTCCGTCAACGGCCTCCAGTCCGAGAGCGGCGTCACCCAGGTCCGCATGATGCACGGCGACCGGATGATGATGAAGAAGCGCATGATGCGGAAGCAAATGATGAAGCGCCGCATGATGAAGAAGCGGATGATGAACCGCGGCATGTGATCGCCGACGCTTACGGAGGCCCCGTCACGGGGGTCTCCGCCTTGGACGATCAATATCCCGAGGGAGACCGTTTGCCTCGCACCTACCTGACGCGCTCCGCGCCCGATACGGGCGAGGTCGAGCGCCGCCGATGGATGTTTCGGCATCCTGTGGTCATCCGCCTAACCCACTGGATCAACGCGATCTGCCTTTTGGTCCTGCTCATGAGCGGCCTGCAGATCTTCAACGCCCACCCGGCCCTGTACTGGGGTAAGGTCTCGACCTTCGACACGCCGCTGATGGGGATGTCCTCCACAGAGGACGATCCGCCCAAGGGCGTGACCGCGGTCCTCGGGCATTCCTTCGATACCACCGGCTGGCTCGGCTCCTCGGCAGGCGCGGATGGCCAGGCCGCCGACCGCGGCTTTCCAGCCTGGGCGACCCTGCCCAGCGACCAGGATCTCACCGGCGGCCGCTCCTGGCACTTCTTCTTCGCCTGGGCCTTCGTCCTGAACGGTCTTGCATACCTGCTTTATGGATTGGTCAGCGGACAGCTTCGGTTCCGCGTGATCCCGTCCCGCGACCAGATCTGCCATTTCGGCGCTTCGATCTGGGAGCACCTGACGCTGCGCTTCCCGCAGGGCGACGAGGCCAAGCGCTACAACGTCATCCAGAAGCTGACCTACCTCGTGGTGCTATTCGTGCTGCTGCCGGCGCAGCTCCTCGCCGGCCTCGCGATGTCCCCGGCGATGGACGCGGCCTTCCCGTTCCTGTTGACGCTGTTCGACGGGCGCCAGTCGGCACGCACGATCCATTTCGTCGTGGCGGCCCTGCTGGTCCTGTTCGTGGTCGTGCACATCGCCCTAGTCCTGCTCTCGGGCTTTTGGAACAACATGCGTGGCATGCTCACCGGCTGGTTCGTGATCGAGCGCAAGGTCGAGCCGGCACCCATCACCGGGGAGACCCGGGTATGAGCCGCCTTCCGAACCGACGGGCCCTCCTGACGGGGGGTTCCGCCGCAGCCGCGGCGGCTATGCTCGGCGGTTGCGACCGCCTCGGCAGTGCGGAGTGGTTCCGGCGCACCCTCAAGACCGGCGAGGACGCCAACCTGTTCGTCCAGCGCCTGCTGCTCACCGACCGGACGCTGGCCCCGGAATACGCCGAGGCCGACATCTCGCCGTGGTTCAAGCCGAACGGTACCGAGGACCCGCCGGACAAGGCATACAAGGCCCTCGCGAAGGCTAAGTTCGCCAAGTACCACCTGGAGGTCGACGGCCTCGTGGAGGCGCCCTTCAAGCTGTCCCTGGCCGAGCTCCGCAAGCTTCCCGCCCGCACCCAGATCACCCGGCACGATTGCGTCGAAGGCTGGAGCGCCATCGGCAAGTGGACCGGAGTTCTGCTTTCCGACCTCTTGTCTCGGGCCAAGCTCAAGCCCGAGGGGCGCTACGTGGTGTTCCACTGCGCGGACACCATGGACCAGGGCGAGGACGACGGCGGAGCGGACACCGCGGAGGATGGCGGCTCCGACGAAACAATCCCTGCCGGCAATGCCAACCCAGCCATGACGAAGCAATCGGGCGGTGGGGAGAGCAGGAAGGACTCCGGCGGCCAGCAGGCGTCTGAGGACACTGCGGCCAGTGGTGGATCACCGGTCAGGTACTACGAGAGCATCGACCTCGTGGACGCGTTCCACCCGCAGACGATCCTCGCATACGACATGAACGGCAAGGCACTCCCGGTCTCGAACGGCGCCCCGCTGCGGCTGCGGGTGGAACGCAACCTCGGCTACAAGCAAGCAAAGTACGTGATGCGCATTGAGGTGGTCGAGAGTTTCGCCCACATCGGCGATAGCAAGGGCGGCTACTGGGAGGACCAGGGCTACGCCTGGTACGCCGGCATCTGAGTTGGCGCGGACGTGACGTCTTCGTCTCCGCGAGCTTTGGAAGCGCAGCTCTCTCCTGGCGAACTCCGGTAGGGCCTTCGCGGCGACATCCGGCGCTTGCAAAACTGCAAAGTACAGTCGGCCTTGCGCCGCGTAGCTGGCAATCAGACCGGCGACTTGGCCTCGAAGCGTCCGATATGAGCGGCTCGCGGACCTAAATGGCACTCCCGGCCTGACGAAATCTGCGACGGACCAATGTTCGGATTGCAGCGCGAACATTGAAGGACAATGCCATCATGTTCCTACATTTTGAACGCGTCGGCACGGGCCGGCCGCTACTGATGGTCCATGGGCTGGGGGCCAATCTCCGCACCTGGGATCCGCTCTTAACCGCATTGCGCGGCTCGCGCGAACTGATCTTGGTCGACCTGCCGGGACATGGCAGATCGACCCCGCTCGCGGGCCGGCAGACGGTGGAGGCCTATGCGGACGCCCTTGCCGGCTTCGTGCAGTCGCAAGGCCTGACGACAGCGGACCTTGTCGGCAGTTCGGTGGGGGGCCGGCTGGTGCTGGAGCTGGCACGGCGGGGCATCGGTCGGCACTGCGTGGCGCTCGATCCCGGCGGTTTCTGGCGCGGGTGGGAAACGCGCTGGTTACACTGGACGCTCGCGGCATCGATACGCCTGGTGCGATTGCTGCGGCCCTTGCATCCTGGCCTGTCGCGCCACGCCGTCACCCGTACGCTGCTGCTGGCCCAACTGTCGGCCCGTCCGTGGGTGCTGCCACCGCAGCTTGTCGAAGAGGAGCTGCAGAGCCTGGCGGCCACACCGGTGTTCGATGCGATGCTGCGTGAGCTGGCACGCGGGCCGTTGCAGCAGGGTTCGGCAAAGACCCCCGGCCTTGTCACCATAGGCTGGGGCCGCCAAGACCACCTGCTACTGCCGCGCCAGGCTGCACGCGCCCTGAAAGCCTTCCCGTCGGCCCATCTGCACTGGTTTGAGCGCTGCGGCCACTTCCCGCATTGGGATCAGCCTGCCGAGACAGCGCGCGTAATCCTCGAAACGGTTGGGAAGGACGCGCCCTGAAATGGCTTGTCGCACGCACGAGCCCGCGGCCCTCCACGGGTCGTAGAGCGTATCGGCCGAGCTTGCCGCCTCCGCTCTGGAGCCGGTCTATGGTCCGGTCTTCTATTGCCGTGAAAAACGAAGCAGCGCTTCAAAGCCAACTTATAGCGCAGCCGAACTCAGGCAGACTTTCGACGGACGCGAAGTCGTCCTGGACCGAGAACGGCCCCCGGCGCCCTCGATGTTCGGAACGGGATCCCGTCTCCGACTCAATACGTCGAACCCCGAATCCGCTGCGCTCTTATGCGTTGCGGTCCGCTTCAGTTCCCCGATCCCCGTGAGGAAGAACATGACCTACCTTCGATACGCACCCGACATCGAGAAGCCCGATCCGGACGAGCAGAAGACGATTGACGGCATCATCAAGGGAATGACGCAGCAATCGGAGACCGTCGAGGCACGCGAGCACCATGCCGTGCGCGCCAGTCACGCGAAGAGCTCGGCTTGCGTCACCGGCGAGTTGACGATTGCAGCCGGCTTGCCGCCCGAACTGGCCCAAGGGTTGTTCGCCACGCCCGGCACCCACCCCGTGGCGGTCCGGTTCGCGCAAGGGCCAGGCGAGACCCTGGGTGACCGGGTCTCGACCCACCGCGGCATGTCCATCAAGGTGTTCGACGTGCCCGGGGAAAAGCTGCCCGGCCATGCCGTCGACACCCAGGACTTCGTCCTCGCGACGGGCACTACCTTCCCCTCCGGAACCGCAGCCGGCTTCCTGCGGGACGGCACCGTCATCGGCAAGTCCACGGGATTGCCCGAAGGGGTCAAAAGCGCAGTTTCGTCGACCATGCGCAACCTCAACCGCGCGCTGCACGCCTTCGGGACGGAGAGCGCTCTGGCCGACTTCTTCGGCCATCCCTACAACCATCCCCTCGCCGACAGCTACTTCAGCCAGGCGCCGGTCCGCTTCGGCGACTACGTGGCCAAGCTCGGGGGCGTGCCCTCGACGGAAAGCCAGCGGGCCCTGTCCGAATGGCGGCTCGATCCGCATCAGGACGAGGACGGCTTCCGTCATGCGACGGTCGCCTTCTTCCGGGAGCACGAGGTGGTGTTCGAGCTGAGGGCCCAACTCTGGGCCGATGCCGAAAGCCAACCCATCGAGGACGCCTCGGTCGACTGGCCGGTCTCCATCAGCCCCTACCGTACGGTCGCGACGCTGCGCCTGCCCCGTCAGGATGCCTATGCACCGGAACGCGTGCGGTACTTCGACGAGGTGATGACCTTCCGTCCGGCCCACAGCCTCGCGTCTCACCGTCCGCTTGGTTCGGTGATGCGGGCGCGGCTCCAGGTCTACCGGGCGTTGAGCGATTATCGCCATCGCGAGAACGGCGTGGCATCCCAGGATACCGCGCGGATCAACGAAATTCCCGGTTAGGACCCAATGCACCGGGACGTTTTTTCACTGAATAATTGTTTCGTGACGACTGTATGCGCAAGGTTAGCCTTGCCTTAGGTGACGCTTATCCGCACCCGGTGCCAGCAGGTGCAAAGGTAGCCTTTGTGGTTCCAGGTATCGTCCGGCAGCGCCGGCTGGGTCTGGCCGGCCGCGTCCCAGGCACGGACCGCGAGTTCGTGTTCGCCTGGCGATAGATCGAGTTCGACGCTCCAGAACGTCCAGGCGAATGGTGAACCGGCCTGATGCTCCAGATCAGCCTGGACCCAGGATCGACCGCCATTGCCAGAGACGTCAACGCGGACGACGGCTCGGTCACCGGCCACGGCGTAACCGCGAACCTGGGTCACGCCCGCCTTGAGGGCAGCTTCACGCGCAGGTTCGCAGATCGCGGCGTTCAAAGGCATCAGGTCGATGGTGTGCCCCTGGGTGGGGTCGGCCGTCTCCGCCGTCACGTGGGGCGGGTACAGCTTATAGTCACCGGCCTGAATTGGATTGTTTGAGGGATGATCCTGCACGATCAGGCGCCGGAGCCATTTGGGGCTGCGCACGCCTGCGAAACCCGGCACAACCGCGCGGACAGGGAAGCCGTGCTCGGGGAGCAGGGCTTCGCCATTCATGGCGTACGCCAGCAGGGTTTCGGGTGCCAGCGCCTTGGCGAGCGGGATCGATGCCCCGTACGGGTGGCCCTCCACCGTGTCGTGGCTCTCGAAGGCCACGTGGAGGTCCATGCCCTCCGCGATCCCAGCCTCGCGCAGGACGTCGCCGAGGCGTACCCCGGTCCACTCGGCCGTCCCAATAGCGCCTGCTTCCCACGGGTCACCGGAAACAGGGGCGACCGCTCGCATGTCGGCGCGACGATTGCCGGCACACTGCATCGTGGCGGTCACCGTGAACTCCGGAAAACGGTTGCGTAGGTCCGGCAGCGAAAACTCCAGTGTCGTGTCGGCCCCGCCATCGACGGTGAGGCGCCAGATTTTAAGGTCGAGCGCCGGTAGGTCGCCGTGGGAGCGGACGTAGAAGTCCTGTACCGATGTCCGATAAGAGGCGCGCAATCGCCCAAGGGGCGGCTCAGCGTTGTAGGGCTGGTCGCCGTGGACGATCAGGCGAGCCTTGCGCTCCGACAGACTCGACATCGGTGCTTCCGTTCGGATGGGGACACGGACGTGAACGCGTTGACGGCGGCAAGGCTCAATGGAGAACGAAAAACGATTTTCGTGTTGGGCATTGACCATGGGGACGGCGCACCGCCAAGCCCGCCGTTCCCATCTATCGACTGGCAATGGTGACAAACGCCATTGGCTTGCCGACTAATTTCCCGGAGCCCAGCATTTGGGACGATAATTTTGGGCACCCTGGAACAGACCCAAGAAATGCAAACAGGCCGCACCATGGGGTGGCGGCCCGCTGATCGTTATGCGGGTCGAACTGCTTTCCACGCATCGGTGGGAAACCGGATATCGCCACCGCGACCAAGGGCGTCGAGGATGCTCCGATCGCCTTTGGCTTAACCGGCCGGCCTTGTCAGTCACTTTCAGACTTACTGCTGAACAAAAAAGTCCGCCCAATTTTCATCGGACGGACTGATATTTTAGGTTGCTTCAGCACAGAACTTTGGTGCTGAAAAGCGCATCATTGGGTCGGCTATCATCAACCAGCAGTTCGCTAACGCCACGTTCAGCAGCGGGTCGATGATGTTGGTAACTTTGATCACCGGGTTCATGGCGCTGTCAGCCATCTCATTACCGCGAGAAATGTGAAGACTGTCAAAGCATGCGCTCCATCATTGGGGCGGTACTTAAGTAATGAACCGCCCCTGAGCACTCCGAACGTCCGCTTTTCCGGTTTGAACGCTGGAAGCGGTCAGGCTGCTTTCGGCCACTTCCTGCCGTCCGGATCGCGCCATGAGCAGACCCTCGTGTTCGATCTCACGAAGGTCTGCTCACTGAACGAGATCAGACGCGTGTAGCGACGCGCCCGTCGGTCGTAACATTTTAATGACGAAGACTGTTTCGGTAGGTGCTTCAGAGCTTCGCTACCTGTGTGAGTCCAGCAATAAATGAACTTCCGCAGGTACAGCGGACCGTGAACTGCTCCGGACCAAGTGATTTGGGGGCGCAATCTATCTTCATAGCCGAAGGATCGAGTGCCGGAACTGGGAAACCCGCCGTTCATTAGTGAAAAATCAATAGATCTGAGGACCGTTCGTTTGCCGCTGAAGAACGTTCGGAGGTGCCGAAACCGCCTACATACCGTCCACGACAGTCCGGCCTATCGCGCGCCGCCGCTGTCCGTCTCTTACCGAAGGAACGAAGCCGGAACCCACGCATTTACCTGCCGGTCCTGATGCGTAGCCATTGACGGCATCGACAGATCGGGCCGACCGACACCTGTCCCGACTGCATGCCTGACGACGCCATTTCGCTTTCTGCCGCTGACGCCCAGAACTGCGATCGCCTCCCGTACGGGCGTCTGCGATCGATCCTCGCGGAACTTCCTCCAACCGGCGACCGCGGCTTCGAAGGCCTGATTGCCGCCGCTTGCACCCTACTCGCGGGCGTCCCATTCAGGCTCGTTGGTTCTGGACGTCAGTTCGGACGCGACGCTGAAGGAACAGTCTCCGGCGCGGCCGTCATGGTCGAGGCCAAACGCTACACGTCGCGCCTGCCCTTCGAGGCGCTCTCGGCCAAGCTGACCGAGGCGATCGAACGCTCGGGACGGGAGGTCGAAGTCTGGTGCGCGGCCGCGACCGTGCCGTTCGACGCCGCCTATGCCGGAGATCTCCGCCGGATGGGCGATCGGCACGGGACCACGGTGCTGGTGCTGGACTGGGCACAACCGCTACCGCCGCTGGCTGTGCTGCTTGCGGTCGCACGTGATGCCGTCCTCGAATGGTTCGGCCGGTACGACACGATATCCGCCCCGGTGGTCGCGTCCGAGATCGAGGCGGTCGCTGCAAGTGCGCTCTTCGGCGGCCAAGCCGACGCGATCCATGTAGAATTCCGCGCCGGCTCCCTGGGCCTCGCCTCGGCGCGCCGTGCCAATGCGGCTTGGTTAGCAGCGCACTTCCGCAGCGTCGGTCTCGCTTTGCAACGCTTCAATCAAGCGCTGGCCCCCCTGGACGCATCCATGCGGCCCGCGCCTTTCGCGCGCGCGCGCCTGGAAGGGCGGATCCGCGAGGCGATGCGCTGTTGGTCCCCCGAGCCGCGCGCGGTCGTGCTGACAGGCCCGGCGGGCCGCAGCGGTGGGCGTGGCGACGAGGGCAACGGCAAGTCGTGGGCAGCCGTGCGCGCGTGGCTCGAGTTCGAGGACGGCCCGGGACGTCCGCGACCGATGTTGCTCCTCATGACGTCCCACATGTGGCGCGCGGGCGACGAGACTCGCCCTTTGGAGCTGCTCTCGCGGTTGGCGGCGGAACAGACAGGCTCGCGCGGCGCCGGAGGCGAGGACCGATGGCGGGCACGGCTTGAGCGGTGGCTCGCCGTGCCGGAGGGGTCGACGGCGGATCGCAGCCCGGCGGTCGTAATCGTCCTCGACGGAGTGAACGAACGGACCCACCACCCCTGGCCGGCGCTGATCTCGGCGCTGCTGCGGGAGGCCGGCACGAAGGCTCTCGGCGTCGTCGTGACGACCCGGCGCGGCATCTACGAGAGGGATCTCGCGCCCCGTCTTCCGCGGGCGGCGGTCCTGGAGATCGGCGTCGAGGCGTTCTCAGACGAGGAACTCGACCACCTGCTGCTGCTGGCCGGAAAACGGCCGGAGTCCGTCTGTGAGCCGCTACGGGGCTTCCTGCGCAACCCGCGGATCCTTTCGGTCGGGCTCGACCTACTCGATCGGCTCGACCCCGACGAAGTCGGGACCGAGCGGTTGCTGTTCGAGTACTTGCGAAAGCGTCAGGAGGGGCGCGCATCGGCGGGCGGACACACGGCGGAACAGTTCGCGCAGGTCCTAGTCAACCATGCGCGCGAGATCCGCGAACGGCTGCTGAACCAGACAGTAACCCGGCAAGCCGTGACATTCGACGATAGGTCCATCCGCGAACGCCTCGGCGTTCCCGTCGATCAGGCGGCCCTTGCCGCGGATCTTGGGGACATCGTCGACAGCGGCTTCATCGAGATCGTCGACGGGGTCCGCCGGAGGTACATCCTGCGGGAGCACGGCAGAACGCTCGGCCTGGGCCTGCTGATCGCGGAGGAGCTAAAGGACGCGGCCGGTGCGGGAGAGACCGGTCTCGACCGGCTCCTTGAGACCATCGTCGATCCGATCCGCGCGATCGACGAGACCGCCCTTGTGCTCCTCGGCGCGCTGGACGTCGCACTCGCGGATCCAGGCATGGACGATGTCGTTGCCCGGGTCCTCCTGCATCGCATACTCATCCTTCAGAACCTGCCACCCGATCAGCGTGCGCGAATCTTCTCTGGGGTTTCCGAACACCCGGACGTCTACCTCGACGTCGCCGCCCAGCTATACGGGGAGCGCAGTGTCGCCGGCCGCCGCGAATGGATGAGGGACGCTCTGATCGCTGCGCGCGATCGGCCGGCGACGGCGGATGCGATCGACCGGACCGTCCGACGATGGCTTCGGGCCTGGCAACCGGTGCCGTCGCTTCCCGACACCCGGAATTACTCCGAGGAGCAAGCGCGCTTCGCGCGGGAACATCATAACGAAATGGCGGATCAGCACCGCGCCGGCATACAAACCCTGGCCGACGCGGAGCGCACTTTCGTCGATCGTGAATTGAATCCCCTCCCGCCCGGATATGCCCACCGCGTGGACGAACTGGCGATCGCCATCCTGGCGGGCCGGCCCCTTGCAGGCTACGCGGCTGATATTTTCGCATGGTGCGTGGCCACGTCCATAGGATGGGAGGCCGGTGGGTCGCACGACGCGATGAGATGGCTTCGCCTCCTCGCCCCGACCGACTGGGAGGAAGCCACCTCGGCCGTCGGCGCCGCCGTAGCTCCGTTCCGGACGGCGGCTCGCTCCGATGTCTTCGGGTGGGCGATGAGCTACGCCCTGTCGGGCAGCGGCGATCCGGAGCAATCGCGGGCGGCGGCCGACGTCCGCCCTCCCGCGGTTGCCGACACGAGGCCAGGCAGGTCCGATGTCTTGCCGGACGTCGATCCACTCGACCCTGCCGCGTCCGCCCCCGAGGGAGGGTTGGAGGCGACCGCTCATTTCTACAGGGAGGCGACGACTTCGCGGGAAGGGCATCCCCCGGGTGCGCTGTGGCGTGAGTCCAAGGCTCCGGCGAGCCGGGCGAGGCTGCTGCTCTGCCGGTTTGCACCGGATGCGGCGGCGGCCATCCACCGGGACTTTGCCGCCGGGTGTGCTGCGATCGCTGACGTCTCCCCCTCCGTGATCGCGCACTGGATCCTGCGGGACGTCGCGATTCTGAGACCAGTCGTGGAACCCGTCGCGGCGTGGATGACCGATCTGAGGGGGCGGCCCGATCTAGAGCCGGTGGAACGCGACGCCCCCACCGTCCTCCTGGCGGCGGTACTGCCGCATCTCGAAGCCGAGCGGCAGTACGACGCTCACGCCGGGCAACGCGACGACGCCAGCGACGCCTTCCAGCTCGGGGAACTTATGCGAGCGTTGCCTGCCGCAAAGGTCGAGGAGCGCCTCCGGAGCGACTTCGCCTCAGGCGAGCCTCGGCGGATGCGGCTGGCGCTGCTCGCGACCGCCGACGCCGGCAGTGCCGTTCCGGCGGTCCGGTCCCATGCGCTACAGGCGGCCGCGCACGACGACCAGCGCCTTCGCGCCGCAGCCTACCGCGCCATGGTTCGGGCGGGGACGCGGCAGGACGACGAGAAGTTCGCCGCCGCATGGCGCCGGCCGGTGCCGATCGTCGACGAGGCGCACATCAGAGCCGACCACTGGGGCTCCCTCTGGTTCAGGCGCGCCGGCCTAGATGCCGACGAGCCGTCTGCGCTCGCCAAGCTGACCCCCGCATTGCGGAGTTCGGCCTTGGAGCACTCGGGCGCGGCGACGCTCGAGGCGGCGGTCAACGATCTGCATCGGGTGCTGCGCGATACCAGTGCGGTCGGCGTGCTGCCGACCGGCATGAAGGTCGCCATCGTCCGGCCGGACGATCTACCGGCGCGCGATGAGAATTCGGGCAGTTGGCACCGCATCGACTTCGGCCCCGCCGATGGCTTCGACGTCGGGAGCGGCGCGCGCAGGCCGATGCGTAACATGAGGGACTTCTTCGCCCTCCATCGCGACCTCGCATCGTCCGGCCGCGAGATGTTGCTGCATCCTCCATCCAGCGAGGTCGTAGACCGTGCCGCCAGGGAGGCGCCTTCGGCGTTCGAACGGCTGCTCGCGCTGGCGGAGGAGGCGACGGCGACTGAAAGGGCGCCGGTCCTCGCCGTTCTGGCGCACGACGTCGCTCGCGCTGTTTCCTACGTCGATCCGAAGCGAGCTGCACGCCTTTTCGACGCCTACGGAGACGTCGCGCCGCTATTTCCCGAAGTGCTCCCGATCGGTCTCGTCCCGCGCACGTCGCTGCTACTATGGAGGAGTTCGGACGATCCAGCGATCGAGTCCATACGCCGTCGGCAATTGGATCGAGCGCCGAACGACCGAGCGATGGCCCGCCTGATCCTCGCCGCAGAAACTGCAAGGCGTCACGACTTGGTCGTCGCTTATGTAAAAGATCGCGCGACCGGGCGACATCCGCTCGACCTCGCCAGGGCCGTGACGGCCGCCGGGTTTGCCGTATCCGATCCAGCCCTGGACGATTTCTTCGACGACGAGCGCTTTCGACACGGCTTCTTACGCGACGCTGCGGCAAAGGCCGGACGCTGCTACGCCCGCGCATGCTGGGCCGCGCATTGGTATGGTGAGGCGGTCGCCGCAACCGACGGTCTCGGCGCGTGGCGGGCGCTGGAACTCGCGCTGGCGGCAGCCGACGCCCGCTGCGTGCTGTGGCTGGGAGGCTCGGGCCACCATCTCCACGGATGCCAGCGGTCGATGCTGGAGCACCGCTTCGCTACCGCATCCTACGACCGCGACCGCGACCGGAAGGGGACGTTGTACGGCAGAAGCGTCCCGCCTGACTGGATGGGCGTCGCTCCGTTGTGACCGGCAGTTCGGCGGAATCGAAGCGTCGCAGACTACAGCCATTGGGCCGACGGCCGTCGCACGCATCGCAACCAGGCCCCATCCGGGGCACGCTGCGCTCAAGTCCGTATCGACGCCGCTGGCTGACGTGATCTCGGCCGGCCAAGCTGATCGGGTGCGCGCGTCGAGCCTTGGGGGTCGAGCCAGAGACAGTGAGCCTTCCAGATCCGTCGACCTTATCGTCATGCCGTTGGAACGTCGGAGCTGCGTGCGAGGTCCGCCAGTTCCGCCACTAGTTACTCCTGCAAACACAGGAGCTTCGCACCTCGCTTCAGCACAAATTTCCGGCCGGTGTGACGCGTCCTGCGCGCCGTTTCTTCAGACCCATGAGAGCTATTAGACCGCCACGAAAATGGGCCTCGGCCCGGTCTAAAGCCTCGACAATGTCGGTCATGAGGCGACGATGGCAATATACTCCTGATATTAGGCCCGTCCATGAAATGTCTGCTTTAGGTACGATTTCGTTGAAAAACTCGTTCTCGTCCGAGATCGGAGCGTGAGCGGGATGAGCTCTCGTTCCCGAGCCGGGTGTCCCCTGCCGGTCAAGCCGGGCTCGGCTGCGGGACCGGGATGATCTTGGCGAGCTTCCTCAGGTTC
>NZ_JAKSYH010000278.1 GCF_022829295.1 Methylobacterium sp. J-088
CGCACCCTGGGCGTGGCGGGCCCGGTCCTCGATGTCGTCGGCGCCGACGAGGCCGCCCACGGTCTCGCGGAGGCGTCCGCCGAGGTCACGGGCGGTGTGGGCGACCTGCCCGGCCGCGGCGCGCACGGTGTCCTTAGCCTGGCCGTAAAGGTTCTCGGGCTTGCCGCTCGCCTCGCGGGCTCGGCCCTCGGCCGAGTGCCGCTGCGAGCCGTGCAGGTCGCCCACCGCGCCCTGCACCTTACCGCCGAGTTCCTTCGCGGCGCCCGTGATCCGGTCCGTGTCGACCATGTCGTTCTCCTGTCTCCTGGTGTGTTTCCGCAGCAGAGCGGTGGGCTGTCATGACCCGCAGCGCTGCCGGCTTTCCGTCGACTTCGGGCTCCGCCGTTGGGACTACCCCTCGGCGTCAGTCCAAAGATCCCCGGTCAACTTGCTGATGGCCCGTCGCATCGAGCCGTTGGAGAGCCTTTCGGACCCGAATTCTTCCGCTCGAGCCTTCGGCATTCCGTTTTCGATGCGCCTGGGTTGTCCCGAAGATGTGTCCTACGCTTAACCGATCAATAGTTCATCTATACCGGTACGGTAGTTAAGTTTGCTCATTATTCGTGAGCGGAAACCCGTTATCGCGACCCCATATGATCGCTTCGCTGCGCTTGTGAATACCGAGCTTGCGGTAGAGCGCTGCCCCGTGATTCCGCACGGTGTTGCGCGAGAGGCTGAGCTTGCGTGCAATCAAGTAGTCGCTCAGGCCGGAGCAGATCAGGTTGAGGATCTGCCGCTCGCGCACCGTCAGACTCGGCATCGATCCGTCCGCGTTCTCGCGACCCGGGTGACGAAGGTTGGCCAGCTTGTCGATCAATCCGCGGCTGAACCACGACGTATCGGCCATCACGGCTTCGATTGCGTCGAACAACTCGCGCTCGGTGTGCTTGCGATCGGTGATGTCCTGCAGCACCATCAGGATGAAATCCCCATCGTCGATGGTGACCCGCTCGGCCGAGACCAGACAATCGAGGTTGGTCCCGCTCTCGTGGCGCAGACACACTTCGACGCCGAACACGAAGCCGCTTTCGGCCATCGCCGCATCGAAGCGCAGGCGCTGAGCGTCCTTTATCCAAAGGCCCGCTTCATCGAGGCTGCGCCCGACGATTCGATCCTCGCCGAAACCGAACACGCGCCCGAAGGCGTCGTTGATGCCCGTGACGCAGCCATCCTGAGAGCGCGCCAGTACGGTCGGCACCGGCGTCATTCGGAACGCCGTGGCGAAGCGCGCCTCGCTCTGGCGCAGGGCGGTCTCGGCCTTCCGGCGCAGTTCGAGGTCGGCGAAGGTGAACAGCATGCAGGGCTCGTCGCCGAGTTCGATCTGCTGGCCCGCCACGATCACGAACCGCGAGCCGCCATCGGGCAGGTCGAGGCACGCCTCCATCTGCGGGATCGTCCCGCCCTCGTGCAGCCGGGAAATCGCCAATTCGCGGTTGCGGGCATTGGCCAGGACATCGACTTCGTAGACGCTGCGGCCGATCACGGCATCGCGTGTGAAGCCGGTCATCTCAAGAAAGCCGGTGTTGACCTTGACGTGGCGCAGGTCGGACAGCCGCGTGATGATGGCGGGCGCCGGGTTGGCGTTGAAGGTCGCCTCGAAGCGCTCCTCGGCCTCGAACTGATCGGAAACGTCCTTCAGGATCAGGGCGAGGCAACTCGGTTTGCCCTCGCGGTCGGTGGCGACCAAGCTGCGCAGGCAGTGGACGAAGTCCAGCTCCGGCTTGTCGGCCCGCTTCACCTCGACGACGACATCGTGGAAGGTCTCGCCGGCCACGACGCGCTCGATCGGGTAGTGGTTGGGCGTATTGTTGTTGCGGTAGCGCAGCGAAAACCGATCGCGGTAGGCGTCCACCGTCTGGCCGAGCTCGTCGAGGCTCTGAACGCCGTGCATCGCCAGGGCAGCCTCGTTGGCATACGCGATGGTCTGATCGGGCTCGACCAGGATCACGCCCTCGCTCAAGCCGGCGATGATCTGTCGGAGCTCATGCCTGTCCACGCCCACCGTCACGGCCGATCCGGCTCCCTCTGATCCGCGGCGCCTATCCAGCGCAACGGCTCAAACGGGTTGCGCGCAAGCGGGTTCCAGTGAAGGCGAACTTTTCACTGGTATACCTGCATCATTGACGCCATCGAGATCGACCAGAGATAAGTTCTGGCCGTTGCGAAAGCGCGATAAGCCGAGCAGCGTCGATTACCATTCATCGCAACCGGTGATCCCGACGTGCAACCCGCCGATGAACTGCGCGACGCGGCCGACGCTGCCGGGCACCATCATGCTTTTGTCCCTGGAGATCTCGGGGTACGGTTACGCGAATACTATCCAGAAGTTGCTGCAGTTGATCCAGCTTCGCCTCTCGGTGCGGTGCTCGGACGGCTCTCTGTGGCGTTGGATACGGCCGACACGCGCCGCCAGGTCCCGAACGCCTTCAAGGATGACCTGATCGGCCTCGTTCCACGGCTGCGCCGCTACGCGCTGTCCCTGACCTTCGACGGCAACGAGGCCGACGATCTCGTGCAGTTGACCCTTCTGAAGGCCTGGGAGCACCGCGGACGATTCGAGCCCGGGACGAGCCTGGTGGCGTGGCTGTTCACGATCCTGCGCAACGGCTTCATCAACGGACGTCGCAAGCGCAGTCGGGAAGTGCCGGACCCCGACGGCGCGCACGCGGCCAACCTTTCTGAACCGCCCCGGCAGGATCACACGCTCCGCCTGCGCGATCTTCAGGCGGCGATCGGCCGGCTCGAACCCGCCCACCGGGAAGCGCTGATGCTGGTCGCCGTCGACGGTCTGCCCTACGAAGCTGCCGCGAGCGTGATCGGCTGTCCGTCCGGCACCGTGAAAAGCCGCGTCAGCAGAGCCCGCGAACGCCTGACTCGGGAACTCGGCGCATGACGTCCGTTTCTTCGTCGATGCCCCTCCAGGGGGCACCCATCGTTTCAGCGCTGTCTGCCCGCGGCACGTGGAGTGATCCGAGAGCTGAGCGAGCGAGTTCGCCCTCACTCGGCCCGGCTTCTGCGTGGAGTCTCGGACCCCACAGGCTGCATGCAGCTCGACGGGGGGAGCCACCGTCAGGCGATGGGCGACCAGATCCGGCACCGCCGCCGCGCGAGCGTCCCCTCGGCGCGGACGAGCCCTCAGAACCCATCGATAACCCGCTCGACGGCGAGCGGCCCGGCCCCGGGCCGGACGTGCCACCGGGCGACCCTGCCGGCCCGGATCTGCAGGATTGACGGTCGCCTACGCATCAGCGTGTCGACCCCTCGGGACACGAGTGTGACCCCAAGCCTTTTCGAACGCGTGAGTGCCCGTTCCAGTAGCGTCGCTGGTTCCACGCTGGGCCCGGGCGGCTTTACCCCGTGAGATCAAGTCGGTGTGCAGCGTCTGCGCGGGAAGGCCATCGTCGTAGGATACCCGCCGGACGCGTCCAGCTGCTTTCTCAGAGCCCGAGGGTAATGAAGGCGATCACAAAAGCGTCGGCGTTTATGAGGATCTGAATAGGCGTAGAGCGGTGTCCTCGATGCTTATCTCAGGCAAGCAGATGATACAGGATCGTCAGAACCAACCCGGCTGCGTTGACAACGCTGAGAGCCACAAAAGCACCGGCCATGGTGCGCTGCAAGGTTGGCTTGTTGCACAAGAACCTCTCAGCGACCAGTGCAATGACGAGCACTGGAAGGCTCGATATCAAGAGTAGAATTTTCAGAAAAACACTCAACACTTGAAGCGTTAACGATGACGTACAAATACGAACGCCGGGAACGTCATGGGTCCCTCGACTGCTCGCGATTGGTGAATGGCGCCTATGTTCCGGCGTGAAAGGAGAGGCCATCGTCATCTCGGCTGACTTCGCGCGGACGTTATGCAACCTAAGATAGCTATTGACTGTAAATACAACCTTGCGGCGATCCGCACCTGTGCTCGATTGAGGGTTAAACTTCGCGGCGTCGAAAGCTCGGTTTCAGCAGACACAGATACCTCCTGCGTCCGAACGAGCGAGGCGGTGGCGATCTGGCTCTCGACGGAGACGCAGCTGCTGCGGCCTGATGCGGTTCCCGGCCCATGGCGCAGCCGACCACGAAGGCGCCGAGGGCGCCTGTCCCGAGAAACATCAAGATCCCGCCGGAATCGGCCGCGAGCATTCGCGAGGCGGCCTACTGGTGGGTCCGCGTTGACTGGCGTGGAACAGGTCGCGGGTCACGACCGACATCATATCGATCCGCGCCTGCGGATCCGGTCAGACATTCCGGCGGTGGTGCGCTCAGCATGCTGGGCTCGCCAGTAGCGTCGGAAGCGCTTCGCCAATGACCAGGGCGGTCCCGCCAGAAAAGCGGGACGATGCCCCGCTTCCTGTAAAGCTTCTATCAAAATTCCGGAGACATGCGCCGGTGGCGCTCCCAAGGGGAATCGAACCCCTGTTTTCGCCGTGAGAGGGCGACGTCCTAGACCGCTAGACGATGGGAGCTTTCCGGCGGCGCGGGGGTGCTATAGCCACCACCCGCCCGTGGAGCAAGTGCCTTCCTGGGAAATTCGCATCGGCGGGGCGGATAGGTTGCGGATCGGAGACGTGGTGGACAACAGCATCGAGGAACGCGTCGGCACCGTAGCCGAGGGCGGCATCCGGCTTGATCGCGCCCTGGTGGCGCTTTTTGCGGATCTATCTCGCGCACGGTTGCAGGATCTCATCCGCGAGGGTCACGTCAGCAGGGATGGGGCGTTGATGCGCGATCCAGCGGCAAAGGTCGCGGCGGGGACCCGCATCGTCCTGACCCTGCCCCCGCCGATACCGGCGGAACCGGCGGCGGAGGAAACGGACCTGCCGATCGTGTTCGAGGACGACGACCTGATCGTCATCGACAAGCCGGCCGGTCTCGTGGTGCATCCTGCGCCCGGGCACGAGAGCGGGACCCTGGTGAACGCGCTGATCGCCCATTGCGGAGCCAGCCTCTCCGGGATCGGCGGCGTGCGCAGGCCCGGGATCGTCCATCGCCTCGATAAGGATACGAGCGGCCTGATCGTTGTCGCCAAGAACGATGCCGCGCATCAGGGTCTGACCGCTCAGTTCGCCGATCACGGCCGCACTGGCCCCCTCGAGCGTGCCTACGCTGCGATCGTGTGGGGCCTGCCGCAGCCGCGCACAGGTACGATCAGCGCGAATCTGGCACGCTCCCGCTTCCATCGTGAGAAGATCGCGGTGGTCTCGGATACCTCCGGCCGCCACGCCATCACGCATTACTCGGTCACCGAGACCTATCCGGACGCCTCCCTGGTCCAGTGCCGGCTGGAGACCGGGCGGACCCACCAGATCCGCGTGCACATGGCCCACCGCGGCCATCCGCTGCTCGGCGATCCTGTCTATGGCGGCGGGTTCCGCACCAAGGCGTCACGCCTCTCACCGGACGCGCGTGCCGCGCTGACGGCGCTCGGGCGACAGGCGCTCCATGCCGCGCTGCTCGGGTTCAGCCATCCGCGCACCGGCGTGACGCTGCGGTTCGAGAGTCCGCTGCCGCCGGAGCTGACCGCGTTGGTGACGCAGTTGCGCGCGGATGGCCCGGACCGGACCAGCCTGTAATCCGGCACGGCACGCGTGCGAAACTACACCCCGTACCGCGTCACATCGTGCCATGGTACAAACTGATTTGGCCGATTGCGCGTTGATGACGACGTAGGTGTCCTCGATCGCGACCGGCCCCGGCGACCCGTACGAGATGGGTGGCCGGCAGGGTCGGCTCAAGAGCGGCCCAAGTGGACGGCACTGTTGCCCGTCGCGTCCGCCCGTCAGGGGGACTTAGGTCCAGGAGAAAGCCATGGCCGGTGCGCTGCCCGTGCTCGCCAACGAAGGTGGCCTGTCGCGCTACCTCGACGAGATCCGCAAGTTCCCGATGCTGGAGCCGACGGAGGAGTTCACGCTGGCCAAGGCTTGGCGGGACGCCGGCGACCGTGAAGCCGCGCATCGCCTCGTGACGTCGCATCTGCGCCTCGTCGCCAAGATCGCCATGGGTTACCGCGGCTACGGCCTGCCGATCGGTGAGGTCGTGTCCGAAGGCAATGTCGGTCTGATGCAGGCGGTGAAGCGCTTCGATCCCGACAAGGGTTTCCGGCTCGCAACCTACGCCATGTGGTGGATCAAGGCTGCGATCCAGGAATACATCCTACGCTCGTGGTCGCTCGTGAAGATGGGCACCACGGCGAACCAGAAGAAGCTGTTCTTCAACCTGCGCAAGGCCAAGGGCAAGATCTCGGCCCTCGACGAGGGCGATCTCAAGCCCGATCAGGTGAAGCAGATCGCCACCCGCCTCGGCGTGCCCGAGCAGGACGTGATCGACATGAACCGGCGCCTGTCCGGCGACACGTCGCTCAACGCCCCCCTGCGCGAGGAGGGGGAGGGCGAGTGGCAGGATTGGCTGGTCGACAATTCACCCAGCCAGGAGACCGTGCTGGCCCACGAGCAGGAGGGGCAGAACCGCCTCTCGGCCCTGCGGGACGCCCTCAGCGTTCTTAACCCGCGCGAACGTCGCATCTTTGAAGCCCGGCGGCTTGCCGAGGATCCAATCACGCTGGAGGATCTCTCGGGCGAGTTCGGCGTCTCACGCGAGCGCGTTCGGCAGATCGAGGTGCGCGCCTTCGAGAAGGTGCAGGAAGCGGTCAAGCGCAACATCGCGAACCGCGAGTTGCCGCGTACGGGTATCGAGGCGCACTGACGTTTCTAGGTACGAAGATGCTTCGACACGCCCACGGTGCGCGATAGTCGGTCAACAGGGTTGGCAAGCTCGACAAGCCCCCTCTCCCGTGCCGGAGAGGGTTGGGGTGGGGGACGAGAACCCACAGGATCGGGCTCATCCTCGAAGCGCCGACAGGTCTCGCTCCTTCCAGTGAGTTCTTATGCTTTGCCCTGTCCCTCTCCCGCTCGGGAGAGGAGACCCTCTGCCCTTTCGGTAATGCTAGCGGCAAGTCGCGTACTTTGTCCGCCATAGCATACACCGCTCAGGCCATGAGCCAGTCGCAGGTTTTCGTGGCAAGACTGGCCGTCGCTTCGGCGAAGTCTCCACAAGCGGAGGCTTTCAACGGCCGCACGCCCACCCGCAGGTTTTCACTGCCAGGACGCGAAGGCGTTCTGCATCACCTGTGAACCCGTGGAGCCCTTCTCGAAGGTCAAGACCGCACGCCGTCCGGAGGTGTAGCGCAAAGCCAGATCGAACCAGTTCTTGTGGAGCAGAAGATCCGTGTTGCGCTCGACGTCGTTGGGCAGCGACGATAGGCCGATGAGGAACAGATTGTCGCGGACGCGGACGGGAAGACCCGAGACCGGCGAGCCACGGGCGTTCTGGTCGTCCTTTGCCTGAAGCAGGCCGATATCCTGGATCGTCCGAACGTCACCGCCGCCGGTCTGGCTGAAGGCCAGATTAACCGTATGGGATGCCGGCAGGGTCGCATCGAGATTGCGCTGGATGGTCATGACCAGTGTGAGCCCCGCATCGGGAATCGTCACGGTCGCCACCACGGCGTTCTGAAGCGGCTGCCCCTGATCCCCGTTGACCGTATCGAGCCGCCACGTGACGCGGCCCGACAGCAGTGTCGGCTGAGCGTTCTCGGTGCCCTGCACCTCTTCGATCAGCTCGGCCCTCTGGGCGACCGATACCGCGGAGTCCGAGGACGGTGCCATGGCACGCTGAGGCGGAGCGCTGTTCGGGCGGGGTGAGGGCCGCGGGGCAGGTGCGGCATCGCCGCCGACGCGGTCGCCGTATTTGGCCTCCCCGTCCGGCTGCTGCGTGTCCGCGGTCTCGGTCCCGCTCGACGGGAGGATCTGGGGTCGGTCGCGGAGCAGGAAGGCGGCCACGGCGATCATGGAGATCACCACGGCCAGCATGCCGCCGACGAAAAAATTGCGTAGCAACCGCGAGCGTTCGGCCCGCGGAGGCACAACTTCGATGCGTGGACGCTGGCGGCCATTGCCGGCATCGGCGACTACGGCGCCGAGATCGGGCTCGTCCACCGGTGACGGACCGTCGGCAAACTCGCTCGGTTCGGCCGCGACGCTCGGGGAAGAACCGGTCCGCGGCGGGGCGATCGTGATCGGAGCCTCGCGCGGCTCATCCGTGGGCTCCAGAACGGATGTCGGCGGTGCGACAGCGCGTTCGAATGGCGGCTTGGCCGCAGGCAGCGTTGGCTCGGAGATTTGCGGCCGCGGAGGCGCAGGTTCGGATGGCGCCGGTTCAGGCGCGACCGGAGCCGGAACTGGCTCCGGGCCGGCCGCCAATGCGGCATCGTTGGCCGGGGCCGGAAGCCCGCCGTGATCCACTTCCAGCCGCTCGATGGCGGAATCCAGAGCCCGGCGTTCGAGATCGATATCGGCCTCGGACAGCGGCGGATCGAGGGATCGGAGCTGGCTGATCAGGGCATGGCGCGCGCGGTCGTAGACCGCCTTGCGAAGGGCGGGCGTTCGATCCGGCAGCGCATCGAGCGCGCGTGCCAGAAGCGGGTAGTAATCGGCCATGTGCCCCTGATCCGCCCCTACGGCCGCCGGCCGGTGCACCGGTCGATGGCCGGGAGCCGAGGGATCCGACCATCCCGCTAGGATCGGCCGCGGCCCTCGGCCGATGATGTCGTGTCCGCTTCGCGCGGGGCCGCGGCCCAACGCTGGTCGGTTCGTCGATGGCCGCCCGCCGCGCAAACGGGTGTCGAGCCCCGCACCCGTTCTAGATCACGCCTGCGCGGCCTGGATATGGGCGGGTCGTTCAAAATGATGCGTCGTCAACGCGATAGCGTGCGATCCGTCAGTCTTCGAACGGGTTGTGCATGAGGATCGTGTCATCGCGCTCCGGTGATGTTGAGAGCAGCGCCACGGGCGCGCCGATCAACTCCTCGATCCGGCGGACATACTTGATCGCCTGCGCCGGCAGGTCGGCCCAGGAGCGGGCGCCCGCCGTGGTCTCGGACCAGCCTGGGATCACCTCATAGATGGGCTCGACACGTGCCTG
The DNA here is from genome assembly GCF_022829295.1 of Methylobacterium sp. J-088. GTDB lineage: Bacteria > Pseudomonadota > Alphaproteobacteria > Rhizobiales > Beijerinckiaceae > Methylobacterium. Next base: position 9,016 of record NZ_JAKSYH010000278.1, read on the forward strand.
AGCGGCTTGGCTCGCCGGCAGATGGTCGATGGTCTGCCCGTCCAGCCGGTAGCCCGTGCAGACCCGGATCTCTTCGAACCCGTCGAGGATGTCGAGTTTGGTCAGCGCAATCCCGTGGATGCCCGAGGTCCGCACCGTCTGGCGCACCAGCACGGCGTCGAACCAGCCGCAGCGCCGCTTACGCCCGGTGTTGACGCCGAATTCGCGACCGCGGCTGCCGATCGTCTCGCCGATCTCGTCGAACAGCTCGGTCGGGAAAGGCCCCTCCCCCACCCGCGTGGTGTAGGCCTTGGCGATTCCGAGCACGTAGCCGATCGCCCCCGGACCGAGGCCCGAGCCCGTCGCGGCCTGGGCGGCCACGATGTTGGACGAGGTGACGAACGGGTAGGTGCCGTGATCGACGTCGAGCAAAGCCCCCTGCGCGCCCTCGAACAGGATGCGCTTGCCGGCCCGGCGCTCCTCGTCGAGCAGCGCCCAGACGGTGTCGGCGTAGGGCAGAATCTTCGGCGCGATCGCCTTCAGCTCGGCGAGGAGCGCCTCGGCGTTCACCTCGTCGATCCCGAGGCCGCGCCGCAGGGCGTTGTGGTGGGTCAGCACCCGCTCGATCTTGGCGGGCAGCGCCTCCGGATCGGCGAGATCGACCACACGGATGGCCCGGCGTCCGACCTTATCCTCGTAGGCCGGGCCGATGCCGCGCTTGGTCGTGCCGATCTTGAGGCCAGCATTGGCGGTCTCGCGGAAATGGTCGAGCTCGCGGTGCAGGGGCAGGATCAGCGTGGCGTTATCGGCAATTCGCAGGGAGGCGGGTGAGACCTCGACGCCCTGCGCCCTGATCCGATCGATCTCGTCCACGAGGTGCCAGGGATCGACCACCACGCCATTGCCGATCACCGACAGCTTGCCGCCGCGGACCACGCCGGAGGGCAAAAGCGCCAACTTGTAGGTGACGCCATCGATGACCAGCGTATGGCCAGCATTGTGCCCGCCCTGGAAGCGAACCACGATGTCGGCCTGCTCGGAGAGCCAGTCGACGATCTTCCCCTTGCCCTCGTCGCCCCACTGGGCGCCCACAACGACGACGTTGGCCATGTCTGCCTGCTTACCCGCGACGGAAACCGGGACGGCGCCACCCACGGGTGCAGGCGGCGCACGTCGTCAGCCGTTTCCGCGATCCGAGCAGCGAAATCAAGCAATTCGCCCGCATAACGCACCCGCGACCAGATCGCAGCGGACTACTTTGCCTCCGTGCCCGGCGCACGCCCCGGCAGTTCATCGGGCTTGATCACCGGCATGGAGCCGGACTGATCGGGTTTCACCACCGTTCCCGTGGTTCCATTGGCTGGCGGCTTGATGACCCCGTCATTCTGCTGGAGCTTGTCACTGAGCGACTGATCCTGCGGCGGCGAGTCCGGGCTCGGGCGCACGCGCTCGGCCGGCATCTCGGTCGGCGGCGGCAAAGCGGGATCCGTGTCGCGGCCCTTCAGCGGGGCGTCAGGGTTCTGCGCGTAGGCCGGAACCGTCAGCAGTGTCGCCGCCAGTGCAGCAAACAGGAACATCTTCGGCACGATCCGTCTCCCCTCTCGTCTCCGATTTCGGGGAGGAACAGTCGGGGGCGGCATCCGTTCCTGGGGCGCGCCGCTTCCCGATCGACCGGCGGGGGCTCTCAACCCTGCCGCGCAGCCGCGATATAAAGCTCGCGCATGCGCCGGGTAACCGGACCGGGCCGCCCCTCACCGATCGTCCGGTCGTCGATCTGAACCACCGGCATCACGAAGGCCGAGGCGCTGGTGTAGAACGCTTCCTGAGCCTCGTAAGCCTCCACGACCGGGATCAGCCGCTCCTCGATCCGCAGATCGGCTTCCTGTGCGAGGCGCAGCACCGAGGCCCGGGTGATACCGGGCAGCAGCGCGGTCGACAACGGCCGGGTCACCAGGACGCGCTCGCGGCTGACGATGAAAGCTGTGGACGACGAGCCCTCGGTCACCGCCCCGTCTTCGACCATCCAGGCCTCGGCGACGCCGGCCTCGGCGGCCTGCTGCTTGGCCAGCACCTGGGCCAACAACGCCACCGACTTGATGTCCCGGCGCTTCCAGCGGAGATCCTCGACCGTGATCACCCGCGCGCCCGTCTCGGCGAGCGGGTTGGCCAGCACGGTCTTGGCCTGCGTGAACATCATAACGGTCGGAGTGACATCGCCCTTGGGGAAGGCGAAATCGCGCTCGGCGACACCTCGGGTCACCTGCATGTAGACGAGGCCCTCGGTGACGCCGTTGCGGGCGACGAGCTCCGTCTGCAACCGCTCCCAACCCGCGGCATCGTGCGGGTTGCGGATACCGATCTCGCCGAGCGACCGGTCGAGGCGCGCGAGATGGGCGGCGTTGTCGACAAGCTTGCCGTCGAGGATCGCCGAGACCTCGTAGATTCCGTCGGCGAACAGGAAGCCGCGGTCCATGATTGGCACGCGGGCCTGCTCGAAGGGGAGGAATTCGCCGTTGAGGTAGACGGTACGGGGAGCGGTCACGGGCAGCCTTCCTGTGTTCGTCGCTGGCCTGAAGCAGGAATCGTGCGGCGCCCTCAGGCCACGCCGAACACCCGCGCAAAAATCGTGTCCACGTGCTTGAAGTGATAGCCGAGATCGAAGCACTCCTCGATCTGCTCGGGCGACAGGGCCGCCGTCACCTCCGAATCGGCTTTCAAGAGTTCGAGGAAGTCGCCCTCCCCACGCCACACCGGCATCGCGTTGCGCTGGACCAGACGGTAGGAGTCCTCCCGCGAGACACCCGCCTGTGTGAGCGCCAGCAGAACCCGCTGCGAATGGACGAGACCGCCCAGCCGGTCGAGGTTCTTCTGCATGTTGGCCGGGTAGATGAGCAGCTTCTCGATCACCCCGGTCATCCGCGCCAGGGCGAAGTCGAGGGTCACGGTGGCGTCGGGGCCGATCATCCGCTCGACCGAGGAATGCGAGATGTCACGCTCGTGCCAGAGGGCGACGTTTTCCAGGGCCGGGGTGACGTAACCGCGGACCATCCGGGCGAGGCCTGTGATGTTCTCGGTGAGGACCGGGTTGCGCTTGTGCGGCATCGCCGAGGACCCCTTCTGCCCTTCGGAGAAAAACTCTTCCGCCTCCAGCACCTCGGTGCGCTGGAGATGACGGATCTCGATGGCCAGCCGCTCCAGTGAGGAGGCGACGACGCCGAGCGTCGCGAAGAACTGCGCGTGGCGATCCCGCGGGATGACCTGGGTGGAGACCGGCTCGGCCGTCAGCCCCATCTTCTCGGCGACGTAGACCTCGACCCGCGGGTCGATGTTGGCGAAGGTACCGACCGCGCCGGAAATCGCGCAGGTAGCGACCTCCTCCCGGGCCGCAACCAGACGGCGGCGGTTGCGCTGAAATTCGGCATGGGCCTGGGCGAGCTTCAGCCCGAAGGTCACGGGCTCGGCATGAATGCCGTGCGAGCGGCCGATCGTCGGGGTCAGCTTGTGCTCGAAGGCCCGGGCCTTGAGGGCGTCGAGCAGAGCATCAACATCGGCGATCAGGATGTCGGCGGCCCGCACCAGCTGCACGTTGAGGCAGGTGTCGAGCACGTCCGAGGAGGTCATGCCCTGGTGAACGAAGCGCGCCTCCGGCCCGACGATTTCCGCGAGATGGGTGAGGAACGCGATCACGTCGTGCTTGGTCACCGCCTCGATCGCGTCGATGCGGGCGACGTCGAACACCGCGTAACGACCCTTGGCCCAGACGGTCTCGGCAGCCTCCTTCGGCACGACGCCGATCTCGGCCAGCGCCGTGGTGGCGTGGGCCTCGATCTCGAACCAGATCCGGAAGCGGCTCTCAGGCGACCAGATCGCGGTCATCGCGGGGCGGCTGTAGCGGGGGATCATGGGGCCTCGGCGCGGTCCGGAATACGTGCGAGGCCGGTAGCACGCGCTGCCCCGGCCGCTCAATGCAGATCCGTCATTTCCGGGGCGCTTCGGCGGTGGAGCCTCAGTCGGCCCGCACCCAGCCCTGGCCCATCAGGCGCTCCTGCGGCAGGAAGCGCGACTTGTAGTCCATCTTGCGCGAGCCCTCGACCCAGTAGCCGAGGTACAGGTACGGCAGGCCGAGGCGTTGGGCCCGGTGGATGTGATCGAGGATCATGAACGTCCCCGGCGAGCGGGACGCCTCCTCGGGGTCGTAGAACGAGTAGACCATCGACAGCCCGTCGGCGAGGACGTCGGTCAGACAGAAAGCGAGGGGGGGGCCGGAGCCGTGCCCGGTGATCGCCGTGTCCGGCCCGCGACGCCGGTAGGACACCAGATGCGTGTCGACGTGGCTATCCTCCACCATCATGGCGTAGTCGAGCACCGTCATGTCGACCATACCGCCGTCGCCGTGGCGCGCGTCGAGGTAGCGGCGGAACAGGGCGTATTGCTCGGAGGCCGGCCGGTTGGGCTCCGGTGTTCCGATCCAGTCCGCGTTGCGGCTGAGGATGCGGCGCTGGCTCGCGCTCGGCTCGAACTCGTTCACCACCACACGAACGGAGACGCAGGCCCGGCAAGTTTCGCAGGCCGGCCGATACGCGATCGTCTGCGAGCGGCGGAAACCGCCCTGCGTCAGGATCTCGTTGAGGTCGCGGGCACGCCGGCCGACGAGGTGCGTGAACACCTTCCGCTCCTCCTGGCCCGGCAGGTACGGGCACGGCGAGGGCGCGGTGAGATAGAATTGCGGTGTGTCGCGCGGATGGCTGGTCACGCTTCTGATTGACCCTGCGCCGGAAGCAAACTGTCGGCGCCGGCAAACCAGTGTAACGGCGGAACGGCCGGGCTCAATGCCCCGAACTGTTGCCGTGCGCGATTTTCACCGCGACACGGAGACCTCAGGGGGCGTGGACAACGGCAACACCGAGTAGAAGGTCGTGTGCAAGCCGACGATCGGACCGCACCAGTCCGAAGGCGATGTCGACGCACCAGAGCAGGAACGTCGAAATTGCGACGTAGAACAGCAGCGCGTGGACGGCCGCGGTAATGATGTCGACCCGCCCGCCGCTTTCCGGCGCCACGACCCGCAGGCCCATCAGCCGCTGCCCGATCGTGCTCTGCCGTGGGCCGCCGACCGTGATCGCGCTGTAGATGATGCCGCTTGCCGGCAGGATCGCGAACAGGGTCCAGCCAAGACCGAAGGTCACAACGCCGACCACCGTGATCAGCAGCGTGAGCAGTACGGTAAAGCCGAAGATGAACAGGATATCGAGGAGATAGGCGACCGCGCGGGCGCCGAGGCTCGCTCGTACGAAGGGTACGGGCAAGGATGTGGCGTAGCCGGGCGCAACGAAGCGCGCCGCGTAACCGGGTTGCGTGTTCTGCATCATGTCGCGTCCTGCAAGCGAGGCTGCGCGTCGTGAAGTGGTGGCGATATCAGAAAGACGCAAGAGGCGTGCGCAGCCTCCCCCTTCAGTGCCCGGCCGGATCAGCGGCCGTCGCGTCGGGCGTGTCGAGATAGAAGCGCTTCAGCATGTAGAGCGCCGGTCCCGACAGGGTGCTGTTCTCGGTCGCCAGCGCCAACAGGGTTGAGCCCCCATCGAAGCGGCAGGTCAGCCAATGCTGGCGATTGCCATCGAGGTAATCGACGCGGACCGTATCGGGCGTCGCTCCGGGAGCGGCGCGCAGCAGTCGGATCCCGGCCTCCGGCGCGACCGCCGGGAGCGCCCGGCGACAGGTGGCGACTCGCTCGCGGCGCCGGTTGTCGTCGCAAGTGGCGAGCCCGCCGAGGAAGCCGGCTGCGATCGCCGCCGCCAGCAGCCCGCGATGCGCGGGCCTCACGGATGGTTGCGCAGGCGCTCGGCGACCCGGGGGGCGTGATAGGTGAGGATGCCGTCCGCTCCGGCCCGCTTGAACGCGAGCAGCGCCTCGACCATCGCACGGTCGCCGTCGAGCCATCCGTTCCGGGCGGCCGCCTCGATCATCGCGTACTCGCCCGACACTTGATAGGCGAAGGTCGGGACCTGGAATTCGTCTCGGACGCGGCGGATGATATCGAGATAGGGAAGGCCCGGCTTCACCATCACCGAATCAGCCCCTTCGTCGAGGTCGAGACGCACTTCGCGCAGCGCCTCGGCGGAATTGCCCGGATCCATCTGGTAGGTGCGCTTGTCGCCGACGAGCGCGGCCTTGGTGCCGATCGCGTCGCGGAACGGGCCGTAGAAGGCGCTCGCGTATTTGGCCGCGTACGCCATGATCTGCACGTCGAGAAATCCGGCCTTGTCGAGCCCGGCCCGGATCGCCCCGACGCGGCCATCCATCATGTCTGAGGGGGCGATAATATCGGTCCCGGCCTCGGCCTGGATCAGGCTCTGCTCCACGAGTACCGCCACGGTCTCGTCGTTCAGGATCGCCCCGTCCCGCATCAGGCCGTCATGGCCGTGGCTGGTATAGGGATCGAGCGCCACGTCGGTCATGATGCCGATTTCCGGGACCGCCCGCTTCACGGCCCGCACCGCCTGGCAGACCAGGTTGTTGGCGTTGAGCGCCTCGGAGCCCGTCGGGTCGCGCAGCGACACCTCGGTGAAGGGAAAAAAGGCCACCGCTGGAATCCCGAGCCGGGCCGCGCGCTCGGCATCGCGCACGATCTCGTCCACCGAGAGGCGCTCGACGCCCGGCATCGAGGCGATCGGCTCGCGCCGTCCGGCGCCGTCGATCACGAACATCGGCCAGATCAGGTCGTCGACGGTGAGCGTGTGCTCGCGGACGAGGCGACGCGACCAATCCGCCTTGCGGTTACGGCGCGGCCGCTGGGTGATCTTCAGGCCCTCGACCCGGGCGCCCTCCCGGGCAGCCTCCAGGGCGATGGGACGCGGCTCGGGCAAGATGTCTGACATGCAGCTTCGCTACCGTTCGCGCGGCCGGCGCCGCGGATCGCTCGACGCAGGCGCGCCGGAGGCGCCGGACTAACACACGGGAGCGAGCCGGCGAAACCCAACCGTTGACGCAGACTCGCCAAACCGCTTCAACCCGCGCACCCACTCTCAGCCAGGACCCGGCCCCGATGATGCACCGGCCCCTCCCCGCCCAGAGCGCGTCGTAGTGCCGGGCTCCTTCCCGATCCGACGCAAAACACCGCGGCCGGGCGAGATCCCGACCGACCGGATCGAGCGCGCCCAAGGCCCGGCCCCCGGCGCGTGGGATATGGCCCTCATCTGGTTCATGCGGATCACGGCGCTGATCTGGCTTATGAAGAGTCTCGCGTCCTGGGCGACCATCCTCGACGTGATCCCCGGGGTGCGGCCGTTCGAGTCCGAGCCGTTCGGCCGGCAGGCGGCGATCGTCTACTTCGCAGTGGTCGATGCCGCGGCGGCGATCGGTCTGTGGCTGACCAGCGCCTGGGGCGGCGTCATCTGGCTGCTTGCCGTGACCTCAGCGCTGACGCTCGCCGTGCTGACCCCGCAACTTCTGCCCGTGCCGATCCCGCTACTCGTATTCGGTGGCTGTGTCGTGCTGTTGTACTTCGTGCTGTCCTGCCTCGCCGCGCAGGAAGCACGGTGAACGAACCGTTCTGATCTTCGCTTCAGTTTGTCTTTACCGCAAAGCGTAAATCGGCAATTCATCCTGTCGCTTAAATCGCCTTTCATTCCCAAGCGGTAGCTTAGCCAACATCAGCGGCACCGCATTGAACGGATACCGCGGCATCAGACGGCGAGGCAGACATGAAGACGCAGGGCGCCAGGGCCACCAAGATCGAATCCATCGAAGAGGCATTGCCGGCTCGGGGCTCCTATCTCGAGGCGCTTCACCTCGTCGAGCGCCTGCACCGCCGGCTCCTCGACGTGATCAAGGACGAGTTCGAGCGGCGCGGCCGCGAAGACGTCAACAGCGTCCAGGCCTTGCTCCTGTACAACATCGGCGACAAGGAGCTCACCGCAAGCGAGCTGCGGACCAAGGGCTACTATCTTGGCTCCAACGTCTCCTACAACGTCAAGAAGCTCGTCGAGGCTGGCTACCTGCACCACGCCCGCTCGAAGACTGACCGCCGCTCGGTCCGGATCAGCCTGACCGACAAGGGCCGTCAGGTGCACGAGATCATTCAGGGTCTCTACGATAAGCACGCCCGCACGATCGCGCCGATCGGCGGCATCTCGGATGACGATTTCGGTCGGCTCAACCAGGCGCTCGGCCGTCTGGAGCGCTTCTGGACCGACCAGATCCGCTATCGCCTCTGAAGCACGATCGCGCTCCCGTCGGCCGCTGACAGCAAACCGGGAACACCCGACAAGCGGGCGCTTCTTGGTCGATCAGATCCGCTACCGCCACCGATCCGTCCTACCAGACGTTGAGAAGGCTCAGGATCCCGGCGATGACCGCATAGGCGAAACCGGCGTTGATCGCGACGCCGAACAGACCGATGACGAGGCCGCCCAGCACCACGACACCGTCGCGCTCGACAAGACCGAGGCCCACGAGGCAGACGGCGAGGCCCAGCGGGATCTGCCCGACGATGGGCGCTGCCACAATCAGGGCCAGCGCCAGGGCCAGTAGGGCGACGCCCATGCCACGCATACCCAGCGCGGTGTCGAACACGCTCAGGCGCGGGCGCGACCAGCGCTCCAGACGCCGCAGAACCGGCACCGCCCGCGTCACGGCGCGCCGCACATCGGTCAACGCGATGGACCGGCCGAGCAGCATCCGCGGCAGCCACGGTGCCGACATGCCGACAGCGATCTGAGTCGCCACCAGCAGCAGAAGTAGTCCACAGATCAGCGGGATCGGCGGCGGCATCGGCAGGCAGTTCGGCAAGCCGAGCAGCACGACGAGCAGCGCGAAGGCGCGGTCCCGCAGGACCGCGACAATGTCCCCCACCGTGAGGCGCTCGCCCTCTTGGCTCGCCAACACCGTGAGGACGTCCGACGTTCGTGCACCGGAGGTCAAGGATCCGCCAACCTTCGCTGTCCCGCGGGGGCTCTAGCGGAGATCGCGTGGTACGCCAAGCACGGCAGCCGTGCGACAGCACCGCCCGCGCCTTCGATAGGGCGCCGCCATGTCGGGGCGCACGCCGCGGGCGGGCAATAACTATTTCGTCGCGATGCTTTTTGACGAATGTCTCGCAATATTACAAGGTCAGTCGAAGACTAAAATTCGCTTACGCAGGCAACCCACGCATCTATCGACTCGACTCGCTCACGTATCTCACGGATCATGCTCCGAAAGGAGGTAAACCCGTGCGATTCGGGCACCCTAAAATCAAGATCCGCCTTGGTGGCATCTGCGTTGCTGTCGGGATCTTCTGCCGGATCAGTCTGCCCGATGCGGCACGCGCCGGCGAGATCGACACGCTCGTGTTCGGCAGTCTCGATGCGGGCGCCGCCACGTTCATGACCGCGGGCGCGAAAGTCGGCCTGCCGTCCCTCGATCGCGACGGCGCCGTGGTGTTGGCGAGCCTTGGCGGCGGCCGACAGGGCGAACGTGGTCCGGAGGGATCGGTTCAGCGCTACACGGTCCTCGGCGCCATCAACTTCGGGTATCAGTGGTTCTTCGATTGGGGCGTGGTGGCGGCCTTCGCGGGCCCCGAGATGACGACGCAGATGCTGACGGACCCAAACGGTCCGACCCTTTTGCCATCTCGCTTTGGTCTTCGTTTACACGGTGAGATCTGGGCTCGCCCGTCCGAGGACACGCTGCTGCAGGGAAGTGTGGTCGCGGGTACCGCGCTCGACAGCGTCTGGGCCCGTGCAGCCTTGGGTTACCGCCTTTGGGATACCTATTTCGGGCCGGAAGCGAGCCTGTACACGGATGCGTCCGGGTTCCTAAAACTGAACGTGGGGCTACACGCGACGGATTTTACCGTCGGCCGCATCAGTTTCAGGATCTCGGCTGGGATCCAGAGCGAGACCGGCCGACGGTCCGTTGCCCCCTACACCGCGCTTTCGGTCTGGTCGCCCTTATAGTCCCGCTCGGGCTCGCTCAGGAGGGACCGAAGAAAGGTTGTCGCGTCTTGCCGGATCTCGGCGCGCCGCGTGTCCCCAAAGCCGCGCAGGGTCCTGTAGGGCATCGTCATGCGAGGATTGTTGGCGAGTTTGTCTTCGTTCTCGATCAGGAAATTCCAATAGAGGTAGTTGAACGGGCAGGCGGTCGCGCCCGATTTGACCTTCACGTCATACGCGCACGATCCGCAATAATCCGACATGCGATCGATGTAGGCGCCCGAAGCGGCGTAGGGCTTCGTGCCCATCACGCCACCATCCGCCCAGAGCACCATGCCGTGAACGTTGGGCAATTCCACCCACTCGTAGGCATCCGCGAAGACGATCAGGTACCATTCCTCCACCTGCGCCGGGTCAAGACCGGCGATCAGGGCGAAGTTGCCCGTCACCATCAGGCGCTGGATATGGTGCGCATAAGCATGGGCGCGCGTATCCGCGACCACCTGGGCGATGCAGTTGAGCTTGGTCTCGCCCGACCAGTAGAACCACGGCAGGGCCCGGCTGGCCGCGAGCGCGTTCGTGTCGCGATACTCGGGCATCCGCGCCCAATAGAGGCCGCGGACATATTCGCGCCAGCCGAGGATCTGCCGGATGAATCCCTCGGTGCAGTGGAGCGGTGCCGCGCCCTCGCGGAACGCGCGCTCGGCAGCCCAGCAGATTTCCTCCGCGGTCAGGAGTCCGGCGTTCAGGGCCGGCGAGATCAGCGCATGATACAGGAACGGCGCACCGGTCTTCATGGCGTCCTGGTAGTCGCCGAAGGTCGGCAGACACGTGGCGATGAAGTGTCGGAGCGCGTCGAGCGCGTCGGAGCGCGTCACGGGCCAGGAGAAGCTAGCGAGATCGCCGAAATGGTCGCCGAATTCCCGCTCAACCAGGGTGATGACCTCGCGGGTCACGGCATCCGGCTGGAAGCCGATCCGGTCGGGCAGCCGGTGGCCCTTCGGCAGGCGCTTGCGATTTTCGGCGTCGAAATTCCAACGTCCACCGACCGGCTCACCGCCCTCCATCAGCAGGCCGGTTCGGCGGCGCATGCCGCGATAGAAGGTTTCCATCCGCAGATGGTGCCGGCCCTCGGCCCAACCCGCGAAATCCTCCCGCGGGCAGAGGAAGCGGTTGTCGGCCCGGATCTCCACCGGCGGCCCGAGGGTCTCGCGCCAGTCCTGCATCATCTGCCAGACCCGCCATTCACCGGGCTCGGTGACGGTCACGCGCTCCGGCTTGTGCCGTGCCACCGCGCGCTCGAGCTCGCCGGTGAAGCTGCCGGTGCAGCCGGGATCGGTCAGGCGCACGTAGTCGACCCGGATGCCCTCGGCCGTCAGCTCGGCCGCGAAGTGGCGCATGGCGGCGAACAGGAACGCGATCTTCTGTTTGTGGTGGCGGACATAGGTCGCTTCGTCCCGCACCTCGACCAGCAGCACGACGTCGCGTTCGGGATCGAGGTCGGTCAGGCTGGAGACGCGACGGGTGAGCTGGTCTCCGAGGACCAGGCGAAGCGTTCCGCAGGATTCGGCTTTGGGCTTGCCCGGCACTAACTCAGCCCTCGATCCGAACGGCCGAGCGGCTGCCATCCAGGCCGATGACTTTAGCGGTGATCCACCACCCCGTTCCGCCGTCGATGATCACCCGCCCCATGTCGATCCCCCTCGCTACACAAGCCGCCGGGATCAAGGTAAGGCCGGGGGCAACGCCGGGCAGGCTGCAAGCCTGCGCCCTCCACGTGCACAAGGTCGCAGGCGGGACACATGAAGTTCGCGTTCGCCGGCATCGACTTCCTGGGGGGCGTCTTCGAGGGGCTTCTGGATGCCGGCTGGACGCCGGTGAAGCTGTTCACCCGCCCCTGCGACGGGGTCTACGACCACAACGACGTAATCGTCGCCCGCGCCCGGTCGCTGCGCATCCCGATCCAGCTCTCGCGGATCCGCGAGCGGGACATCGAGGCGATCCAGGCCGACCACGGCAAGGACTGGGCGCTCGTGGTGGCAGGTTATCCGTGGCTGGTGCGCGGCTGGCGCGGCCACGCGGCTTACGGTTTCAACATCCACCCCTCGCCGCTCCCGATCGGGCGTGGCCCGTACCCGTTGTTCCGCGCCGTGCTCGATCGCTACGAGACCTGGGGCGTGACCGCCCACGTGCTGGCCGACGGCTTCGACACCGGCGATATCCTGGCGCAGGAGATGTTTCCCCTCAGCCCGCAGGAATCGCACGAGACCCTTTTGGCCAAGTGCCAGATGGCGGCGCGCCGCCTCGTCGCCGGCCCCCTCGGGCGCGACTTGCCCGGCCGCTGGCGCTGGGCCGAGCCTCAGGGTGACGGCTCCTACTGGCCGCGCGCCACCGATGGCGACCGGACCCTCGATTTTCGGAAGGACGTAGGGGCGATCCTCCGCCGGGTGCGGGCCTTCGGCACGGTCGAGACCATCGCCCGCCTCGGCGATACGCGTGTCTACGTGGCAGAGGCGGGCGGCTGGCAGGAGCGGCATACCCACGCCGCCGGTGCGGTGGTGCATCGCCACCGCCGCCACATCGTCGTCGCGGCCCTCGACGGGTACGTTCAAATCACCCGTTGGTCGCCGCTGCCGCTCAATGAGGCGGCCCAGATCGGCCGTTGAGCGCGCCCAGCACGGGAACCGATCCAGGTTCGGCCGTGTTTCCGGCGGCCCTGGTTATGGAGCCCGACATGTCGACACGCGCAAGCCTCGCCGCCGCCCTCGGGTTCGCCGCGCTCTTCACAGGCTCCGCCTTCGCGCAGGCGATCATTGTGGGGCCCGACGATTTCGGCCCCGACGACGACGTCGTGGTACGCGACTACATCGTTCGCCGGCCCGTCGGGCCTGGACCGATCGTGGGATCGATTCCGCTGCGGCCCGGCAGCATCGTGCCCGAGGATGTTCGGCTCGCCCCGTTCACGGACGCCCCCGATCCGCGGCTGCGCCGTTTCGGTTATTTCGTGGCGCCGGGCGATAAGATCGTGGTGGTCGATCCGGCCTCGCGTGCCGTGGTCCGGATCCTGGACCGCTGACGTCGAAGCCGATCGACTACCAATCGGCCAGCGCCGCCCGTTTCCATCGATTCCGGGCGACGCAACGATACTCGTAGGCGCTGTCCCAGGCATGCTCTCCGGGTTCGCAACGATCGCGGCTGCTTGCGGGCGGCTGCGGTCTCACCTCGCGAAGTGAGGCCGCCTCGACGCGGCCGGCATCGCTTACCCGGAACACCGGACCGTCTCCGCCCGCGTAGACGAAGTCGCGCCCGTCGAAGCCGAGCCGACGCGAGAAGGCGCCATCCCGTGTGCCATCGAGTGCGATCATCTGGCCTGAACCGAGCAGGAGCGGCACGCCGGTGAAGCGAGCCGCAGCAGCGTCGATCCCGATTCCGTAGGTACCCTCCCCCTGGAACGAGATGGCCCGGTCGGTAATCGATCCGGTGAGGTTGCCCATGAGGATACCGTATCCGGTGTGGGCGCCTGGTATGCCCCCTGTGGAGATCTGAAGGCCGACCCGCTGGCGATTACGGTCGGTGGTCGGCGACTGGGCTGAGACGTCGATCTCGGCGCCGATACAGGACGCTACGGGATCGGCCTCGGTGGTCGTGTCCACACAGTTGAAGTTTCCGGCCCAGGATGGGCCGACCGGACCGATCCCGTTCGGCTCCTTGAAGATGGTCCCGTTCACCGCGACGTTCTGAGCCCCGGTGTTGGCCAATGCCCGGTTGTGTAGCTCGCCGGTGATCGTCCACTCGTAGCCGGCATTGTGCGGGCCGGTGGAACCCAGCGCCCAAAGCGCCTTATAGGTGTGGGTCGCCTCCCCCGAACCGTTCGGCACGTGCCGGTCGACCCGCAACGTCGAGACCGGGTCGAAGCCCTGCGGCTGATTCCAGAGGAAAACATGTCCGCCGTCGATGCCGGGAAGACCGGTTCCCTGGACGTTGCGCGAGAAACTGGGCAGCCACGCCGAAGCAGCCTCGGTGGCAACGATCGGTGGCTGCCCTGGCGCCTCGGCGACCGCGGGGAGCGACGCCCCCTCAAGCAGACCAAACAGACACGGGACAAACGTCAGGCTGGTGCGCAGATGCATAATCGTCCCAAGATCGCCACCGGATAATCCCGGCAGGGCCAGGATGAGATTCATCCCGACCAGATAGGCATGGGCTTCGCGGCGGCGACAGCGACTCTGCGATGGCGCGTGAACCAATGCCCACGCGCAGCGTAAGCCCTTCACGGCACCAAACTTCGAAGACGTCGCCTGTTCAGATCGGGGAGCAGTACACGATGAAGGCCCTGCGATTCCTTAGAGGCTGGTTTCTGATGTCCATTCCGCTCGGCCTGTTCGTAGGCCGGTTCATCAAAGCGGGAAAAGGTCCGCCCCTCCCCCGCGACGAAAGAGGATCGAACCGTCCGTAGAGCCTGTCGGACGAACTATCAGCCGGTGGGGCAATGAACCGACGCGCGACGAAGGATAAGTCGTGCGCACCGACACTCCTGCGGGCTGATGGATGAAGGCGATGTCGCGATGCGGATCGTCGTCAATTACATATTAGTAAATCAGCCGCATTTTTACTGAACTCGTGCCATGTTGGCCGACATGGGCAGGAAAATCGGCCATGTCTCGCAATGCCCCGCCCTACAGCGGCCATGCGGAGCGGCGTGCCACGCCCCGAAAGCCGACGGCGCTCCTCGCTTTTGCGCTGAATTCGGACGGGGTGCGGTTTCCCTGCCAGGTCAGGAACATCTCCGACCGCGGCGCCATGCTGGAATTCCTCGGCCAACACGCGACGATGGTCGAGAACGCCTTCGATTTGGTTCTGGCCGACGCCAAGGTGCGCTATGCCGTCAAGGTCGTCTGGCGAAAGGAGCGGACGACTGGCGTACAATTCTGCCTGGACAACGAGTAAGACGTTAGAATTCCAAGCGCAGCGGCTCACCCGAAGTCCGGCCGCGCGGCAGCGCAGCGGGCTTGCAATTCGAAGCGGATCCATCGAGGCCAACCGCGAGGGCGCCGGCTCGGTTGGCAGGCGACGCGGAGAGCGCGCGGATCTTTTCATGACGAGCGGCAACGGTGTGGCCGTCGGGCAGGATGGCTGGTTATACTGGGTCGGCCGTGCCCGCGAAGTCGAGGTCTTCTACGGCGACAGCCCCCTGTCGCGCCGGATCCTCACACGGTGGGAACGTCTGATCGACCGGCGCACTCGGCGCCTGGATGCCCTCGGCATCCGCCACGTTCATGCGGTCGTCCCCGACAAGCTCGCGGTCTATCCCGATACGCTCGGCCGCGCGTTTCCGGGCCTCGACAACCCGCCCGCCGTTCGCCTCGCCAAGCTCCTGGAACCGGATGGCGGCGCCCGGATGCTCGATCTGCTGACACCATTGCGCGCGGCGCGGGGCGCTGAGCCGGTATATCTGCAGACAGACACACATTGGACCTATCGCGGCTATCTCACAGCCTACCGTGCGTTGTGTGAGGCCCTCGATGCACCAGTGGCCGAGCATGTCTTTGCCGGCGTGCATGAGCGTGCGCGATTCACGTTCGATCTCGGCGAGAAGCTCCGGCCCCCGATCGAGGAAGACTACGTCGCCTACGATTTTTCGCGCCGCGCGGAACGTGTGGACGCGAACGCCCTGGTTCGGGTGCGTGAAAGCGGTCGGGCGATCCGGCAGCGTGGCCTGTTCGTTGGTTCGCGCGTCGTGATGCGGAACGATGCGGCGCCGGACCCGCGTCGGGTCGTGCTGTTCGGCGATTCCTACATCTACAGTCCGGGCGCCCGCCTGACCGCGATGCTCGCCGAGTCCTTCGCCGAAGTCCACGCGATCTGGTCGGCCAATCTGGACTGGACCTATATCGAGGGCGTCAAACCCGACATTCTGATCTTCGAAATCGCCGAACGTTTCCTGCGGCAAGTCCCGACCGACCGCATTCGCATCGATGCGTTCGCGCAGAAACGGGCCAAACGGGCCGTTCGGCCGACGCTGCGCGAATGGCTCCGGCGGGGCCTGCGATCCAAGAAACCGCACCAGCCCACATAAAAAGGAACCCCACCGCACGCGTGCGGTGGGGCCCCTGTTCTCGAAGTGCCTCGGTTCAGTACCCGCGGCCGTAATAGCCCGGACCGCCTCGATCGAACGCGCCCGCCGCCGCGGCGCCGGCCGCCGCGCCCGCAACGCCGAGGCCGATGGCGGCCCCGGTCGAGAGGCCGCGGTGACGGCGATAGCCGTAATCCCGATGACGCCCGTAGCCACGCTCGTACCCGCGACCGTATCCGTCGCGATAACCGTAACCCTGGGCCTGTGCGACGCTCGGGCCGACGGCCCCGAGGCACAGCGTGACGGCAGAGAGGAGAACCAGCTTCCGCATCGATGAATCCTTCGCAATTGCGTTGAGGGGCCAACACAAACCGGATTGATGTGTTCCAAGGCGCCTGATCCGGATAACGGCACCTCGCCCCTGCGCCTCATCGGGCGCATTCCAGCATCGGAAAAGCTGCTTGCGCCTAGGAACGGGCCGGATACCTTTCTCCCGGCCTACGCACTCATGAACAGAGAATCGTACGGCTCATGACGGGGCTTGGCGCCCGCCCACGAGGCTTCGAGCGAAATCAGTTCGCGGCATCAGCGGAAACCTGCCAGGAATGATGAGTCATTTGTACCGGCTACGCTCTATGCAACTTCGCATAGTAAATGCCTCGGTCGGACTGGATATGCTGGTACACGCAGAAACAACACGGGAGGTGAGACTGCAGGGATATCCACCCTGTTTGCCGATCCGCTCGGACGGGCTCTGCTGACACTCCTGACGACGGATCACGGCCTGCCGGGCGCCCCACAGCGTACCGTGCTTCTGCGGGCGCTTCAGGATTTGCGTATCAGAGCCGACACGGACGGCGCATCCGCGTAAGTGCGGGGCGCAATCCGTTCGGCGTTGTGGGCCCTGCGCGCGGAGTTCCTGACGGCCTACGCGATGCAGCCTGCCGCTTGCGCGGATGCCGGGATGGATGCTTGAGCCGAACGCACCCCTTCAACGATCGTTTGATGGGCGGATCAATCGTTCAAGGGGACGCCGAAGCTTTTCAAAACGATCGATCGTGCCGTTCAAGCGTCGCCGTAGGGTCAGTGATGCAAGGCCCGGGACGACTTCGCCGAAAGCCTGCGGGGTGGCCCAAGGCAGCGCCGAGCCGAGGCGTGCGCTTGCTCACTCAGATCAGCCCGCCGGCTGGGCTGGATGTCAGCGTACGACCAGCGCGTGTGACGAGCTTGGCGAAGGCCAGAGCCGCCGCCGAAGCCTGTGTCTCCGACGGGAAAGCCCGATCCGACTCCAGGACCGTCAGCTCCGTTGCGTCGAGTAGGATCCAGGTCCACATGTGGCGACCTGTCGAACGGATTTCGAAGTGCATGGGTGGCTCGCGCGTCTGAACATGCCCACAGCATGGACTGCGAAAAGCCGCGCCAGATTAATGACTTGGGTGATGCAACAACCTGTGTCGGCTAACATCGGGCTTGTCCCCAACATCCCCGCAGATCACAAGCCAAGCCGGCCGCGTTCCGGCGCCGCAGGATGTTGCCAAGGGTCCTTGGATAATACGGGAGAGCTCAAGTTGGAATTGACGATGCAAACTGCGCATGTCCCGAACTTCCACGGGCTTCGAGTGAACCAACCGGTTGACGCACGCCTGGATTGCATATTTGTGCGCAACTCAATCGCGCGTTATTTTGTTTGGTGAGCGGCCGGAACGCCGGCTGTCCCCACCGTTCTACTCGAAAGCCACGTTTGCATGTCTGCACGTCCGATCACTCACACGGCACCCAAGTTGGCGACCGACGCCGATCGCACCATCGGCAGCCGTATCGCCGTGCTGCGGGCTGCACAGGGCTTGAGCCAGACCGCCCTGGGAAACGCCCTTGGCGTTAGTTTCCAGCAAGTGCAGAAGTACGAGAAGGGGCGCAATCGCATCGGTGCAGGCCGTCTTCAGGCGATCGCCGACCTCCTGAAAGTCCCGGTCGAAACCTTCTTCGCACGTCAGCCGGGATCGAATGAGACTGAAGCCAGTCCGGTGACCTTTCTGGAAGATCCGCAGGCGATGGAGCTTGTGATGGCTTTCGCAAGCATCACGGACAGCACTGCGCGGGCTGGCGTGCTGGCGATCGTAAAGGCGACGGCCAGCCTTCAGCGACCGGCTGATCGAGGTTGAGGGTACCTGGCGGCGAAGGTCCGGCTCACTCGCGATGGAACTGACTCGCAGCAGCTGTTGCACCTTGAGGCGGCTTTCGTTGCGCCGATACCGAGAAGGCCCATCGCGGTGGTGGGCCGATTAGGGCGTGCGTTGATTGCTCGCGCGGGTTGGCCGGCCCATGCTCTACAGATTGGCTGGAAGCAGTCTCTCGCCGAGCGCAGTGCCAGCATCCTGGATGCACCCAAGCAGGTCGGCTTCTGAGAGCGGTTGGCCATGCGGATCGAGAACTGCGATCTCGGCGTAACCCTTCGCGACAGCATCGCGCAGCTTCTGAACAGCCCAATCGGCCGTCGGGCATGTATAAGTCACGTTGCCACCATGTAAACGGCTGCTTCGAACATTGTAGATATGGGGCTGAATGCCCAAATCTTTATTCCCGCGGCTCCTAGTATCGCTCGCTGCCTGATGATGCCGACACGGTGTGTCCGGATTTTACCTTCAATATCGGCCGCACTGGGATCCTCCGCATCGCGCAGAACGCTTGCGGCAACTGCCAGAACTTCGATCACCCGCTCGTCCATCGCGATGGCGCGTGCGATTCCGCGACACAGCACGTCGCTTTCGATCGCGTTGGGTTTTTCCGGCGCCGACATGGCTGCTTAGCAGCGCAGCTGAAAATTCGTTCACTGTTGGAGATTGTTACGGCGTAATCGGCCCTCGTTTGCTGCCCGAATGACGATGCTACGGGGAGCCGATGTCGGTTCACACCAAGAAAGGGGCACAGGAGAGCGCTACTGCAAGCGCGCCGTTGATTAAGCCTTTCGGGACGTTGCTGACCAGCACCGGCATCGTGGCAAGCACAGAGGTTGCAAGATTGGTACGGGCAGCCGAAGCGGAGGCTGCTTCATTCGGAACAGCCTACGGTCCCGCGGTTGCCGAGATTATCTGCGAGATCGGCGTGGACCAGAAAAAAGCAGAGTAGGCGCGGCGCGAAGAAGCCCGCCGTGGCAGGCCGGGCCGGCTTCTCGAGATCCGGACCGTGAGGGGATACCTGGGCTGGATCCCACCACAGGATGCAGTCCTCCAGTTATCGAAAAAGCCCCGCGCGGCGGAGCCGGCGGAGCTGAGTGAATCCTTGGGAGGAGCGCGGTTTATCGCAAGCATTGGGCCAACTAAGGCGGCCCGCTCGGCCCCGCCCCGATCTGCTTACGGGGTGGGGGAGCGTCCGATCTCACCAGCGGTGGGCCGCTACGCAACGCGGCCCCAGGGGCACCATGAACAGGGCGGGCTAGGCGGCCGTCACCGACGTTGGGTGTGCGCTGTCCCAGGCTGAAGCTGACGGGAACCGATGTGCCAGCCTCGTGCTACTTCGATGCAACCCGGGCGCATCGCCGGAAAGCACCGGATTTGCGAAGTAGCTTAACTCGTTGTCTTCACTGGTAAATTGGTGAGCGCGTTGGGGTTCGAACCCAAGACCTACAGATTAAAAGTCCGTTGCTCTACCAGCTGAGCTACGCGCTCGCGTCCCGGGAGCGCCTCGAGGCGGGTCGCCGGGGACGGCGCGTCCGCAATAGGTGAGCCGAACCGGGGGGTCAACACGGGGATAGAGAAGAACGCTCAGGCGCCCCCGCTCCGCGCGCGCTCCACGATCGCGCGGGCCTCGTCGAAGGCGGCATCGGCATCGAGCTCGGTCGTGTCGAGCCCAACCGCATCGTCGGCGATGCGCAGCGGCGCCGCAGCCCGCGAGGAGTCGCGCGCGTCGCGGGCTTCAATGTCGGCCAGGATGGCCGCGAAGGCTACGGTCTCGCCGCGACCGGCCAGTTCCCTATGGCGGCGGCGCGCCCGCTCCTCCGAGGACGCCGTGATGAACAGCTTCACCCCGGCCTCGGGGCAGACCACCGTCCCGATGTCACGCCCGTCCAGCACCGCGCCCTGCGGATCGGCGGCGAAGCGTCGCTGCCATTGGAGCAGACCGGTCCGAACCTCCGGCACCGCGGAGATCCGCGAGGCCGCCTCACCCATGGCCCGGTCGCGCAGACGCGGATCGTCGAGCTTTTCCGGATCGAGGGCCTCGGCGGCACGGGCCGCGGCCGCGCGGTCGTCGAGTGAGAGGCCGGCATCGAGCAGCGCCAGCGCGACGGCGCGATAGAGCAGACCAGTATCGAGATGCGGCAGGCCGTAATGGTCGGCTAGGCGCTTGGCCAGCGTGCCCTTGCCCGACGCAGCCGGACCGTCGATCGCGATGACGAGCGGCATCGGCATCATGCTCCGATCCGGCCGCCGAGGGCCCGCATGGTCGGGAGGAAGGTCGGGAAGCTCGTGGCGATCATCGCCCCGTCATCCACCGTCACCGGGTCCCGCGTGGCTAGACCCATCACCAGGAACGCCATGGCGATGCGATGATCGAGATAAGTCGCCACCGTGCCGCCCCCACGGGCCGCCGCCCCGTCGCCCTCGACCACCAGATCGTCACCCTCGACCGTGTGGCGGACACCGTTGGTCGCAAGGCCGGCCGCCACGGCGGCGAGGCGATCGGATTCCTTGACCCGCAACTCGTGCAGGCCGTTCATCCGCGTCCGGCCTTCGGCGAAGCTCGCCGCAACCGCCAGCACCGGATACTCGTCGATCATCGCGGGCGCGCGTTCGGCCGGGACGTCCACGCCCTTCAGGCGGCTCGCGCGCACGCGCAGATCCGCCACGGTCTCGCCGCCCTCGTCCCGCTCGGCGATGCGCTCGATCTCGGCGCCCATCTCGAGCAGGGTCGTAATCAGCCCGGTCCGCAGCGGGTTCATCATCACGCCCTCGATCACCACGTCGGATCCCGGCACGATCAGCGCCGCCACCAGCGGGAACGCCGCCGAGGACGGATCAGCCGGCACCACCACGTCGGTCCCGCGCAGGGTTGGCTGGCCGGTCAGCGCGATGCTGCGGCCGTGGCCCTCGGGTCCGTGCGACACGACTTCAACCGCGGCGCCGAACAGGCGCAGCATGCGCTCGGTATGGTCGCGGGTCGCCGCCGCCTCGATCACCGTCGTGGTCCCGGGCGCGTTGAGGCCAGCGAGCAGCACCGCCGACTTGATTTGCGCCGAAGCGGCCGGCGTCTCGTAGGTGATCGGGATCGCCTCCTTCGGCCCGCGCAGGGTCAGAGGCACGCGCCCGCCCTCTGCCTCGGTCAGGACCTGCGTGCCCATGCGGGTGAGCGGATCGAGGATGCGGCGCATCGGCCGGGATCGCAGGGAGGCGTCACCGTCGAAGGTCGCCGTGACAGGCTGGCCGCCGACCACGCCCATCATCAGCCGGGAGCCCGTGCCGGCATTGCCGAAATCCAGAACGTCCGCCGGATCGCCGAGGCCTCCTATGCCCACGCCCCGCACCCGCCAGCGCCCGGCGTCGAGGCGCTCGACACTGGCGCCCAGGGCCTTGGCGGCCGCCGCGGTACGCAGCACGTCGTCGCCTTCGAGCAGGCCCTCGACCCGGGTCTCACCCTCGCTGAGAAGGCCGAGGATCATCGCCCGGTGAGAAATCGACTTGTCGCCGGGCGGGCGCAGCCGTCCCCGCAGGGGCGTACCGGGTGATGAAGTCAGAGGCTCGGGAGGCGAATCGTGCGACACGGAATGTCCGTTCGTGCTCGAAGGTGGGCCGGGATCCGGCGCGTCGCGCAGCATCGCCGCGCCGCTGCAATCGGACCGTGAAATCGCGGTGCGGTTAACACGCGCACCAGCGTACGTCATCCACGCGATCTCCAGCATCGGATCCATGCCCTGGATCCTTGCACCGCCCCAGGGGCGCGACGCCCGGGACGCGGTGTGCCGGGTTCGATTGACAGAGGCGGCGCCCGCGACTAACGGGGCCGCTTCCCCGAGACATTAGTAGACGACGAGGTGTCCCCCCGTGGCCCGACCGGAACTTGGCTTAAAGCGCCAGTGCATGAGCTGCGGCGCGAAGTTCTACGACCTCGCCCGTGATCCCGCCACCTGCCCGAAATGCGGAGCGGTTTACCAGGCGGTCGCCACATCGAGCCGTGCTGCGCCTCCGGCGCTGGCGCGGGCCTCGAACACCAATGACGAAGAGGACGAGACGGACGAGAAGGGGCCGGAGTTGGTTTCCCTCGATGAGGTCGAGGCTGCCGAGGACGAGGCGGATCCTACGCCCGACGACGAGACGACCGAGGACGGGGATGCGGCCGAGGACGATACCTTCCTCGAGGAGGAGGATGCCGGCGACGACGACGTTTCCGACCTCATCGACGGCGATATCGAGAACGACGAAGAGAGTTGAGGCGGTCCCCGCCTCCCCCTCGAAAAAACCCCCGACGAAGGCGAAAAAAAGGGGTTGAGTCTGCGGCGCGAGCCGCCTATAGAACCGGCCTCGCCGGACGTTAGCCGGACGGCGAGACCCCCGCGGAACCCAAACCGCGGTGGATGAGAGTGGGGCCTTAGCTCAGCTGGGAGAGCGCTTCCATGGCATGGAAGAGGTCATCGGTTCGATCCCGTTAGGCTCCACCATCCTCCTCTCGCACGTTGTGGCCCGATCGGCTCTTTGTGCCTTGGTCCTCCAAAACATTATTGCTACGACCCCATTCTTCGCGAGGGAAGACCTTCTACCGGGTTAAATGCCCGAGCGGCAACGCCGTCGTGTATTTCACTTGCCCCAGCGCGAAGCTCGAGCGGATGTTGGCCACCCCTGGAATCCGGGTGAGATGGTCGAGCACGAGCCTCTGGTACTGGCCCAGATCCTCGACCACCACCCGCAGCATGTAGTCGGCCTCGCCGCTCATCAGGTAGCACTCCATCACCTCTGGACGGTTGCGCACTGCCTCGTCGAAGGCTTGAAGTGCCGCCTGCGTCTGCTTTTCCAGCGAGACATGCACGAAGACGTTGACCGCGAGTCCCAGGCTCAGCGGATCGACCACCGCGACACAACCGCGGATCACGCCGCCCTCCTTCAGGTCATTGACACGCCGCCAGCACGGCGAGGTCGAAAGCCCGACCTTCTCGGCGAGGTCTGCGATACTGATCTCGCTATCCTGCTGCAGGCGTTCGAGGATGCGCAGGGAGGCGGGATCCAGGGCAACAGGGCGATGGGGCATTCGTTCGCTCTCGTGTTCAGCGCCGGCAAATCATGCCGCTTAAGGGCGGATATGCGAAGCGTTCGGTCTTCTCTGTCGACGAATTGATGCGGTTGAAATGTCCTATCTTGGCGCCTGTTTGGGGCAAATGGACCGGAAACGCGAGGGTGTAGCCTGATCTTCAGCATGTCCAGCCGTCCGAGCGCCAGTATGATCCGGCGTATAAAGGGAGGCCGCGCCGATGAACGCCATACCGCCGAAAGCCACCGTCGCGCGGTCCGCAGAGGTCGATCACGACCCGGCGGAAACGCAGGACTGGCTGGCGGCGCTGGACTCACTGGTTCGCACGGAGGGCGCGGCGAGGGCGCGGTTCATCCTCGACCGGCTGGAGCGCCGCTCGAAGGAGATCGGCATCCTCGATGAGGCTCTGCCCTATTCGCCCTATCGAAACACCATTCCCCTGGAGAAGCAGCCGCGCTACCCGGGCGACCTCGATATTGAGGAGCGGCTGACCTCGATCATGCGCTGGAACGCGCTCGCCATGGTGGTGCGCGCCAACATGGCGTACGGCGAGTTGGGTGGCCACGTGGCGAGCTACGCCTCGGCGGCGGAGCTGTTCGAGGTCGGGTTCAACCACTTCTTCAAGGGCGGCCCGGACGGCGACCTCGTCTACTTCCAGCCGCACTCGGCGCCGGGCGTCTACGCCCGGGCTTTCCTGGAAGGGCGGCTCTCCGAGGAGCAGCTGAAGCATTACCGCCAGGAGATCGCCGGCGACGGCCTCTGCTCCTATCCGCATCCCTGGCTGATGCCGGATTTCTGGCAGGTCCCCACCGGTTCGATGGGCATCGGCCCGATCCACGCGGTCTACCAGGCGCGGTTCATGCGCTATCTCGGCCACCGCGGCCTGGCCGACACCTCCGCCCGGCAGGTCTGGGGCGTGTTCGGCGACGGCGAGATGGACGAGCCGGAATCGATCGGCGGCCTCGCGCTCGCCGCCCGGGAGAAGCTCGACAACCTCACCTTCGTGATCAACTGCAACCTGCAGCGGCTGGACGGGCCGGTGCGCGGCAACGGCCAGATCATCCAAGAACTGGAGAGCCTGTTCCGGGGCGCCGGCTGGAACGTCATTAAAGTGCTGTGGGGCTCGGAATGGGACGGGATCTTCGCCCGTGACACCAACCATGCCCTGCTGCGCCGTTTCGCCGAGACGGTTGACGGCAAGTACCAGACGCTGGGCGCCAAGGACGGCGCCTACAACCTCGCCCACTTCTTCGGCGAGGATCCGGAGGTGCGCGAGCTCGTCGCCCACATGTCGGACGCTGACGTGGACCGGCTAAAGCGCGGCGGCCACGATTTCCGCAAGCTCTACGCCGCCTTCGCGGCCGCCAAGGCCACGAAGGGTCGGCCGACCGTGATCCTGGCCAAGACCAAGAAGGGTTACGGCATGGGCGGCGCCGGCGAATCGCGCATGACCGCCCACCAGGCCAAGAAGCTCGACGTCGACGCGCTGCGCGCCTTCCGCGACCGCTTCGCGCTGCCGCTCTCCGACGCGCAGGTGGAGGGCCTGTCCTTCTACAAGCCAGCCGAGGACGGCGCCGAGATGCGCTACCTGCGCGAGCGCCGGGAGATGCTGGGTGGCGTGCTGCCGGCCCGCCGCCGCACCGCCCCGACCGTGACGGTGCCGCCGCTCTCGACCTATGCGGGCTTCGCGCTCGAAGCCGGCGGCAAGGAGATGTCGACCACCACCGCGGTGGTGCGCTTGTTCGGCAACCTCCTGAAGCACAAGGACCTCGGCCCCCGCGTCGTCCCGATCGTCGCCGACGAGGCGCGGACCTTCGGCATGGCCAACCTGTTCCGGCAGGTCGGAATCTACGCTCCTGAGGGCCAGCTTTATGAGCCCGAGGATGCCGGCTCGATGCTCTACTACCGCGAGGCCAAGGACGGGCAGCTGCTGGAGGAAGGCATCACTGAAGCCGGGGCGATCTCGTCCTGGACCGCGGCGGCCACGGCCTACAGCGTCCACGGCCTGTCGATGCTGCCGTTCTACATCTACTACTCGATGTTCGGGTTCCAGCGGGTCGGCGACCTGATCTGGGCGGCAGCCGACCAGCGGGCCCGGGGCTTCCTGATCGGCGCCACGGCGGGCCGGACCACACTCGGCGGCGAGGGCCTGCAGCATCAGGACGGATCGAGCCACATGCAGGCGGCGGCGATTCCGAACTGTCGCGCCTACGATCCGGCCTTTGCCTACGAGATGGCGGTGATCGTCGACCGCGGCGCCCGGGCGATGATGGAAGAGGGCGAGGACGCCTTCTACTACCTCACCGCCATGAACGAGAACTACGCCCAGCCTTCGATGCCGGAGGGCGCGGAGGTCGGCATTCTCAAGGGCATGTACCGTCTATCAGGGCCGGAGGGCGGTGCCGGTACGGTGCGCCTCCTCGGCTCAGGAGCGATCCTGCCGGAGGTGATCGCGGCGGCCGAACTCCTGGCGCAGGATTGGGGCATCACTGCCGAGGTGTTCAGCGCCACCAGCTTCAGCGAGCTGGCGCGCGATGCCCGGGAGGCCGAACGGCAGGCGATGCTCAATCCCGAGGCTGAGGCGCCGGTCAGTCACGTGGCGGCGTTGCTACCGGGATCGGCGCCGATCGTTGCGGCGAGCGACTACGTCCGGGCCTACCCGCAGTTGATCGCCTCCTATGTCGGCGCGCGCTTCGTGGCGCTCGGCACCGACGGGTTCGGCCGCAGCGACACCCGCAGCGCACTCCGCCGCTTCTTCGAGGTCGATCGGCAGCACGTGGCGATCGCCGCCCTGCACGCTTTGGCCGAGGCCAGAGAGGTGCCACGCGCCGCGGTCGCCGAGGCGATCCGCCGATACGGCATCGCCGCGGACGCTCCCGCGCCTTGGACCATCTGAGGCCGGGCCCCCGCCGTGGGGCCTCCATACGTCGCACGATTCCCCCGAACGCCCGTCCTACGGAAATTCACCCGCATGAGCGCCGCGCTGCAGATCGCCCTTCCGGATATCGGCGACTATCGGGACGTGCCGGTCATCGAGCTTCTGGTGAAGCCCGGCGACCGCCTCTCGGTGGACGACCTGATCCTCAGCATCGAATCCGACAAGGCGACCATGGAGGTCCCATCCCCGGTCGCCGGCGTGGTGCGCGAGCTTCTGGTCGCGGTCGGCTCGAAGGTCTCGGAGGGGACGCCGATCCTGATGATGGAGGCTGGTGGGGGGGGCGCTTCGGATCTAGCGCGCGCCCTCCCTACCCCCTTTGCGGGGGAGGGTGGCCCTCGCGTCAGCGAAGGGCGGGAGAGGGGAGCGATGGTTCAGGAAGGAGCTGAAGCCCTCACGACGGCCAAGCCATCGTCTGCGCCGTCGCTCCCCTCTCCCGATCCGCTTCGCGGGCCCCCCTCCCCCGCAGAGGGGGGAGGGAAGGACCTGCAACCGGCAGTGCCGCTCCCGGCATCGTCCGGCGACATGCATGCCAGCCCGTCCGTGCGCCAGCTTGCCCGCGAACTCGGCGTGGCCCTGGACAACGTGCCCGCCACCGGCCCCAAGGGACGGATCCTCCGCGAAGATATCCATACCTTCGTCAAGGCCGCCCTCGCTGCGCCGGCCTGGCAGCCGAGCGCGCCGGTCTCCGGGATCGGCGCCGGACTGCCGCCCTGGCCGGCGGTGGATTTCGCCAAGTACGGCCCGGTTCGGCGCGAGCCCCTGTCGCGGATCCAGACGCTCTCAGGTGCCAACCTGAGCCGCAACTGGCTGACGATCCCGCATGTCACGAACTTTGACCGGGCCGACGTGACGGAAATCGAGTCGTTCCGCATCGGCCTCAACGGGGAGTCGCGCACGCCGCCCGCAAAGGTCACCATGGTGACCTTCCTGATCAAGGCTGCAGCCTCCGCGCTCCGGGCCTACCCACGCTTCAACACGTCGCTCGAAGGCGGCGACCTCGTGCTCAAAGACTATGTCCATGTCGGCTTCGCAGTCGACACACCGAAGGGCCTGATGGTGCCGGTGGTGCGCGACTGCGACCGGAAGGGGATCATCGAGATTGCCACCGAAATGTCTGCGTTGACCGACAAGGCTCGGGCCGGAAAACTTTCGGGCGCGGACATGCAGGGCGGCAGCTTCTCGGTGTCGTCGCTCGGCGGTATCGGCGGCGACGGCTTCACGCCGATCATCAACGCCCCCGAGGTGGCGATCCTCGGCGCGGCGCGCTCGCGCATGGAGGCGGTTTGGGACGGCAAAGCCTTCCAGCCGCGCCTGATCCTGCCGCTGAGTCTGTCCTGGGACCACCGCGTGGTGGACGGCGTGGCCGCCGCCCGCTTCCTCGGACACGTGGCCTCGGTCCTGTCAGACCTGCGGCGCGCCCTCCTGTGACGGTCCTCGCCATGCCTGCGTTCCACGAGATCCGCGTCCCCGATCTGGGGGACTATGCAGACGTGCCTGTCATCGAGATCCCGGTGGCGCCGGGAGAGGCGGTCACCCGCGATCAGACGCTGCTGGTGGTCGAATCCGACAAGGCGACCCTGGACATTCCGTCCCCGGTGGCGGGACGACTGACGGAGATGCTGGTCGGCCTCGGCGATAAGGTCTCGGCCGGGACGCTGGTCGCGCGCATTGCCCTCGCCGACCGGGATGCCGAGGCACCCTCCCCCCTGCCGGCTCCCGCCCAAGACCCGGATGCGCAGTGCGACGTTCTGGTGATCGGCGGCGGACCCGGCGGCTACTCGGCCGCCTTCCGGGCCGCCGATCTCGGGCAACGGGTCATCCTCGTGGAACGCGATGCGACGCTGGGCGGCGTATGCCTGAATGTCGGCTGCATACCGTCCAAGGCCCTGCTGCACGTGGCGTCCGTCACCGAGGAGGCCCAGCGCCTCGCCGCCCATGGCATCAGCTTCGGCGCTCCCGCGATCGATCTGGACAAGCTGCGTAGCTTCAAGGTCGGGACCGTGCGCCGTCTCACCGACGGGCTTACCCAGATGGCGCGCCAGCGCAAGGTCACCGTGATCCGTGGGACCGCGCGCTTGACCGGACCCAAGACGGCCACTGTCGCCACACACGAGGGCGGCGAACGCAGCGTCGCCTTCGCCACCGCCATCGTGGCGGCCGGCTCCTCACCGGTCGCGTTGCCGATGTTGCCGGAGGATCCGCGCATCGTGAACTCCACCGGTGCCCTGGAGCTGCCGTTCGTGCCCCGCCGGCTGCTGGTGATCGGCGGCGGCATCATCGGCCTGGAGATGGCCACCGTCTACAGCGCGCTCGGCGCCCGGGTCGACGTGGTCGAACGGTTGCCAAACCTGCTGGAGGGCGTCGACCGCGACCTCGTGGTAATCTGGACCAAGCGCAACGCGCACCGCTTCGACCGCCTGCTGACTGGAGCCGCGGTGATTTCCGCCACCGCCGGCCCGGAGGGTATCGCCGTCACGCTGGCCGGCGAGGTGCAGGCCACGACCTACGATCTCGTGCTCCAGGCGGCCGGGCGCCGGCCGAACGGTGCGGAGCTCGGCCTGGAGGCTGCCGGCGTCACCGTGGAAAACGGGTTCGTGCCGGTCGACGCGCAGATGCGCACGAACGTGCCTAACATCCTCGCCATCGGCGACCTCGTGGGGCAGCCGATGCTCGCCCACAAGGCCGTTCACCAGGGCCACGTGGCTGCCGAAGTCGCCTCCGGGCACCGGTCCGGGTTCGATGCCGCCGTGATCCCGTCCGTGGCGTATACCGATCCGGAAATCGCCTGGGTCGGCGTCACCGAAACGGCAGCACGGGCGGCTGGCCGGGCCGTGGAGGTGGCGCGCTTTCCGTGGGCCGCCTCGGGTCGGGCCATCGCCAACGGCGCGGATTATGGCCTGACCAAACTACTGTTCGAGGCGGGAACCAAGCGTGTCGTGGGCGGCGCCGTCGTGGGGCCGAGCGCGGGCGACCTTATCGGCGAGATCGCGCTGGCCATCGAGATGGGGGCGGACGCCGTCGACATTGGCCGGACGATCCATCCGCACCCGACCCTCGGTGAGACGGTCGGTCTCGCCGCGGAGGCCGCCCTCGGCCTCTGCACCGACCTGCCACCGGTGGCCCGGCGGTAGCGGTTCCCGCACG
Organism: Methylobacterium sp. J-088; assembly: GCF_022829295.1. GTDB lineage: Bacteria > Pseudomonadota > Alphaproteobacteria > Rhizobiales > Beijerinckiaceae > Methylobacterium. Next base: position 38,294 of record NZ_JAKSYH010000278.1, read on the forward strand.
GGCACATAGGGACTGGCGATGGCCCTGGGATGGACTCCGGACTGGCAGCGGCGTTAACGGCACGCCGAGAGCGAAGCGTCGATGAGGAATTTGCGTGTGGAGATGCCGTTGCTGGGCGGACGATCCCCGAGGCATCCGATCGTCGTCTCGGTTGCCCTTGTGGCCACGCTGGCGATGACCCTGCCGGGCCGAGCCATCGCTGAGGCCCCGATCGCCATCAACAAGCCAGCCAACGCCGAAGTCCTCGTCGCGGCTTTGCGCGACCGCATCCTCGGCTCCGACAGCGCAACGCTCGCCCTCGAAGGCTGGTGCGCCGAGCATCGGCTCGCCGCCGATCCGCATCTCGTGGCTTTACGCCTTCCGGGCCCGGACAAACCGCTGACCGCTGCGCAGCGCGCCCGGTTGGCGATCGGCCCGGATGAGCCGGTGCGCTATCGTCGGGTGCGCCTCGTTTGCGGCGAGCACGTGATGTCCGAGGCGGACAATTGGTACGTGCCGGCGCGGCTGACGCCTGAGATGAACGCCGTGCTGGACGGGACCCGCACGCCGTTCGGCCGGGTCGTACGTCCGCTCGCTCCGGTCCGCCGGACCGTCGAGGTCCGCGCCCGCCCGCCGGGCACAGCACCGGAGGATCCGTTGTTCGAAGTCGATGCGGTGCTCTCGACCGGAGCCGGACAGCCCTTCTGCGAAGTCGTAGAGACCTACCTGGGATCTGCCTTACCGACAGCGACGCGGTGAGGCTCGGGTATCCATCGGGGCGCATCAGCCTGCGATGGTTCAGGGCGCTCCGCCACGGCGAACGAATTGCGCGGTAACACCATCTGCGCCGGACCGCCCGCTTTGGCGTGATCCGGACGCGTCTGGAGCGGGCGAGGCTGCGAGCCCGATGATACAAACCTTGAGCAACGATCAAGCAGGCTCCGAGTCGGGCCGAACGAAAACAGCGGGAGGAACGGGCATGCGTTCGAGGCTTGGCCTTACGGCTTTGGTGACGGCCGCGGTCGGCTTTCTCTCGTGTACGGCACGGGCAGCCGATCCGGCGGGACTGTGGCTGACGGAGACCGGCAGCTCGCGCATCCGCGTCGCGCCCTGCGGCAGCGGCTATTGTGGAACGATCGTCAGCGCCCCCGGCAAGGCGCTGGACGCCAAGAATCCGGATCCGGCGCTGCGGACCCGCAGCGTCGTGGGCGTGCAGATCCTCGACGCCCGCCAGCAGGATGGTTCGGGCTATTCAGGCTCGCTCTACAACCCGAATGACGGCAAGACCTATTCGGGGTCCCTGCGCCTGACTGGCCCGAACACGCTTGAGGTTTCGGGCTGCGTCATGAGCGTTTTCTGCAAGCGCCAGAGCTGGACGCGAGTCAACTGAATCGCTGTCCGCCCTCTACCGCGTCGCAACAGCGCAGGATCGATTGTGCGCTAACGAAGTTGCCTGGGTCTGACAACGGTAGGATTTCTTATGACCCGGACACTGCTCGTCACCGTGCTGACGCTGGCTGCCATCGCGCCGGCCACCGCCCAAGTCCTGGAGACGCCGAATGGCGCTCGGGTCGGTGTACCGCCTGGCGCTCCTGGTGTGGTCAGCACGCAGTCCGGCACGACCGGCAACGACCCGTCGATCACCTATTCCCCGACAGGCCGCCCGGCCGATACGATCGCGACCGACTCGGCCGCCGCCGGCAACGCGAACCAGCCGTCGCGGGTCGCACCGCAGGGCGGTGCTGGCGGCGGCGGCAAGTAAGCCCTCGCCGAGAGCGCAATACGCTGGATCGTGTAGGCCGCACCGGAAACGGTGCGGCCTTGTTTGTTCAGGCCGCCGCGGTGAGGGCCTGCTCCACAGCGTCGAGGGCGGCTTCCGCGCCGGCCCCGTTGGGGCCGCCAGCCTGCGCCATGTCACGCCGTCCGCCGCCGCCCTTGCCGCCGAGCGCCCCGGCGCCGGCCCGGACCAGCCCAACCGCGTCGTAGCGCTCCGTCAGGTCGTCGGTCACCCCGACCACCAGGCCGGCCTTGCCATCGGGGCCGACACCGACCACCGCTACGATGCCGGACCCCAAACGCTTCTTCTCCTCGTCGACGATCGGCTTGAGGTCGCGCATGTCGAGGCCTTCGACCACCGACCGGCGGAACGCCACGCCACCGACCTCGGTCTGTTGCGCGCTCGACCCCGGGCCGCCCTCGCCGCCCATGGCGAGCTTGCGCCGGGTCTCGGCCAACTCACGCTCCAGGCGCCGCCGCTCGTCCATCAGAGCCGTCAGCCGATCGGGTGCCTCGGAGGCCGGGGCCTTGAGGATGCCCGCGAGCGCTGCCAGCGTGCGGGCCTCCGCGGCGCGATGATGCCGGGCCGCGTCGGCGGTCAGCGCCTCGATCCGGCGCACGCCCGCGCCCACCGCGCTCTCCGCCACAATGGTGATCGCGCCGATATCGCCGGTGCGCCCCGCATGGGTGCCGCCGCAGAGCTCGACGGAGAAGTTCTTCGGCCGCCCCTGCCCGGCTTGCGCATCGACCGGAAGGCCCATCGAGACGACCCGCACCTCATCGCCGTATTTCTCGCCGAACAACGCCCGCGCGCCCGACGCGATGGCGTCGTCCACCGCCATGAGTTTCGTGACCACCGGCGCGTTCTGCAGCAGCACCGCGTTGGCGATATCCTCGACCCGGACGAGTTCGTCGGCCTCGATCGGCTTCGGATGACTGATGTCGAAGCGCAGGCGCTCGTGGCTCACCAGCGAGCCCTTCTGGGCGACATGGTCTCCCAGCACCTGCCGGAGCGCCTCGTGCAGGAGGTGGGTCGCGGAGTGGTTGGCCCGGATCGCCCGGCGGCGGGCGTGATCGACCTTGAGCTCCACCGGCTGGTCGAGGCTCAAGCGCCCCTCCTCCACGGTGACGTGGTGGACGAACAGGTCTCCGAGCATCTTCTGGGTGTCGGTGACCCGCGCCCGCACGCCCTGCGCCAGGATCACGCCCGTATCACCCACCTGACCGCCCGATTCGCCATAGAAGGGCGTCTGGTTGACGAGGACGAGGCCGGTCTGGCCCGCTTCGAGGCCTTGCACCTCACCGCCGTCGCGCAGCAGCGCGGTGACGATGCCTTCGGCGCTCTCGGTCTCGTAGCCCAGGAACTCCGTCGCGCCGAGGCGGTCGCGCAGCCCGAACCAGACAGTCTCGGTCGCCGCATCGCCCGAACCCTTCCAGGCCTCACGCGCCGCCTGCTTCTGGCGCTGCATTGCCGCCGTGAACGCCTCGGTATCGACGCCGATGCCCCGGGCCTTCAACGCATCCTGGGTCAGGTCGAGGGGGAATCCGTAGGTGTCGTAGAGCGTGAAGGCGGTCTCGCCGGAGAGCTTGTCGCCCTCCTTGAGCTCGCGGCTCTCGGCGTCGAGGATCGACAGGCCCCGCTCGAGGGTCCGGCGGAAACGCGTCTCCTCCAGCTTCAGCGTCTCGGCGATCAGGCTCTCGGCCCGCATCAGCTCCGGGTAGGCTTGGCCCATCTCGCGCACCAGGGTCGGCACAAGCCGGAACATGGTCGGCTCACGGGCGCCCAGGATCTCGGCGTGGCGCATGGCCCGGCGCATGATCCGGCGCAGCACGTAGCCCCGGCCCTCGTTGCCCGGCAGCACCCCGTCGGCAACGAGGAACGAGGCGGCCCGCAGGTGGTCGGCGATCACCCGGTAGGAGGCCATCGTCGCGGGCTCGGGCGCCCGCGAGACCGCGTGAGCCACGGCATCGATCAGCGCCCGGAACAGGTCGGTATCGTAGTTCGAGTGCACGCCCTGGAGGATCGCCGCCATGCGCTCGAGGCCCATGCCGGTGTCGATCGACGGCCGCGGCAGTGGGTTGCGCGAGCCCGGCTCCAGCTGCTCGTACTGCATGAACACGAGGTTCCAGAACTCCAGGAACCGGTCGCCATCCTCGTTCGGAGAGCCGGGCGGCCCGCCCTGTAGTGCCGGGCCCTGATCGATAAAGATCTCCGAGCACGGCCCGCAGGGTCCGGTATCGCCCATCTGCCAGAAATTGTCGGAGGTCCCGATGCGGATGATCTTGTCGTCCGAGAGACCTGCAATCTTCTTCCACAGGCCTGCGGCCTCGTCGTCGTCGGCGTAGACGGTCACGAGGAGCCGGTCGGGCTTCAGCCCGAACTCCTTGGTGATCAGCGTCCAGGCCAGCTCGATCGCGCGGTCCTTGAAGTAGTCGCCGAACGAGAAGTTGCCGAGCATCTCGAAGAACGTATGATGGCGAGCCGTGTAGCCGACATTGTCGAGGTCGTTGTGCTTGCCGCCAGCCCGCACGCATTTCTGTGCCGTCGTGGCCCGGTCGTAGGCGCGCTTCTCCATCCCGGTGAAGACGTTCTTGAACTGCACCATGCCGGCATTGGTGAACATCAGCGTCGGATCGTTCTTCGGCACGAGGCTCGAAGAGGGCACGACCTCGTGCCCCGCCTTGGCGAAGTAGTCGAGGAAGGTCGACCGGATCTCGTTGACGCCGCTCATCAAGGCTGACTCTGGCAGGAACACGGGACCGGGCACCGCTCACCTTCGAGCGGCATCCGCATGGCGCCCTCTTAGAGCCGTTCTGGACCGGGTTGCAATCGGTGCCCGGCCTAAGTGCTTGCCGTCCCGTGCTCCCTGGCGATTCGCCGCTTCCGGCGTCGCATCTTTGGACGAAAATCGCGCCTTTCCCGCAACGACGCTCGGAATTGTGGTCTGAACCCGTGCCTTGAAGGCATCGGCCGCGAAAACACCGCGATTAGCCTCAGGACAGCCACAAGCGCGGCCGTGTTGTCGCCACATCTGTCAAGCGATGATGAACCCGTGGCGCCGTCAACAGCGCGGGGAATCGGATCAACGATGCAGGGCCGCACGGTCGGAACGTCGAAGGCCATCATGGGCAAGTCTGGCGCCGGGCATTTCGGCGCTCGCCGTGCCGACGTGATAACCGCGCAGCCGATGCTCGGCCGCGCACACGGCAGCGCTCCGGCCCTGGTCCGGTCGCTGATGACCGTAACGCTGATCGCCGGCGGTCTCAGCGCGGCCCTGATTGGCTCGGGTGTCGACCTCGGCAAGGTGGGGCTGTCGCCGGCCGTGTCCGTCGCGGAAGCCGCCACCGAGATCCCAATGCCCCGACCGCGCATCCACACGGTCGCGCTGGAAGACGAGCTGGATCGCACGCCGCTGCGAGCCTCGTCGAGCTTCGCCGCCGTGCATGACCTCGACACCGAGATCGGCTCGAATACGGTCGACCGTGTCTCCTACGACTTCCTGCTGTCCGAGAGCGCGACGGGCGATCCGAACGACATCCTCGAATTCGGCCCGATGAAGATCCGGCGCCACCTCGTGCAGACGATCGTGCGCGCCGCCCAAGCGGTCCAGACCGACCCGGTCCTGCTGATGGCGGTGGCCGACAAGGAATCGAGCTTCGTCACCGCGGTCCAGGCCAAGACCTCCTCGGCGACCGGCCTCTACCAATTTATCGAGCGCACGTGGCTTGGCGTGGTCCGCGACTTCGGCACCAAATACGGGATGGCGAAGGAGGCCGCGCTGATCACGGCCGACAGCAACGACCGGCCCGTCATCACCGATCCGGCCGAGCGGGCCCGGGTGCTCGAACTTCGCCGCGACCCCTACCTCTCGGCGCTAATGGCCGGCGAGATGCTCAAGCGGGACGCCGCCCGCATCGCGCTCCGCATCGGGCGCGAACTGACCCTGGGTGAGGTCTATCTCGCCCACTTCCTCGGTCCGGACGACGCCGAGGAGTTCCTGGCCAACGTGGTCAACAAACCCGCCGCCGCAGCGGCCGCGCTGCTCCCCGGCCCGGCCCGGGCCAACCGCTCGATCTTCTTCGCGGCCGGCCGATTCATCGGCCGGGGCCGGCACCGCAAGCCGATGAGCCTCTCGGTGGCCCAGGTCCACGAGAAGTTCGAGACGATGATGAGCAGCCGCGGGTCGCGCTACCAGAACGTGCGCGCCGTCTCGGGTGTCATGGCGTATGCGGATGCGGAGACCGCTACGCAGTAACGGGTCGGCGAGCCGGCGCCGGATTCCGCGTCGGCGCGCAACCACCGGCGGATTGCCGACTTTCCTCCTTGCGCGCCGCGCTTTCGTCCTGCGCGCGTGAAGACTTCGGGGGGAGTCCTTGAGGAAGCATCAAACGAGCGCACCCCTGCCGCTCACCGATACGCTCACACCGGGTATTCCGCTCGATCAGATCGGCAGGACACTCGCCTCGTTCTACGACGACCTCGTGTCTGAGGGCGTGCCCGAGCACCTTGCCGCCCTGGTTCGCCGCGTCCGTCAGACCGAGGCCGAAGAGCCAGCGCGACCCGAGGCTGGCGCCGCCGCGACGGCTGCGGTGCATGCGCGGCTCGCGCTTGTGGTCGAGGACGATCCCCAGATCCGCGCCCTGGCCGAGACGCTGCTCGAGGAGACCGAGCTCGACGTGATTGGCTGCGATAGCGCCGAAGCCGCACTCTTGGTCCTGCAGGCGCGTGGCGGAGACGTTGCCCTGGTCTTCGCCGATATTCGGCTAGCCGGCCAGATGGACGGTTTGCAACTCGCCCGGGCGGTGGCGACCCTCTGGCCCCGGGCGCGGCTGGTGGTGACCTCCGGCCACGATTTGCCCCGTCCCGACCTGCCGCAGGAAGCCGTTTTCATCGCCAAGCCGTGGCGTCCGCTCGACGTGCTGGTCGAGGCGGAGCGCGCGGCTGCCGAGCCTGCACCCCCTGTTATCTGACGCTTCAGCCTGTGGTCGTTCGCCGGCTTCGGTGCAGCTCTCCGTCGAACGAGCCCATCCCGCGAACCTGCGGGGCCCGGGCCTTGCATAACTCGATCGCGCGTTAATGGAGTCTGCAACGGCGCGCGCCGGAAGAGAGCCGCTTTGCCGATCCTATCCGTACAACACCGAACGACTTATCGGTACCGGCGCCCGGTCTCGTTCGGCGAGCACCGGATCATGTTCCGGCCACGTGACAGCTATGACCAGCGGTTGATCGAGGCGACCCTCGATATCGCACCGGAACCGGCCACGCTGCGCTGGCTGTTCGACGTGTTCGGCAACTGCGTGGCGGTGGCGACCTTCGACACACGGGCGGAGACTCTCACGTTCGCCTGCGGCATCACCCTGGAACACACGCCGGAGCACGCGCCAGTTTTCCCGCTGGCCCCGCACGCGACTCATTTTCCGTTCGGATACGGGGCCGAGGACATGCCAGACCTTGCCCGCTCTATCGAAAGGCAATGGCCCGATCCGCGTCACGAGGTCGATGCTTGGGCACGCAGCTTCCTGCCGGCAGACGGGCGCATTCCCACGCAGGAGTTACTGGCAGCCATGACCCGCGGCGTCCGGGCAAACTTCACCTATCTCGCCCGCAGCGAAAAGGGCGTGCAGGACCCGCTCACGACCCTGCGTGGTCGGCGCGGCTCGTGCCGGGACTTCGCCGTGCTGATGATGGAAGCGGTGCGTGCGCTCGGGATGGCAGCTCGGTTCGTGTCCGGATACCTCTACAATCCCCGCAACGACCGGGCGCGCCATGTCGGGGGCGGCTCAACCCATGCGTGGCTGCAGGTCTATCTTCCGGGCGCCGGCTGGGTCGAGTTCGATCCCACCAACGGGATCGTCGGAAACCGCGACCTGATTCGCGTGGCGGTGACCCGCGATCCCGCGCAGGCTGTGCCACTGTACGGCTCTTTCTTCGGTCTGGCCAGCGACGATCTCGGCATGCGCGTCGAGGTCGACGTCGTCGAACTGCCCGGAACGGGAGCAAATCCGGTCTCGACCGCCCCGATACTGCATCAAGGGTCCGCCCCCAGCCCGGCGCGTTGATCCAGGATCCCAAACGAACATGCGTGGCGACCCCGCGCGGAGAGCGATACAGCAAGGTGGCCGCGATGAAGATCAAGACGGGTTTCGATATCGCTTTCACAATGACCCAGCCGACCCCGATGATCTTGATGCTGAGCGTCCACCCGTCGCGGATGCCCGACGTACTGACGCCGCACGTGATCACTTTCGATCCGCCACTTCCGGTGCATGAGTTCCGGGACACCTACGACAATATCTGCCACCGCATCGTCGCGCCGCCCGGCCAGTTGACGGTCTCGGCGGATTTTACAGTCGCCGACAGCGGCGAGCCGGATGTTATCGAGCGCGAGGCGCGGCAGATCCCGGTGCAGGATTTGCCGGACGCCGTACTGATGTTCCTGCTTGGCTCGCGCTACTGCGACACCGACAAGCTGTCCCAGACGGCATGGTCGCTGTTCGGCTCCACGCCTGAGGGTTGGGCCCGCGTCCAGGCGATCGTCGACTACACGCACGAGCGCCTGCGCTTCGACTACCAGCGTGCCGACGCCACCCGTACCGCCCATGACGGCTTTATGCAGCGCGAGGGCGTCTGCCGCGACTTCGCCCATCTGGCCATCGCGCTGTGCCGGTGCATGAACATCCCGGCCCGCTACGCCACCGGCTATCTCGGCGATATCGGCGTGCCCATCGACCCCGCGCCGATGGACTTCTCCGCCTGGTTCGAGGCCTATCTCGACGGTCCGGCGGGCCCGCGCTGGTACACGTTCGACGCCCGCCACAATCGCCCCCGCATCGGCCGCATCGTCATGGCCCGCGGCCGCGACGCGACCGACTGCGCGATCTCGACCAACTTCGGATACGCCCATCTCGCCCGCTTCGACGTGCACACGGATGAGGTCGTCTGAGCGGACTGGCACGGGCGAGCGGGCCTGCGTATTCCGCCGCCCACTGAAATCGTGGCGGTTGTGTGGAACTGTCTGCCTATGCTCACGCTTGTAATGGCAAAGGTTATTGCACAGGTAGGCCACTCATGAAGACCACGGTCACCGCACTCGCCGCGCTGCTGGGCGCGACTGTTCTTGCCGCAACGCCGGCCCTCGCGGCTTCGTCCTACGATCCCTTCGGGACCGAGGATTCAAACTCGTATTATCAGGATCAGGGCCAGTACGGTTACCAGGGGACTTACGCCCCGGGTTACGGCCAGGGCGTGCAGGCCGCGCCGCAGGCGCAGGTCCAGCCGATCCCGCGCGAGGTCGTGGCGTTCGATGCGCCCTACGCCCCCGGCACGATCGTGGTGTCCACCGCCGAGCGCCGCCTCTATTACGTTATGGGCAACGGTCAAGCCCTGCGCTACGGCGTCGGCGTCGGTCGTCCTGGCTTCAGCTGGAGCGGCACCAACACCATCACGGCCAAGCGCGAGTGGCCGTCCTGGACGCCCCCGGCGGCCATGATCGCCCGCCGCCCCGACCTGCCGCGCTACATGGCCGGCGGCATCGAGAACCCGCTTGGCGCCCGCGCTATGTATATCGGCCGCACCGAGTTCCGCATTCACGGCTCGAACGAGCCGGACACCATCGGCCAGGCGGTGTCCTCGGGCTGCATCCGGATGACCAACGACGACGTCACGGACCTGTACGAGCGGGTCAAGGTTGGCGCCAAGGTCATCGTGCTGAACTGAACGGTCCGGCCTGGCTGACGCCGGGACCACCCTGAACGATTTGGCCGCGTCGCCTGAGCCGGGTGACGCGGCCAAACTTTTTCTACGGCACGACCCGGCCCACGGCCGTCTGCGCCGGGCTGAATGACGCGATCGGAAGATTGCAAAAGCACCGCACGCCCAGGGGCCGCGGACCGGGAAGCGGGCAAGAGAACGGCTTCGGCCCGGTGATGCCCTGTTGGATGGCATCGCAGTTGAAGCCCACAGGGGCCCGTTCCCGTCGGCGCGGCACCGGGCGGTACTCACCCCCGTAGCCGGACGGCGGCGCGCCGTAGGCCGGCTCTTCGACATATTGCGCGCGGGCCGCATTCCCAGGCAGCGCGGCGGCAAAGGCCAGCGCGGCGATTGTCAGACGGAAAGAATCACGCAGGCGCGTGCGACCGGAAACAACGGGGCGCATCCTTGAATCCTTCGCTCGATGCGGACCGACCTGTCCGCCGGGCGGATCTCGACGGCAATACCGGCGAAAACGAGACGGCCCGCCACCGGAAACTGGCAGCGGGCCGCAACATCATTGCACCGGGGCGATGTTAGTGATTGGCGCGCTCGGCGGCGTCCTGCACGTTCTGAGCTGTCTGCTTGGCAGCGTCCTGACCCTGCTCCATGGCCTTGCGGGTCTCGTCAGCACCCTGCTGCATCGCCGACTTGGCGCGCTCGGCACCCTGCTGCATCGCGCTCTGCGCCAAGCCGCTGAACTCCTTGGCCTGGGCCTGGATGGCGGCGAACTGGCTGCGCACGAACTCGGCCTGATGCTGCATCGCCTCCTGCATGTCGCGGGAGCGGACGAGCTTCTGAGCGAGATCAAAGGCCGCGTTAACGTTCTGCTCGGCATATTCGAAGCCGCGGGTGGAAACGTCACGGGCGTTGGTGCGCGCAACTTCCGCGGAGCCCTGCACTGTATCGGCCGTGCGACGGGCTGCACCGATGAAGCTGTCGAAGGCCTTGCGGGCCTGCTCGACGCTCTTCTCGGCCATGTCGCGCATCTCGGCGGGAACTTCGTAGTTCGGGGGATTGGCCATGTGTCGTCTCCTCTCGTGTCAGCCTGTGGATGGCTTGTTGTGCGCTGCACAATAACCGATTCGCTGCCATATGCCAGCCACGCCATCGGCGTTAAGGTTGACATAACGTAAACGTATGACGGTCGTTGCGAAGATTAAGCGCCGCGGCGACACAGCGTTTACAAAAGTGTGTCGGTCGTCGTCGTTTCTCACCGGGAGGAGCGTCGGATCGCGTAGGGGTTCGAGGTCGCGGGCTTTGGAGACGACACTGACACCGGCCAATCCGGAGCGTGGGCTCGGTCTCGCCACGGCTTTCGCGGCCTGGCGGCGACTGCCGAGTTTGTCGGCGGCCCTGGCCATGCCGGACCCGATCCATCTCGTCGTCGATGCGGCCGACGGGCGGATGCTTCACGCCTCCCCGGCCGCGCACGCCCTGTCCGCCGCGCTTTCCGGCCCCGGTCGCGCGGACTTATTCCGGCAGATCCTGTCGACGGCTCCGAACGACGATGCCCCCCGGCTCGCACGACTACGCCTCGATCCCCGCCGCATCGCGCCCCCGGTGCTCTGTTGGCTGTCCCGTGGGCACCGCGACGATGGCACGGACGCGATCCTGGTGATCCCCACGGCTCCCCTCGCACCGCGGACGCACCAGCGCCAACACAAGAGCGCGCCGGCACCGAAGCCGGCCCCGGTCGTCGTCCGCGATGATCGATTTCTGTGGCGGCTCGACGCTTCGGGTGCGGTGATCCAATTCGCGGGCCCGGATCTTCTGGCCGGACTCATCGGGCAACGGTGGCAGGATCTCGCGGCGGCTGGACGCATGTCGGGCGCCGACGGGGTTTTGGCGGCTCTGCGTGAGCGGCGGACCTTCCGAGGGGAGCCAGCGGTGCTGGATGCCGGCGCCGGTCCGTGCCGGGTCGAACTCTCGGGTGCACCGCTCGGCCGCGGTGAAGCCAGCGGTTCGGGCTTTGCCGGCTTTGGGCTGCTCCGGTCCGGACCCACGGCACCGCCGGTCGACCTACCGGAAGCGTCGCCGATCGACCTGCCGGAAGCGTCGCCGGTCGCGGACGCGCCACTCCCACCGACCGCAACCTCGTCCGCTCCACCCGAGCCCGCAGCGGTGACGCGCGAACCCGAACCGCCGCCCGTTGGCGAGCCGGAACCCATGGCGACCGCGCTTTCGACCGACGAGCATGCCGCGTTCCGTGAGATCGCCCGGGCCCTCGGAGCGCGCTACGCCGGCGATGAGGCGACGTCGGACGAAGCCCCGCCGAGGCCGGACGGCGGCGCCATCATGCCCTTTCCCGGTCCGCAAGCGGCCCCCCCGGAATCGCGGGACGGCGCAGGCCGCGCCGCCGCGTTCCCCGAGCTTCTGGCCGGGCTTCTGGTTCCTGTGATGGTGCATCGCGACGGTGTGATCCTGGCGGCGAATCGCAAGCTTCTGGAGTTGACCGGCGACGCTGACGGCGCGGCCCTGTCGGCGCGCGGGCTTGGCGCAGTGCTTCCCGGCGCACCACACAGGGCGGACGCGGATCCGGCGGCGCGACGGACCACCGTCACAGGCGCCGACGGGCACGTCCGGCCGGTCGAGATGTTGAGCGGCTCCTGCACCTGGGCGGGGGCGACTGCCGCATGCCTGATCCTGCGTCCGGTCGACGAGTCCGATGCCGCCACGGCCCTGGCCGCCGAGCGCCTCGACCGCACCGCTCAAGCCGAGCGGGCGACCGCCGCTGAGTCCGCGCTGGACGCGCTCGATACCGGCGTGGTGACCCTCGATCAGGCAGGGCGAATCATGTCGGTGAACCGCGCCGCCGCCCGCCTGTTCGATTGCGCGCCACGGGAGATCGTGGGTGGCAGCTTCGTCGCTCAGTTCGATCGGGACTGCGTGCTGACCGTCGCCGATGTCCTGCGTGGCGTTGTCCGGGGCCCCCGCCTTGTGACCCTCGCGGGCACACCCGTGAGCCTCGACGTCAAGGCTGCCGAGGGAAACAGCCACCGGTTCGCCATCGTCGAGCGGGCGAACCGTCTCCGCGCCCAGACGCCGACGGGCGCCTCGGATCGGGACCCCTCGAACGGCACCGGACCCGCGCTGATGCGCGCGGATCGCGCGTTCCGCGAACCGCTGACCGGTATGATCGCGCTCGCCGACGCGATGCTGAAGGAGCCCTTCGGCGCCCTGGGCGACGCGCGCTACCGGGCCTGCCTCGCCGAGATCAAGGCATCCGGCGACGCGATGCTCGAACGCGTCGGCAAGCTGCTCGACCTCGCGGCCGTGGAGGCCGGCGCCCTGCACCTCGAGCCGCGCACCCTCGATCTCAACGATGTCGTGGCGGGGTGCGTGGCGCAGCTCCAGGCCGAGGCGGCCCGCGGCCGCATCGTCGTACGTACGAGCTTTTCGTTGGATCTGGCGGAGCTGGAGGCCGATGAGCCGTCCGTGAGTCGCGCCGCTGCCCTTGTCATCGAGAATGCGATCCGGCGGTCGGCAGTCGGCGGCCAGATCATCGTGTCGACAGGTGCGGCCGAGCGGGCGGGCGTCGCGCTCCGGGTTCGCGATACGGGGGCGGTCGCGCGGTCCGCTGCCGACCGGGGCCGGGATGTCGAGGAGGGTCTGGCCCTGCCCCGCGCCCTGGTGGAAGCGAATGGCGGCCGCCTGCAGCTGTCGACGCCGGCGGAGGACGGCACGCTGGTGGAAATCATCATGCCGGCGCGTCGGGCGGCGGCGGGCTGAGAGCGCGTCCCAGACGCGACCGCGCGAGGCCTCGCGGCCTTGGCGTGGGCCGATCCGCGATTTCGAACCACTTCGCGCGCGCGGCCTGACAGCCCGACGGCGGCCTTCCACGCACCACGTTACATTGCGCCCAACTTATTTAGTGGATTCGAGGCTTTGCCGCGTGGATCGACGATGATATCGCCAGCGTAGAGTATACGGTACGTTACTTTGGAAGTCCTGGCTGCGCGGCATAGACCGCGATACGATCGGGCGCCAAGCAGGGATGGAAAGCCATGGACGGCAAGGTCATCGAGGTACAGGCAGCGTGGCGAGAGGGTGCTCACGTCGACGATGCAAAGTATCAAGACATGTACAAGGCGTCGATTTCCGATCCGGACGCCTTCTGGGCGGAGCACGGCAAGCGCATCGACTGGATGACGCCGTTCTCGAAGGTCAAGAACACCAGTTTCGAGCCGGGCAAGGTCTCGATCAAGTGGTTCGAGGATGGCACCACCAACGTCGCCTACAATTGCATCGACCGTCACCTCGAGTCCCGCGGCGACCAGACGGCGATCATCTGGGAGGGCGACAACCCGGACGAGTCCAAGCATATCACCTACCGCGAACTACACGCGCAGGTCTGCCGGATGGCCAACGTGCTGCGCAACCGCGGCGTCGGCAAGGGTGATCGCGTCACGCTCTACATGCCGATGATCCCGGAAGCCGCCTACGCGATGCTTGCCTGCGCACGGCTCGGCGCGATCCATGCCATCGTGTTCGGCGGCTTCTCGCCGGACTCGCTGGCCTCGCGCATTCAGGGCTGCGCCTCGAAGGTTGTGATCACAGCCGACGAGGGCCTGCGCGGCGGCCGCAAGGTGCCGCTGAAGGCCAATGTCGATGAGGCGATCAAGCGCATCGGCACCGATCTGGTCGACCACGTCATCGTCGTGCGCCGCACCGGCAGCCCCATCGCCATGGAGGCCGGCCGCGATGTCTATTACGACGAGGCGGCCGAGCAGGTGACCGACGCATGCCCCGCCGAGCCGGTCGAGGCCGAGCATCCGCTATTCATTCTCTACACCTCGGGCTCGACCGGCCAGCCGAAGGGTGTGGTTCACACGACAGGCGGCTATCTCGTCTACGCGTCGATGACGCACGAATACGTCTTCGATTACCGCCAGGGCGACGTGTACTGGTGCACGGCCGATGTCGGCTGGGTCACCGGCCACAGCTACATCGTATACGGCCCGCTCGCGAACGGCGCGACGACGCTGATGTTCGAGGGCATCCCGACCTACCCGTCGAATTCCCGCTTCTGGGAAGTGATCGACAAGCACAAGGTCAACATCTTCTATACCGCACCGACCGCGATCCGCTCGCTGATGGGCGGCGGCGAAGGTCCGGTGAAGAAGACCTCCCGGGCCTCGCTGCGGGTGCTGGGCTCGGTCGGCGAGCCGATCAACCCGGAAGCGTGGGAGTGGTACTACAACGTGGTCGGCGACAAGCGCTGCTCGATCGTCGACACGTGGTGGCAGACCGAGACCGGCGGCATCCTGATCACCCCGCTCCCCGGCGCCACGGCCCTCAAGCCCGGCTCGGCGACACGGCCGTTCTTCGGCGTGAAGCCCGAAATGGTCGATGCCGAGGGCAAGGTCCTGGACGGCCCCTGCGAGGGGAATCTCTGCATCGCGGATTCCTGGCCGGGCCAGATGCGCACCGTCTACGGCGACCACGAGCGGTTCGAGCAGACCTACTTCTCGACCTATACCGGCAAGTACTTCACCGGCGACGGCGCGCGGCGTGATACCGACGGCTATTACTGGATCACCGGCCGGGTCGATGACGTCATCAACGTCTCGGGTCACCGGATGGGCACGGCCGAAGTCGAATCGTCTTTGGTTGCCCATCCGAAAGTCGCCGAGGCGGCGGTCGTCGGTTACCCGCACAACGTCAAGGGCCAGGGCATCTACGCCTACGTGACCCTCAACGACGGCGAGGAGGGTGACGATACGTTGCGCAAGGAACTCGTGACCTGGGTCCGCAAGGATATCGGGCCGATCGCCTCGCCGGATCTCATCCAGTTCGCGCCGGGCCTGCCGAAGACCCGCTCGGGCAAGATCATGCGCCGGATCCTGCGCAAGATCGCCGAGGACGATTTCGGCTCGCTGGGCGACACCTCGACGCTCGCCGAGCCGGCCGTCGTCGAAGACCTGATCGAGAACCGGCAGAACCGCCCCTGATCGGGTCAGCCCTTCGCTGAGCACACGATGAGGCGGATGCCGGTCCGGCGCCCGCCCCCAACAAGAACCACGAAGCAACGCGATGAACCCGAGGGCCGGAGAGCCCTCGCGGGAGGAAACAGTATGAGCAGCGGAACGACACTCGGCGCTCGGGGACGCGCAGCGCCCCCGGGATCCGGCACCCTTGCGGCAGAGACCGATCCGCAGGTCGCGCGGATCGCCCGCACCCCGGAATTCCAGCAGCTCGTCCATGAGCGCACCCGGTTCGGCTGGATTCTCACCATCCTGATGCTGGTGGTGTATTTCGGCTTCATCGGCCTGATCGCCTTCGACAAGGCGCTGCTCGCCGTGAAGGTCGGCGGCACGGCCTCGCTCGGCCTGTTCATGGGCGTGTTCGTGATCCTGTTCGCCTTCGCGCTCACCGGCGTGTACGTGGCCCGGGCCAACACCCGGTTCGACGCGCTGAGCGACGCCCTCAAGCGGAGCGTTGGCCGATGAACCGCATCCTCCTCGGCCTGACGCTCGCCACCATCGCGGCGACCGCAGCTTACGCCGCCGGCCCCGATCTCGGCGCCGTGCAGCAATCGGCCACGAACTGGCCGGCCATCGGCATGTTCCTGTTCTTCGTACTGCTGACGCTGGGCATCACCTACAAGGCCGCCAAAGGCACCAAGTCGGCCGCCGACTTCTACGCGGCGGGCGGCGGCATCTCGGCCGGCACGAACGCGCTCGCGATCGCGGGCGACTACATGTCGGCGGCCTCGTTCCTCGGCATCTCGGGCCTGGTCTACACCTCGGGCTTCGACGGGCTGATCTACTCGACGGGCTTCCTGGTCGGCTGGCCGATCGTGCTGTTCCTGATCGCGGAGCGCCTGCGCAACCTCGGCAAGTTCACCTTCGCCGATGTAGCGAGCTTCCGGCTCGACCAGACCTCGATCCGCATCATCTCGGCGGTGGGCACCCTCGTGGTGGTGGCCTTTTACCTGATCGCCCAGATGGTCGGCGCGGGCAAGCTGATCCAGCTCCTGTTCGGCCTGCCCTACCTCTACGCGGTGATCATCGTCGGCGTGCTGATGATCGTCTACGTCGCGTTCGGCGGCATGAAGGCGACCACCTGGGTGCAGGTGATCAAGGCCTGCCTGCTGCTCGGCGGCGCGACCTTCATGGCCGGCGCGGTGCTGTACCGGTACGGCTTCAACCCGGAGACGCTGTTCGCCGCCTCCGTGCAGGTCCATCCGAAGGGCGACGCCATCATGGCGCCGGGCGGTCTGGTGTCGAACCCGATCGAGGCGATCTCGCTCGGCGTCGGCCTGATGTTCGGCACCGCCGGCCTGCCGCATATCCTGATGCGGTTCTTCACGGTCTCGGACGCGCAGGCCGCTCGCAAGTCGGTGTTCTACGCCACCGGCCTGATCGGCTACTTCTACATCCTGACCTTCATCATCGGCTTCGGCGGCATCGCCCTGCTGATGTCGGATCCGAGCTACTACAAGCTCGGCGCGGCCGGCACCTTCGACAAGCTGAAGGACATGATCGGCGGGACCAACATGGTCGCCGTCAACCTCGCCAACGCGATCGGCGGCCCGTACTTCCTGGGCTTCATCTCGGCGGTGGCCTTCGCGACGATCCTCGCGGTCGTCGCCGGCCTGACGCTGGCCGGCGCCTCGGCGATCAGCCACGATCTCTACGCCCAGGTGATCGCCCGCGGGCGCACCACCGACAAGCGCGAGGTCAACCTGTCGAAGATCTCGGCGGTGGTGATCGGCGTCGTGGCGATCTTCCTCGGCTACGTGTTCGAGAACCAGAACGTCGCCTTCATGGTCGGGCTCGCCTTCGCGGTGGCGGCGAGCTGCAACTTCCCGGTGCTGTCCATGTCGATCCTGTGGCGGGGCACGACCACCTGGGGCGCGCTGACTGGCGGCCTGGTCGGGCTGCTCGCTGCCGTGATCATGGTGGTGCTGTCGAAGGCCGTGTGGGTGACGACGCTGGGCAACCCGGCGCCGATCTTCCCCTACGACAACCCGGCTTTGTTCTCGATGCCGTTGGCCTTCGCAACGATCTGGGTCGTGTCCCTCATGGATAGGTCCCGCCGGGCCCAGCGCGAGCGGGCAGCGTTCGAGGCGCAGTACGTGCGCTCCGAGACGGGCATCGGGGCATCCGGCGCGCACGCACACTGACTCGACGCCGCCAGAGACGAGTATCGGAGGGCGCGGCCATGGCCGCGCCCTTCCCCGTTTCTGAAGCCGCAGCGCGGCGATCGGCAGGGGCGTGTTGATGGCGGCGATCACGATCGCTTTACCAATTGACCGCAGCCCCACTTCCTATAACGCATAGGTGATCTGCAGCCCGCGCAAGGCGAGGCCGGGCAGCGCATCCCGTGCCCCCGGTGAAACGCCGGCGGGCCGATGGTGTTGGGGAGGTTAGGCCATGGCTGTAGCAACCGCGGTCCCGCGGGCTGGTGAGGTGGCACGACCGATGAGTTCGGCCGAGAAGCGCGTGATCTTCGCGTCTTCGCTCGGCACCGTGTTCGAGTGGTACGATTTCTACCTGTACGGCTCGCTCGCCGCGATCATCGGCGCCCAGTTCTTCTCGGCCTATCCGCCGGCGACCCGGGACATCTTCGCCCTGCTGGCCTTCGCGGCGGGCTTCATCGTCCGTCCGTTCGGCGCGCTGGTGTTCGGCCGCATCGGCGACTTGGTCGGGCGCAAGTACACCTTCCTGATCATGATCCTGATCATGGGCCTGTCGACCTTCATCGTCGGCGTGCTGCCCAACGCCGCCACGATCGGCATCGCGGCGCCGATCATCCTGATCGTGCTTCGGCTCGCGCAGGGACTGGCGCTCGGCGGCGAGTATGGCGGCGCGGCGACCTACGTGGCCGAGCATGCGCCGAACGGCAGGCGCGGCTTCTACACGAGCTGGATCCAGACCACCGCGACGCTCGGCCTGTTCCTGTCGCTTCTGGTGATCCTGGCGACCCGCAGCTTCACGGGCGAGGCCGCCTTCGCCGAGTGGGGCTGGCGCATCCCGTTCCTGGTCTCGGTGCTGCTGCTCGGCATCTCCGTGTGGATCCGGCTCCAGCTCTCGGAATCCCCGGCCTTCAAGAAGATGAAGGACGAGGGCAAGACCTCGAAGGCGCCGCTGACGGAGGCCTTCGGCCAGTGGCGGAACGCGAAGTTCGCCGTCATCGCCCTGTTCGGGCTCGTCGCCGGCCAGGGCGTGGTCTGGTACACGGGCCAGTTCTACGCCCTGTTCTTCCTGCAATCGATCCTTAAGGTCGATGGCTATACGGCGAACCTCCTGATCGCGTGGTCGCTGCTGCTCGGCACCGGCTTCTTCGTGGTGTTCGGCTGGTTGTCCGACAAGATCGGCCGCAAGGTCATCATCCTGGCGGGCTGTGCCATCGCGGCGGCGAGCTTCTTTCCGGTCTTCAAGGGCATCACCTCCGCGGCCAATCCGAAGCTCGAAGCCGCCATCGAATCGGTGAAGGTCACGGTGACGTCCGATCCGGCCGCCTGCGGGACGTTGTTCAATCCGGTCGGAACCCGGGTGTTCAGCGCGCCCTGCGACCTCGCCCGCGACTTCCTGTCGAAATCCTCGGTGCGCTACACGACCGCCGCCGGTGCGGCCGGCCAACCCGCCACGATCCGGGTCAACGACACCGAGATCCCCTACCCGCAGGGCGGCAACGTCGAGGCCAACAAGGCCACGATTGTCGCGCTCCAGGCGGCTGGCTACCCGAAGGCCGGCGACCCGGAGATCGTGAAGATGGCGAGCCCGTTCGACATCTTCCGTCCGCAGGTCGCGCAGGTGATCGGCCTGCTGTTCATCCTCGTGCTGTTCGTCACGATGGTCTACGGCCCGATCGCCGCCATGCTGGTGGAGCTGTTCCCGACCCGGATCCGCTACACCTCGATGTCGCTGCCCTACCATATCGGCAACGGCTGGTTCGGGGGCCTGCTGCCGGCCACCGCCTTCGCGATGGTGGCCCAGACCGGCGATATCTACTTCGGCCTCTGGTACCCGATCGTCATTGCCGTCGCGACGGTGATCATCGGGGTCCTGTTCGTACCGGAGACCAAGGATCGCGACATCTTCGCGGACGACTGATTACCCGTATCGGGCCTCGCCCGGACACCACCTTCGCCAGCGACGCCCGGGCCGCACACGCCGCCCGGGCGCTTCTGTTTCGAATCGGTGCCCGGCCAAATCGGATTATCGCTCCTGATGTCGAGCGGCCTCGCGAAAACCGCCGGGCCTGCGTGGCGCGCCTCGAAGACCGACTAATTTACCGGCATCGATTGAATTGATCCAATTTTCGAACTTCAATATGCTCTAGATAAAGCATACATTCCGGCAAAATGCTTAGCTCCGGCCGTGAATTTGGCAGAATCATTTAAAAATCTTGCGTATGGACCAGAGCACCTCTCACGGTATTGCGTCCCGTTGACTACGTCTCGGAATTTTAATCCGCAATTTCGGGGAACCATGTATGGTCTCCGACCGTAATGGCACGCCCGATCGAAACGTCTTCAGAGTTCAGATGGTGAACCTTGCCTCGACACCGCTCCGCCGCAAACCCGGCAGCAAACCTCCTGTTCTACTGGTGCTTTTGTGGCCCTCTGCAACAATCGCCCTATGGTTGCTGATCAACATCTATGCTGGGCATCCGGTCTGGTGGTGGTGACCGGCGGATACGCGGTCAGCTGTCGTGCTGGTAGCCGTTCATGAACGCGCCAAGCAGGTAGCCGGATTGATGCGCGCCGAGGTAACCGAGTGTGATCAGCGTATGGAGCACATCAAGACCGTAGGTCGTGATGAAGATGGCCGATGCCGTGATCATGATGACGGTCGACGTCATGGCGAGGACGACCACCGTATAGGTTCGGCCGACCAGCCAACCCACTCCGAACAACATCACAGCAACCAGCATCGCGCCACCCAGACCGGATCCGTTCGAGGAGATGCTGTGCGCAATCCTCCTGCATCAGTTCGATCGATGATGACGTGCTGAAGTTCCGACATCAACCCCGTGGTTGATCCAACGACTTATCTGCATTCAACCGTACGACGATGTCCGATTATACTCGGAAACCTTTATTGGGTAAGCGAATTTTTCAAATTTTATACTTCTGGCAACAGACCAATGCTCGAAACCAGATGACATGCGATCGTCGCGCGGCTGCACGACAATCGATTCGGGCCAACCAATCTCGCGCCATCGTTAATGCGGCGGTGCAGCCTGTCAGTGCCGGAAGTGGCGGTGCCCGGTGAACACCATGGCGAGGCCGGCCGCATCGGCCGCGGCGATCACGTCCGAATCGCGCATGGAGCCGCCGGGCTGGATCACCGCCGTAGCCCCGGCCTCCGCCGCAGCCATCAGTCCATCCGCGAACGGGAAGAACGCGTCCGACGCCACCACGGAGCCCACGGCAAGGCTCTCGGACAGGCCGAGGCGCTTGGCGCCCTCCGCAGCCTTCCAGGCGGCGATCCGCGAGGAATCGACCCGCGACATCTGCCCGGCTCCGATCCCGACCGTCGCACCGCCCTTCACGTACACGATGGCGTTGGACTTCACGTGCTTGGCGACCCGGTAGGCGAAGCGGAGATCGGCGCGTTCCGCCTCGCTCGGCGCGCGCCTGGTGACGACCTGGAGCGGCATGTCGTCGACCACGGCCGCGTCACGGCCCTGGACCAGCAGCCCGCCGGCCAGCGACCGCACGACCTCGCCGGAAGCCGTCGGATCGGGCAAGCCGCCGGCCAGGAGGAGCCGGAGGTTCTTCTTGCCGGCCACGATCGCGGCGGCCTCGGGCGTCGCGTCCGGCGCGATGATCACCTCGGTGAAGATCTCCACGATCTTCGCCGCCGCCTCCGCGTCGAGCGTCCGGTTGAGGGCCACGATGCCGCCGAAGGCCGAGGTCGGATCACAGCTCAGGGCGCGCTCGTAGGCCTCGAGCAGGCTCGCCCCCTCGGCGACGCCGCAAGGGTTGGCGTGCTTGATGATCGCCACTGCGGCGGCGCGGGCGGGATCGAACTCCGCGACGCACTCGTAGGCGGCGTCCGTGTCGTTGAAGTTGTTGTAGGACAGCTCCTTGCCCTGGAGCTGGCGCGCGGTCGCGACGCCCGAGCGGGGCTTGCCCGGGGCCCGATAGAAGGCCGCAATCTGGTGCGGGTTCTCGCCGTAGCGCAGGCTCTGCCCGAGGCTGCCCCCGAAGGCGCGGAACGGCGCCGCCGCATCGGCACCGAAGCGGCCGGCCATCCAGTTGGCAATGGACGCGTCGTAGGCCGCCGTGCGGGCGAAGGCCTTCTGCGCCAGCCGCCGGCGCAGCGCCGCGTCCAGCGCGCCGTCATGGGCCTCCAACGCGGCGAGTACGGCCGCGTAGTCGGCCACGTCGGTGACGACCGCCACGTCGGCGTGGTTCTTGGCCGCCGCGCGGATCATCGCGGGGCCGCCGACATCGATGTTCTCGATGCAGTCGGCATCCGGCTTGTCGGCCGCGATCGTCGCCTCGAACGGATAGAGATTCACGACGAGCAGGTCGATCGCCCCGATCCCGTGGGCGGCCAGCGCCGCCTGATGCTCCGGGTTGTCGCGAATCGCCAGCAGACCACCATGCACCGCCGGATGCAGCGTCTTGACCCGCCCATCCATCATCTCGGGGAAGCCGGTCAGGTCGGCGACCTCGGTCACCGCGAGGCCGGCCTCCTGCAACGCCCGATGGGTCCCCCCGGTCGACACCAGGGCGATGCCGCGCGCCTGGAGCGCCCGGGCAAAGTCGACGAGTCCGGTCTTGTCGGAGACCGAGAGGAGCGCGCGGGAGACCCGCACCTGATCGTGCGCCATGGTTTCGTGCCGAAAGCGTGAGACTTTTTCGGGCGGTAGCACGGAAACGGCGATCCGGGCCAGCCGCTCGCGCCGAACCGGCGTCCACTGCGGCGGAGCGCGCGCTCGTCAGGCCGGCGAGACGCCCCGCAGCGGCGCCGAGGCGAGGCGCGTGAAACTCCAGCGCACCTCGACATCCTCCGACACGGTCAGGTGGAGCGCGATCTGGTCGGTCCGGCGCGGGCCGGTCAGGCCGGAGAAGTACACGCTCTCCTCCAGGGCGATCTCGGCATTGTCCGCACGGAACTGCCAGATCTCGCCGAGCGCCGAGGTGAGTTCGAGCCCCTCCGGCACCCCGCGCACGGCGATGCCGGGATGCAGGTGGAAGCGGATCGCCACATCCTGGGCGCGGCGGCGCGCGCGGCTCCCGGCCTTGCCCTGGCGCAGGAAGGCGTCCCGACCCTCGACGCGCGCCGCGGTGGCGACAAGCTCCCAGCGCCGTTCGTGGACAATCCCGAAATCCGGGGCGAAGCCGTCGTGCCGGGCCGCCAGCACGACGCGCTCGGCATCCTCCGCCCGCTCCGCAGCGACGGCGGTCGGGCCGCTCAGGACCACGGCCCCGCGCCTCCGGATCAGCCAATCGGCAACTTGGCGCTCGCCCCACCAGCCGCTGCGCGTCAGGAACCGGCACGAGGAGGCCTGGGCCACGGAGGCCGTGGAATGTGCGGGCGTCGACCGGGCAAGGAGGCGCAGATCCGGCCCGCTCGCCGGCAGGCCGCAATTGACCACGATCCGCTGCGGCCCGCTCGACATCTCGAAGGCGAGGCAGCCCGCCCCGGCATTGACCGAGTACGGCAGCGGCGGGCTTGCGCCGACATCGGCGACGATCACGATCCGGGCGCCCTCCAGCCGCTCGTAGCCGGAATTCGGGGCATGCATCAGCGGCTGGGCGAGGGCGCCGTCATAGATCAGCAGGGTGGCGAGGTGGTCCGCGTCGGTGGCGCCCATGCCATTGAAATGGCTGAGCGAGGCGTCCGGGTGGCGCAGGAGCCGCAGGAGCGGCAGCATCCGGTCGATCGCGCCCAGGAGCGCCACCGGCGGCTCGACGCTCCGGCTGAGATAGCTCTGGCGCAGCGGCAACAGGTCGAGGAGCAGCTCCATGGCGAAGCGCGGATCGCGCGAGCGATGGCCGCCGTCGGTGAGGATCTGGCGGTCGAGCTCGCGCGAGAGGACCCGGGTCGCCCGCCGGAGGATCGGCTGGATGCCGTCGCAGCAAAGGCCCGCGTAGCAGAGCGCGACGGCGGCGTTCAGGCGCCATTGCGGCGGCACGCCCCGCCGCAGATCGCGCTCCAGCTGCTGCGCGTTGCGGGCGATCGCCTTGAGGAAGCTCTGGTAGAACGCGTGGTCTGCGCCCTCCAGCACGAGGGGCGACTGGCACAGGAACGAGATCAGCCGCCGCGCCGCCACCGGGGTCTGGCGGGCGAGTGCCGGATCGCCCCGCCCGGCGATGAAGTCGGCCACGAAGGCGCGGGCATTCGCCCGGGCCAGCGCCGTGTCGGCAGCGCGCAGGTGGCGCAGCCAGCCGAAGCCGTAGAGCTCGTCGGCCCATTCCGGCGAAGGCGGCGCGTAGTCGAACGGCGAGCCGCCGCTCGCCGCGAGCGACCGCCCGGCGAAGACGAACAGCCCCGCGTAGATGTCGTCCGCGAAGGTCGCGTCGGAGGTGCGCAGATCCTGGGGGGCGATCACGAGCCCGGTCACCCGCATCCGGGCGAGGATGTCGGGGGATGCCGTCAGGCTGGCGGCGGCCGCACGGATCGCGCGCGCGGCCTCGCGCGCGACGAGCCGATAGAAGCGCCAGCGGTCAGGCCCCCAAGCCACGCGATCTCCGAGCTGCGCGATCCGACAAGGCCCCACGGCCCTGAGCCCTCGCGGACGAGGATCGGCTGGCACCCGTTACGTAAGGCTAGAGGGGGCCTCTTAACCGCCGGTTTACGCTATGTCATGCCCGTCGCCCCGCGGGCGAGATCTCAGCCCGGCCCCAGCGCCGCCGCGAAGGCGCGTAGGTTCGCGCGCATCATGTCCAGGTAGGTCGCTGCCGGGCCATCGGGTCCAGAGAGCGCATCGGAATAGACCTGGCCGCCGATCCGGGCGCCGCTCTCCCGGGCGATCTGTTCCATCTGGCGGGGATCGCTGATGTTCTCTAGGAACACGGCGGGGATTCGATCCTGGCGGATCTGCCGGATGATCGCCGCCACGTCGCGCGGGCTGGCCTCACTGTCGGTCGAGACGCCCTGGGGCGCCACGAACCGCAGACCGTAAGCCGCCGCGAAGTACCCGAAGGCGTCGTGAGTCGTGATGATCCGGCGCCGCTCCGGCGGGATGCCGTCGATCGTGGCGCGCACGGCCCGCTCCAGGGTGTCGAGCTTGGCGATGTAGGCCGCGGCCGCGTCCCGGTAGGCGTCGGCATGGGCCGGATCGACCTTGGCGAGGCCGTCCCGGATGTTGGCGACGTAGATCCGCACGTTCGCGATGCTCTGCCACGCATGCGGATCGACCGCATGGTCGCCGTGATCGTGCCCGCCCGCTCCATGGGCATGCTCGTCCTGGGCGGAGATCGGCTTCACCCCCGCGGAGGCGACCACCACCGGCGCGCGGGTGCCGGAGGCCCGGATCAGCCGGTCGAACCAGCCCTCCAAGCCGAGGCCGTTGACGAACACGATGTCGGCCTCGGCGAGCTTGCGCGCATCGGCCGGAGTCGGGCTGAAGCCGTGGGCATCGGAGTTGGGCCCGACCAGCGTCGCGACGACCACACGCGTGCCGCCGACGGCCCGGACCAGATCGCCCAGGATCGAGAAGCTCGCCACCGCCCGGATCGGGCTCGTCTCCGCCCGGGCTGGCAACGCCAGGCCGAGGGCCAGGATCGCAAAGCCGGTCCATGCGCGGATCGCAATCCGCATCGTTTCCGCCATCCCGCACACGGTCACAGCTCCCACTCACGTCCGCGCAGGCCAGTAGTGTAACAATG
Organism: Methylobacterium sp. J-088; assembly: GCF_022829295.1. Classification (GTDB taxonomy): domain Bacteria; phylum Pseudomonadota; class Alphaproteobacteria; order Rhizobiales; family Beijerinckiaceae; genus Methylobacterium. The sequence continues at coordinate 63,601 of NZ_JAKSYH010000278.1, forward strand.
TTACATACACAAGCGGGATACACGTCCTGCGTTCGATAGGCATCATCGGGCACCCTGGTGGCGGACCCGCCGGTGCCCCGAGCGTGAGACGGAGGTTTCCATGTTCCGACGTTTGAGAGCCACACTCCTCGTCACCGGTGCCCTCGGCCTTGGGCTGGCCGGCGCGGCAGTGGCTCGCGATCATGGGCCCGACGGGTTCCGCGGGCATGGCCGGTGGAGCGCGCTGAGTCCCGAGGACCGGGCGGCGTTCACGGATGCCCGGATCGCCGCGCTCCATGCCGGCCTGAAGCTCAACGCCGATCAGGAGAAGCTGTGGCCACCGGTGGAATCCGCGATCCGTGATATGGCCAAGCTGCGCCAGCAGCGCCGCGAGGCGATGCGCGACCGGCCGAAATTCGCCGACGATGCCCCCGCAGCCTTGCGGGCCATGGCGGACACCGCAACCGCCCGTGGCGAAGCCCTGCGCAAGCTCGCCGACGCTTCGCAGCCGCTCTACGCCAGCCTGGACCAGGACCAGAAGCGGCGCGCGATGATCCTCGCCCGGCCGATGGGCGGCCATGGGATGCGGGGCGGCCGGCATCACGGCCCCGACGACGAACACGGGCCGCGCGGCGGCGACCGCTGAGCCATAAACCTTGATCCGCGGCGGCGGCGGCGGCAAACCCGCCTCTGCCGCACCTCCTGCCGGAGGGCGGCGCTGATCCGACCCGGTAGGTTTCATGGCGCGCCTTCCCGGCGACACGGCACCCCTCCTCGCCCGACTCTGGCGCACGTGGCTGTACCCGCACCGGGCCACCCTCGCGGTGGTGCTCGTACTGATCGCGCTGGTCGGCGCGTCGACCGGACTCTACCCGGCGCTGATCAAGGCGGCCTTCGACGCTTTCGACCGCAAGGATTCCGTGGCGGTCACCTACGGACCGCTGGTTGTGATCGTTGTCACGGCCACGCGTGGTTTTGCGCTCTACGGACAGACGGTGCTGACCAACCGGGTCGTCACCCGGGTCGAGGCCGACATGCAGGCGGCTTTGTATGGGCACCTGATCGAGTCCGATCTCGCCCAGCTCGGCCGCGAGAGCCCGGCGGCGCTGACCCAGCGCTTCACCACCGATTTCGCCTTCATCAAGGAGGCGCTGACCCGCATTTCGACGGTGCTGCTGCGCGACATCGCCATGCTGATTGGCCTCGTGGCGGCGTTGCTCTGGATGGATCCGGTGCTGACGCTCGTAGCCGGCCTCACGGTGCCGTTCGTGGCTGGACCGATCGGACGGATCGGCAGGAAGCTCCGGCGGGTCTCGACCTCGACGCAGGAGCAGATGGGCGCCACCGCCAGCCTGATCTCCGAGAGCCTGCAGGGCGCCCGCGTAGCCAAGACCTACGCGATGGAGCCCTACCTGAAGGGCCGCGCCGCCGAGGCCCTCGACGAGGTGCGCCGCCTCAAGATGAAGGCCGCCAACGCCCGCGGGCGGCTCGATCCGCTGCTCGAAATCGGCGGCGGCATCGCGGTGGCGGGCGTGCTGGTGCTGGTGGGGCAGCGCGTGCTCGCGGGGGAGAAGACGGTCGGCGACTTCACCGGCTACGTGGCGGCCCTGCTGCTCGCGGCGCAGCCCGCCCGGGCGCTGGGAAACCTCAACGCCATCCTTCAGGAGGCGGCCGCCGCGCTGCGGCGCTACTTCGATGTGATGGATGAGGCGCCCACGATCCGCGAGGCGCCCGAGGCCCGGCCACTGATCGTTACGGCCGGTGCGATCCGCTTCGAAGGCGTCCATTTCCGATATCGCCCGGATGCGCCGGCGCTGGAGGGAATCGACCTTGCGGTGCCTGCGGGCTCGGTTACGGCCCTGGTCGGGCGCTCCGGCTCCGGAAAGTCCTCGCTGCTCAATCTCGTCCCGCGTCTCTACGACGTTACCGCCGGACGAGTGACCGTCGACGGACAAGACGTCCGCGCCGTGACGCTGGCTTCGCTGCGCGCGGCGGTGGCGGTGGTCTCGCAGGAGGTCGTGCTGTTCGATGACACGATTGCCGCCAACATTGGCTTCGGCCGGCCCGGTGCCTCCCGGGGCGAGATCGAGGCGGCAGCGCGCGCCGCCGCGGCCCACGGCTTCGTCACCGCCCTGCCGGAGGGCTACGCGTTCCGCGTCGGGCCGGGCGGCGGCCGGCTCTCGGGCGGCGAACGGCAGCGGGTGGCCCTGGCGCGCGCCTTCCTGAAGGACGCGCCGATCCTGCTCCTCGACGAGGCGACCTCGGCCCTCGATTCCGAATCGGAGCGCCTAGTCCAGGAGGCTTTGACCCGGTTGATGCACGGCCGCACCACCCTGGTGATCGCCCATCGCCTCTCGACCGTGCGCGAGGCCGATCAGATCGTCGTGATGGAAGCCGGCCGCGTTATCGAGGCCGGGCGGCACGACACGCTCCTCGCGTCTGGCGGCGCCTACGCACGCCTGCACCGGCTGCAACTCTCCGAGCCCGCGGCAGCGGAGTGATCCGCATGAACGGCGACACCGTCATGCGCCGGCTCCGTAGATTCGCGCGCGAGAGCACGCCATAAGAGCCTCAGCCGATGAGGACCCCACCGTGAGCGACCTGACGTTCGAGATCCAGAGCCACCCCGCCCGCCGGACCGCCGAGGAGCGGGCCGCGCTGATGGCGAATCCCGGCTTCGGCAAGGTGTTCACCGACCACATGGTGGTGGCGCGCTATTCGGCCGGTCGCGGCTGGCACGACGCAACGATCAAGGCCCGTGAGCCGATCCCGCTCGATCCGGCCGCCGCCGTGCTGCACTACGCCCAGGAGATCTTCGAGGGGCTGAAGGCCTATCGGACCGCCGATGGCGGCGCCGCCCTGTTCCGGCCGGACGCCAATGCGCGCCGCTTCCGCCACTCGGCCGAGCGCCTGGCGATTCCGCCCTTTCCGGAGGATACCTTCGTCGAGGCGATGCACAAGCTCGTCGAGATCGATCGCGCCTGGATCCCCGACACGGCGGATGGCAGCCTCTATCTCCGCCCCTTCATGATCGCCACCGAGGCGTTCCTGGGGGTCAAGCCGGCCTCCGAGTACCTGTTCATCACCATCGCGTCGGCGGTGGGCTCGTACTTCAAGGACCCGAACAGCACCGTCACGGTCTGGGTGTCGGAGCACTATACGCGCGCTGCCCCCGGCGGCACTGGCGCGGCCAAGTGCGGCGGCAATTACGCGGCGAGCCTCGCGGCGCAGTCGGAGGCCACCGCGCAGGGCTGCGAGCAGGTGGTGTTCCTCGACGCGGTGGAGCGCCGCTACATCGAGGAACTGGGCGGCATGAACGTGTTCTTCGTGTTCGGCGACGGGACGCTCGTCACGCCCCCGCTTTCGGACAGCATCCTGCACGGCATCACGCGCGATTCGGTGCTCGCCCTCGCGCAGGAGGCCGGCCTGACCGTGAAGGAGGAGCCCTACGCGATCGACGCGTGGCGCGCCGACGTCCGGGAGGGTCGCCTGACCGAGGCCTTCGCCTGCGGCACCGCCGCGGTGATCACGCCGATCGGCACCGTGAAGGGCCGCGAGGAGAGCTTCACCATCGGGAACGGCAAGGCCGGGCCGGTGGCCCAACGGCTGCGGAACCTGCTCGTCGATATCCAGCGGGGCAACACGAATGATGCCCATGGCTGGTTCCAGAAGGTTTTTTGAGACTTCTCAGCCGCTTGCATTGGCAGAGCGTGGATCGAGCTTGCCCAGCCTGCTCACCGGACCTGCCACGCGCCCTCCCTCGCCCCACTGCGGGGGAGGGAGGCCCCCGAAGGGGGTCGGGCCGGGACGACGTCCCGCGAGAGGGGAGCGTCGGTGCAGAACCCGGCTCCGCCCATCAGGCTGGCCGCGCCCTGTCTCAAACCCGGGTTCCCCTCTTGCGGGACTTCGTCCCGGCCCGACCCGGCCTCACGGCCGGCCCACCCTCCCCTGCAGAGGGGGGAGGAAGGCGCGCACATGACAGACGGGGTCGCCCAGCACACAGAGCCTCCCATCGGACCATGGAACCCCGGTGTCCGCTCAGACCTGCCGTCCGCCTTCCTGCCCCTGGTCACCGTCTACCGCCCGGAGCACGTCGAGACGCCGCTGCGCCACGCCCTCGATCTCAGCGACCTGTGCGGCCTGCCGGCCCGGCAACTCACGCGATTCCGGGCCAGCCGCCTCGTCGTCCACGAGGTCCTGATTCGGGTCATGTCGGACCTGTCCGTGCCGGTGGGCGCGGTTTACGCCGATCTCGGCGTGAATTTCCGGGCGATCGTCGCCACGATCCTGCGTGAGGGCGTCGAGCCCCGCCTCGGAGAGGTCGAGGACGCCCTGACGCGGATCCGCGCCGAGGCCGATGCGGTCCTGGCCCGCGAGATCGCCGCGATTTTGGACGACCCGCCGGCCCCGCCCCCGCCGGAGCCGCGCTGGCTCGACCGGCTCCTCGGCCGGCGCCCACCCGCGGTCGAGGCGCCGCGCGTGGACCGCGCGACCCGGGCGCTGCTCCACATCGAATCCTGGCAGCGGCGGGCGTCGGAATCCGGCGACGGCCTCGAGATCGCGGCCTGCGAGGCGCTCCGCACGGTCGTGTCCGGCCTCATCGCCCGACAGAACACCCTGATCCGCGACGCGGCGCTGCTGCGCAGCCTCGCCGGGACGCTGGTCTCCAACGGCTACGGCAGCCGCCGGATCGGCGAGCGGATCGAGCCCTGGATCGCCGCCGTGGTGGAGGCCCGCGGCTACCGCCGGCTCGCCGCCCAGGACCATCCGGTGGTGATGAACGTCAAGGGCGCCTCGGCCTCCGGCAAGAGTACGATCCGCCCCTATCAGCTCGGTCTTGCCAGACGCCTCGGCATGGCGTGGTCGGACTTCGCGGTGATCACGCCCGATGTCTGGCGCAAGTATCTGCTCGACTACGACAGCCTCGGGCCCGCCGCCCGCTACGCCGGAACCCTGACGGGCTACGAGGTCGAGATCATCGACATGAAGCTCGACCGCTACGTCACCCGCAAGGCGGCGGAGCGGCGGATCTCGAACCTGCTGATCGACCGGTTCCGATTCGACAGCTTTCAGGCCGAGGCCGGCTCCGATGGCGGCGGCCAACTGCTCACCCGATTCGGTGACCGGGTCTACATGCAATTCATGGTCACGCCGCCGGCCGACACCGTGGAGCGGGCTTGGCAGCGCGGCGAGATGTTCGGCCGCTACAAGGCCGTGGAGGATCTCCTGGCCCACAATGTCGAGGCCTATACGGGCATGCCGCGCCTGTTCTTCAACTGGGCGCTGTCGCGCGACAAGCAGGTGGTCTGCGAGTTCCTCGACAACAGCGTGCCGCTCGGCGATCGCCCGCGGACCATCGCGTTCTGGGCCGACGGGATCCTCAACATCCTCGACGTGAAGGGGCTGATCGACATCGACCGCTTCCGCAAGGTCGACATTTTCGCACGTGGGCCCGACGCGGTCTTCAAGGGCGCGGACCTTTCGGCATCCGCCAACACCGCCTTCCTGCGGGAATGCCTGCGCCGGATGACGGCGATCCGCTTCGTTCAACCCGAGACCGGACGGGCGATCCTGCGGCTCGATCGCGGACGGATCACCGGGCTCGACCCCACCGCGTTCGCGGCTCTCGCCGACGAGCCGGACTGGGTGGCCACCCGCGCGCTGATCGGCCTGCCGGACGACCTCGCAGAGATCCCGATCCTCGAACAGACTTTGCGGCCGGCGGATCAGCCGACCCTCGGTGCGTGGGGGAGCGATTCCCCATGCCAATAAACCGGCACAATATCGCCGGCCTGACAGTTCATTCCGTACGTCTCACCCTGGTATATTGCATACCTGGAACGGATGTGCATGATCCGTGGTGCACGAGACGCTGCCGCGAGAGGCCGCGCCGCCCAAGAGAGGCTTAGGGATGGAACACCAGGATTCGCCGTCGGCGAAATGGTGGCAGCTCGCTTTCGGCGTGATCTGCATGGCCATGATCGCCAACCTCCAATACGGCTGGACGTTGTTCGTCGATCCGATCGACCAACGTTATCATTGGGGCCGGGCGGCGATCCAGCTCGCCTTCACCTTGTTCGTCGCCACCGAGACCTGGCTGGTGCCGGTCGAGGCGTGGTTCGTGGACCGCTACGGCCCGAAGATCGTCGTGGCGTTCGGCGGCGTGATGATCGCCCTGGCCTGGACCATCGACGCCTACGCCGACAGCCTGTTCCTTCTCTATCTCGGGGCCGTCATTGCCGGCATCGGCGCGGGCTCGGTCTATGGTACCTGCGTGGGCAACGCACTGAAGTGGTTCCCGCATCGGCGCGGCCTCGCGGCTGGTGCCACGGCAGCCGGATTCGGCGCCGGCGCGGCCATCACGGTGGTGCCGATCGCCCGGATGATCGCCACCAGCGGTTATCAGGACGCGTTCCTGTATTTCGGGATCGGTCAGGGCGCCGTGGTCTTCGTGCTCGCCTTCCTGCTGCGCAAGCCGTCGACGATCGCGCAGGTCCAGCGCAAGAGCACGCGCCTGCCCCAGACCAAGATCGATCGCAGCCCCCGCGAGGCCGTCCGCACTCCGGTCTTCTGGGTCATGTACGCGATGTTCGTGATGGTCGCCTCCGGCGGCCTGATGGCGGCGGCGCAGATCGCCCCGATCGCCCACGACTTCCAGGTCGCCGGCGTCCCGGTGAGCCTGTTCGGCCTGCAAATGGCGGCGCTGACGCTCGCGATCTCCCTCGACCGGATCTTCGACGGGTTCGGGCGGCCGTTCTTCGGCTACGTCTCCGACCATATCGGCCGCGAAAACACGATGTTTATCGCCTTCTCGACCGCAGCGGCAGCGGTGATCGTGCTCCTGACCTACGGCCACAACCCGATGGTCTTCGTATTCGCGACCGCGGTGTATTTCGGGGTGTTCGGCGAGATCTACTCGCTGTTCCCGGCGACGTGTGGCGACACGTTCGGGTCCAAGTATGCCGCCAGCAACGCCGGCCTGCTCTACACCGCCAAGGGGACCGCAGCCTTCCTCGTGCCCTTCGCGAGCCTGCTCTCGACGGCCTACGGCTGGTCCGCGGTGTTCACGTTGATCATCGTCCTGAACGTCACGGCGGCAGCCTTGGCCATGTTCCTGCTCCGCCCGATGCGGGCCCGCTACCTCGCCGAGCCCGAGCCCGCCGCGGCGCTCGCCGCCCGACCGATCCGGGCGGCCTGAAGGCCGTCCGCCCCGCCACCCTCGACATCGACCTTCCGGAGACCCTGCGATGACCGCACTGGCCAAGATCGTCCACACCACCCCCGAGATCGAGGCGGAGCCCGATCTGACCGATGGCTTCCACCTCGTCATCGACGCGCTCAAGCTCAACGGCATCGAGACGATCTACGGCGTGCCGGGCATCCCGATCACCGATCTCGGCCGCATGGCGCAGGCCGAGGGGATGCGGGTGATCTCGTTCCGCCACGAGCAGCATGCCGGCAACGCCGCGGCGATCGCGGGCTTCCTCACCCAGAAGCCCGGCATCTGCCTCACCGTCTCGGCCCCGGGCTTCCTGAACGGCCTGACGGCGCTGGCCAACGCCACCACCAACTGCTTCCCGATGATCCTGATCTCTGGCTCCTCCGAGCGCGAGATCGTCGACCTGCAGCAGGGCGACTACGAGGAGATGGACCAGCTCGCCATCGCCAAGCCCCTGTGCAAGGCGGCGTTCCGGGTGCTGCACGCGGCCGATATCGGCATCGGCGTCGCCCGCGCCATCCGTGCCGCCTGCTCGGGCCGGCCGGGCGGCGTCTACCTCGACCTGCCCGCCAAGCTGTTCGCCCAGGTGATGGACGCCGAGGCTGGCCAGAAGTCGCTGGTCAAGGTGATCGACCCGGCGCCCGCCCAGCGCCCGGCCCCCGAGGCGATCGCCCGGGCGCTGGACGTCCTGAAATCCGCCAAGCGACCGCTGATCGTGCTCGGCAAGGGCGCCGCCTATGCCCAGGCCGACGAGGCGATCCGCGCCCTCGTGGAGACCAGCGGCATCCCGTACGTGCCGATGAGCATGGCCAAGGGCCTCCTGCCCGATACCCACCCACTCTCGGCCGGCGCGGCGCGCTCCACGGCGCTGAAGGACTCGGACGTGGTGCTGCTGATCGGCGCCCGGCTGAACTGGCTGCTCTCGCACGGCAAGGGCAAGAGCTGGGGTGAGCCCGGCTCGACCAAGTTCATCCAGATCGACATCGAGCCCCGCGAGATGGATTCGAACGTCGAGATCGTCGCTCCGGTGGTCGGCGATATCGCCTCCTGCGTTCAGGCGCTTCTGGACGGCATGGGCAAGGGCTGGCAGCAGCCCCCGTCAGATTGGACCGAGACGCTCAAGGCCAAGCGCGAGGCCAACATCGCCAAGATGGCGCCCAAGCTCATGAGCAACGCCTCGCCCATGACCTTCCACGCTGCCCTCGGCGCCCTGCGCACCATCGTGAAGGAGCGGCCGGACGCGATCCTGGTCAACGAGGGCGCCAACACCCTCGACCTCGCCCGGGGCATCATCGACATGTACCAGCCGCGCAAGCGCCTGGATGTCGGCACCTGGGGCATCATGGGCATCGGCATGGGCTTCGCCGTCGCGGCCGCCGTTGAGACCGGCAAGCCGGTCCTCTGCGTGGAGGGCGACAGCGCCTTCGGCTTCTCCGGCATGGAGGTGGAGACGATCTGCCGGTACGGCCTGCCGATCTGCATCGTGGTGTTCAACAACAACGGCATCTATCGCGGCACCGACACGGATCCGACCGGCCGCGATCCGGCCACGACGGTGTTCGTGCCGGATTCCCGCTACGACCGGATGATGGAGGCTTTTGGCGGCGTCGGCTACCACGTCACCACGCCGGACGAGCTGACCCGAGCAGTCAACGAGGCGATGAATTCGGGCCGGCCGGCCCTGGTCAACGCCGTGATCGACCCGGCCGCCGGGAGCGAGAGCGGCAATATCGGCAGCCTCAACCCGCAGAGCGGCATCAAGAAGAAGAAGTAAGGGCAGCGAGCGCCCTCAGCCCGCGCTTCTCACGTCAGCTCGCCGGCCGGATCGCTCAGCAATCCGGCCGTTTTTAATGCGGGCCGCCGGATCCCCGCCTTCCCTCCCCCTCTGTGGGCTACGATATCCACACATCGCTGGCCGAGACGCGCTCTCCTCCCCTGGCGACCCTGGGCTTGCCCAGGATCGCTCGAGCTTGCGAGGAAGAGTTGGAGGCGGGGGTGGTGCAGGATTGAACGCCGCGGTTCCTTCTGAACCACCCCCACTCCTGCCCCCTCCCCGCAAGGGGGAGGGGAAACGCGCTTGTTTCTCAAGCTCTCGGCGTCCGGCAGAAAAGTGTGAATCCGGTAGCCCCTGCGGGGGAGGGAGAAAGGCGGATGCCGTCGCTCCTGGCCTGACAGCTTCGAGCGACCTCGGCCCTAACCCAGCGACATCCCGCCATGATCGATCCCGACCTCGCCGGCCGCCTGGACTTCCGCCACCGCCTGCCCACCCAGCAGCCCCTCCCCCCGGGCCGGCATGACCTCGGCCTGTTCTCCGAGCGCGACGCGGTGCTGGTGGTCCCCGAGGGTCTCGATCCGCGCCGGCCCTGCCCTCTGGTGGTGCTGTTTCACGGCGGCGGCGGCAGCGCCGAGCGCATCCTGCCGATGCTGGAGCGGCACGCCCACGCCGAAAGATTCCTGCTCCTCGCCCCGCAATCGCTGTTCCCGACCTGGGACATCGTCATCGCCGGTCACGGGCCGGACCGCGAGCGGGTCGCGGCGGCGCTCGGCTTCGTGGCGGACCGATTCCTCCTCGACCCCCAGCACCTTTGCTTCGCTGGCCATTCCGACGGCGGCAGTTACACCCTCTCCCTGGGGCTCGCGAACGGCGACGTGGCGAGCCACCTGATCGTGTCGTCGGCGGGCTTCCTGTCGGCGCACCTGCAAGTCGGCGCGCCACGAATTTTCCTGTCGCACGGCACGCAGGACGCGCAGATCCCCATCGACCGCAGCGCCCGGGTCCACGTCCCGGCGCTGCGCGAGGCCGGCTACCCAGTCACATCTGTCGAGTATGACGGGCCGCACGCACATCAGCCGGCCGTGGTGGCGCAGGCCGTCGCGTTCTTCCTGGCAGATACGTCCGACGCCCGTTGAGGCTCAGGCCAGGGCAGCCTGGGCCGGCGTGCGGATCGGTTCCTCGGGCGCATCGGCCTGGGACAGGAGCGCCGGGATCAGGTCCGTCTGGGAGACGATCCCGACGAGGCGGCCGTCTGCGTCGATCACCGGCAGGTGATGGAGCCCCGCCTCCGACATCCGCGGCACCAGAGCGGCGATGGGTGTATCGGGAGCGACCGGCTCGACGGCACTCATGATGTCGGCGGCGCAGCCATGGGGCGCCCTGCCCCGCTCGGCGGTCAGGCGCAGGCGGCGGCCGAGGCCGAGCCGCGGCCCGGCCCGGTCCCAGGCGGCCTTGTCGAGGAGATCGGTCTGCGTGACGATGCCGAGGACGCGCGCACCTTCGTCGGTGACCGGCAGCGCCTTGATCCGGTGGCGACGCAACAGCCGCATGGCTTCGTCCAGCGACGCATCCGGCGCCACCGCGATCACGTCGCGCGACATGATCGCCGCGCAGGCGATCGGTCCCGAGCGGCGGCCATAGACCCGCATCTGCACCCGCCGCAGGATCTGCTCCAGGTCGCCGCGATCGACATCGAGCAGCTGGTCGAAATCCTCCAGCGCAGCGTCGAGGTCCGAGGCGCGGAACCCGACCCGGGCTTCGGACGGCGGATCGGCCGTCCGCGGTCCGGCCGGGCGCAGGTGCGGATAGGTCCGTCCGGTCAGGTTGTTGAACAGCAGGGCGGCGGCGAGCAGGATCAGCGAATTGACCGCCACCGGCCAGAGCACGAAGCCGTAGCCCAGTGCCCGGATCGCCGGGCCGCCCAGCACCGCCGTCAGTGCCACGGCGCCGCTGGGCGGATGCAGGCAGCGCAGAAGCATCATCAGGGCGATCGCCACCCCGATGGCGCAGGCCGCAGCCACGAACGGATCGGCGATCCAGGCCGCCGCCGTGACGCCAACCAGAGCGGCGACCAGATTGCCGCCGAGGATCGACCAGGGCTGCGCCAGGGGACTCGCCGGCACGGCGAAGAGGAGCACCGCCGAGGCGCCCATCGGGGCAATCAGGATCGGCAGCGCCTCGGCCGGGGCGGATGCCCGGCAGACGAGGCCGGTCGCCAGGATGCCCACCAGGGCGCCCGCGGCGGAGCGCAGGCGCTCGCGCGTGCTGACCGGGGTCAGCTCCGGCAGGAAACGACTGAGGAACGCACGCATCGGGTCGGAGGCTCACACATGGATAGGACGGCGCCGCGGCGACGCCGTCCTGTCTCAGGATCGCAGAGGGCGGCCGGTCCCTATCAGACTGCGCGGGCCTCGTGCATGGCCCGGATCTGCTCCTGCGTGTAGCCCAGGTCTGCCAGCACCTCGTCGGTGTGCTCGCCGAGCAGGGGCGAAGCCTTCACCTCGACCGTCATGTCGGAGAACTTGATCGGGCTTCCGACCGTCAGGTACGTGCCGAGCTTCGGATGCGCCACCTCGACCACGGTGCCGCTCTCGCGCAGGGACTTGTCCTCGGCGATCTCCTTCATCGAGAGCACCGGCGCGCAGGGAATGTCGTAGGTGCGCAGGATGTCCACCGCCTCGAACTTGGTCTTGTCGGCGAGCCAGTCCTCGATCGTCTTGAAGATGTCGAAGATCTTGTCCTGGCGGGCCCGCGGGGTGTTGTAGGCGGGATCGGAGATCCACTCCTCCTTGCCGAGCACCTTGCAGATCGGCGCCCAGGCGTGGCCCTGGATCGTGAAGTAGATGTAGGCGTTCGGGTCGGTCTCCCAGCCCTTGCACTTCAGAACCCAACCCGGCTGACCGCCGCCGCCCGCGTTGCCGCCACGCGGCACCACGTCGGAGAACTCGCCGTGGGGGTATTGGGGGTACTCTTCGAGGTAGCCCAGCGCGTCGAGGCGCTGCTGGTCGCGCAGCTTCACCCGGCAGAGGTTGATCACCGAGTCCTGCATCGACACGGCGACCTTCTGGCCGGTGCCGGTCTTGTTCTTCTGATGGAGGGCCGTGAGGATGCCGATGGCCAGATGCATACCGGTGTTCGAGTCACCGAGCGCGGCGGCGCTGACGGTGGGCGGCCCGTCCCAGAAGCCCGTGGTCGAGGCGGCACCGCCCGCGCACTGGGCCACGTTCTCGTAGACCTTCAGGTCCTCGTAATGGTGGCCGTCGGAAAATCCCTTCACCGAGGCGAGGATCATGCCCGGGTTCAGCGCCTGGATGCGCGCCCAGGAGAAGCCCATCCGGTCGAGCGCGCCAGGGCCGAAATTCTCGACCATGACGTCGGAATCCTGGATCAGCTTCTCGAGGACTTCCTTGCCGGCCTGGGTCTTGGTGTCGAGGGTGAGCGAGCGCTTGTTGGAGTTCAGCATCGTGAAGTAGAGCGCGTCGGCATCCTCGACGTGGCGCAGCTGCGTGCGGGTCACGTCGCCGGACCCGGGGCGCTCGACCTTGATCACGTCGGCGCCGAACCAGGCGAGGAGCTGCGTGCAAGCCGGTCCGGCCTGAACGTGCGTGAAATCGATGATCTTGATGCCTTCCAGCGGCTTGCTCATGGGGCGTCCTCCCTTGGAATGTTGGGCGTTTCGGTGAAGGCGATGCGCGGCGGGCCCGGTCAGGCCGGCACGGTGGCTTCGAGCTCGGCCACGCGCTGGCGCAGCCGCTTTTCTTCCGACCAGCGCTCGGTCTCGTCGCGGATCACCGCCACGATCCCGGTCACCCGGTCGGCTGCGTCCCGCACCATTCCCACCGTGAAGGCGATGGAGAGCTGGCTTCCGTCCTTGCGGATGGCCGGCACCCTCAGGGTCTCTGCGCCGTAGCGTGTGGTCCCGGTCCGCATCGTCTTGGCGTAGCCGTCCCAGTGGCGACGGCGGTGCCGTTCGGGCGTGATCAGGTCGAGCGTCTGGCCGAGCGCCTCCGTGGCGGAGTAGCCGAAGATCCGCTCGGCGGCCGGGTTCCAGACGGTGATCAGACCCTCCGGATCGGCGACGACGACCGCGTCGCCGATGGCCGCAACGAGACTCGCAAGCGCGGATCCTGACCCTGTCGTCGTGCTGGCCGCCCCGTGCGGGATCGGTGGCAGCGGGGGATGCGTCATGGGCGGCCTTTCTCTCCGGACTTGGAGCTAAAGTTCCGGCTTACCGGTGTGGCGACGGCAATTTACCGCCCCGCACCGTTGGTATTTGGTATACCATATGTGGAATGGCGTCAACGGCACGCGGAGAGCTGCACTTTCATTCCAACCCGTTCTGTATTCCGGCGCATGCGCTCGTCGAGGCCGGATGCGGGGCCGGTCCGGCCTATCGTGTTCTCAGATTTGCCGCTTTCGACGCGCAGGAGCGCCGCAGCCGACAGCTCGGACCGGCGGTTCGGCACCCCGCCCTGGAGTTCATCCGGTGATCCGCTTCGAGAAAGTCAGCAAGGTCTACCGCACGGACGGTCACAAGCGGACCATCCTCGAACAGGCCTCGTTCACCCTGAAGCCAGGCATTTCTTACGGGATCCTCGGCATCAACGGTGCCGGAAAATCGACCACGATGCGGCTGATCGCCGGAACGGAAGATGCCACCCGGGGCAAGATCTATCGCGGGCTGCGGGTTTCCTGGCCGCTGGGTTTCGCGGGCGGCTTCCACCCAAAGATGACCGGCCGTGACAACGTGATTTTCGTGGCCCGAATCTACGGCGAGGACCCGCGAAAGGTGCTGGATTTCGTCGAGGACTTCTCGGAGCTTGGCAGCTACCTCGACGTACCGATCTACACCTACTCGTCCGGCATGGGCGCGCGCCTCGCCTTCGGCATGAGCATGGCGATCCCGTTCGACTGCTACCTGATCGACGAGATCACCTCCGTGGGCGACGCGCGCTTCTCGAAGCGCTGCGACGAGGTCTTCTCCCAGCGCCGCAAGAACGCCGACATCATCATGGTCTCGCACTCCATGGAGACGATCCGGCAATGGTGCTCGCAGGGCCTCGTGCTGCTTAACGGCCGGGCGATCATCTACGAGGACGTGAACGACGCCATCGAGGTCTACCGGCGCCTCAACGCGTGACGCGACGCCGTCCACCGGTGGCGGACATGCTTTTGCCGTGACTGCGTGAGAGACGATCCGGACGCGTGCGCCGCTGTGCGGCCGGGTGCTTCCGGACGGATCGACCGTCAGGGCCGAGGAGGCCAGGAATCAAGCCATGAATATGGAGATCCGGAAAGCCGAGGGGCAGCCGGTCACGACCGCGGAACGCCAGCAGGCGATCACCGAGTCGCTGCGGCAGATCGCGCGGATGTCGCGCTTCGCCGATCGCAAGAAGGGCATCCGCTCCTATCAAAGCCACGTCAAGAACGACCCCTGGATCCCGATCCTTTTCGTGGTCTGCTTCGTGCTGCCGACGCTGGCCGGAGCCATCTACTACGGGTTGATCGCCTCAGACCGGTACGTCACCGAGGCACGATTCGCGATCCGGCCGGCCATCGGGACGGCCGACAAGGCGGCACCGGATTCGGTGGGAACCAGCGCCGGCGTTCCGAGCCAGATGGTCGCTCAGGATACGCTGATCACCAAGGAATACATCGTCAGCCGGCCGATGCTGGAATCGCTCGAGACACAGTTGCCACTGCGCGAATGGTTCGGCAGCGACAGCATCGATTACGTCTCGCGTTTCGACCCGAGCAAGCCGATCGAGAAATTCCTCCGCTACTGGAAGCGGCGCGTCGACATCGACATCGAGCCCAATTCCGGGATCATGGCGGTCACCGTCGAAGCGTTCGACCCGGATCATTCCCTCGCCATCGCCAAGGCCGTGATGAAGGAGGCCGAGCGGATGGTGAACGACCTCAGCGTGAAGGCGCGCGAGGATGCGGTGGCCGAGAGCACCCGGGAGTTGAAGCTCGCCGAGGAGCGGATGACCAAGATCCGCCTCGCGATGCGCGACCTGCGCAACCGCGAAGGCGTGCTTGACGCCCAGAAGTCGAACGAAATCAATTTGAAGATGATCGCTGAGTTGCGCTCTGCGCGGATCAACCTTGCGGTCCAGCTCGCCATCGGCCAGCGGGATCTCGGCCCCGAATCCCGCCGCATCATCGACATCAAGCAGCAGATCAAGGATCTCGACGAGAACATCGCGCGGATCGAGCGGCAATCCGCCAGCCAGGATCCGGAGCAGAAGCGCCTTCTTTCGGATGCGCTGACGCGATTCGAGGCCCTGGAGAACGATCGCAAGAACGCCGAGAAGTACTATCAGCAGGTGCTGACGGCCTACGAGCGTTCCCGGATGATCGCGGCCCGCCAGATCGAGTTCTTCAGCCCGATCGTGGAGCCGGTGCGGGCCGAATCCTCGACCGAGCCGCGGCGTCTCCTGATGATCAGCCTCGTCACGGCAGGCGCGGCGGTGCTGTTCGCCGCCGCCATGTTCGCGCGGAAGATGATGGCCTGAAGCTGCGCCGCGTCGGCTCGATTCAACGATCTGCGCTGGTCGTACCGACCGTGCCGCCGGTCCAGCCCTGCGCGCGCCAGCCCTCGGCGCGCTCGTCGAGATCGATCGAGCCCGCCTGGGCGAGAATGCTCAACGCGCGGTCGGCCCGTGTCTCGTCGGCCCGGACCGTCACCAGCGTACCGCCGCGTCGCACGCCCTCGGCGTAGGTCTCGGCCTCGCCTTCGCTCAACCCGGCTCCGGTCAGCCCCCCGATCAGCCCGCCGGCGGCGGCACCGACGCCCGCGGCCGTCACGGTTGCCACGAGCCAGCCCGCCGCCACCACCGGCCCAAGGCCGGGAATGGCGAGGAGCCCGAGGCCGGCGAGCAGGCCTGCACCGCCACCCAGCACCGTTCCGACCGTCGCGCCAGTGCCGGCCGAATCGACCGCCTCGTCCGGTTCGTGCGCCTGGTCGATCGGCGGCAGCGCGGCGCCCTCGGGGTCGGTTCGGTTCGAGATGATGCTGATGTCGCCATGGGCGAAGCCGGCGGCCTCAAGTTGATCCACCGCTCGGGCGGCAGCCTCGTACTCGTCGAACAGGGCGGTCAGCGCGCGTGCAGCCATCGGTATCTCCCGGTTCGGTGGCGACGCCGCGGGCGGGATACGGCGGGGCCGGTGCCGGGCGGTTGCGTTCACCGACCGGTCAAGCGGCAGAGGCGCGCCCGGTTCCCGACTCCGGCCGCTCTCGTCTTAACGGGCCGCTAACCATCCACCCGGCAGATCTTGCCGGGTTCGCTGCGGGGAACGCGTCCGGACAGGCAGCGACGGGTGGGATCGATGGCGGACACGGCGAGCGCGCCGAGACGGATGGGCCCGGCGGCGATCCTGGGACAGTTCGCGCTGCCGACCCGCGGCGACATGCAGGCCCTGTCGAAGCGCTCGGACCTCCTGTTCGCCACCGGCGTGCTGGGGATCCTCGCGGTCCTGATCTTCCCACTGCCCGCGATGCTGCTCGACCTGCTGCTGGCGGTCTCGATCATCATTTCGGTGCTGATCATGATGACCGGGCTGTCGATCGACAACCCGCTGGAATTCACCGTCTTCCCGACGCTGCTGCTCATCGCCACGATGCTGCGGCTGGCCCTGAACCTGGCCTCGACCCGCCTGATCCTCGGCCACGGCCACGAGGGCACGGCGGCGGCCGGCCACGTGATCGAGGCCTTCGGGCACTTCGTCATGGGCGGCAATTTCGTGATCGGGATCATCGTGTTCGCGATCCTGATCATCGTGAACTTCGTGGTGATCACGAAGGGTTCGGGCCGCATCGCCGAAGTCGCGGCGCGCTTCACCCTCGACGCGATGCCCGGCAAGCAGATGGCGATCGACGCCGACCTCTCGGCCGGGCTGATCGACGAGAAGGCCGCCAAGGCCCGCCGCTCGGCGCTCGAAGAGGAATCCTCCTTCTTCGGCGCGATGGACGGCGCCTCGAAATTCGTGCGCGGCGACGCCGTGGCGGCGCTGCTGATCACCTTCATCAACGTGGTTGGCGGCATCATCATCGGCGTGGCGCAGCAGGGCCTGAGCTTCGGCGACGCCGCCAAGAGCTACACGCTGCTCACCATCGGCGACGGCCTCGCGAGCCAAGTGCCGGCCCTGATCGTTTCCACGGCCGCCGGCCTGCTGGTCTCCAAGGCGGGCGTGAAGGGCGCAGCCGACAAGGCTTTGGGCAAGCAGCTCGCCCATTATCCGAAGGCGCTCGGCATGTCGGCGGCGGTGATGCTGCTGATTGCGCTCCTGCCCGGCATGCCGATGCTGCCGTTCCTGCTGCTGGGCGGGGGCGCCGGCTACGCGGCGTGGCGGATCAACAAGACCGCCAAGGAGGCACCACCGCTGGATGCGGAGGGCGCGCCGATCGACGCGAAGGCCGTCGCGGCCGCGAAGGAGGAGACCGTCACCGATCTGCTCAAGCTCGACGACCTGAAGCTCGAGATGGGTTACGCGCTGCTCGCCCTCGTCAACGGCGAGGGCCAGGACCGGCTCACCGACCAGATCAAGGCCCTGCGTCGCCAGCTCGCCGCCGAACTGGGCTTCGTGATGCCCTCGGTGCGCATCCTCGACAACGTCCAGCTCGACGCCAACACCTACGTGGTGCGGGTGAAGGAGATCGAGGCCGGCACCGGCCGGATCTTCCCCGGCCAGTTCATGGCGATGGATCCGATGGGCGGGCAGGTCCAGCTACCGGGCCAGCACATGCTGGAGCCGACCTTCGGCCTCCCGGCGACCTGGATCGACGCAGCGCTGCGGGATCAGGCGCAGCTCAAGGGCTACACGGTGGTGGACGCCGCCACCGTGGTCTCGACGCACCTCACCGAGTTGATCAAGGCCCACGTCTCCGAGCTCCTGAACCATGTCGAGGTCTCGAAGCTGCTGCGCGAGCTGTCGAAGGATCACACCGACCTGCTCAAGGAGATCGTGCCGTCGCAGATCTCCACAACCGGCATTCAGCGGGTGCTGCAGTTCCTCCTGGCCGAGCGCGTCTCGATCCGCGATCTCGGGGCGATCGTCGAAGCGGTCGCCGAGGTTGCGGGCGGCGTGAAGAACCCCCGCGACGTGGTCGAGCATGTCCGTGCCCGGCTCGGGCGCCAGATCTGCGCCCAGTACCAGGATCAGAACGGCGCGTTGCCGATCATCACCCTGTCGCCGGCCTGGGAGCAGGCCTTCCTGGAATCGATCGTCGGCGAGCGGGAGGAGCGCTACCTTGCGATGCAGCCCTCGAAGCTCAGCGAATTCGTCACGGCGGTGCGCGACCGCTTCGAGGCGGCGGCGCGGCAGGGCGAGATGCCCGTGCTGGTGACCTCGGCGCAGACGCGACCCTTCGTGCGTTCGATCATCGAGCGGTTCCGCCGGGAGACCCCGGTGATGAGCCAAGCCGAGATCCACCCGCGCGCACGGCTGCGTACGGTGAGTTCGATCTGAGCGAGAGGAAATAGAGGCGCTGCCGGTCCGACGCGCTTCCCCTTCCCCTTCGGGGGGACCCTCCCCCGCAGAGGCGGAGGGAGAGGCGGCGCTCGACGTGCCCTCCCCGCTGACCCGCCTCAGATCGCCTTCTGCTTCAGTTCCCGCTCCAGCTCATGGGGATTGAGCCCCGGGGCCACGACCGGCGGATCCGGCACCACGGTCGCCTTCGGTCCGTGCGCCGCGGAGCCGATCGCCGCCGCCAGCCTGGACCGCTCGAACGCGATTACCACGACCACTGAGATCAGCGCGGGGATCCAGAAGTAGAAGATCCGGAAGATGATCACCGCCGCGATGATCGCGTCCTTCTGCGCCTCGTCGGTGATGTGCATCGCTGTGATGAACACGATCTCGAACACACCGAGACCGCCCGGGGCGTGTGAGGCGAGCGCGACCGAGAACGACGCCAGGAAGATCGCCAGCACCGGGATGAAGCCCGGATTCATCGCGTCGGGAAGCGCGAAGTAGATGATGCCTGCCGCACCCAGCAGCTCCAGCGGCGCCGCGAGCAGCTGGCGGGCCATGATGCCGGGCCGCGGGTATTCCAGCTTGAACGAGCGGATGTGCAGCGGGCGCAGCCGCCGGATCGATCCGATCACGTACAGGCCGACGAAGGCCAGCATGCCAATGCCGACGCTCAGTGCGGCCTTCGGATCGGTGAGGAAGCCCGGCAGCTTGCCGTCGAGCCGCGACAGCAGGTGCGGATCGACGACGAGCGTGAAGCCGCCGAGCAGGATCGTGCCCAGGAAGAAGGTGAAGGAGCAGAGCGCCACCAGCACGGCGACCTGAGCGGCGGTGAGGCCCTTGGCAGTGTAGGCCCGGTAGCGCACCAGGGCGCCCGAGAAGACCGAAGCGCCAATATTGTGCGAGAGCGCGTAGGTCGTGAACGAGCACAGCGAGACGAACAACAGCGAGATGTGGCGGACGCCCAAATGCAGCAGTGCGATCCGGTCGTACCAAGCGAGTGCCGCGTAGGCGACCAGCGTCGAGAGCGCCGCGAGCATGATCCGATGCGGCGGGATCGCCAGGATTGCGGCCCAGATCGCCGACAGCGAGGTCGACTTCAATTCCTGGTAGAGAAAATAACCCGATATGACGACGGCGGCGAGGCCGATCAGTGGCCAGATGAACTCGCTAATCTTCTTCATGAACACCGACGCCCCGGGGATAGCCCCTGATGCGCCGTCACGCGGCGCCCTGCAAGCGGCGTGACGCCACCAAGGGGCCCCCTTGTCAGCTGATCATGACGGTTTCGTGCCACGCACCGGCTCGGGGGCCGATCGCATCAGCCGCGGGCGCGGTTCAGGCCGATCCCGTCCATCGCGGCCTGATCGCGAACCAATTCCGCGGCCCGCTCGGCGGTACGCTCGCGATCGTTGAGGATCTCGACCTTCTTCAACTCCTCGAAGGCCTCCCCGAGTTCGGCCTTGGCCTCCGCAAGCTGGCCCTCCAGGGCCTGGGCGGACTGGCGCATGTTGTCCCGGCGGGTGGCCGCCGCGCGAGCGTAGGTCGGGTAGGCGAAGTGGCCCACATCGGTGATGCCGGCGCGGGTCTCCTCGACGGAGACCTCGCGGTCGAGTTCCACCGCCATGCGCTGGAAGTCGGCCATCATCATCTCGATCTGGGTCACACGCCGGCGCTTCTCATCGACCTGGAAGCGGCGCAGGCGGATCAGCGTGTCACGCGATTTCATCAGGACGCTCACTCCACGCAACGCTCAAGGCCGTGCCGAGGATCGCGCCTGGCCCGTGCCCCTAGGCCCCGCCGACGATCTGACCGAGCCGTGCGTAACCATCGCTGATGGACGTTGCTTCTTCCTTACCCTGCCCAAGAAAAGCCTCAAGATGAGGCATGAGCGCCACGGCCTCGTCGACCTCCTGGGATGAGCCGGCGCGGTAGGCGCCGAGCCGGATCAGCTCCTCCATATCGGCATAGGTCGAGAGCACTCGGCGCGCCCGCCGCACCACCGGCAGGTAGGCCGGATCGCAGGATCGCGGCATGGTCCGCGAGACCGAGCGCAACACATTGATCGCCGGGTAGCGTCCCCGCTCGGCGATGGCCCGCTCCATTACGATGTGCCCATCGAGGATGCCGCGCACCGCATCGGCCACCGGCTCGTTGTGGTCGTCGCCCTCGACCAGCACCGTGAAAAGCGCCGAGATCGTGCCCTGCCCGACGCCCGGGCCAGCGCGTTCCAGCAGGCGTGGCAGTTCGGAAAAGACCGTCGGCGTGTAGCCCTTGGCGGTGGGCGGCTCGCCGGCCGCGAGGCCGATGTCCCGCTGGGCCATGGCGAAGCGCGTGATCGAATCGATCATGCACAGCACCTTGGCACCCTGATCGCGAAAATGCTCCGCCACCGAGAGCGTCACGTAGGCCGCGTTGCGGCGCATGAGGGCCGGCTCGTCGGAGGTGGCCACCACCACGACCGAGCGCGCGAGGCCGGCGGCACCCAGATCGTCCTGCAGGAACTCTTGGACCTCCCGCCCGCGCTCGCCCACGAGCCCGATCACCGCCACGTCGGCCGCCGTGTAGCGGGCGAGCATCGAGAGCAGCACCGACTTGCCGACGCCGGACCCTGCGAAGATGCCCATCCGCTGGCCAGCGCACATGGTCAGGAAAGTGTTGATGCAGCGGACCCCGAGATCCAGCGGGCCGCCGACCCGGGTCCGGGCATGGGCGGGCGGCGGGTCGGCCCGCAGACTATAGATGTCCGGTCCCTGCGGCAGGGGCCCGAGCCCGTCGACCGGTCGCCCCAGGGCGTCGATCACGCGCCCGAGCCAGGCGCCCGAGGGGCGGATCGCCCCCGCAGCCTCGTCGCGCACGAAGGCCGGGCAGCCGCGGCGGACACCCTCCAGGGACCCGAACGGCATGGCCAGCGCCCGGTCGCCTTGGAAGCCGATGATCTCGCAGGGGACCAACCCGTGGCCGTTCGCGCCTTCGACGTCGATCCGCCCGCCGAGCCGCATCGCCGCCACGGGGCCGGCGACCTCCACCAGCAGGCCGCGGATCGCCACGACCCGGCCGAAGGTCTCCAGCACCTCCACGCGCTCCAGCGCGGCCTGCGCCGCCGCGAGGGAGGAAACGGATCTTGCCGAATCCTGTGTCATGAGCCGCGCTCTCAACGCTTCGTTTACCGGCCTCCTTAACACTGCGACCCACGAGCACGCAGCGGCTCGGTCCAGCAGAGGTTCACGGTCAAGCTCCACGAATCCGGGCGCTGTGTCCGGTGAACCACAGCTCGGACCATGGCGTTTCGTGAGAAGTACTTAGACCGCCGGGGCGGACGCCCCGGTCGCAAGCGAAGCAGAATCACGGTCCCGGACGGGCCCGGAGGAGCCTTCTTTCTCCGGTCAAGCTCGCAGATTGGCGAACGAAGCGCTTGCGGTCGGGAATCAGGTTTTGTTAACGATTAATCCATAGCGTCCCACGTCAAGAGCGACGAGGCGTCCGTCCACAGGCCGGTGGCGGGCGAACGACGGGACGTGTCTGCGCGCTGATGCGGCCGGCGGGGCTGGGGACCGACGATGCGGGTACTTCTGATCGAGGACGACAGCGCGACTGCGCAGAGCATCGAGTTGATGCTCAAGTCCGAGAACTTCAACACCTACACCACCGATCTCGGTGAGGAAGGTATCGATCTCGGCAAGCTGTACGACTACGATATCATCCTCCTCGATCTGAACCTGCCCGACATGTCGGGCTACGAGGTGCTACGCAACCTTCGGGTCGCGAAGGTGAAGACGCCAATCCTGATCCTCTCCGGCATGGCCGGCATCGAGGATAAGGTGAAGGGTCTCGGCTTCGGGGCGGACGATTACCTCACCAAGCCGTTCCACAAGGACGAGCTGGTGGCGCGGATCCACGCCATCGTGCGCCGCTCGAAGGGCCATGCCCAATCGGTCATCACCACCGGCGACCTGATCGTGAATCTCGATCAGAAGACCGTCGAGGTCGGCGGCGCCCGGGTTCACCTGACCGGCAAGGAGTACCAGATGCTGGAGCTCCTCTCGCTGCGGAAGGGCACGACGCTCACCAAGGAGATGTTCCTCAACCATCTCTACGGCGGCATGGACGAGCCGGAGCTGAAGATCATCGACGTCTTCATCTGCAAGCTGCGCAAGAAGCTCGCCAACGCCAGCTCGGGCAAGAACTACATCGAGACCGTCTGGGGCCGCGGTTACGTGCTGCGCGAGCCGATGGACAGCGAAGAGCGCATGGCGGTCTGATCCGCAAGGCAATCCGATCCGGAAAAACCCCGTGCGGTCCGGCCGCGCGGGGTTTTCGCGTTTTTGACGGGTGCGCGACTCCGAAACTTCAGCGCCCTTTTGAAAAAACCTGCGCGGCCGGCGCGATCACCACGTAGCTGCCGCACGGCGCGGCCCGGCTGATCACCGCGCTGGCGACGCCCCAGACGTAGAGGCCACGCCGGTCCTGCGCCACGACCGGCCCACCGGAATCTCCGAAGCAGACCCGGGCGCCCTGGGCCTGCGCGATAGTCAGCCCGGTGCTGCTGGCGGCCAGCGGCGTCAGCGTCGCCGTGCGCAGGCGCCCGACGCCGTTCCCCGACAGGCCAGCCCCGGCGATCCGCAGGGTCTTCGGAACGCGCCCCGCATCGGCCGCCAGCGCGATGGGCCGACGGCCGCGCGCCGGCTCGGTGAGGCGCAGCACCGCGAGGTCGAGGGAGAGGTCGGCGAGGCTCACGTCGGGGGCGGCGTTCGGCAGCATCTCCCCCGGATCGGGGCTGTAGCGGGCCGCGACCCGCGCGCCATAGACCGGCTGCGCCGGTTCGGTGCCGCGGAAGAAGACGACCAGCGCGCCGAGGGGATCACCGTTCACGCAATGCGCCGCCGTGAGAACGAGGTCCGGCGCGATGAGGATGCCGGTGCAGCGGGTGAGTTTTAGCGCCTCCTCGGGCTGGGTGATCGTGCCGATGGCGACGGTGGCCTGCGCCAGGGCGTCCCGCCCGGCCGGCGCGCCGCCTTGGATCGCTGCGGCCGGCCCGGCCAAGCCAAGCCCGAGCGCAAACACCGATCCGGCGCGGGTGAGGCGCCACCCAAGGGTTCCGATGATGGTCACGTGCGGATCCCTTTTCCGGCTTACTGTCCTGCCTGACAGATGCTGCCCGCAAGCGCCCCGGCAAGCAGGCGCGAGGACGCGGCCGAAACGTCAGCGCGCCACCGTCCACGTGGTCGTGCCGTCCTTGTTGTCCTTGACGGCCACGCCCATCGCGGCCAGGGCGTCGCGCGCCCGGTCGGAGGCCGCCCAATCCTTGGCAGCTCGGGCCGCGCGTCGTTCGGCGATCAATGCGTCGACCGCCGCGACATCGACGCCGGAGGCGGCGACCGCGTCCTGCTCCCGGTCGCTGCGGGTGCGCGCAAGGAGGCCGAACAGGTTCGCGCCAGCGCGCAGCGCAGCGGACTGCCCCTCCGAACCGAGCCGATGCAGTTCGTTGATCGCTGCCGGCGTGTTGAGGTCGTCACACAGGGCGTCGACGACCGTGTCGGGGATGTCGCGCGCCACCGGCGCATCCCCGGCGGCGTTGTACCAGCGGCCGAGCACCCGGCTCGATTCCTCCAGCCCGCGCAACGTCCAGTCGATCGGCTGACGATAGTGCGTCTTCAGCATCGTGAGCCGCACCACCTCGCCGGGCCAGTCCTTTAGCACGTCGCGGATGGTGACGAAATTGCCGAGCGACTTCGACATCTTCTCCCCCTCAACCTGGAGGAAGCCGTTGTGCAGCCAGACATTGGCCATAACGGGCGTATCGAAGCAGCAGCGCGATTGCGCCACCTCGTTCTCGTGATGCGGGAAGATCAGGTCGATCCCGCCCGCGTGGATGTCGAAAGTCTGCCCCAGGTGCTTGGCCGACATGGCGGAGCACTCGATGTGCCAGCCCGGACGCCCCGGCTCGGCGATCCCGGCCGGCGACGGCCAGGACGGCTCACCGGGCTTCGAGGGCTTCCACAACACGAAGTCCAGGGGCGAGCGCTTGTAAGGCGCGACCTCGACCCGGGCACCGGCCTCCATCTCGTCGAGGGGGCGCTTCGAAAGCCCGCCGTACTCCGGCATCGACGGCACATCGAACAGGACATGGCCCGCCGCCACGTAGGCGTGGCCGGAGCGGACCAGCGCCTCGATCATCGCAACCATCTCGGCAATGTGATCGGTGGCGCGGGGCTCGATGAAGCGGGGGCGCTCGCCGCCCACGTTCACGTCACCCGGCATCAGCACGCCGAGGTCGCGCACGTCGCGGTGGAACTGTGCCAGCGTCCCGTCGGTGAGTTCGCGTATGGTGATGCCGCGTTCGGCCGCTCGGGCGTTGATCTTGTCGTCCACGTCCGTGACATTGCGGGCGTAGGTCACGTGCGCGGTCCCGTAGAGGTGACGTAGCATCCGGAACAGCAGGTCGAAGACGATGATCGGCCGGGCGTTACCGATATGGGCGGCATCGTAGACCGTCGGGCCGCACGCGTAGATGCGGACATGCTCCGGATCGATCGGCGCGAAGCTCTCCTTGGCGCCGGTCAGCGTGTTGTAGAGCCGCAACATCGGCGCCATGAATCCAACTCTCCTTCCGGCGCGACCGCCGACGAAAACGAGCCTGCCTTCAGAGGCCTACGGGGCCCACGCGGCCAAGAACGGCCGAAACGTGGCGCTGCGGACGGTGCCGCCACGGCATCCTGTTGCATCGCCGCGACTGCGCGGCCCGCGCGATGGGGCTAACGCAAAAGCGTGAGGAATTCGAGAAGGCACTCGCATCCTGCGGGTAAGGCTTCCTTAACCGCGGCGTCGGACCGTCCGGGCCACAAACCTCACGCCGCAGTTCCTGTGCTCAAGGACCCTCGATGCGTCGCTCGGCAATCGGTATTCTCGCCCTCGTCACGGCTTTCGCCACCGCAGGTCTTGCGCATGCCGCGCTGGCCGGCAGCGACGGCGAGACGCCCGTGAAGGCGCCGAGCCACGTCGAGAAGACCTTCCTCATCCCCTCGAGCGACGGCTACGGCGTCGGCGACTGCCTGACGACGCCAGGAAGCAGTTGCGGCCAAGTCGTCGCCAATGCGTGGTGCGAGGCGCAGGGCTACGCCGCGGCCAACTCCTACGGCATCGCCGCCGCCGACGAGTATACCGGCGCGATCAGCCAGCCGGTCTCGACTCCGCTGGAGCGGCCGATCCGGATAACCTGCCAGGACTGACAGTCACAGACCGACCGCGGGAGCCCACCCTACTTCATGGCGTCCGCGCATTTCGGTGCCGGCTCCGTGCCCCAGGGGGCGAGCGGCACCGCCGAGCTCGAGTTCTTCGGCGAGCCCTGGATCA
Organism: Methylobacterium sp. J-088; assembly: GCF_022829295.1. GTDB lineage: Bacteria > Pseudomonadota > Alphaproteobacteria > Rhizobiales > Beijerinckiaceae > Methylobacterium. Next base: position 89,400 of record NZ_JAKSYH010000278.1, read on the forward strand.
CCTTGTCGGAATAGACCATATAAATCAGCGTGTTGCGCCGCGCGTCGCAGCCGCGCACAATCTGCATCGATTTGAAGATCAGCGAACGGCGCTCGCTGAACACCACCTCGCCCTGGCTCAGCTTGCCCTTGAAGGTGACCGGGCCGGTCTGGCGGCAGGCCAGCGAGATATCCGAGACATCCTCGGCCAGACCCAGCGTGCCCTTGATCCCGCCCTTCTCGGGCTGCGTGTACCAGCAGGCGACACCCGCCACCACCGGATCATCGATGCCGTAGACGACCAATTTGTCGTTCGGCGTCAGCGGGCGCCAGACCGTCGATTTGTCGAAAATCCGGTCCGGCTCCTGGGATGCCGCGGGGCCCGCTGCCGCCATCCCGAGCGCCAGAACGCCAACATAGGTGAGACTCCGAAACAACATCACCGGCCAATTCCCCCTCAAGCTTGCCAATGGGATGTAGGGGGGGTGTTGCCGTCCTGCGAGGGGGCGTAGGATCGCGGTGCTTCGGCCCCGAAGCGCGGATGCGCGCCGCTCGGCCTCTTCGGAGCGCAGCGTACCTGGCCAACGCGATGCAGCCTATGCCTCACCGTCCGATCGTCCGTTCGCTCGGCCGCATCCTTTCGATTGCGGCCCTGACCCTCGGACTGTCCTGCCCCCTCCTCGTGCCGGCTGCCGCGCAGGAGACGCCGTCGGCCGCCGAGACGCGGCCGGTGCCGCAGATGCCCTCGCCCCAGTGCCGGCGCTATCGAGCCGAACTGGCGTCGATCCAGAACGGCGGCAGCACGACGCGGGCACTCAACGACGAGATCGGGCGGCTCGAGGCCTATTACCGCGGCCTCAACTGTTCGGAAAAATTCCTGTTCTTCGATACGCGGCCACCGCAATGCGGGGCCGTGGAGCAGCGGATCCGCGCCCTCAAGGCCACCTACGGCGGCGCGGTGCTCGACGACGATGGTGCGCGCCGGCGCGAACTCCAGAGCCTCGTGGCGTCGACCTGCCCCACGCGGGAGACCTACGCGGCAAGCGGAGAATCCTACGCCCGGGGCGGCCCGCAGATGGTCTGCGTCCGGAGCTGCGACGGCGGGTTCTTCCCGCTGCGCAACCTGCCCGAAGGGCGCGGCGGTGCGGATGAGATGTGCCAAGCGCTCTGCCCCGGCGCCGAGGCGCAGGCCTATTCCATGCCCTACGGCGACGATGCGCTGAAGCATGCTGCCACGGTAAAGGGCAGCCGCGCCTATACGAGCCTCGCCAACGCCTTCAAGTTCCGCAAAGAATTCGTGCCGAATTGCTCCTGCAAGCCCGAGGGCAAGACCTGGGCGCAGTCGCTGGTCAAGGCCGAGAGCATGCTGGTCCGGCACAAGGGCGATATCTTCGTGACGCCCATGCAGGCCGAGGCGCTGTCCCGCCCGAAGGTCAGGCTGACGCTGGTCGGCCGCGCCGATCGGACCGCAGCGGAACTGGCTGCCGACGCCGCCGGACGGGCCGTAAAGGGCAACACGGAAGCCTCTGCCACAGGGCCCGACGCCGGCAAAGGCTGGGTCGACCCTGAAGCACAGCCGTCCAATCGCGCGAAGCCGGATCACGTCGCCGTGCGCCTCATCGCGCCGAATGTGATCGCTGTTCCACAGCGTCTCACACCTTAGCGCGTATCCGCGGGGAACCAATCGCAGCGTTCCGTGTTCGGCTCGGCCTGATCCGATACGAGGCCTCGATGCGGCTCCTGCGACTGCTCCTTCTGACCGGCACCGTGCTGCCGGCTCTGACCACCATCCAGCCGGCCGACGCGGCGCCGGGCCGGATCATCCTGGCGCAGGGCGGTCCGGAGGAGCGTGGCCCTCGCGGCGGCGGTGAGACCCCGCGCGGTGGCCCAGGTCCGGAGCGCCCGCCGCAGGAACGTCCCGGCCCGCCGGCGGGACGCGAGCGGCCGGAATCGCGTCCGGATCGGGCGACCCCGCCGCCGCGGGAGCGTCCCGAGCCCCAAGCCCCGCGTCAGGCAGAACCTCCGCAACGGGAGCGGCCGCCTGAGCGCCGACCGGAACCGCCGGCCCCGCGTCCGCCGGCCCAGGAGCGGCCGGATGCGCGCCCGGATCGCCAGGAGCAGCGGCAGGAGCAGCGACCAGACCGTCAGGAGCAGCGTTCGCCGGACGCTCGGCCGAATCGTCAGGAGCGCCAGCCCGACCGTGAGGACGGTCAGCCGGATCGGCCCGCACCGGACCGCAATGTAGGTCCCGGCCGCCAGCCCCGGCCGGACAACGACCGGCCAGGGACGCCGCCGCGGCAACAAGGCCCAGCTCTTGACCGCCGTGCGCCCGATGCCGATCGCCCGAACCCGCCGCCGGGTGCTCCGGGTCGGCCCGATAACCAGCGCGACAAGCGCCCGGAGCCAGGTGCAGGACCGGGCGCCGAGCCGGGCCGTCCCGCGCCGCCCAACCCGGCTCCCGGAGCCCCCGGACGGCCGGATCAGCGCCAAGATCTTCAGCGTCAGGATCTCCAGCGTCAGAATCCTCAGCGCCAGGATGTGCAGCCCGGTGACCGGCCTCAACCGAATGCCGGTCCCGGTGCCGAGCCGAACCGTCCGGCTCCGCCCAACATGGCCCCGGGCGTGCCCGGGCGGCCGTTCCAGCGCCAGGACGTTCAGCCCGATGGTCGCCCACAGCCGAATGCCGGCCCCGGCGCGGAACCGGGCCGCCCCATTCCCCCCAATCTGGCCCCAGGCATCCCCGGGCGTCCATTCCAGCCGGGTCAAGCCGGCGGCCCCGGCCAGGTTGGTAGCCCCGGTGGTCGAGCCGGCAACGGTGTGATCAGCGCGCCGGGTCAGCCGGGCTACGTGCCGGGCGGCTTCCGCCAAGACGACAACGTCCGCAGCTTCGACCAGGTGGTGCGTGAACGGCGCGAGTACAACGAGGACGGGCGGACCTACTACCGCGAGCCCGGGCGCATCATCGTGCGCGACCGCGACTCGTACCTGATCCGGCACGACGAGAACGAGCGCTTCCGCGCCCTCGACCCGCGCGGCTACCGCTTCGTGCAGCAGGGCGCCGATTTCTACAGCTATCTCGACCGGCCGGGCGGCCAGCAGGTCGTGACCGTGACCGCCGATGACGGGCGGATGCTGCGCCGCTACCTACGTTATCGCGACGGCCGCGAAGTCATGCTGATCGACAACAGCTATGCGGGTCCGATCCGCCCGATCTACGAGGACGTCGTGGTGCTGCCGCCCCCGGATATCCGGATCCCGCGGGACCGCTACATCGTGGATTACGCGCAGGCCGACGCGGGCGAGGTCTACGAGGCGTTGACGGCACCGCCGGTTGTTCCCGTCGAGCGCCGCTACACCCTTGACCAGATCCGCAACAGCCCGGACCTCCGGGCCCGTATGCGCGCGGTCGATATCAACGCGATCACCTTCGACACCGGCTCGTTCACGGTCACGCCAGAGCAGGCGGCGAAGCTCTCGGTGATCGCGGCCGCGATGAACCGCGCCATCCAGGCGAACCCGCGTGAGGTCTTCTTGATCGAAGGCTTCACCGACGCGGTCGGCTCCGCGATCGACAACCTCTCCCTGTCGGACCGGCGTGCCCAGTCGGTGGCGACCGTGCTCACCGAGCAGTTCCGCGTGCCACCCGAGAACCTGACCACGCAGGGCTACGGCGAGCAGTACCTCAAGGTGAACACACAGGGCCCGTCGCGGGAAAACCGCCGCGTCGTCGTCCAGCGGATCACGCCGCTGCTGCAGCAGGGCGAGGGGCAGGGACAGGCAGCGCCGCCCCCGCCACGCTGAGCCGGAAAGACGTCTCGATCGGGCGGCCGCCATCGGCCGCCCGGTCCTTCGCCTTCAACCTCAGCCGGGCGGCGCGAGGCTGAGAAGCCACCGGCGTGCGAGGGCCTGCACGCGTTGCCGAACGGCAGCATCGAGGTCGCACCTTCGAACCAGTCGGGCGGCAACCTCTTGATCCGCGACGTGGCCAGCAGTCCACCCGCCAGAGACAGCCCGCGTTAGCCCTATCTGCGAACGCCGCACAACGCTGGCGCTGATCCGCAATCGCCTGGAGCGCGCCAGAGAGTCCGACGACCTGCCGCCTAAGCGGATGCGGCGCGGTTGGGAGCGTTCGTCCACGGGATCATCAGGCAGGCGATCTCGTTCCAAGTGCGCGACGGCGCCACGCGCGAGGCGTTGCGAGCGCTGATCGCCGCGACAGCCGGATGCGCGGGAGTTGACGACAGCACCAGCGGACATCACCAACACGCGAAGATCGGCAACGCGGGACGGGCATGGACAGCGAAGCGGACGGGCGGCTGATCCGGGCGGGCACGCCGGTCTTCCGCCGGACGGCGCTGGCATTGGCGGCCGCGGGGTTCTCGACCTTCGCGGTGCTCTACGCGGTGCAGCCCCTGCTGCCGATCTATGCCGAGGATTTCGGCGTGTCCCCGGCCGAGAGCAGTCTCGCCCTGTCGCTGCCCTGCGGCCTGCTGGCCGTAGCGCTCTTGGTGGTGAGCCCGCTGTCCGAGATGTGGGGCCGCAAGCCCGTGATGCTGGCCTCGCTCCTGGCCTCCGCGCTGCTCACCATCGTGGCCGCCCTAATCCCCGGCTGGCACGGGTTCCTGGTGCTGCGCGCGCTCACCGGCCTCACGGCGAGCGGACTTCCGGCGGTCGCCATGGCCTATCTGGCGGAGGAGATGGACGCGCAGGCGATCGGCCTGTCGATGGGCCTGCTGGTCGGCGGCAACGCACTGGGCGGCATGGCGGGTCGGCTCATCAGCGGCGTCATGGCCGATCATGTCGGTTGGCGGATCGGGCTGGCCACGATCGGCGTGCTGGCGCTGGCTGCGGCCCTCGCCTTCTGGCGCTGGCTGCCCCCCTCCCGCAGCTTCGTGGCGCGCCGGATGGCGTGGCGCGAGGTGCCGGGGAGTTTCGGCCACCATTTCCGCGATGCCGGCCTGCCGTGGCTGTTCGTCGAGGCGTTCCTGCTGATGGGCGGCTTCGTCTGCATCTACAACTACATCGGGTTCCGCCTGCTCAATCCGCCCTTCTCGTTGAGCCAGACGGTGATCGGGCTGATCTTCTCGGTCTACCTCGCCGGCATGGTAAGCAGCCCGGTCGCCGGGGAGCTCGCCAGCCGTTTGGGCCGGCGGCGGGTGCTGTGGCTCGCGACCAGCCTCGGGCTCGCCGGGATCCTGATGACCCTCTTCGACAACATCGTGCTGATCGTCTTCGGCGTCGTGGTCACGACGGTGGGCTTCTTCGCGGCACACTCGGTCGCGAGCAGCTGGGTCGGCCGGCGGGCGCGGCGCGACCGGGCGCAAGCCTCCTCGGTCTACCTGTGCATGTACTATCTCGGCTCGTCTGTGCTCGGAACGGCGGGCGGCTGGTTCTTCGCCCATTCCGGCTGGACCGGCGTGGTGCTCTTCGTGGGCGGGCTCTACGGGCTGGCGCTGGCTGTGGCACTGCGGCTATCCCGCCTCGAACCCCTGGGAGCTTGATTCGAGGACCGAACCATGAGCGCCCGCAGCCACACCAGCCACGTCGTCGATCAGTTCGGCGCGCAAGCCACAGCCTACGTGACGAGCGCAGTCCATGCGGGCGGTGCCGATCTCGATCGCATCGGCGCCCTGATCCGCGCGCTGCCGGGGGCGCGGGCGCTCGATCTCGGCTGTGGCGGCGGCCATGTCGCCTTCGCGGCGGCGGCGGCCGGGGCCGTGGTCACCGCCTACGATCTCTCGGCCGAGATGCTGGCGGCCGTCTCCGCCGAGGCGGCCCGGCGGGGGCTCGACCGGATCGATACCCACCAAGGGGCGGCCGAGACGCTGCCCTTCGCGGACGCGAGCTTCGACGCGGTGCTCACCCGGTTCAGCGCCCATCATTGGCGAGACGTTCCGGCCGCCCTTGCGGAGGCGAGGCGGGTGGTGAAACCCGATGGCCTGCTCGTCGCCTGCGACGCGGTGGCCCCGGAAGATCCGCTGCTCGACACGCATCTCCAGGCGGTCGAACTGCTGCGCGATCCGTCCCACGTGCGCGACTACCGGGTCTCGGAATGGCGCACCATGCTGGAGGCGGCGGGCTTCGCGCCTGGTGCCGTCATGGCAAGCCGTCCGCGCATGGATTTCGCGAGCTGGATCGCCCGCATGCGCACGCCGCCGACCCATGTCGCGGCGATCCGGGCCCTCCAGGCTTCGGCCGCCGCCGAGGTCACGGCGCATTTCCAGATCGAGCCGGATGGCAGCTTTCTGCTCGACTCGGTGCTGATCGAAGCACGACCGCACCGGACCGCGGCTTGATGCCCTGCGCAGCGCGTCCGTGCCGATGGCGCTGGTCCACGACGAGTACGGCCATTTCGACGGGCTCGTGACGCCGGCCAACATCCTCGACGCCGTCGCGGGCGCGATGCCGACCGACGAACTAGCCGACCAGTTCGTCTTACGGCTCCCGCCGTCGCGCAACGACGCCACGGCTGCCGGCCTCGTCATCGCCACGCTTCAGCGCCTGCCGGAGACCTGCGACATCGCCGGCTGGCGGTTCGAGGTGGTGGATCTCGACGGACGGCGCGTCGACAAGCTGCAGGCGACCAAGCTGGTAGAGTCCGAGGCGGAGGAGCTCAGGCCGCCTCACCCGCCAGCCGCCGCATTGCGCGCTCGCGACCGATCAGCGGCAGCAAACCCGAGAGATCAGGCCCGTGCTCCAGCCCGGTGAGCGCAAGCCGCAGCGGCATGAACAAGCCCTTGCCCTTCGCTCCGGTTCGGGTGCGGATCTCGGTCGTCCAAGCTTTCCAGGTCTCGGGCCCGAACGGCTCGGGCGGCAGGCTGTCCTGCGCCGCCGCGATCACGGTTGGCTCGATCAGCACCGGCTCGACCGGACCGGCAACGACCCTCCACCACTCGGCCGCCTCGGCGACCAGGTTGAGATTGGCCCGCACCGCCAGCCAGAACGCCTCTGCGCGATCCGCCTTAACCCCGAGGTCCGCCAGCCGATCAGCCACATCCGCGTACGGCATGACGTGGACGAGGCGCGCGTTGAGACCGTCAAGCTCCGCCGTGTCGAACCGCGCCGGCGCCCGAGAGATTTCCGCGAGGTCGATCAGGCCGGCCAGGGTGTCCAGGTCGGGAACCGCCCGGACGGATTCGGCGGAGCCGGTCAGGACGGCGAGGGAGCGCACCGCAGCGGGCTCGTAGCCGGCCTCGCGCAGGCCGCGCAGCGACAGGTGGCCGAGCCGCTTCGACAACCCCTCCCCGTCCGCGGTCGTGAGCAGGTTGTGGTGGCCGAAGATCGGAACGGCGGCGCCCAGTGCCTCGAAGATCTGCACCTGCACGCCAGTGTTGGTGACGTGGTCCTCGCCGCGGATCACGTGGGTGATTCCCAGATCGGCGTCGTCCACGACCGAGGGCAGCGTGTAGAGGTAGCTGCCGTCGCCGCGGATCAGCACCGGATCGGACAGCGACGCGCAATCGACATGGGCCGGACCGCGGACAAGGTCGTCCCAGGTCACGGTCCGGGCCTCCAGCAGGAAGCGCCAGTGCGGCCGCCGCCCCTCGGCTTCCAGGGAGGCGCGCTCTTCGGCGGTGAGCTTGAGCGCCGCCCGGTCGTAGATCGGCGGCTGGTTACGGCCGAGCTGGCGCTTGCGGCGGCGCTCCAGTTCCTCCTGGGTCTCGTAGCACGGGTAGAGCCGGCCGGCAGCGCGCAGGCGATCGGCGGCTTTGTCGTGCTGCGCCTTCCGTTCGCTCTGCCGGGCGAACAGGTCGGGCTCGATGCCGAGCCACGCGAGATCTTCCTGAATCGCCTGGGCGAACGCCTCGGTCGAGCGCTCCGCATCGGTGTCGTCGAGGCGCAGCAGGAAGCGTCCGCCGGTCCGGCGGGCGAACAGCGCGTTCAGCAGGGCCGGCCGGGCATTGCCGATATGGAGGTAGCCGGTCGGCGACGGGGCGAAGCGAACGAGAGTCATGGTCCGCTCCATAGCCGATCTTGGCGCCGATGGCGCAGGACTTCATGGCCTCTGCCCCTCGCCCGGCTCATGGCGGCCCACCGGGAAGACGCTACCCAGGCTCGTGGAAACCGGTCAGAAGGCTCCGCTTGGCGCTGCGCAGGACAAGGCTCGATGGCGACGGACGAGACGGCCGACATCGTGGTGATCGGCGGCGGGATGGTCGGTCTTGCCAGCGCCATCGCGCTGAAGGATCGGGGCCTCGACGTGGTCCTGTGCGATCCCGGCGAGGCCCGCGCCCGGACCTCCTACGGCAATGCCGGCGTGGTCAGCCGTGGGTCGATCCTCCCGATGTCGAGCCCGGCCCTGTGGGGCAAGCTCCCGGCCTATCTGCGCAACGCCGACCGTGGCTTGCGCCTGAACTACGCGCACCTGCCGCGGATCCTCCCCTACACGGCGCATTTCCTGGCGAGCGCCCGCGCCGCCCGCTGGCGCCGGGCCGCCGAGGCGCTGCTGCCGCTGACGAGCGCCGCCTACCCGGCCCATGAACGCCTCGCGGCCCGGGCCGGGACGAGCGACCGGCTGCAGCGGACCGGATGGCTGAAGGCTTACCGAACGGAAGCCGCTTTCGCGGCGGCCGCCCTGGAGCGCGAGATTCTGGCGGGGCACGGCGTGGCCTTCGACATCCTCGATACGGCGGCCCTGCGCGATCTGGAGCCGGCCGTGGTCCGACCCTACGCCAAGGCGATGCTGCTGACCGAGACCGGCTCGGTGCGCGAGCCCGGCCGCCTGATCGAGGCCTGCGAGGCGCTGTTTTCCCGCCTCGGCGGGCGGCGCCTCCGCGGCAGCGTCGCGCGGCTGGCGCCCGTTTCGGGCGGATGGCGGATCGATCTGGAGGCCGGCGCGGTCCGGGCTCACCAGGTGGTGCTCGCGGCCGGCGCCGCCTCGGGGGCGATCGCGCGGCCGCTGGGCTACCGCTTCGCGGTCGCGGCCGAGCGCGGCTACCATCGCCACTACGCCCTGCATCCGGAGAGCCCGCCGCTGACCCGGCCGGTGCTCGATACGGGCGCCGGCTCGATCCTCTCGCCGATGGGCGATCACCGGGTGCGCGTGCTGTCGGGCGTGGAACTCAATGCGCGCCACGCCGCACCGGATCATACCCAGATCGACGCGGCCTCCGAGGAAGCCGCCGGGACCCTGCGGCTGGGCGGGCCCCTCGACAACGCGCCGTGGCTCGGCTCCCGCCCCTCGACGCCGGATGGAATGCCGGTAATCGGCCGGGCGCCCCGACACGACGGATTGTTCTTCGCTTTCGGCCACGGCCATATCGGCCTGTCCACCGGCCCGATCACCGGGGAGATCGTTGCCGATCTCGCCACCGGCCGGAGTCCGGCGGTGCCGGTGGCGGCCTTCGCGCCGGAGCGGCTGCTGCGCTGGCCGAGCGTGTTCTAAAGCGCTCTTCGCCGAAGCGGATACCGGTTCGGTGCAAGAGAGCGCGTCACTGCAAAGACTTAGAGCCGTGCGCGATTGCAACGCGCACGGTACACGACAGTGACGCCACCGTCGCCGAACAGGGCGCGGGTCCCCTCTCCCGTGCGGGAGAGGTCTGCTTTCGCAGAAAGCCGGGTGAGGGATGAGACCTGTCCGGACAAGGCGCACCCTGTCTGCGCCTTGACGGTGCGCGCGATCCTGAACCGTCTCGACCCTCACCCCAACCCTCTCCCGCACGGGAGAGGGGGCAGGTCGCGCTTGCCGACCCAGGAGGCGGACAAATGCCGTGTATCGTGGGCAACGCGATCGAGCTCGGCTCTAAAAATCAGCGCCAGTCGTAGGGGTTGTAGGGGTCGAGCGCCGCCTGGATCTTCCGCAGGATCGCGGGCTGGCGCTGGAGGTCGACGTCGCGGGCCAACGCCCGCAGGAAGGCGCGGGGCCCGTGTTCGAGATCGCGGGTGAGGCCGTCGTAGCGGTCGGACGGTTCGACATGTGCGGGATTCACGGCAACCCGGTAGTCGAGGCCGCAGGTCGGCGGATCGATCCCCAGCCGGTAGCAGATCCGCACCCGGGCGAAAGGCGCCTCCGGACGATAATCGACGCGATATCCGCCGAAGCTGAAGGCCCCGCCGGTCACGCGCTCGGCATAGGCCAGGGTCTGAGCGACGGTGGCGAACCCGGCGGTGCGGCGGTCGCGCACGAGGTCGATGGCCGCGCGCTCGCTGGGCACGACCGATTGGGCGCTGGCGGCAGTGGAGACCAGCGCGGCAAGTAAGGCGGAGACCAGGGCTTTCATCACGGCGTCTTCATGCAGACCGCGACAGGCTGTGCATCCTTGGCGGCCTTCGCGGTCATGTCGAGGCAGCCGACCGTGGCGACGCCGTCCGTAACGGTCACGGACGGCAGCACCGCCATGCCCCGGCAATAGGCGCCGATCAACGCCTCGTCGCGTTGGCAGGCGACATCCAGTCGGATCTGGCTGTTTACGGCCGGACCTGCCGGCCCCGCGGGCCCGGCCGGGCCCCGTTCGCCTGTAGGTCCACGTTCGCCCGTCGCCCCATTCAGGCCGGCAGGGCCCTGCGGCCCCTGCGGCCCCTGATCGCCCTTCGGCCCGGGCGGGCCGGCCGGTCCCGGCTTCGGCCCTTCGCAACCCGCGAGCGTAAGGGCCGCGATCGTGGCGGCCACGATCACGGTCAGGGGGCGTTTCATGGAGATCTCCGGCCAAGCCTTCACCCGGAAGTGGTGCAGCTTCCCGGAGCGTCAATCGTGCCTGGGGACGCTCCAAGCCGGCGCGACCGGGCCGTAACCGGTGGGATAAGCTTCGATTCGGGCCGACTCCAGAAATTGTATTAAGTCTTTGGTAAAAGCTCGATCTTACGAAGATACACGAGACTATTGCTGCGTAATTTATGACGCATGACGGACATAAGAACAAGGTTTCTCAATCGAGGCAGAACGTTAGGTTGGCATCTGGCACGCCTCCGTGGCGAGGCCGATGGTGCCGCCGCGGTGGAGTTCGCCCTGGTGAGCCTACCCTTCCTTGCCCTGTGCGGCGCAATCTTCCAGGTTGCCTTCCAGATCTGGGCCACGCAGAACTTCGATCGGTCCTTGCAGAACGCCGTCCGCACGATCTTCACCGGTCAGTTCCAGCAGGCGAATGCCGGGCAGACCGACGCAACCAAGCTTCTGGCGGCCCTGAAAACCACGATGTGCGGTCCGGCCAACGCCACCATCGTCAACATCTTCAATTGCCAGAGCGTCAAGCTCGACGTGACGACCTCGAGCACGTTCTCAAGCGCGAGCCCGTCGATCCCGGTCAACAGCGCGACCGGCACCTGGAACACGAAATTCGGCACGAACTACGCCTGCGCCGCGCCGGGGTCGATCGTGATCGTCACGGCGGCCGTACAGTTTCCGACGTTCTTCAATCTGATGGGGCTCAACACCCGCCAGTTCACGACAGGCAGCGGCGCCGGATCGAGCCTGCTGATCTCGACCGCGGTGTTCCGCACCGAGCCGTACCAGACGAACGGTTCGAGCCCATGCTGAGCCGCCGGCCGCGCAGAACCAAGCATCTGCTGCACGATCGCCGCGGCACGGCCGCCGTCGAGTTCGCCGTCATCCTGCCGCTCCTGCTGGCAATCTGGGCCGGCATGACGGAATTGGCCCACGCCATGGACGAGTGGCGCAAGCTGACCCTGCTCGCGCGCACGGTCGCCGATCTGACCGCGCAGGGCGATACGAAGAATCCGATCAGCACGCCCCTGATGACCGACATCTTAGCCTCGGCGACGACGGTGATGCGCCCGTTCAACACCGCGAATGCGCGGATCGTGGTCAGCGCGATGGGCGTCGGACTGTCGGGCGCGACCCAGATCCCGACCGTCTGCTCCAGCTATGCCAGCGGCAACGCCACGCCGCGCAGCACCGGTCTGGCGACCGGCCTCACCGTACCGCCGGGCTATCAGATCCTTGGCATGCGCTACGTCCTCGCCGAGGTCAGCATCCCGTATGCACCGATGATCGGAGGCGCCTTGGTGAAGCTCGCCAAAGGCGTGAACGGCACCATCACCTTCTCCAGCGTCGTTCCGTGGCCAACGCGGGGCGGCAAGACCTATGGGAACAACATCTACACCGAGGTGGTGTTGCCCGGCACGAACGCAGCGGCGTGCGATGGCTCGACTCCGTAACGCCCCCCACCGCCTCGTGCGGGACCGTCGCGGCAACGTGGCGCTCCTGTTCGCCTTTATGAGCGTGCCGATGCTCATGCTCGGTGGCGCGGCGATCGATTACGGTTTCGCGACGCGTCTGGAAACGAAGCTCCAGGCCGCGACGGACGCCACCGCGCTGCTCCTCTGCCAGACGCCGTCGACCGCGACCTCGGCCGACCTGAACACCATGGCCCAGACGACGATGATCGGTGCCATGGGGGCGACCAACCTCGTCGTCGATCCGCTGGCGATCACCAGCAACCCGCGTCAGATCACGTTGTCGGCGCACAAGCTGTCGACGACCTTCTTCGGCAAGCTGACCGGCACCACGCGCATCAACCCGGGCGCCACGTCGCAATGCGCCACGCCGATCCCCAAGACCTTCGAGATCGCGCTGGTGCTCGACAATACGGGGTCGATGGCCGAGTCGAGCGGCGGCCAGTCGAAGCTGCAGGCGGTGCAGCAGGCCGCTACGAACTTCGTCAATTACGTCTACACCAACTCGTCCTTCAGCAGCGCAACCCGGATCTCGATCGTGCCGTTCGCCGGAGCGGTTGCGGTCAACCCGACCCTCTACCGCTACGCCAGCTGGATCGACCAGAATGGGCAGTCGAGCTATCACTGGACCAACGTGCTCCAGCCCAGCGGATCCAACTTCACGAGCCGGTTCGACATTTTCACGAAGCTTCAAAGCGCGAGCAGCATGAGCAGCTGGGGCTGGGGCGGGTGCCTGGAGATGTTGTCCTATCCGCTCAATACTCAGGACGTCGCACCGTCCTCAGGGAACAAGGACTCCTATTTCGTCCCGCTCTTTGCACCCGATGAACCAGGCGACGCCAGCAGCACAGGGCGTTACTACAGCGACACCACTGGCACGTATTACTCGTACAACAGCTACATTGACGACGACACCAGCTCCAACATCGGCAATTGTCCGATCAATAAGAATCTGGATTACGATTCCTCCCTAGGCCGGGCGTGCAAATACGCGAGTCCGCGCAACGCGACGTCCAGCAGCTATGTCGGCATTCCCAACGGCCCGAATTTCGGCTGCACGACCCAGCCGCTCCTGCCGCTCACGAGCGATCAGACCGCCTTGAAGACGCTTATCGGCAACATGGCGCCGCTCGGCTCGACCAACATCTTCGAGGGCCTCATGTGGGGCTGGCGGACGCTCTCGCCGGTCAGTGTCTTCTCGACCAGCTACGCATCCTCAAACCCGACCGCGAGCGCGCCCGCGGCCTACACGACAACTTCGAGTTCGTCGAACGCCAGCGCGATTAACAAGATCATGATCCTGATGACCGATGGTACGAATAGCTGGACGGTCAACCCCAATGCGCCGACCGGATCTCTGTACTTCGCCGCCGGCTACTTCCAGAACGCGAACACACAAAACACCAAAACTCAGACCCCAAACTCTCGGTTACCTTCCACAAATCAGAATATCTCGGATACCAACAGTGCCCGAAGCGCGCTGGACGCCCTCACCGCAACAGCGTGTACGAATGCGAAGGCCGTCAACATCTCGATCTACACGATCGGATTCAGCGTCTCGACCGACCCGATCGATGCGGCGGGCCAGACGCTCCTGAAGAACTGCGCCTCCTCGGCAAGCCAGTTCTTCATCGCCAACACCTCAGACGACCTGATCGCGGCCTTCCAGAAAATCCAGTCGAGCATCGGCGCGCTGCGTCTGACGCAGTGAGCCGAGACGGCTCCTGATCGAGCCTTGAGACCGTGCGCGATCGCGTTGCAATCGGTACACGCCACTTGTCTGCCGCCTGGGTCGGCAAGCGCGACCTGCCCCCTCTCCCATGCGGGAGAGGGGACTCGCGCCTCACTCGGCGAAGTTGGCGTTCCTGTCGTGCCTGTGCGCGTTGCAATCGTGCGCGGCGCTGAGCTCTCGTCGCGACGCGCTCTCTTGCGCCGAACCGGTGCCCACTTCGTCGGAGAGCGCTCAAAACGGAAAAAGCGGGCGCCTCCGAAGGAACGGCGACGGCCCGCGGTACGGACGGACGAAGTCTCAATCGTCCCGGTAGACCCGCTCGCGCCGTTCGTGGCGCTCCTGGGCTTCCAGCGACAGGGTGGCGATCGGTCTGGCGTCGAGGCGGCGCAGGGAGATCGGCTCGCCGGTCTCCTCGCAGTAGCCGTAGGAGCCATCCTCCAGCCGAGCGAGCGCAGCGTCGATCTTGCCGGTGAGCTTGCGCTGGCGGTCCCGCGCCCGCAGCTCAATCGACCGGTCGGTCTCCGACGAGGCGCGGTCGGCGAGATCCGGATGATTCTCGTTCTCGCTCTGAAGTGCGACCAGGGTGTCCTGCGCTTCGCGCAGGATATCGGTCTTCCAGCTCAGCAGCTTGCGCCGGAAGTATTCGCGCTGCCGGTCGTTCATGAAGGGCTCGTCGTCGGACGGGACGTAGCCGTCCTCCAGCGTCACCTTCGCCATGCGTCACCCTCGCTGGAATCGAGCCGCCCACCAGGGGATGGCCGGTGCGCGGCGATAACGTGAGGTGCCGTATAGTCGAGGCGGTCTATCGCGACAACGCGCCCGGGACTCGGCATTTGAAGGCGCGGCCACTGTACCGCCGCGTGCGGCAATCCGGTCACGGTACAGACCTTTTACTCTGTCATCCGTGTCCGCAAGCGAACAATCGCGTCGGCGATGTCCGTCGTGAGGATACGGGCGAGCGGCAGCCTGTAATGCGTCTGGTCGAAAAACAGGTCGGGATCGCCGGCCTCGGGGCGCCCATCGCGCCAATCTACCACCGTGCTCGACGGATGCTCCGACAGCGCGGCCCGGACTTCCGCGCGGCAGGCCGCCTCGGCCGCCGCCCGGGGGCTGCCGGCCGGCGGTTCCGAGCGTGCGTAGACCGGGGGGAAGACGATCACCACCGGCGTCCGCGCGGGGATCCGCGCGAGTTCGGCCCGCAGCCGGGCGGCGATCGGGAACGGCCCCCCGTGATGCGGCTCCGGCGTGGGGCCGGCGGGCTTTTCGAGGGCTGCCTTCTTGGCTGGGTCGATGCCGAAGCCCTGGCTGAGGTAGTTGCGCTCGTAGTCCCACCAGCCATCGGCCGCGGCCGTCTTATGCCGCGGATTCAACAGCCAGCCGAGCCGGTTGATCGTCTCTTGAGCGGCCGGGAAGCGGATAAGGCCGTTCAGGTAGTCAGGCCAGCCACCGAGCAGCCAGTAGGGAAACCCGTGCTCACTCGGGAAGGCTGGATCGTCGGCACACCAGAAGGCATCGGCCGAGAGGACGAGGGCGGTGGGCCGGGCGTGGTGCTGAAGATACCAATCGAGCACCGCGAATTGCTCCATGGGACCGGTGGCCGGTACCGAAAGCTGGACGAACGGGATGCCGGTGAGCCGGGTCAGCGTCGCCGGCTCGATCAGTTGGATGTGCGAATTGCCGATCACCGCACCGGTATAGGCCGGATCGCGCCCGCGGACGGCCGAGGCGGTGCGCGGGCCCTGCGGCCGGACGGCGCCGCGGGACAGCAGGGTCGAACGGCCGGTATCGTAGGGATCGACCAGCACCGCCAGCGCCAGATAGGCCACGAACACGCCGGCCACCGACAGCAGCAGGAACCGGGCGAAGCCCTGCCAGTCCCGGTCCGCGCTGGGTGGGGTCGCCGCCATGCTCAGAACTGGAAGTAGATGAACTCGTAGTTCGCATCGTCGCCGATCTTCAGCAGGACGAGGACGAACAGGAGCGCGAAGCCGAAAGCGAGGAGGCGCCGCGGCGGCAGCGGGTGGACGGCAGCCCAGGCGGTCGGCCCGACCGTGGCCACCAGGGCGGCGACCGCGATGGTGCGCCACTTGAAGCCGGAACCCTTGGGCGCCAGCCCGAACAGGCCCTTGAACACGATCAGCGCGGCGTCGAAACTCGTCGCGCGGAACAGCACCCAGGTCAGCATCACGAACAGGCTGGTCAAAAGCCAGCCGACTGGGGCCGGGATCGTGATCCGGGCGCGGCGCGCCAGCACGCCGGTGCCGAGTCCGACCCCGTGCAGGGCGCCCCAGGCCAGGAAGGTTAGGCCCGCCCCGTGCCAGAGGCCGCCCAGCGTCATGGTGGCGGCGAGCGCCCCGACCTGCCGAAGCAGCCCGTGCCGGTTCCCGCCCAGGGGGACGTAGAGGTAGTCGCGTAGGAACCGCGACAGGGTCATGTGCCAGCGCCGCCAGAAGTCGCGCAGCGAGGTGGCGCGGTAGGGCGTGTCGAAATTCTGCGGCAAGACCAGCCCGAACAGCAGGGCGATGCCGAGCGCCATGTCGGTGTAGCCGGAGAAGTCGAAATAGATCTGGAAGGTGAAGCCGAGCGTCGCCTGCCACGCCTCCGCGACCGTGACGACCTTCCCGGCCGCCGCCGCCTGAAACACGGGATTCACGTAGGCCGCGAGCGGATCGCCCAGAAACACCTTCTTGGCCAACCCCACCGTGAGCAGCATCAGGCCCCGGCTGAAGCGTTCGGCGGCATCCGGCCGCGCGTCGGGCGCGGCGTCGAACTGGTGCATGATCTCGCTCCAGCGCACGAGCGGGCCGGCGAGAACCTGCGGGAAGAAGGCGATGTAGAGGGCGTATTTCACCAGCCCGAAGGATGGGGCGCGGCCGGCCCGCAGGTCGGCGAGGTACATGATGTGGTGGAAGGTGAAGAACGAGATGCCGAGCGGTAGGGCGAGCCCGAGCCGCGGCGCCTCCAGGCCCGGGATCAGGTTGGCGAGATCGGCCGCGAAATCGAAATACTTGAACACGCCGAGCAGCGCGAGATTGGCCGCGATGGCCGCCGGGATCAGCCAGCGCCCGGGCCAGCGGCGATAGGTGCGGGCGACGCACCAGTTCGCGAGGATCGAGCCGGCGAGCAGCGGAACGAAGCGGATGTCCCACCAGCCGTAGAACACGAAGGACAGGCCGACGAGGAGCGGCAGCCGCCACGCCGGCGCGACCCGCGCTACCAGCGCGTGCAGGATCAGGGCGGCCGGCAGGAAGGCGAGGAGGAAGACGAAGGAGTTGAACAGCATCGGGCGAGGCGGCGCGGAGGAGCCCGAATGGGCCGCCGTTGTCCTGAGCGGAAGGGCCCGCCTTGTCGGGGATCGTGGGCGGCCCGTCAATCGCGAGTGTCATCCGCTCGTGACCGCGTGCGGGCCTACAAGCGGGCTCTTGCGCCGAACCGGTAGCTGCTTCGGCAGAGAGCGCTTTGGAAACCGTCTAGGCGACCGACAGTAGGTCGGGCAAACCCGCAAGGTCGTTCAACGCGGCGTCCGGCGGCCAGTTCGGGTTCGGCGGCTCGCCTGCACGGTCGATCCATACGGAGCGGATGCCGAGTTCGTGACAGACCTTGAGGTCGGTGAACTGTCCCATGCCGACGTGCACGGTTTCCTGCTTCGTCACGCCCATGATCTCGTAGGCGTGAAGAAAAAGCCGGTGGTCGGGCTTGTAGGCGCGGGCCTGCTGGGCCGTGATGACGAAATCGATCGGCACCCCGATTGCCGCGATGGAGCCGGCGATCAGGTCGTCGTCGGTGTTGCTGATGATCGCGAGCCGGTAGCGCGCGCGCAAGCGCGTGAGCGCAGCCGGGACGTCGGGATGCGGCTCGATCCGACCGAGGGTCGAGAGCAGCGTTCCCTCATCCTCGGGCGTCGCTGTATGACCGGCCTCGGCGAGCGCGACCGCGAGGGCGGACCGCAGAACAGACTTGTAGTCGCAGTAGGGCGGGTGCTGCTGGCGCTCGACTGCTGCGCTGCGCAGCCGGTCAGCCAGCGTGGGTGATCGGTCTTCCGCTTCGGCCTGCGTTACGCGGCCGGCGAGGATCGCGCGGGCGGCGGACCGGACGGCGGCATGCCACTGAACGAGGGTGCCGTAGCAGTCGAACGTGATGATGGTCGGCACGGGTTGCAGTTGCAGCATGATCGGTCTCACCGGGCGGCCCTCAGCGAACTATCCCTGTCCGCAAAGTCCGGTTCCAAACCCCGAGCCAAAGTTGCTCCAGTGCTCACAGGCGACCGCTTGAGGGAAGCACGGACGGTAGTTCGGGGGACTGGAGCGCTCTCCGCCGAAGTGGACACTGGTTCGGCGCAAGAGAGCGCGCACAAACAAAGGCTTCGCGTGGGACTCGATTGCCGCGCGCACGGTACCCGACACGCGTCTGCCAACACGGGTGGCAAGCGCGACATGCCCCCTCTCCCGTGCGGGAGAGGGTTGGGGTGAGGGTCGAGACGGTTCAGGATCGCGCGCACCGTCAAGGCGCTGACAGGGTGCGCCTCGTCCGGACAGGTCTCATCCCTCACCCGGCTTTCTGCGAAAGCAGACCTCTCCCGCACGGGAGAGGGGACCCGCGCCCTGTTCGGCGACGGTGGCGTCACTGTCGTGTACCGTGTGCAACGCGATCGGGCTTCGCTCCAAGTTGGGTCGGAAGCAGCCCCTCGCATGGTCCTGCCGAATCGATCCTGGCCTCAGCGCAACCCACCAAACACACGCCACGCGCTCACCCCGGGTTGCTTCGCCCCGATCGCAAGGCCGGCAGCGCCATCGAGCCCCCGCGAGTCACCCTCCGCGGCGCGCGGCCTCGATGGTCAGCCCCAGCCCAACCGAACCGAAGATGTCACCCTCCACCACCCGGGCCGCCGGCAGCGCAGTTGTCAGCGCGGCGCGCAGATGCGGCAGGCCCGTGGAGCCTCCGGTGAGAAACAGGGCATCAATCCGCTCCGGCGCCAGCTCGGCCTGGGCGAGGCAGCGGCCGATGCGTGCGGCGACCGAACGGGCGAGGTCGCCCGTCTGGACAGCGAGCGTCCCGCGATCGACCCGGGCCGCGAGCCCGCGCTCCACGAGACCGAGGTCGAGTTCCGCGGCGCCCTGTTCGGAGGCCGCGATCTTGGCGCCTTCCACCGCCCCCGCCAGGGCATGACCGCGCTCGCCCTCCACCGCCGCATGCAGCCGCGTCACGAGGTCGGGCCGTGCGCAGTCGCGGATCACCTCGTCGATCTCGCGCAGGGTCTTCGCGTTGTAGAGCCGGTTGATCGCCGACCACGTGGCGAGGTCGTGATAATAGGCGTTCGGCACGGCGAGGTCGGCGCGGCGCATCGGGCTGCCGAGGCCGAGCAGCGGCATCACGGTGGCGAGGCTGAGCTGCCGGTCGAAATCGGTACCGCCGATCCGCACACCGTCATTGGCCAGGATATCGCCGGCCCGGTCCACCCGGCCCCTGCGCTCCGGCGACAGGCGCACGATGGAGAAATCCGAGGTGCCGCCGCCGATATCGGCCACTAGGGCGATTTCCTCCGCCTCGACCTGCCGCTCGTAGTCGAGGGCGGCCGCGATCGGCTCGTACTGGAACGACACTTCTCGGAACCCAACCTCGCGGGCGATCTCACGAAGCGTGTCCTCGGCGCGGCGGTCGGCCTCCGCGTCTCCGTCCACGAAATGAACCGGGCGGCCGTGGACCACGCTGTCGAGGGTCGCGCCACAGGCCGCCTCGGCCCGCGCCTTCACCTCCGTGAGATAGCGCGCGATGATGTCGCGCAGGCGCAGGCGCTGGCGGCCGACCGGGGTGGCCTCATCCATCAGCGGCGTGCCGAGCACGGATTTGAGACCCCGCATCAGCCGCCCGGACAGGCCCTCCACGTAGGCTGCCGTAGCGGCCCTGCCGATCACCGGCTCCGCGCCGAGTTCGAAGAAGATCGCGCTCGGGATCGTCCGGTGCGCGCCCTCCAGCGGTAGCAGGATGGGTCCTCCCGGGCCGACATGCCCGAGGGTGGTGTTCGACGTGCCGAAATCGAGGCCGCAGGCCGCCATCGTGTCCTGGATCCGGGTTCTGTCTGGGAGGGGCGTCGCCGTAACAGGGCCGGAGCGTTGCGGTCCAGGCCCGAAACGGCGGGGCTGGTATCGCGGGAAGAGTGGACAGATGCCAGCAGACCGCCCGCAGCCGCCGCCGGCATGCTATGAGGCGCCATGCGTTCCGACATCGATCTCGGCCTGACCGGCGAGCGCCGCGCGCTCCTCGACCTCACCGAACTGCTCGCCACGCGGCTCCTGGTCCAGGGCAATTCGGGCTCCGGCAAGTCGCACCTGCTGCGGCGCCTGCTGGAACAGAGCGCAGGCCTCGTGCAGCAGGCGATCATCGATCCCGAGGGCGATTTCGCGAGCCTCGCCGACAGCTACGGCCACGTCGTGGTGGAGGCCGACGGCGACGATGTCGCGCTGCAGCGGATCGCCGCCCGGGTGCGCACCCACCGGGTCTCGGTGGTTCTGTCGCTGGAGAATCTCGACGCCGACGGGCAGATGCGCGCCGCAGCCGCGTTCCTCGGCGGCCTGTTCGACGCGGACCGCGACCATTGGTACCCGATGCTGGTGGCGGTGGATGAAGCGCAGCTCTTCGCACCCGCGGCGGCCGGTGAGGTCTCGGACGAGGCACGGCGTCTGTCGCTCGGAGCGATGACCAACCTGATGTGCCGTGGGCGCAAGCGCGGTCTGGCCGGGATCATCGCCACGCAGCGGCTGGCCAAGCTTGCCAAGAACGTCGCGGCCGAGGCCTCGAACTTCCTGATGGGCCGGACCTTCCTCGACATCGACATGGCCCGCGCCGCCGACCTCCTCGGCCTCGAACGCCGCCAGGCCGAGACGTTCCGCGATCTGCCGCGGGGGCATTTCGTGGCTTTAGGGCCAGCGCTGTCGCGCCGCCCGCTCACGATCGCGGTCGGGCCGACCGTCACAATAAGCCGGAGTTCCTCGCCGGTCCTCGTGCCGCTGCCGGAGGCGACGGAGGATGCCCGTGCGCTCATCCTGACGGCGAGCCCTCAGGACAGCATGGTGCCGCTCGCGCCGCGCCCGAAGCCGCGTCCCGCGCCAACGCCGGACGTGCTCGTCCAGCTGGCGAACTATCGGCCGCCGGCGCCCGCCGAGGAGCCCGACGAGGAACCGATGGACCCGGAGGCGCGGGAGGCCGCGCTCGCCGAGGTGCTGGGCTCGGTCCTGGCCGATGCGGACGCCGCCGCCTGCACGCCCGCGACGCTCTATCAGGACTTCACGGTCCGCTGCCGGATCCGGCGCCTGCGCGGCGAAACGATGGGCCTGCCCGAGTTCAAGCGGCGTCTCGCGGTGGCCCGGGCCGAGGCCGGGGGCGCGGTCGCCGACGATTCCGGCTGGGCGCGGGCGCAGGAGATCGCGGCCGGCCTGCCGGACGATTTGGCCGGGCTGTTCCTGGTGGTGGCCCGGGCGGCGATCGAGGGCGCGCCCTGCCCCACCGACACGATGCTGGCGGAAGCCTACGGTACCAGCTCGGGCGGCCGGGCCCGGCGGATGCTGGCCTATCTAGAGGAACGCGGCGCGATCGTCACCCGCAAGGACCTGCGTGGTGCGCCGATCATCGCGGTGCCGGATCTCGGCGTGGAGACCGGGCCGGGCGAACCGCAATTGCTGCCGACCGGGCCGAAGCGGCGGGCGGGTTAGAGCGCTCTCCGCCGTAGTGGATTCCGGTTCGGCGTAAGAGAGCGCGCCAGAACAAGGGCTTCGAGCCGTGCTCGATTGCAACGCGATCGGGCACGGCTCTAGTCAGACGCTCCGGCGCGTTTCAAGTTTGGCGAGTTCCACCGCCGCCCGCAACTCGATCTCGGCCATGAGGCCATCGAGCCGCGGATCGCCCGAGGGACCCGACCGCTCGGCCAGCCGGCCCGCGATCGCGCGCAGGTCCTGCGGCGCGACCCGGCCACCGAGCAGCGCCGCCTTCAACCGGTCGAGGCCGTCGAGCAGATCCTGGCCGCGCTTGGCCGAGCGGCGGCGCCGCTCCTGCGGGGTTTCGCTCTCGGTTTGAAGCAGCAGGACCGCGTCGAGCCCGGCCAGCGACATTGTGGCTGCCGGAGCGTTAGCGCCCGAGGTCGGGGTCGAAGCCGCGTCGAGGCTGAAGCCGGTGCTGCCTTCGGGCCGCCGGGGGGCTGCGACGCCGCCTGCGCTCTGGATCGGCTGGCGAGTCTCGACGCGCATGATCCGGTTCGCGGTGCTCCCGGCGCCCCTGCGCCACACCGGAAACTCGGCCCACGGGGTTAAGCGCCGGTAAACGAGCCGGCAGAAGCTGCCGGGTAGGCAGGTCCGGTGCCTGCTCCGGGCACCCACCGCTATCGCGGCTGGCTGCGAAAACACAACGTTCCGAGACGCTTGGCGGCTGGCCGTTCGTGGCACGGCGCTGGCAGGAGGACGGCAGGTCCGTTCACCCGTGAAACCCTCGGCATGCGCCCGCGCCCCGCGATCAGTCTCCTGCAAGTCCTGCTCGGCCTCGTCGCCGGTGCGCTTCTGCTCGGCGCCCTGTCGGGCCCGGCGCTTGCCCTGTCGCGGGTGAAGGACCTCGCCTCCATCGAGGGCGTGCGCCAGAATCAGCTCGTCGGCTACGGCATCGTGGTCGGCCTCAACGGCACCGGCGATACGCTCAACAACATTCCGTTCACCAAGCAATCCCTCCAGGCGATGCTGGAGCGGCTCGGCGTCAACACCCGCGGCGCCACGATGCGGACCCAGAACCTCGCCGCCGTCATGGTGACGGCGAGCCTGCCGCCCTTCTCCGCGCAGGGCACCCGGATCGACGTGACCGTCTCCTCGCTCGGCGATGCCAAGTCGCTCCAGGGCGGTACGCTGCTGGTGACGCCGCTGCTCGGCGCCGACGGCGAGGTCTACGCCCTGGCTCAGGGCTCGGTGGCGATCGCGGGTTTCGCCGCGGAGGGCGCCGCCGCCAAGATCACCCGGGGCGTGCCGACCAACGGACGCATCTCCAACGGCGCCAATATCGAGCGCGAGATCGCCTTCAAGCTGAACGACGCAAAAGCCCTGCGCCTGTCGCTGCGCAATCCCGATTTCACGACCTCGAAGCGGATCGCGGCGGCGATCAACGATTTCATGGGCGCCGACACCGCCGAGCCCACCGACCCGGCCACCGTGACGATCCAGATCCCGGCCCGGTACAACGGCAACATGATCCGCCTGATCACCGAGGTGGAGCAGTTGAAGGTCGAGCCCGATCAAACGGCGCGGGTGATCGTCGACGAGCGCTCCGGCATCATCGTGATGGGCCGCGACGTCCACGTCTCCACGGTGGCGATCGCGCAGGGCAACCTGACCATCACCATCACCGAGCAGCCGCAGGTGAGCCAGCCGGCCCCACTCTCCAACGGCCGCACCACCGTGGTGCCGCGGACCGGCGTGAAGGTCGATACCGGCGAGGGCAACAAGCTGGCCCTGGTCAAGGAAGGCGTGAGCCTGCGCGAACTGGTCGATGGGCTGAACGCACTGGGCGTCGGCCCCCGCGACCTGATCTCGATCCTGCAGGCCATCAAGGCGGCCGGCGCCCTGCAGGCCGAGATCGAGCTGATGTGACGATATCGTCAGTGGAGGGTACGATCATGCTGCAAGACACCACCATCACGGCCAACGCAGCCGCGAGCCTCGGCACCGCAGCGGATGGCCGCATCGGCCCCGCCAGCAAGGCCAAGGCCTGGAAGACCGCGACCGAGTTCGAGTCGATGTTCCTCGAATCGAGCCTCGACCGGTTGACCCAGTCCCAGGGGACCGACGGCCCGCTCGGCGAGAACGGCACGGGCGGCGGCGTCTACCGTTCGATGCTGACCAAGGAATACGCGGGACAGATCGTGAAGAGCGGCGGCGTCGGCATTGCCGATTCGATCTTCCGTGAGATCATGAAGATGCAGGGAGCAGCGAGCGATGGAGCGACCCATGCACAAGGCTGAGCCATTGCGCGTCGCAGATCGCGTGACCGCGGAGGCGCTGGTCGCAGGCGTGCTCGGCATCATGGCGTCGCTCGAGGCTGTGCTGGCCGAGGAAGCGGACCACGTCCGCGCCGGGCGGCTGCGGGAGGGGATCGCGGCGTCCGAGCCGAAAGCGGCGCTGGCCGCTGCCTACATGCAGGGGCTCGAAGTCGCCAAGGCGAACGCCGTGGCGCTGAAGCGCTTCCATCCCGAGGGCGTCGAGCGTCTGCGCGTAGCGCACCGGCAGTTCACCGCCGCCGTGGAAGCGAACCAGACCGTGCTCGACAGCGCCCGGACGGTGTCGGAGAGTCTGATCAAATCCCTGGCCGAGGAGATCGGCCGCGCGCAGCTGCCCGCGACCTACGGCCGCCAGGCTCAGGCGCCCTCCCCTTATGGACGCGGCGTGCGCAGCGGGCCCCTGGTCCTGTCCCGGAACCTGTAGGACACCCGCGAACGGGGCGGTCAGCGGCGGCCGTTGCCGATCCGCACGTAGGTCCGAACCTCGCCCAGATCCGTGTCGGCGCGATTGTCGATCGCGAGGCGACCCGCGACGAGCGGCGCCATCGCCGGAGCGTGCCCGACGCGTAAATCCGTCCCGGCGGTCACCCGGCCGGAGATGCGCACGCAGCTGTCGCTGCCCGGCAAACGCACGAAACCTTGCCCCTTCGACGGGCATGGCACCGGCCCAGGCGCCACGGGCGCCTTCTGCAGCTCGGCGGCGAAGGCGGGGAAGCTCAGGAGGAGGGCTGCCAGGAGAGAGGGCGGCAGAAGCTTTTCCGGCATCTCAGGCGGCCTGTCGCGTCAACTGGCAGTGTAGGGAATCGATATAGCTTTCAACCTGAGCGATGAAGACATCGAGATCCGGCTCGATGGTGCGCAGCCGTGCGAGATCACGCAGGAGAATATCGAGGGCGATACGGCGTTCGTCCAAATGAGTGTAGCCAGCGGCGTACAGATCGATCGCCTGCTCGATCATGACGAGGGCGCCGACATCCGGCGTGGGACCAAGCCGGCGAACGCGTTCGACAGGTTCGGACAACGCCATGCGAACCTCTCCTCACATCGGCGGCGTCGCCAAAACGTATCCGCACCCCACGGTTCACTGCGGGAAAGCGGCAAGACTATGATCGCGGCGGTCGATCGAGATCCGCTTCACCTCAGACGTGCGCGACAGCGCATCGGCTGCCGGAGGTCCTCAGCTGATGTAGTTGACGAGCGAGAGCTTCGAGAGCGTGGCGGTGATCTGGTAGCTCGCCTGAAGCCGGTTTTGGACGTCGAGGAGTTTGGCAACGACTTCCTCGGTCGGGGCCTGCTCGATTCCGTCGATGGTATTCTGGACGGTGTTCTGGGTGGCCGCGTTGGTCGTGCCCGCATTGGTCAGACGCGCGGACGCGAGCGAGAGCTGGGTGACAGTATCTTGAACGCTGGGGCTGGTATACGCGGAGGTGAGGAGCTGTCCGGCCCGATCGACTACGGCCTGATAGGCCGTGTTGACGTCGCCGCTGGTCGTGGCCGGCAGGGCGTACGCCATCGTGGCGAGGCCGGTCAGCACCTTCTGGATCGAGGCATCGTTGGCCCGTGCGCCGGTGCCGACGCTGGCGCTCGCGCTGATCTGGACCGATTGCGTGTCGATCGCCGGGGTGCCGGAATCCTCGCCCTGATACCAGAGGACGGTGCTGTCCTTCGTTCCAGCGACGTAGCTCGGCGTGCCGCTTGGGTCGGCGATGCGCGGGGGATAGACAGGCTTGTTCGCCGAGCCTGTGAAGAAGTTCTGCGCGGCGGTCGCCGTCGAGCTGGCCGCCAGGGTGGTTCCGGCAGCGGCCTTCAGGGCGTTCTGCAAGGCCCCGTTGAGGCTGTCGGCGGTAGCGGCCGGACTTGCGCCAATCGTGAAGGTCGCCCCCGTCCCCGTGGAAGACGTTTCCGTCGTTCCGCCGACTGCGGTGAGCGTCAGAGTCGTCGAGGTCCCGTCGTGCATCTGCAGCGTAACCGTGACGCTGTCGCCGACGGCCGGCTGACCGGTCACGTTGAAGCTGACCGAGCCCGGCGTGCCGGATGTTCCAGTCACGGGGGCGGCGGTGATCGCGGTCGTCGACGACGAGGCATTGCCCAGGGTGAATCCGAAGGTCCCGCGGGTCGCGTCGTTCGGCTCCGAGACCACCACCGGGTTGTTGCCGGCGGACGAGACCGTCAGCCGCCCCATCCCCGATCCGAGATCCGCCGCCACCTGGTCGGCGATGTAGCCCTGCAGGCCGAGCTTCTTGGTCCCGTCGCTGTTGGTCGATCCGTTGAGGATCGTGGTCCCATCGACCACCGGCTGGGTGGTCGCATTGCCGCCGCCGAACAGATAGTTGCCCGCGGCCGACTGGTTGAGCGTGTCGAGGGCGGTCTGCAGGTCCGACAGTGCGGTCGCGCGACCGGCAACGGTGGTGGCCGCGGCACTCTGGAGGCCGTTGTTGAGCGCGTCCCGGGCGCTCGTCCCGATCGTCGCGACCTGCGTCAGGCTGGTGACCGCGAGATTCGTGCGCGTCTGGGCGATGCCGATGCCGGCGGCGTAGCCGGTGAGCGCGCTGAGCGTCGCCTGCGCGGAGAGCGCCGTCGAACGCCCGGAGCCGAGGCCGCCATAGGTCGTCGCCACCTTTCCGCTGGAGACCTGATTCGACAGGTCGTTCAGCTGGTTCTTCAGCGCCGTCAGGTGCGAGGCGTTGCGGGCCGTGATGTAGGAGCCGGCCGCGAAGGGCGTGATCGTCGTCATGATCAGATCTGCAGCAGCTGGTTGAGCATGTCGCGGGCTGCGGAGAGCACGCGGGCGTTGGCACCGTAGGCGGTCTGAAGGGCGATCAGGTTCGACATCTCCTGGTCGATGTTGACCCCCGCCGCGGAGGAGAACCGGGCCTGCGCCGTGGAGAGCGCGGTCTGCTGCGTCGCGTCGATC
The DNA here is from genome assembly GCF_022829295.1 of Methylobacterium sp. J-088. Classification (GTDB taxonomy): domain Bacteria; phylum Pseudomonadota; class Alphaproteobacteria; order Rhizobiales; family Beijerinckiaceae; genus Methylobacterium. Next base: position 116,180 of record NZ_JAKSYH010000278.1, read on the forward strand.
GCGTTCGCGTTCGCGGAAGCCGCGCCCTGCGTCGCGATGATGTCCTGTGCGAAGCCCGCCACGGTGGCGCTGTAGGGTGCCGAGACCCCGCCGATCCCGCTCGCCGACGAGAAGGTCATCGCCGTGGAGGTCAGGGCCGAGAACAGGATCTGTGCGCGCTTGCCGGTCGCGGTCGGGTCCGTGGCGCTCGTCGCCGTCAAGAACGCCGTGTTGGCGGAGATGTTCTTGTTGATGGTGAGGCGCTGGGCGAGCCCCGCGAGCTTCGATCCACCGTCGAGCGAGCCCGTATAGAGGGTGTTGCCCGTGCCGTCGACGAACAGCGCGATCTGCGGATAGCCCGACGCGGGATCCGCCGAGGTCGGGACGGTGATGCTCGCCGTACCGGTGACCTGCGGTGAGGCGGCCGAACTCGTGAGGGTGATCGCCGCGCCGGTGCCGGACGCCGACAGAGTGGGATCGAAAGCGCTCAGCGCCGCGCTAACCTGGTTCGGATCCACCGGGATCCGGATCTTCGCCACCAGGGCGTTGGCATCGGCGGTCTGGCTCGCCGTGATCGGCGATGCATCATTGGACGCGACCAGGATGATGTTCCGGCCCGTGCTGTTCGCGTTGGCGGGGATGATCAGGGTGTTGCCGGCCTGGAGGCCGGTCAGGTCGATCGCGGCGGAATTGCCCGCCCCCTGGGTCGCCGTGACCTGCTTGTTGGTCAGCGCGGTGGCGAGACCCGCCGCAAGGTCGTCGAGCTGGCGCTGGGCCTGCGGCAGGGTCTGGTCGCGCAGCTCGAACTCGGCCGCGAGGCTGCCGGAGCGCAGCACATTCGGTGCGCCGAGGTCGATGATGCCACCGCCCGGCAGTGTGGCGGTGATGGTCCCGACCGAGCGCTGGTTCGGATCGGTCGCGTAGGTCGACGTGGCGTTCAGGGTACCGCGGCCGTCGAAGCTCAGGGAAGCCGCGGATCCGCGGTCGACCAGCGTCACGCCGGACTGGGTGATGACCGAGATCGTCCCGTCGCGCTGCGGGGTGGTCTTGACGTCCATGTAGCTCGACAAGCTCGTGACCGCCTGATCGCGCTGGTCCTGCAGATCGGCGATCGAGGCGCCGTCGGAGGTGTTCTGGATCTTCGTGTTCAGGTTCGCGATGCTGGTCAACAGCGCGCCCGCCGCGCTCGTATCGGAGCCGAGTTGCGCCTCGATCCCGCTGCGCAGGGACTGCACCGTATCGGCGGCGCTGTTGATCTGGCTGGCCAGCGCCGATGCGTTGCCGAGGACCGTCGTGCGCGCCGCCGCGGAGGTCGGGCTCGCGGCCAGCTCCTGCAACGACTCGGTGAAGGTGTTCAGCGTGCCGTCGAGCGACGTCGCGGTGCCCGGTGTGCCGTACAGGGCATCGAGCTGCGTGGTGATTCCGGCCTTGGTGCTGGTGTAGGCGGCGCCCGACGTCTCCAGCCGCAGCTGGTTGAGCGCCGCAGCGTCGAAGCTGCGCGTGATCTGCCCGGCCGCGACCCCGGAATTGTTGGGGCCGGTGGAGACCGTCGAGATTGTCCGCTTGACGTAGCCCGCCGTCCCCGCATTGGCTACGTTCTGCGAGACGACGTTGATCGCCGCCTGTGTGGCGGCCAGCCCCGCGGTGGCGGTCGAAAGCGCATTCAGCGACATCTCACACCCTCCGCGGCCCGGCGCTCAACACTCAGCGGATCACGTTGAGCAGATCAGACATCATCGTCTGAGCCGTCGACATGACCCGCGTGTTCGCAGAATAGGCCTGCTGGGTTACGATCATCTTAGAGAATTCGGTCGCAATGTCGGTGTTGGATTGCTCGATGCTCGCTCCTGAAATCGTGCTGCCGTTGAGCCCGGTGAGCGGCGGACCGGAATCGACCGTCTGGAGATAGTTGCCGCTCGTGTCGCCCTTCAGACCGTCCGGATTGGCGAACTGAGCGATGCCCACCGTGGCGATCGCCGCCACCGACCCGTTGGAAAACGTGCCGTTGACCTTGCCGTCGCTGCCGACATCGACGCTCGTCAGGGTGCCGGCGGAATTGCCGTCCTGGGTCAGCTTGTTCGTCGTGACGGCACCGCTCGTATCCGAGTACTGCGTCAGGTTGCCGGCTCCGATGTTCATGCTGACACTTGGAAACGTGTAATCGCCGATGCTGATTGCGCCGAGGGGGACAGGATTGGCGGTCGGCGTCAGCATCTTGCCGGTGGAGTCGAACGTGAAGTCCGTCCCGACATTCTGCCAAGCGGTCGCGGTTGCCGAGACGGTCGGGTCGGACGCGTAGAAGAGATTCCACGTCGCCGGGGTGTTGCTGGCCGGGTCGGCATCCTTCATCTTCGCCCACCGCGTGCTCAAGGTCAGCGGCGCGCCGGTCGCCGTGTAGGCCGTGACGGAGGGGCCGGAGATGCTCTTGCTGACGAAATCCGGAGCGTTGGCCGCAGTGACCGAGGCTCCCGCCGCGCCATTGAAGGTGTCGTCCTTCGTGGCGGCGTAGTTGGCGGTCGCGGGCGTCGCCGGCAGGTTGGCGGCGTAAGTGATCGTGGTCGTCGCCTGAGCTGGGAGCGAGACGCTGCTGAGCTGGACGGGACCCGTGCTGACCACCTGGCCGGTTTTCGGGTCGAGATTCGTGCCGGTCAGGTATCCGCCGGCTCCGTTGACCAGGTAGCCGTCCTTGTCCTGCGAGAAGTCGCCCCGGCGGGTGTACATGGTCGTGCCGCCCAGCGTCGAAGCGCCGTTCGCGTCGCCGGTCTTCTGCACCACCGTGAAGAAACCCGTGCCGCTGATGGCCATGTTGGTCGGCACGGTGGTCGCGACGATGTTGCCCGCCAGCGTGTTGGTCAGCTGCGACTGCGCCAGGACGGAACCGGAGGTTTCACGCTTGGGCGTCGATTCGTTCATCAGGTCGACGAAGCTGGTGTCGACGCGCTTGAACCCGGTCGTCTGCGAGTTCGCGATGTTCCCGGAGATGTTGCTGATGGCGTAGGATTGCGCCTGCAATCCGGAGACCGAGGTCTGCAGGGCTGAGAAAAGATCCATGGCGAGCGATCCCGATGCGCGCCGGCACGGCCCGCAGCCCCAATCGGCCGCAACCGCTGTGCCAGGGCTAAGCCGTTGAAAACACTGAGTCCGTCGCGGAGCGACCCGGCAGCCTTGGCAGGCCGGACAGCCGGAGCCGGCAAATCCTGCCCAGCAGGCCCGTGATGGCCGCCAGCCCTCGTTTACGACGCGTTATCCGGACTCATGCGAGACTCGCCTTCGGCCAGGATCGGGTGCGGCGCGACCTGCCCGGAAGCGCCGAACCGGTGGGGATTTCAGGTCTCGGGATCATGCGGGCGAAACGGACGAGCCTCGTCCACATCATCTACTTCTCGCGCCTGAACCTGTCGTCGGACGCGGCGAAGCGGTCGGAGCAGATCGGCGATATCGGCCGCATCGCCCAGAAGAAGAACGAGTTCGCGGTCATCACGAGTTTCCTCGTGATCGAGGGGAACTTCGCCTGCCAGGTCATCGAGGGCGAGCGCTCGTCCGTCCACGAGACCTTCGACCGGGTCAACGCCGACAGCCGCCATCGGGATGTGCAGATCAGTGAATGGCGTGAGATCGCCAAGCGCGAGTTCGTTCACTCCTTCAAGAGCGCGCAGCGCACGCCCGGGAACGAGACGCTGTTCGCCAAGGCCAACCTGCTGCCGATGCTCCAGCGCGGCACGCCGAAGGCCTCCGCGATCCACGGGCTGTGCCTGTCTCTGCAATCCGACACGATGTCCCGCCAGGGCATCGATCATCTCTTCGTCTGAGCAGCGCGATGTCCGAGAGCGATACGCCCCCGATCCTCATCGTCGATGATCAGGAGAAACTTCTCCGGCTGATCATCATGCTGATGACCCGGATCGGTTTCCCGGATGTCGAGGGCGTCACCAGTGCGCCGGAGGCCCTGGAGCGTCTGCGCCAGCGCCGCTACGCCCTGGTGATCTCCGATCTCGATATGGAACCGATGGACGGGCTCAGCCTGCTGCGCGAGATCCGCGCCGACGACGCGCTGATGAACACGCCGTTCATGCTCACCGAATCGTCCTTCGACTTCGAGGACATCAACCTCGCCCACCAAGCGGGGGCGGACGCCTTCATCCTCAAACCGTTCGACATGGCGGTTCTGAAGACGAAGCTGAAGCAGGTGCTCAACCGCAAACCGCGCAAGCGCGAGGCGCCAATGGCGGCGGAATCGAGCTTGAGCGTGGAATTCCCGATGCTCGGGAAGTTCTGAGGCCAAGCCGTCCGGCCCAGCGACACGCTCCCCCTTCCCCTTTGCGGGGGAGGGTGGCCCCCGAAGGGGGTCGGGAGAGGGGAGCGACGGTGCAGAACAGCGCATGAGCTTTCATGAAGGCCGCGTGCCTTCCGGAAACCGGGTTCACCTCTCCCGACCCGGCCTGACGGCCGGCCCACCCTCCCCCGCAGAGGGGGAAGGGAGACCCGCGGCGGTTGCGCCCGTCCCTCCGCCTCACGCCTCCCGCTTCTGATAATCCTTCACATCGGTGAAGCGTACGGCCGGGTAGCGCTCCTCCTCATAGCGGAGCGAGAACGCCGTGGTCGCCATGAAGACCGGTGCCCCGTCGAGGTCCTTGGCCATGGCCGAGCCGTGCGTGTCGATGAACTTGTCGAGTTCGACCTCGGAATCCGATTCGATCCAGCGGCAGACCGAGAACCGCGAGGTCTCGTAATCTACCGGCAGGCCGTACTCGGCCTGGAGCCGCTCCTTCAACACGTCGAGCTGGAGCGCGCCGACCACGCCGACGATCGCCTGGCTGCCGTCCTGCGGCACGAACACCTGGACGACGCCCTCCTCGCCCATCTGCTGGAGCGCCTCGCGCAGCTTCTTCGCCTTCATGGCGTCGGTGAGCTTGATCCGGCGCAGGATCTCGGGGGCAAAACTCGGCACCCCGCGGAACACGATATCCTCGCCCTCCGTCAGCGTATCGCCGATCCGCAGCGTGCCGTGGTTGGGGATGCCGACCACGTCGCCCGCATAGGCCTCGTCGGCGATGGCCCGGTCCTGCGCGAAGAAGAATTGCGGGGCCGAGAGCGAGATCGGCTTACCGGTGCGCACCAGCCGGGCCTTCATGCCCCGGTTGAGCTTGCCCGAGCAGACCCGCATGAACGCGATCCGGTCCCGGTGGTTGGGGTCCATGTTCGCCTGGATCTTGAACACGAAGCCGGTCATGCGCGGCTCGGTCGGCTCCACGAGGCGCTTGTCGGCATCCTGACCCCGGGGCGGGGGCGCCACCTTGGCCAGCCCGTCGATCAGGTCGCGCACGCCGAAATTGCGCAGCGCCGAGCCGAAGAACACCGGCGTCAGGTGGCCTTCCCGGAACGCGTCGAGGTCGAAGGGCTTCAGCCCGCCCTCGGCGAGTTCCACCTCCTCGCGCCACGTATCCGCCGCGCCGTTCTCGGTGAGCAACGCGTCGAACAGGGGGTCGCCCGGTCCGGAGACCGTGACCATCCCGGCATCCTCGGCGGCATCGAGGCGGCGTACGCGGTTGCCGCCGAGCTCGTAGGTCCCGGAGAAGTTGCGGCCCGTCCCGATCGGCCACGTGACCGGGGCGACGTCGAGCGCCAGGGTCTTCTCGATCTCGTCCAGCAGCTCGAACGGGTCGCGGGACTCGCGGTCGAGCTTGTTGATGAAGGTGACGATCGGGATGTCGCGCAGGCGGCAGACCTCGAACAGCTTTCGCGTGCGGGCCTCGATGCCCTTGGCGGCGTCGATCACCATCACGGCCGAATCGACGGCCGTCAGGGTGCGGTAGGTGTCCTCCGAGAAGTCCTCGTGGCCAGGCGTGTCGAGGAGGTTGAAGACGCAGTCGCCGTACTCGAAGGTCATCACCGAGGTGACCACCGAGATGCCGCGCTCCTTCTCGATGCCCATCCAGTCGGATCGGGTCGAGACCCGGTTGCGCTTGGCCTTCACCTCGCCGGCGAGCTGGATCGCGCCCCCGAACAGCAGCAGTTTCTCGGTGAGCGTGGTCTTGCCCGCATCCGGGTGGGAGATGATCGCGAAGGTGCGCCGCCGCGCCACCGGATCGGCCGGCCTCGCCTCGGTCTTGGTCTGCATCAGCATGGAGCGAACGCTCTGGATCGGCGGAACGTGAGGGTGCGCGTCGGGCGCGGTCTCGGGATCGTGTAGCGGCACGCCCCGATATTGGCAAAGACGCGGGGCTCATCGGGGCGTCCCTTCAGGGACCGTACAGGAGCCCGGCAACAGGCTCCGTAAGCCGATTCACGACCCGCGAGGCTGCCATGTCACGCGCCGCACCACTCTGTCTCTTGATCGCCGCCCTGCTCGTGTCCTTTGCGGGGCCCGGGCCGCAGGCGGCCGGCTCGCCCGCTTCCTCCGCGGCAGCGGATGCCGCCTTCCTCGACGCGCTGACCTGGGGTGCCACGCCCTCCGCCTTCGCGCAGCTCGAGGCCGAGGGGCGCGCGCGCTGGCTGCACGGACAGCTCCATCCGCTCGCCGAGACGCGGCTGCCGCCGGAGGCGCAGGCCGCCGTGGATGCGCTGACCCCGCCGGGAAGCCTGTTCGAGCGGACCCAGGCGCTCGACGCCCAGGCGAAGGCCTTCAAGGACATCCAAGACCCCGAGGCCAAGAAGGCCGGGCAGCAGGCGTTCCAAGCGGTGCTGAACAATGCGGCCCGGAACGCCGCCTCCGCCTGGGTGCTGCGCGCCCTCTACAGTCCGGACCAGCTGCGCGAGCGGCTGACGTGGTTCTGGTTCAACCGGTTCAACGTGCACCAGGGCAAGGCGACGCTGCGCGCTGCCGTGGGCGACTATCTCGACACCGCGATCCGCCCGCACGCGCTCGGGCGCTTCCGCGACCTGCTGATGGCGAGCCTGCGCCACCCGGCGATGCTGCGCTACCTCGACAATGCCGACAACGCCGCCGGCCGCATCAACGAGAACTACGCCCGGGAGATCATGGAGCTGCACACGATGGGTGTCGGCTCCGGCTACAGTCAGGCCGACGTGGAGGCGCTGGCGCGGATCCTGACGGGGGTCGGCATCGATCTGAAGCCCGAGGATCCCAAACTCCGGCCCGAGCACGCCGCCGACTTCCGCCGCGACGGGCTGTTCGAGTTCAACCCGAACCGCCACGATTACGGCGACAAGGTCTTCCTCGGCGCAGCGATTCAGGGCCGCGGCTGGCCGGAGGTCGAGGAGGCGGTGAACCTCATCGCCCACAATCCCGCCACCGCCACGAACGTCTCACGGGCGCTCGCGGCTTACATCCTCGGGCAGACCCCGGACGACGGGCTGGTGGCCCGGCTCGCCGCCACCTTCACCCGCACGGACGGCGACATCGCGGCCGTGATGGAGGTTTTGGTGCGCGAGCCGGCCTTCGCGGCCGAGCGCGGTGGCGCCTTCAAGGATCCGGTGCGCTACGTCTTCTCGGCCGTGCGCATGGCCTACGACCAGCGCGTGATCCTCAATGCCGGCCCGATGCTGGGCTGGCTGAACCGGCTCGGCGAGGGTCTGTTCAACCGCTCGACGCCCGACGGCTACCCGCTCGATTCCGCGGCCTGGAACGGACCGGGGCAGCTCGCGACCCGCTTCGAGATCGCCCGCCAGATCGGCTCCAGCTCGGCCGGACTGTTCAAGCCGCCGACACCTGACCAGCCCGAGCAGCCGGCCTTCCCGGTTCTCGCCAACGGGTTCTACTTCGCGGCCGTGTCGGGCACCCTCTCGGCCCCGACGCGGGCAGCGCTCGCGCAGGCGGTCTCGCCCCAGGACTGGAACACGCTCTACCTCGCCTCGCCGGAGTTCATGCGATGAACCGTCGCGACCTGATCCGCGCCTCGGCGGCGCTCGGCTTGTCCACGGTGGCGGGACGCGTCTGGGCAGCTCCGAAGGCCGATGCACGTCTCCTCGTGGTGTTCCTGCGCGGTGCCTACGACGCCGCCAACGTGGTGATCCCCACCGGCAGCGATTTTTACTATCGGTCGCGCCCGAACCTTGCCATCGCCAAGCCCGACGCCGCCGATCCCAAGGCCGCCCTGGTGCTCGACGCCGACTGGAGCCTGCATCCGGCTCTGCGCGAGACGATCCTGCCCCTTTTCGCCAAGGGGCAAGCGGCCTTCGTGCCCTTTGCGGGCACGGACGACCTGACGCGCAGCCATTTCGAGACGCAGGACACGATCGAGATGGGCCAGACCATCGGGGCTGTGCGCGATTACAATTCCGGCTTCATGGCGCGGCTCGCCGCCGAGCTGACCCGGGTCCGGCCGATCGCCTTCACCGATCAGATGCCGTTGATTTTCCGGGGCGGCGAGACGGTGCCGAACATCGCCATCAACGGCGTCGGCAAGCCCGGCATCGACGACCGGCAGGCCAGGCTCATCGCCGCCATGTACAGCGGGACCAAGCTCGCCGGGGCCGTCAGCGAAGGCTTCCGGGTGCGCGACGAGGTCTACCGCTCGATCTCCGACCACGCGGCGCAGGCGGACCGCGGCGCGGTCTCGCCGAAGGGGTTCGAGCTGTCGGCCCGGCGCATCGGCCGCCTGATGCGCGACTCGTTCAACCTCGGCTTCGTGGATGTCGGCGGCTGGGACACGCACGTGAACCAGGGGGCCGGCAACGGCTACCTCGCCGACCGGCTGGGCGAGCTGGGGCGCGGCCTGGCCGGCTTCGTCGAGGAGATCGGGCCCGGCTGGTCCGATACCGTGGTGGTGGTCCTGTCGGAGTTCGGCCGCACCTTCCGGGAGAACGGCAACCGCGGGACCGACCATGGCCATGGCAGTGCCTACTGGATCCTCGGCGGCGGCGTCCGGGGCGGCCGGATCGCGGGTCCGCAGGTGCGGGCCGATGAGGCCAACCTGTTCCAGAACCGGGACTATCCGGTCCTGAGCAACTATCGCGGCCTGCTCGGCGGCCTGTTCCGGCGTCTCTACGGCCTCGATCAGGCGAGCCTGCGCCGGATCTTCCCGAGCGCGGACCCGGCGGATCTGGCGCTGCTATAATGGCCGGCTTCAGGCGGCCGCAGCCGACAGCGTGCGCAGATCACCGATCAGCTGATCGATCCGATCGAGCTCGGCGTCCCAGGCGAACATGAAGCGCGCCCCGCCGCCGATGAACGTGTAGAACCGCCAGCCCCGGGTGCGCAGGCCCTCCATGGTGGCGGGTGGCATCGTCAGGAACACGGCGTTGGCCTCCACGGGAAACAGCGCCCGTACCCCCGGAAGGCCAGCAACCGCCTCGGAGAAACGCTGGGCGCAGGCATTGCCGTGGGCCGCGTTCCGCAGCCAAGCACCGCTCTCCAGCATGCCGACCCAGGGCGCTGCAAAGAAGCGCATCTTGGAAGCGAGCTGGCCGGCCTGCTTGCAGCGATACCCAAAATCCTCGGCGAGCTTCCGGTCGAAGAACACCACAGCCTCGCCGGCATGCATGCCGTTCTTGGTGCCGCCGAAGCATAGGACGTCGATGCCCGACCGCCACGTCATGTCGGCGGGGCTGCAACCGAGGCTCGCGCAGGCATTGGCGAAGCGCGAACCGTCCATGTGCAGGGCAAGCCCCAACTCCCGGCAGGTGGCAGACAGCGCGCGCAGCTCGGCCAGCGTGTAGACCTGTCCCGTCTCGGTGGGCTGCGTGACCGTCACGACCCGGGGCCGGGGGAAGTGGATGTCGCTGCGGTTGGTGGCGAGCCCGCGGATCGCCTCCGGGGTGAGCTTGCCGCCCTCGGTGCGGACGGTGAGCAGCTTCGAGCCGTTGGAGAAGAATTCCGGCGCGCCGCACTCGTCGGTCTCGACATGAGCCGAATCGGCGCAGATCACGCTGTGGTAGGATTGGCACAGCGCGGCGAGCGCCAGGGCGTTCGCCGCGGTGCCGTTGAACGCGAAGAACACCTCGCAGTCGATCTCGAACAGGGTGCGGAACGCGTCCGCCGCGCGCTTCGTCCAGGCATCCTCGCCATAGGCCGGGGCGTGGCCGCGATTGGCCGCCTCCATGGCCGCCCACGCCTCAGGGCAGATGCCGGAATAGTTGTCGCTGGCGAATTGCTGCGAGTCGTCGTGTCTCATGTCGGCAACCTATCACGCCGGCGCCGAAGATCGATCGTGCGAACAGGTTGGAACTGGTGCGCGCTTGGTGTAATAGCCCCGTCAAGGCGTGGGCTCCACGCCGATTCGGAAACCGACGTTCCCGTCCCTCCCGGGTTCATCCCGGCCGAGGGACGTTGTCGGTTTCCAGATCGGCGGCGGGCTGCGCGAGCCCCAAATCCAGGTCCAGAGGATCAAGTCCGTTGCAGGTACTCGTTCGCGACAACAACGTCGATCAGGCGCTCCGCGTCCTCAAGAAGAAGATGCAGCGCGAGGGCATCTTCCGCGAGATGAAGCAGCGCAAGGCTTATGAGAAGCCCTCCGTGCGCAAGGCCCGCGAGAAGGCCGAGGCCGTCCGCCGTGCCCGCAAGCAGGCCCGCAAGACCGCGATCCGCGAGGGCCTGATCGCCGCGCCGAAGCCGAAGCCGCGTTTCCCCGCCGGCAGCCGCCGCCCCGGCTTCCCGTCGCCGTCGGTCACCCAGGGCCAGGGCGGCAACGCCTCGGGTCAGGTTCCGGTGACCCCGGCCCCCGCCGCCTGAGCGACGACACTGCGTTTAGAGAAACCCGGCCCGCGCAAGCGGCCGGGTTTTTTCGTTTGAGGCGGCGCGATAGCGTCAGGAATGGCGGTTCGGCTCAGCTACGTGTCCTGCCTCCTTTGCGGGCAGAGACCCGGCACGGGTTTCATGCCTCAGCTGGCTCAATCATCGGCAGGATGAGACGCGTGTCCCCTCTCCCGCGCGGGAGAGGGGGGCGCGTCGGCGCTATGTCATTATCCGCGTGCCGAACCCGTGTAGCCCACAAGTCTGCGGAAGTAGGAAAGAAGGCGGACTGCGCCCCGCCCCTCAAGCCGCCTTGGCGGCCATCGTCGCGTGCTCGGCCTGGACCAGCACATCGAGCGCCCGCCAGGGCTTCTGCATGTAGACGGCCTGATCGGGCAGGCGCGCGTCGCGGCTCGCCCCGGAGGTCACGACCACCCGAACATCCGGCCAGCGGCGGCCCACCGCCTGCGCCAGCGTGACGCCGTCCATGGCGCCCGGGAGGCGCACGTCGGCGAAGAGCAGCGCCACCGTGACGTCCGTGCGCTCCAGCACCGAGAGCGCGGCCTCGGCACTCTCGCAGGCGATCACGCCGAGATCCGTCTCTTCCAGAACCGCGGTGGCAAGGTCGCGGACCGCCGCGTCGTCCTCCACGACGAGGGCCACCGGGTTGGAACACTCGGGCTGTGCGCGATCCATTGATGTCTCCTGAGCTGGGTGCGATGCCCCACACCGGGGTCACGGCCTTCGAATGTGGCTTCTGATTCCCCGATTCGGCCATGCTGACCTGTCAACAGCCGGCTCACAAGAGTCGGCGCCATCCGGGACGGCATGCCCGCCCTGCGATCAGACCGCTGCACATTCGTGCGATGCGCCCGAATTTGGCGCATCGCCTGTGCGGTTAAGAAACTGTTCACCCGTGTGGACCGACTGTTAACATCCTGCGACGGAACGTCCCCACCCCGCGGCGAAGCTCCATCGGGCTCGCGTGGGCCAGAGCTGAAGGATCGTTGTCCGACATGTGCCGTTTCCTCGCCTATAGCGGTGAGCCGGTCTTCCTCTCCGACCTCGTCTGCGCGCCGACCCACTCGCTGGTGCACCAGTCGCTGCATGCCGATGAGGGGAAAACCGAGACCAACGGCGATGGGTTCGGCATCGGTTGGTACGCGGAGCGGCCGGAGCCCGGCGTCTATCGCGACATCTCGCCGGCGTGGTCGGACGAGAACTTGGTGAACCTCTGCGGGCAGGTGCGAGCGCGGACCTTCTTCGCCCATGTCCGGGCCTCGACCGGCACTGCGACCGCCCGGGCGAATTGCCATCCGTTCGTCCACGGCCGGCACCTGTTCATGCATAACGGCCAGATCGGCGGCTATCACCGGATCAAGCGCCGGCTCGAAGCCATGATTCCCGATGCACTCTACGACAACCGCCGCGGCAGCACCGATTCCGAGGCGATCTTCCTGCTGGCGCTCGCCAACGGGCTCGAGCAGGACGCCGTGGGTGCGATGGCTCGAACCCTGAAGATCATCCGCGGATTGATGGACGAGGCTGCAATCTGCGAGCCCGTCCGTTTCACGGCACTGCTCACCGACGGCGAGACCCTGACCGCCTATCGCTGGGCCTGCGACGGCCGGCCGCCGAGCCTGTACTACCGCGAGGGGCCGGGTGGGATCGTGGTGGTGTCCGAGCCGATCGACGGCTGCCGCGAGGGCTGGCAGGTGGTGCCGAAGGGCGCGACGCTGCGCGCCCGCCACGGCACCGCAACGCTTGTGGAGGCTCCCGGGCTGGCGCGCGCTGCGGCCTGAGTGACAACCGGCCCAGCCATGCCGCTGCGGGCATTGCCCGGGCGCGCCGAATGGCCACAATCCGCCTGCGGCCGATGCTGCGGCCATGCGGGATTTGATCGATGTATCCGGATACCGAGCTTCACATCGCCGGACGCTGGCGCGCGGGTGTCGAAGGGGAGACCCTAGCGGTCCTGAACCCCGCCACGGGCGAGACGATCGGTCGATGCGCGGTCGCCGGCACGGCGGATCTCGATGAGGCCGTGGCGGCGGCCGCCCGCGCCTTCCCTGTTTGGCGGAAGGTGGCGCCCTTCGAGCGCGCCAAGGTAATGCGCAAGGCCGCCGACCTGCTGCGTGCCCGGGTCGACGACATCGCCCGGACCATGACCCTGGAACAGGGCAAGCCGCTGGCCGAATCGCGGATTGAGACGCTCGCGGCGGCCGACATCATCGACTGGTTCGCTGAAGAGGGAAAGCGCGCCTACGGCCGCGTCATCCCCGGCCGCGCCGACGGGGTGCTCCAGGCCGTGATCCGCGAGCCGGTCGGCCCGGTGGCTTGCTTCACGCCGTGGAATTTCCCGATCAATCAGGCGGTTCGCAAGATCTCGGCGGCGCTCACCACCGGCTGCACGGTGATCCTGAAGGGGCCCGAGGATACGCCGGCGAGCTGCGCCGCCCTGGTGCGCGCCTTCCTGGATGCGGGCATCCCCGGGGACGCGCTCGCGCTGGTCTATGGTGACCCGGCCGCGATCTCGTCCTACCTGATCGCGCATCCGGTGATCCGAAAGATCTCGTTCACCGGCTCCACGGTGGTGGGCAAGAAGCTCGCGGCGTTGGCGGGCGCGCACATGAAGCGGGCCACCATGGAGCTTGGCGGCCACGCGCCGGCGATCGTGTTCGGCGATGCCGACGTGGACAAGGCGGTCTCGATCCTCGCCCCGGCCAAGTTCCGGAATGCCGGACAGGTCTGTGTCTCGCCGACCCGTTTCCTCGTGCATGATTCCGTGTTCGACCGCTTCGTGGAGGGCTTCACGACCTTCGCCAAGACCCTGAAGGTCGGCGACGGGCTTGATCCCGAGACCAAGATGGGCCCCCTGATCCACGAGCGGCGCCTCGACGATGTCACGGCGCTGACGGCGGACGCCGAGTCGGGCGGCGGCACGCTGCGCGCCGGCGGCAAGCGGATCGGCAACCGGGGCAACTTCTTCGAGCCGACCGTTCTCACCGAGGTCCCGCTCACCACCCGGATCATGAACGAGGAGCCGTTCGGCCCGCTCGCCATCATCAACCGGTTCTCGGACGACGAGGAGGCCCTGACCGAGGCGAACCGCCTACCCTACGGTCTTGCGGCCTACGCCTATACCCGCTCGGCCGAGCGGACGGCCCGGGTGTCGAATCGGGTCGAGAGCGGAATGATCTCGATCAACCACCATGGCCTCGCCTTGCCGGAGACGCCGTTCGGCGGGGTCAAAGACTCCGGCTACGGCAGCGAGGGCGGCCCGGAAGCGCTCGACGCCTACCTCGTGATCAAGTTCGTCACCCAGGCGAATTTCTGACCGGCTGCTCAATAATGTGGGGGCGGCGGCTCGGGACCGCGTGGGGATGCCCGGGCCGCCGCCTCTTCGACCTGCTCGCGCAGACCCGCGATCAGGCGGGACAGGCGATCGATCATGCGCCACTGTTCGGTGACGGTGCGATTCAGATCCTCGATCGTCGCCTCCTGTTCGGTGAGGCGCATTTCGAGGCGGTCCATCCGGCTCGGCTCGTCCATCCCTGATCTCCTTCGGCCCGGCATCGGGCCGGCGGCGCGGATCGTATTTGCGCACCTCGCGTTCGGCCCGCCGGAAGAGCCGAACGATCGGGCGGCAGCGCATCACGATCCCGGATTGCAAATCAGGCGCGCGCGGCGTGCCTCTGGACTGGCAGGGTTCCGCGCGCCTGTCCGACCCAAACGCATCGATCCGCTTTCACGCTGAACCCGTCAACGCCCTGAGGCCGTCCACGCATCCATACAGTCAGGCGTTGGGAAAACGGCGGCCGAGTCGCCCCGCGTATCCTCTCGAGCAGCCGGCGTCCTTCGCCTATCAAGTGGGAAGACGTGCGCTCATCCCCCTTGCGGCCTTCGATGGACGCACATCCCGGACTTAAGCACGGATCTCGCTCTCCCGGCGTGCCGAGCGGCTTTGGGATCCACGTTCAGAAAGGTGTGGCAATCCCGAGTTGCTACACGCCCTCCCTCCTCTGCGGGTTAAAGCATACCCACAATTGCGCCGACGCTCTCTCCTCCCCCTTTTGAGGAGCCGGAGGTGGGGGTGGTTCAGAAGGCACCCCTGCGCTCAATCCTGCACCACCCCCACCCCTGACCCCTCCCCGCAAGGGGGAGGGAATAGCGCTGTCTTCCGATAGCTTTGAGCTTCGGAGCAAAACGATGAATCTGCAAGCTTCTGCGAAGGGAGAAGACGCGCTGTATTTATTCCGTCGTCAGCGCCGGGATGAGGCTTGTCGGTCAGCTCGCTCAAGCATCTTAACGATATTGCGTCTGAAATATCCGGATATCGAAGCAATGGACTGGCGCATAACGACAGCCGCGACTGGACCGATTAAAAAATATCCGTCGGCCTACATACCCTCATTTGATGAAAGAGGTTGAACGCGCTGCTGACCCAAAATCCGACTTGGCCGAGCCCGATCGGTAGACACTCCGTCTACCATCGGACATTACCGGCCTGCCGGATCCGTGTTCGGGTAAATTATAACATTTTAAACTGTCTTGGAGTGAATAATTAGGCAGATCGATTATGTGGGTTCGGGGCTGACGATGGCATTGTTCGGGTTGCGTTCGGAAGTGCCGTTGGCTGCGCTCGACCGGACAATGGGGCGGGTCGAGTTCGATCCGGCCGGCCACGTCACGGATGCCAACGCGATCTTCCTCGATCTCGTCGGCTACACCCTCGCGGAGGTCCGTGGACGCCATCACAGCCTGTTCGTGCCCGAAGCCGAGCGCACGGGACCGGGTTACGCCGCGTTCTGGGATCGCCTGCGGGCCGGCCAGCCCGAGGTCCGTGAGTTCGCCCGTCTGACCAAGGACGGCCGCATCGTCTGGATCAAGGGGGCCTATACCCCGGTCCTCGACCGCAACGGGAAAGCCGTCAAAATCGTGAAGATCGTCACGGACGTCACGGCGGAGCGGGCGCGCAACGCCATGGACGCGGGCCAGATCGCAGCGATCAATCGCTCGCAGGCGGTCATCCATTTCGCCCTCGACGGGACCATCACGGACGCCAACGCGAACTTCCTCGCCACCATGGGCTACACCCTCGACGAGGTCCGTGGCTGTCATCACCGGATGTTCATGCCCTCCGCCGACGCGGCGAGCCCGGAATATCAGGCGTTCTGGGCCGCGCTGGCGGCGGGACAGTATCAAGCGGGCGAGTTCCGCCGGATCGGTAAAGAGGGTCGGACCGTCTGGATCTTCGGCGCCTACAACCCGATCCTCGACGCGGAGGGCAAGCCCTGCGCGGTGGTCAAGTTCGCCACCGACGTGACCCAGCAGGTCGAGGACCGGCATCGCCGGGCCGAAAGCCAGCGCGGCATCGACGGGGATATCGCGGCGATCCGGGATTCGATGAGCCGCGTCGTTCGGCAGGCCGACGAAACCGCCGAGGCTTCGAACCAGACCGCCCGCAACGTCCAGGCGGTCGCAGCCGGCTCGGAAGAGTTCTCCGCCTCCATCGAGGAGCTCAGCCGCCATGCCCTCGGGGCGAAAACCTCGGTCGACCAAGTTGTGATTCGTGCCGAGGAGGCGGGGGCGATCGTGGTCGGGCTGACCGGCGCCGCCGACCGGATCGGCGCCGCCGTGAACCTGATCCGCTCGATCGCCGACCAGACGAACCTCCTGGCCCTCAACGCCACGATCGAGGCCGCCCGCGCGGGCGCCGCCGGCAAGGGCTTCGCGGTCGTGGCCGCGGAGGTGAAGGCGCTCGCCGAGCAGACCGCCCGGGCGACCGGCGAAATCGGCAGCCAGATCGCGGCCGTCCAAACGGAGACCGCCAAGGCGGTGTCGGCCATCGACGGGATCGGCATGACCATCGAACAGTTGAGCGCGATCACGCTCAGCGTCTCGTCCGCCGTGACCGAGCAGGCGGCGGTGACCCGCGACCTGACGGAGAACATGCAGTCGGCTGCGCACAGCGTCGATATGGCACGCGCCGCCATGGCCGACATCGCGACCTCGGCCGCCCAGGTGGACCGCTCGGTGCGTCAGGTCTCCGAGGCAGCCCGCGCGCTGGCCTGAGCGGACGGTCGCGTCGGGCCTGGAGCGTGCTCCGGCGAGGTGGATACCGGTTCGGCGTAAAAGTGCGCGACAAAATAGTGACCCAGAGCCATGCCCGATTGCCACGCGATCGGGCATGGCCCTAGTGCTCTGACGCATTGACTTCGTTCATGCGAGTGAGCACTAGGTCTTTGGTTTTGCATCAATTTTTCCAGACTTGGCTGACGCCTCCGTCTGGATCGATGCACTAGGCGGCCTGGGCAGCGGCGCCCTCGACGGCCACGGCCACTCGATCCCGGCCGCCATTCTTGGCGGTATAGAGCGCGGCATCCGCCCGCCGCATCAGCGCGTCGAACCCGATCCCGTCCCGGGTCTGGGCAATGCCGATGCTGACGCTGACACGCAGGTCCGGAAGCTCGGGCACGCGAAGACCCGCAAAGGCCCGGCGCAGTTCCTCGGCCCGGGCCAGGGCCTCCGCGGCCGAAGCCTCTGGCAGGAAGCAGACGAACTCCTCGCCACCCAGCCGCCCCAGCAGCGCATCCCGCGGCAGCAGGGTCCCGGCCATGGCGCAGAACGCCACCAGGACCGCATCTCCGACCGCGTGGCCGTGGACGTCGTTGACGGCCTTGAACCGGTCGAGATCGAACAGGAGGAGCGCCCCGTCTTCGTCCGCGCCGAGCGCGGCCTCGGCGCCCTGCACGAAGGCGCGGCGGTTGCGCACGCCGGTGAGCGCGTCGGTGGAGGCAGCGATGCGCTGTTCCCGCTCCGCCCGCTCCTTCACGAGCGCCATGACGGTGAAGGCCGAGGCGATCGAGAACAGCATGGTCATGAAGCACAGGATCGCCACCCAGGGCGAAGCCAGCGGATTCGGCCCGATCAGCGGCGGCGCGAGCAGCGTCGCGGGAATCCGCACGACGTAGAAGGCCCCGTGCAGGGCCAGGACGGCGCCGGCTGCGTACCGGGAAGCCAACTGCTCCGAGCGGCCGCGCCAGAGCTCCACGGCGGCGGCACCGCAATAGAGGGTGGCGACCGCGGAGGCGTAGACGATACGCAGCGCGATCGAGGCATAGAAAGCCGGGACGAGACATAGCGCGCACCAGACGAGCGCGCCCGCCAGGGCGAACCCCAGGCTCGGTCGACGCTTCTCGAACGCGCGGACACCGCACCAGATCAGACCGTAGGCGGCCAGCACGACGGCATTGGCCAATCCGATCGACAGCAGATCCGGGATCTGGCCCCTCAGTGCGAGCCCGGCGCTGCCGGCCGCTCCGACGAGATGCGCCGCGCCCCAGAAGGCGAGCGACCGCTCTTCGGGCGCCTGTCGCCACGAGGTCAGGAACAGCGCTCCCACCAACAAGGCGATCGCCGCACTGACGATCAGCAGGGTGGCGGGATCAAGGTGCACGACCGACCATCGATCTCCTGCCTGGACGCGGCACATCGTGCCGACCGGGCGTGACTGAACACACGCGCCAACGAATCAGACTATACAGCTATCGTTGGCGATCAATCTACTTCAAAGCGCTATATCGGAGCCAAATTTCGCCGGACCAAGGCAATAGAATGATTCTCTATTGATCGAAGACGCGGGTGTCGAACCTGGCTGCTGCCGAAGTGTGACGAAGTCGGCGCTCCGTGGCCTGCGTGCTGCTCGGGTGTGAACGCGGGTTCGGCGCAGGCGCGTCTGCCGGCCCGGCAGGGTGCCGGACCCGACCGCATCAGGATCGGGTCCGTCTGCGCGTTCAGGCGGCGTGGATCACCGGGACCGCGGGGGCGCCTTCCCACTCGGTGTTGCCCGGGATCGACTCGCCCTTCATCACGATCGTGAGCGGGCGCAGCCGCGCGTAGTCGCCGACCTTGGTGTCGTACAGCACGGTCGAGAAGGCGCCGACCGAGACGCCCTTGCCCACGACCACCCGGCCGATCTTCATGATCCGGTCCTCGTAGAGGTGCGTCTGGAGCGCCGAGACCCGGTTGATCGTGGCGTAGTCGCCGATCGTCACGCAGTCGAATTCGGTGATGTCGGTGGTCAGCATGCACACACCTTGGCCGACCTTCACGCCGAACAGGCGCAGAACCCAGGGCAGGAACGGCGTGCCCTGGAGATGCTCCAGCAGCACTTTGCCGGCCAGCCCCCAATAGGCCACCGCGATGGCCTCGGTGCGCATGGCCCACCAGGACCACATCGGCTGCATGCCGGGCTTGTAGACGCCCATCAGCAGCCACTTCATCGCGATGACGGCCGAGGACTGGATCAGCGCGATGGCGACGCTCGCCGTGACGAAGCTGATCGCGAGCCCCCACCAATCCTTGTCGAGGATCGCCGGGTAAAAGTACCAGTCGATCACCGTGATCGCGAGAGTGATGTAGAGCATCGGCGAGAACGAGGTTGCGAACGCCTCGAACACGCCGCGCCGGACCTTCGGCCACAGCCCCGGCTCGTAGGTCTGGGCGTTGGATCCGAGATCGACCACCTGGCGGGCCGGCAGCCGGATCGGCGGCGAGCCGAACCACGTCTCACCCGGGCTCATGGCGTCGTTGGCCGGCGGCTTCGACTTGATGCCGATCAGCACGTCGTCGGGGATGATGGCGCCCGGCGGCACCACGGCGTCGTTGCCGACGAAGACCCGGGCCCCTGTGCGGGTCGGCTCGAGGTGCATCCAGCCGCGCCGGATCTCCTCCTCGCCGTACACAACCTCGTCGGCCACGAAGTTCTTCGCCCCGATATCGGCGAGGTCGTAACGGCCGCCCAGATTCGTGGAGATCTCGGCGCCATGGCCCATCCGTGCGCCCATCAGCCGGTACCACGCGCGCATGTAGACCGTGGCGAACAGCGACGAGAGCGTCTCCAGCGTCACCTCGACGGCGAGCGCCAGCGACCATTTCCGCAGATAGAACAGCGAGTGGACCGAGTAGGTACCGGAACTCGTCCGGGGCAGCAGGACCCAGCGGATACCGGCGATCAGCATCACCGTGCCGGCGGTCATCAGCATGGCGGTCGGCCACGTGAGGATCGGCAGGTACCAGTGATAATCGACGTCGGTGATGTCGGACAGCGAGTCCGAGATCTGGTCGAAGATGAAGAAGGCCGGGAAGATCGGCAGCAGGCCGACCGCGGGGATCACGGCGAGCAGCAGCGTGTAGGCGGCCATGAAGCCGGCCCGGCGTCGCCAGGAGGCCTCCGCGGGCGCGGGCAGCGCGGTCGAATCGGCCAACCCGACCTTGCGCCCGGGGGACCCGTCCCAGATTTCCGCGGCCCCGACCCGCGAGCCGGTCGGGATCGTGGTGAGGTCGGCGATCTCGGCTTGCGGGCCGATCACCGTGTCGTGGCTGATCACGCAGGAGGTGCCCACCGCCGCGTCGGCGCCGATCGCCACCGGGCCGATGACCAGTTCGTTGCCGGCGATCTCGGCATTGGCGATGACGAGGCGCCCACCCAGCGACGCGCCGTCGCCGATGCTCAGGAGGTCCGGGGCACCGACCTCGATGTCGGAGATCAGGGTATCGCGGCCGATCTTCGCGCCCATCAGGCGCAGATAGATTGCGATGGCCGGTGAGCCCTGGAGCCACTTCACGTGGACGAGGGCCGCCAGCCGCTGCGCCAGCCACCAGCGGAAGTAATACGCCCCCCAGAGCGGATAGCGGCCGGGTTTGGTCCGGCCCAGGATCAACCACTTGCCGGCCACAGCGATCACGGCAGTCACGCCGTTGATCGCCACGTAGACGAGGAGCAAGACCCCGAGCTCGGCGAAGAAGCTCAAGCCCCCGCCGGTGAGCAGCAGGTAGGTCACGAACATGCCGAGCCACTGCGCGGTGAAGAGCGCAATCACGATGGGGAGCGCGACCAGCTGTGCGAGGCCGCACAGCGCCCGGCGCAGCAGCGGCGGCGGTTCGAAGCTGAGGTCGCGGATCGCGGCCGCGGCACCCATGCCGCCGGTGCGGGCGATCAGCGCATCGGCCATCGCCCGCATCGTGCGCAGGGAATACACGTCCGGCAGGGTGATGCCGGCAAGCGGCGGGTTCTCGCGCACCGCCGAGACGAAGCGGGCCGCGAGCAGCGAATGGCCGCCGAGATCGGCGAAGAAGTCCCCCTCCAGCGCGATCGGCTGGTTGCCGAAGATCTGCTTGGCGGCGGCGACAAGGGCGGCCTCGGTCTCGTTGGCCGGAGGCTCCTGCTCGCCATCGGCCGCCACCACGGTGAGCGGGGCGATCTTCAGGGCCTTGCGGTCGACCTTGCCGGAGGTGAGGCGCGGCAGCGTCTCGGTCACCTCGAAATGGCCCGGGACCATGTAGGGCGGCATCTGGCCGGCCAGCGTCTTGCGCAGGGCGGCGGTGTCGATGGTCTGTCCGCGCTCGGGGATCAGGAAGGCGACGAGCCGATCGACGCCGTCATCCTGCCGAAGCACCACGGCGGCCTGGTTGATATCGGGCACACTGCGGATCCGCGCCTCGATCTCCCCGAGTTCCACGCGAAAACCGCGGATCTTCACCTGATCGTCGATGCGGCCGTGGAACACGATCCGCCCAGCGGCATCGAGGGAAACCGCATCGCCCGAGCGGTAGAGCACCGGATCGGTCCCATCCGATGCGAAGGGGTTGGCGATGAACTTGTCCGCCGTCAGCTCGGGCCGCGCGAGGTAGCCCCGGGCGACGCCGGGACCGCCGATCAGCAATTCCCCCTGCTGGTCGCGTCCCAGCAGGCTCAGATCCTCGCCCGCCACATACACCGAATAATTCGGGATCGGCCCGCCGATGGTGACCGGCTCACCGGGCCGCATCTCGGCGGCGGTGGCCACCACGGTCGCCTCGGTCGGCCCGTAGGTGTTGAACAACTGGCGCGCGCCCGTGGCCCATCGCGTGACCAAGGGCTCCGGCAGGGCCTCGCCGCCCAGCAGGACGAGGCGCACGGTCGGCAGGTCGCCGGAGATCATCGCCAGCAGGGTCGGCACGGTATCGAGCACCGTGATGCGCTCGGCCTCCAGGATGCCGGGCAGGGATTCCACGTCACCCATCATGGCGGGGCTCGCCACGAACAGCGTCGCGCCGACGAGGTACGGGACCCAGATCTCCTCCATCGAGAGGTCGAAGGCGACCGAGGCCCCCTGGAACACCACGTCGTCGGCGCGCATGCCGTAGAGCGCGTTCCCCGAGCGCAGGAAGTGGCAGATGTTGGCGTGGCTGATGACGATGCCCTTCGGCACGCCGGTCGAGCCGGAGGTATAGATCAGATAGGCAGGGTGCTCCGGCGTCAGGCCGAGGGCGCGGAGATCGGGCACCGGGGCATCGCCCGGGGTGGCGCCGTCGAGATCGGCCGGTGTCAGGGCCGGCGCGGCGTCGGGCGCGGCCGGCTTCAGCGCCGGCGAGACGAGGAGCGCCTTGGCTGCGGCATCGGTCAGGCATACGCCGACCCGGTCGGCGGGCGCCTCGGCGTCGAAGGGCAGCCACGCGGCGCCCGACATCGTGATGCCGATCTGCGCCAGCAGAAGTTCGGGGCCCCGGGCCATCCAGAGGCCGACCACGTCCCCGGGCCCGATGCCGCGATGGCGAAGCCCAGCGGCGATCCGGCCGGCGCGGGCCGCGACCTCGGCATAGGTCAGGTGCGGATGGACGCCGCCCGCCGCCACGTTCGCCCCGTCGACGAGGCAGGGATGGTCGGGCCGGGATCGGGCCGAGTCCAGGAAGATCTCGGCCAGCACCTCGTCGCGGATCAGGTCGGGCCTTTGCGCGCCCCGCAGGACGGCCGCGCCGTGACGTCCGCCGTCCCCGGCAGCCGGGCCGGGCCGGGTCTTCTCGGCGACGTCACTCATCCGCTGCTCCGCTGGCCGGCCGCTGAGGCCGCCGCCTCCCGTGGCAGCCGCCCTATAGCCCACCGATCATGCCGTTATCGAGGCGGCTTTGCACTGCGCCCGCGCACGTGATCAAGCCCAGCGCCAGCCGTCGCGCTCCAGAATCAGCACTTCGCCCTGGCGGATGCCGAGACGGGGCGCGGTGTAGATGTCGAGATGCCCGAGCGAAACGAGCGCCGCCCGTGCAACACCGCCATGGGCGACGATGACCGTGTCCCGTTCCAGACCCGCGAGCAGCGGCCCGACCCGTTCGACCAGGGCGGCATAGCTCTCGCCGCCGATTCCGGGCGGGCGGTGGTGCCAGCGGTCCCGATCGCGGCCCGCGGCGCCGGCCGGATCCCGGCGCCGGATCTCCGCCCAGGTCGATCCCTCCCAGCTCCCGAAGCTGATCTCGCGCAGCCGCGGATCAGTCCGGTAGGCGTCCGGCGGCAGGCCGAGTTGCGTCCGCAGGATTTCCATGGTCCGCCGGGTCCGCTTGAGCGGGCTCGCCACGAAGTCCGCCTCGGCCAGCCCCGAACCCGCCGCGGCGGCGAGGCGCTCCGCGACGGCGGCGGCCTGGCTCTCCCCATGCGCGTTCAAATCGATGTCGCGGCCGCCCTGGAGGCGCCCCTCGGCGTTCCAGTCGGTCTGGCCGTGGCGGATGAAGTAGATGCTGCCCAACCGTCTCAATCCCGTCCTGCACCGGCACTCGGAACGGCTCGGAGCGCCAACCCGTTTTCGCCGACGGTCGGCAACACCCGGAAACAGGTCCTGCCTCATGTCGAAGAAGCACGGCAAGCATCATCGCGGCCAGAGGTACGATGACGGTGTGACAGAGAGCGCCGACCTGCACGGATCGGCCCCACCCGCGACGGCCAACGGGGCCGGCGCCGTCGTAGACAGCTTGCCGGCCATGCCGAGCGGACATCCCACGGTTTCCGTCCGCGCGGCCCCCGGCATCATCACGGTTCAGCCGGGGGCGCCCTTCAACCTCCAGGCCGTGGATCCGCGCGCCGATGGCGGCCTCGACAAGGACTGGGCGAAGGACGCGCTGGCGGACGAACGGGCACGCATCGACGCCCTCCAGGAACGCCTCTACGCCGAACGCGCGCGAAGCCTGCTGCTGGTCTTCCAGGCGATCGACACCGGCGGCAAGGATGGGACGATCCGGTCCGTCCTGAAGGGCGTGAACCCGCAGGGCTGCGCCGTGACCTCTTTCAAGGTGCCGTCGAGCGACGAACGCGATCACGATTTCCTGTGGCGCTACCATGCCCGGACGCCGGCGCGCGGCATGATCGGCGTGTTCAACCGCAGCCACTACGAGGACGTGCTGGTGGTGCGCGTGAAGGGCCTCGTGCCGGATGCGGTCTGGCAGAGCCGCTACGGCCGGATCAACGACTTCGAGCGCCTGCTCACCGAGTCGGGCACGACAATCCTCAAGTTCTTCCTGCACATCTCCAAGGCAGAGCAGAAGAAGCGGTTGGAGGCCCGAATCGCCGATCCGGAGAAGCACTGGAAGTTCGACCCGGCCGATCTGGTTGAACGCCAATCCTGGGATGCCTATCAGCAGGCCTTCGCGGATGCGCTCACCCGCTGCTCGACGCCGGATGCCCCGTGGCTGGTGGTGCCGGCCGATCACAAATGGTTCCGCAACTACGTGATCGCGCGGACCGTGGCGGATACGCTGGAGGCAATGGACCCGCGATTTCCGGAAGCCCCGACGGGCATCGCGAAGGTGACGGTCCCTGACTGAAACGGGGAGGCCGGCATGCTGGTCGTTCGTGGTGTTACGGTATCGGGCTACCGGTCGCTGCGCCGGATCAGCTTTCCGATCGAGAACCTCTCGGTCTTCGTCGGCGGCAACGGCACAGGCAAGACCAACCTCTATCGGGCCCTCGAACTGTTGCAGGCCGCGGCCAGGGGCACACTGACTCGCGATCTCGCCGCGGAGGGCGGCATGGATTCCGCGTTCTTGGCCGGCCGGCGGCGACAGGGCGAACCCGCGCGGATCCACCTGTCGGCGACACTGCGCCACGAGACCACCGGGCAGGACTTCACCTACGCGGTGGAGATCGGCCTCGTGCCGCAAGCCGGCGCGGAGATCATCGGCGCAGCCTTCCGCCGGGAGCCGCAGGTCAAGGCCGGGCGCCTGACGCTCCGAACCGGCGGTCGCGCCGCCGTGATCCTCGACCGCGACGGCCGCACCGGCTTCGTTCGCGACGCGGCGGGGCGCAAGCAATCCCTCGGATCGGACCTGCTCCCCACCGAAACGGCGCTCGGCGGCCTGCTCGACGCGACCGGCCAGCCGGAGATCGCCCGCGCGCGTCAGGCGATGACGGCGTGGCGCTTCCACCATGGCTTCCGGACCGATTCGGAGTCGCCGCTTCGGCGCCCGTGCCTCGCAGTGACGACGCCGACGCTGGCCTCCGATGGCTCGGATCTCGCGGCGGTCTTCGCCACCCTCGCCCATATCCGGCAGGACACGATCGACCTCGACGCGGCCGTGGACGGCGCCTTTCCCGGGGCGCGGCTGATCGTGCCGGAACCGGGGCGGGAGGCGAGCTTCGGCCTGACGATCCCGGATTTCGCCGGCCGGGTCTTCGCCGCACCCGAGCTATCGGATGGGACGCTGCGCTACCTCGCTTTGGCCGGTGCCCTGCTGAGCTACCGCCTGCCGCCGTTCATTGCGCTGAACGAGCCGGAGACCAGCCTTCATCCGGATCTCATGGACCCGCTGGCCCAGCTGATCGCCCGTGCGGCCGAGCGGACGCAGATCTGGCTGGTGACGCATTCCGAGCGCCTTGCCGCGGGAGTCGCGCAGTTTGGTGGCGCGCCGCCGCGCACCGTGATCAAACGCGATGGCGAGACATGGATCGCGGGGTTGAAGCTGTCCGGGGAGTTCGCCGAGGCGGACGACGAAGAGTGAGGCTGTCGCGATCCGCCCGGCGCCGACCCTCAATCCTTGTCGAGGGTCAGGTCCGGTGCATCCGGGTTCTTCATGCCGACGACGTGGTAGCCCGCATCCACGTGCAAGATCTCGCCGGTCATGCCGGCCGCCATGTCGGAGACCAGGTAGGCTGCCGTCTCACCGACCTCACCGATGGTCACGGTCCGCCGCAGGGGCGAATTGTACTCGTTCCACTTCAGAATATAGCGGAAATCGCCGATTCCCGAGGCGGCCAGCGTCTTGATCGGGCCGGCCGAGATCGCGTTGACGCGGATGTTCTTCGGTCCGAGATCGGCCGCGAGGTAACGCACCGAGGCTTCCAAAGCCGCCTTGGCGACGCCCATCACGTTGTAGTGCGGCATCCACTTCTCGGCGCCATAATAGGTCAGCGTCACGAGCGAGCCGCCCGACCGCATGATCTTCTCGGCACGCTGGGCCACGGCCGTGAACGAGTAGCAAGAGACGAGGAGCGACTTGGTGAAGTTGTCCTCCGAGGTCTCGATGTAGCGGCCGGTCAACTCGTCCTTGTCGGAAAAAGCGATGCAGTGGACCACGAAATCGATGCCCTCGGGAAAGACCCGTGCGGCTTCCTCGAACACGGCGTCGATCGTCGACGAGTCGGTCACGTCGCAATGGCCGATGACGTGGGCGTCGAGTTCCTTGGCCAGGGGCTCGACGCGCTTGCGCAGGGCGTCGCCCTGATAGGTGAAGGCCAGTTCCGCCCCGTGAGCGCGGGCACTGCGGGCAATGCCCCAGGCGATCGAGCGGTTGTTGGCGACACCCAGGACGATGCCCCGCTTGCCCGCCAGAAGGCCCTGCCCGTGTTCCGCCATGATCGATCCCGAAGCCGCGCGGCCCCTCACGGAGCCGGGGGGCCTCCTTAGCGGAGGCCGCCCGGCGACGGAAGTCCGGCCCGCCTCATGCGGGCTTCGCGCCGCGCCGTGACCGGGCGAATTCCATCAAAGCCGCATCCTCGCCCTCGGGCAGGACGATGGCCGTGGTGGCGAACAGGTCGCCGGCGCTCCCGTCCTTGCGCGGCAGGCCCTTGCCGCGCAGGCGGAAGGTTCGGCCCGAACTCGTCATCGACGGGATCCGCATCTCGACGGCGCCGGTCAGCGTCGGCACGCGAATCGTGCCGCCGAGTACGGCATCCTCCAGAGCCACGTCCACGGTGGTGCGCAGGTCCGATCCGTCCACGGTGAAGCGCGGATGCGGTCGGATCCGGATGGTCAGCAGCGCATCGCCCGGCTCGCCGCGCGGTCCCGCGCTCTGGCCCAGGCCGCGCAGCCGGATGGTCTGGCCGTCGACCATCCCCCGCGGGATGACCACGTCCACCTCCCGCCCGGTGGGCAGGTAGAGGCGCAGCTTCTCCTCGCTGGCGACCTGCTCGAGAGTCACGGCCAGTTCGGCGGCGACGTCATCGCCCTTGGGCGTGCCGCGCTGGCCGCCGGGGCCGGCGCCACCCGCGCGAAACGCCTCGCCGAAGATGTGCGAGAAGATGTCCTCGCCCATCCCGCCGGCCATGCCACCGCCCATGCCGCCCTGCCGGCTGCGGGCCATGCCCTCGAAATCGAATCCACCGCCCCGTCCACCGCCGAACCCTTCGAACCCGGTCGCGCGCGGCTTCCCGTCGGCGTCGATCTCGCCGCGGTCGAACTGCTTGCGCTTCTCGGCGTCGCCCAGAATCTCGTAGGCCGAATTCGCCTCGGAAAACCGGTCCTTGGCCTTCACGTCGTTCTTGTTGCGGTCGGGGTGGAAGTCCTTGGCGAGCTTGCGATAGGCCTTCTTGATGTCGGCCTCGCTCGCCCCCTTGGCCACGCCCAGCACGTCGTAGGGATTGCGCATGGAACTCTTGGCTGTGCGGTGTGGGAATTCCACCCGGATGTGGGAAGGCTGTTGCATACCTGCAACGGTGCTGGCGGCGAAAGTCTGCGGGTTCGCGCGGGACGTCAAGCGGTGCCCCTCGCCGCGGAGGCAGAAGGTGCATAACGTCGCCATCCTGCCGGGTCGAAGGCTGCAAGACAGCCGGTCCCGAGGCCGAATCGCGAGGAGTTGAGGCCCCGATGCACTACGCCTGCGACCACATCCATCTGCGCAGCCGCGACGCGATGCGGGCCGCGACTTTCTATGTCGAGACCTTCGGGGCGCGGGAGGTGAAGCGCGTCGGCGGCGATCCGGTGCAGCGGGTCGTCCTCGATCTCGGCGGGCTGACCGTGTTCATCGAGCAGGCCCCGGCCGAGACCGCACCGGCCGGGCCGACGCCCTGCCTCGGGCTCGAGCATGTCGGGTTGCGCGTCGACGATCTCGACGCGGCGATGGCCGATCTCGAAGCGCGCGGCGTTCCGATCCGCACCGGGATCACGGAGCGCGGACCGGGCCTGCGCATCGCCTTCGTGGAGGGTCCGGACGGCGCGCTGATCGAAGTTCTGGAGCGCAAGACGGCCTGAAGCGATAGCATCGGCGCCCCAACGAAACGGGGCGCTCTTCGCGGCTTCCGAGCCCAACGGCACAAGATTGGCGCGGACCGTGCTGCGGCGCGATCGGCCGCCTCTCTAGCCGTCCGTCGCGGCGATGGC
The DNA here is from genome assembly GCF_022829295.1 of Methylobacterium sp. J-088. Classification (GTDB taxonomy): domain Bacteria; phylum Pseudomonadota; class Alphaproteobacteria; order Rhizobiales; family Beijerinckiaceae; genus Methylobacterium. Next base: position 144,191 of record NZ_JAKSYH010000278.1, read on the forward strand.
TGCGCGGCTCTCCGAGCCGTACACCGCCCCCAGCACCGTCTCGCAGCGGATCCGCAGGCGGTCATGGCACTCGCAGGCACTGGCCGAGACGGCCGCCCGGTCGAGGACCGTGATCCGCCCACGCCCGACGCGGATCAGGCCCTGCTCCTGAAGCACCCGCAGGATGCGGGTCAGATACGTGCGCTGGACCCCGAGCATTGCGGCCAGGAGCTCGTGGGTGACCGGGAGCGTGTCGCCCTCGATCCTGTCCTGGATCGTGAGAAACCAGCGGAGGCAGCGCTGCTCGATCGGGTGGAGCGCGTTGCAGGCCGCAATCTGCAGCAACTGCGCGACGAAGCAATCGGCATAGCGCACGAACAGATCGTGCACCGATGCGGATCGGCCGGTCGCTTCCTCCAGCCGGTCGGCTTCGAGGCGCAGCACCGAACCGCCGATCTGCACCATCCCCTTGGCGAAGGCCGGTACGCGCCCCCCGCCGACGAGCGCGCCGGCGGCCCCATCATTGCCGATGATGGCGGTCTCGGCGGTCCGCCCGTCCCGGGTGGTCACGACCAGCGCCAGGATCGTATCGCGGCAGGGGAAGATGACGTGCGTGACCGCCGCACCGGCCTCGAAGACCGTCTCACCGCGGGCGTAGGGGGTTCGCTCCAGATGCGGTGCGATCAGCGCCCGATCCGGGTCCGAGAGCGCATCCAGCAGCAGATTGCCCGTGGGGCCGGCACTTTCGATTGGCATCAGGCGGGGACAATCTAAGATCAATCGCTCCCGAAAGAATCCTCTCAGGTGCGCCCAGTCTTGACCGGGCTCCCACGCATAGCCCTCGCTGCCCGATGCTGAACTAACCTACATTGGCAATTAATCAGCGACGTTACTTGTCGGTGCAAAGTCCCTGTTCCGACAGGCGCTTGTGCTCCCGCGGATCGCAATCGGTCGTCAGGAACGACGCCCAGTCAGAGGGTGTGCCGTAGAAGGCGTTACGGTCGACGTCGCCCCGCACGCCCGGAACCCGGCCGGTGGAGGTGAACTGCCACAGCATCCATTTGCGGTTGACGAACCGCTGCTCCGGCTCCGCCGCGGTGGAGCGCAGCCAGTGCGGGTAGTCGGGCAGCTCGCCTTCGAGCACGTCCTTGTGGAAGGTGATGTCGGTGTAGATGATCGGGCGTTTGCCGGTATAGCGCTCCATCTCTTCCAGCATCTCGGTGACCATCGCCAGGGCCTGCGCCCGCGGCAGCTTCTTCGGGCAGGTCTGGGAATGGCCGTTCCACTCGACGTCCAGCACCGGCGGCAGGGCGGTGGGATCGTTCGGGACGTTTCGCTTGAACCAGTCCATCTGCTCCTTGGCCGAGCGGCACCAGAAAACGAAATGGTAGGCGCCCCGCGGCACGCCGGCCCGAGCCGCGCCGTCCCAGTTGGTACGGAACCGCTCATCGACGTGGTCGCCGCCCTCGGTCGCCTTGATGAAGGCGAACTGGGTGCCGGAGGCCCGGACGGACGCCCAATCGACGTTGCCCTGCCACTTGGAGATGTCGATGCCCTGGATCGGATGGAGCTTGGCCTTGGCCACACCGGGATGGGGCTTGGCATCGCCCTTGGTCGGATAGAAGTCGTTGTTCGACGCGCAGGCCGCCAGGCCGGCGAGAATCGCCGCCGCGGCGAACCGGCCGGCGAGCCGGCGGGCCGCCTTGAGGCGCTCCGTCACGCCAAGCGCGTCGCCGAGGAAGGAAGCGCGCGAGAGCTGAGCAATTCGCGACATCAGTGTTGAGCCCGCCACCGAAGAAGCGCCAAAGACAGGCGTAATCGATGGCCCCAGCGCAGTTAACGGACCTTTGCGATCATTGCGGCGGAATTCCGAGACGCGTTGCATTGCCGTGACATACGCAGGGGATCCAGGGGTGTTGCACAGGATGACGCCCGGCTAAGTGCCGGTTCTGCAACGCGAGTTCGGTGACACCGCCGTGAGCAAGCAAATCTTCACCATAGGGTACGAAGGCCTGGATTCGGAGCAGCTCGGCGGCATCCTGCGCGATGCCGGGGTGGGCCTGCTGGCGGATGTCCGAGCGGTGGCGAATTCGCGCAAGCGCGGATTCTCGAAGAGCGTGCTCGCGGCATCGCTGCAGGAGGCCGGCCTGGGCTACACCCACCTGCGCAGCCTCGGCACGCCGAAATCCGGCCGGCAGGCGGCCCGGGCGGGGGATGCGGCGCTGCTGCGCCGGATCTACTGTGAGGAGGTGCTCGACACCGCCGCCGGGCAGACGGCCCTCGACGAGCTGTCGGCGATGGCCGAGGCGGCACCGCTCTGCCTGCTGTGCTTTGAACGCGATCCGTCCGTCTGCCACCGGCGCATCCTATCGGAGCGGCTCGCTGCGCGGGGCTTTGTGGTGCGGGATCTCTGAACGGTTGTTCCGGGGGACGGCAATCCGGCTTTTGAGGCGCGCTCTCCTGGCCCCCTTGGCCAGCGACAAGCGACACTGGTTTCAAGTCTTAGCGTACGTCACCGCCAAATCGACGGACGCGAGTCCCCTCGCCCATGACGACTACGATATTCACAAATCACCGTCTGGCTGTGACACGCGCCCTACCTCCCCCCTTTGCGGGGGAGGGAAATGCGCGGCCGCCCGTCTGCCCTATCCAAGACCGATTTAGACAACCGGTCGCCCGTGCGAGAGAGGGCCGATACGCTCCGTCACGAGCGGCGATCTCCGACCCGGATAATTAAAAGTGGGTCCTCGCGCTGGAGTAAATTGCTCGGCCGCTTTTCGGTCTTACGCCGAGAAGCGCGAATCCACCGAAGGCCCGTGCGGCGGCTGAAGGCGTGCGCCGATCGCGCCGGCGAGCCTTCGGAGCGGGCGCAGGGCCGCGCCGAGGCGCGATGGCGGCGCGATGCGCCGCGTGCGCCGATCCGGATCGGCCACCGGCTCGACCGGCATGTACAGCGCGTCGAAGAACGGGATCTCCAAGAGCGTCGAACCGGCCGCGTCAGTGATCACCATAGTGGCTGCAAGCAGCCGGGAATCGCCGCCGTGCTGGCGCATCAGGCCCTGCACGACGGTGCGGGCAGCGGCCCGGGCGGCCTCCGCGTCGGCGACCCATTGCACGGCCGACGCCGGTAGCGAGGATTGCCCGAAACGGATCGTGAAATGAGCGTGGATCATGGGGGCTCCCGGTGAGGACCGAATCTGCGCGTCAGGCCGCCTGCGCGCCTTCGGCGGCCTCGGCGGCCTCGGCGGCCGGTTTCGGATCGAAGGCCTCGGCCAGGAGTTCGAGGCGGCGGGCCATGTCGCGCACCTCGTTCAGCGCGATCGATTTCTGGCCTTCCTTGACCGCACGGGTGATGTCGCTGACCTGCGTTGTGGCGATCCGCTTCAGTTCCTCGGCGAGTTGCTGGCAGGTCATCATCGCATCCGGCTCGGCTGGTCGATCTGAGCGGGAACCCTGGCGCGCCCGCGCTTACCAAGGCGTTTCGCCGGGGCGCGACGCCTGTGGACAAGATGGGGATCACGGTGCCGCTCAATCCTGAAGATGGCGGGCCGCGATGATCGAGGCCGCGGTCCGGTTCTCCACGCCGAGCTTGGCGTAAATGCCTTCGAGATGCTTGGTGACGGTCCGGTGGCTCAACCCCAGGATCTCGCCGATATCGCGGCTCGATTTGCCGCGCGCGAGCCAGAGCAGCACCTCCGCCTCCCGGCCGGTGATCGGCAGGCGCGCCCGCAGCCGTTCGACCCCCAGAGCGGGCTCCTCCCGCGACAGCCGGAGCAGGACCTCGTCCGACGTGCGGCCGATGAAGCTCAGGGCGATGGCCGCCCCGTCGCGATCGGTCAGCGTCAAGGGCGCGGCCGCCCCGGCGAGGCAGCCCCGCAGCCAGTCGCGGGACCGCAAGGGCAGGACGAAGACGCCCGAGGGATCGGCGACGAGACCGGCGAGCAGCCGCCCGGCCTGCGGCGTCGACCACAGCACGGTCCCGTCCTCCGCGACGGCGAACAGGGTCCGACCCGCGGTGTCGAGGGCCGCCCGAGCGCTCTGCGCGGCGCGGGCGCTCGCCAGATGCACGCGGATTCGGGCCAGGATCTCGTCCGGAGCGATGGGCTTGGTGACGTAGTCGATCCCGCCCGCGCTCAAGCCCTGCACGATGTGCTCGGTCTCGCTCAAACCCGTCATGAAGATCACCGGCACGCCCGCGAGCTGCGGCTTGGCCTTGAGCCGGCGGCAGGTCTCGAACCCGTCCAGCCCCGGCATCACGGCGTCGAGCAGGATCACGTCGGGGGTGATCTCGTCCACCAGCGCCAGGGCGAGGTCACCGCCCACCGCCACCAGCACGGTGGCACCCGACCGTTCGATCGCCTCGGTGAGGAAGCTCAACGTGTCCGGGGAATCGTCGACCACCAGGACGATGTCCCGATTTGGCCGGCTCGGTGCCTCAGCCATTGCGGGCGAGCCCCTGCAGCACCGACAGGTAGCGGCGCAGGTCGTAGCCCTCCACCAGCCCGCGCATCTGCGCCACGAAGGCCGGGGGCGCCGATGCCTCCGCCTCCATCCGGCTGAGCGTTGCCTCGATAGCCCGGATGTGACCGATCCGCCCGAGGCGCAGCAATTCGCCGATCTGCTCCGGCCCGGGTGCCTCCAGGGTCACGACGGGCTCGCGCGGAAGGGCGGCCGCGCCGGTCCATTCCAGCCGCAACAGCTTGCCGACGCGCTCCATCACGTCGCGCAGGTCGAAGGGCTTGGCGAAGATCGCGTCGTGGGGTGCGTCGTCGCCGCGCACGGGGCTGATCTCGTGGACGTTGGCCGACATCATGGCGATCGGGCCGGCATGGCCTGCGGCCCGCAGGGCTGCGGCGACCGCCCAGCCGCTCATCCCCGGCATGGCGATGTCGAGGAGGATCAGGTCGATCCCGCCGGCCGCGACCGCCGCCAGGCATTCGGTCCCTGAGCCGGCCTCCAGCACGGCGATCCCGTGCGGTTCCAGGATCGCCCGCATCAGGGCGCGGTGCGCACTGTCGTCGTCGGCCACGAGGACGGTGCGGCGGGCGCCCGCATAGGCCCGTTCCGGCGGTTCGGCGGGGGCTGGCAGGACGACCGGCATGGGCTCGGCCACCGAAGCCAGCATCAGCCGCAGCCGCGCCTGCGTGCCGCCGCCGGGCGCCGCCGCGATGGTGATCTCGCCGCCCAGCAGCTGCGCCAGCAGATTGGCGATGGTCAGCCCCAAACCCGTCCCCGGCGTGCTGCGGGCGGCGGGCGTCGAGCCGCGCTCGAAGGGCTCGAAGATCCGCGCCAGATCCGCCTCAGGGATGCCGGGGCCGGTATCGCGGATCGTGAACACGGCGATCTGGCTGCGATAGCTCAGGTCCAGCGAGACCGTGCCGGCCTCCGTGAACTTGATGGCGTTCGACAGGAGGTTGAGCAGCACCTGCCGCAGGCGCTTCTCGTCCGTGGCGACGACGGCCGGCAGGATCTCGGGCCGTGCGAACCGGAACTCCAGCCCGGCCTCCCGGGCCTGGAGGCGGACCATGTCGACGAGCTGATCGAGGAAATCGGCGAGCCGGACCTCGTCGCGGTGGATCTGGAGACGCCCGGCCTCCATGCGGGAGATGTCGAGGAGACCGTCGATCAGGCCGGACAGGTGCTGGCCGCTGCGCCGGATCACCCGGATCGCATTGAGCCGGTGGGCCGGAATCGCGGGATCGGATTCGAGGAGCTGGGCATAGCCCAGCACGGTGGAGAGCGGCGTGCGCAGCTCGTGGCTGATCCCGATTACGTAGCGGCTCTTGGCCTGGTTGGCGGCTTCCGCCCGCTCCTTGGCCTCCTGCAGCTTGGCGTCGGTGATCTTGTGGGCGGCGATCTCGGCCTCGTAGAGGGCGGTCTGGCGCATGGTCTCGGCCTGCGCGACGCCCCGACTCTCCTGCGCGAGCACGAACAGCCACGCCACCACGCCGAGGATCACCACCAGGGTGAAGAACACGCTGGTCAGCGCGTCGCGCAGGAACGCGCGGTGCTCCGGATGCGCGATCGTCGCGCTGGCATGGACGATGCCGAGGATCAGGCCGATCACCGCGCACAGCGTCAGCATCACCGCGAGGTAGCGGCCGAGCGGCGCGCCGATCCAGGCGGCGGTACGGCCGGGCAGGATCCGTGCGACGGCCGCCTGCGCCTGCACCTCCAGGCGGCCGTGCGGCTTGCACAGGTCACCGCAGCGGGCGTCGAGCGAGCAGCACAGGGAGCAGATCGGCGCGTCATAGGCCGGGCAATGGGCCATGTCCTCGCCCTCGAAGGGCAATTCGCAGACGCGGCAGACCACCTCCGACGAAGGCCAATCGGTCTGCGGCGTGCGGGCGAGATACCAGCGCCCCGCCGTGGCCCAGGCGATCGCCGGGGCGGCGGCGAAGGCGGTCGCGAGCGTGAGCAGCGGTGCGAAGGGCTGGAGCAGGTGGCCGAGAAGCCCGGTATAGGCGAGCCCGCCCAGGGCGAGCGCCAGCACCATGGCGCCGGTGCCCACGGGGTTCACGGCATAGAGATGCGCCCGCTTGAACTCGATGCCGGGCGGCGAGAGCCCCAGCGGCTTGTTCACCGCGAGGTCGGCCGCGAGCGCTCCGACCCAGGCCGAGACCACCGCGGCATAGAGCGGCAGCGTGCTCTCGATCGTCTTGTCGATCCCGAGCTCCATCAGCAGCAGCGCGATGGCGACGTTGAAGACCAGCCACACCACCCGCCCCGGATGGCTGTGGGTCAGCCGCGAGAAGAAGTTGGACCACGCGATCGAGCCGGCATAGGCGTTGGTCAGGTTGATTTTGAGCTGCGAGACCAGCACGAACAGTCCGGTCAGTAGCAGCGCCGCCCGGCTCCCCTCCCCGGTCAGATAACCGAAGGCGATCGCGTACATGCGGGTCGGCTCGGCGGCGTGCTCGGGCGGCACGCCGTGACCGAGTGCGAGCACCGCCAGCGCGGCGCCCAGCAGGATCTTGAGCATGCCCGGCAGGATCCAGCCAGCGCCGCCGGAGAGCACCGCGAGCCACCAGCGACGATCGCGCGGATCCTTCGGTTCGGGGACAAATCGCAAAAAGTCGACCTGCTCGCCGACCTGCGCGAGGAGTGCCAGCAGGACGCCGGTGGCGAGCCCGAACCGGGCGAGATCGAAGCCGACATCGCCGTCGAGGCCCGGGAAGCGCACCAAGGCGCGCAGCGGCTCCGCCCCCTGGGCGGCTACGAAGACGAGCGGCAGCAGGCTGAGGGCGATCCAGAGCGGCTGCGACCAGATCTGGAACCGGCTGATCAGGCGGATCCCGTAGACCACCAGGGGAATCACGGCGCCCGCGCAGAGCAGGTAGCCGACACCGAGGGGCAGCCCGAAGCAGAGCTGCATCGCCAGCGCCATGATCGCCGCCTCGATGGCGAAGAACAGGAACGTGAAGCTCGCGTAGATCAGCGACGTGACGGTCGAGCCGAGATAGCCGAACCCGGCGCCGCGGGTCAGCAGATCCATGTCGACGCCGTAGCGTGCGGCGTAGACCGTAATGGGCACAGCCGTAGCAAAGATGATCAAACCGACGAGCAGCACCGCCGCGAGCGTATTGGGGAAGCCCGCGGTCAGGGCGAGCGTGCCGCCGATCGCCTCCAGCGCCAGGAAAGAGACCGAGCCCAGCGCCGTCTGCGCCACCTCGAACCCGGTCCAGCGCCGCGCCTTCTTGGCGGTGAAGCGCAGCGCATAATCTTCCAGGGTCTCGTCGGCGACGAAGCGGTTGTAATCCCGGCGGATCGGGATGATGCGCTGCACAGCGGTCATGACACCGCGAGCCCGCGCGCGCGCGAACACCCCCGTATTCGCGCGGCACTTATGTTGCTCGCGCCCAAGACCGGCATGACCTCACACTGTTCCGCCGCGATGGTGCAGCGCATGCAAGAGTATCGCCATACGCAAAATCGCGTATAGGCCGCACCGCAACAGCCGCCCTAGCCTGCGCTCGTCGATCCGGGCCGCCTCTCAAGACCCGGACGCCCACAGGGTCAGGCAGATGGCAGACGACACCGATCACGGCTTGCGTTCCCCGCTGCGGCGCAGGCTGCTCATGGGGCTGGCCGGCGCACCGGCGCTGGCGCTGATGCCGCGCGCGGCCTGGGCCGCGACGCCGACCGCGACGGTCAACACCACCGGCCTCGCCGTGACCGACACCGAGGTGACGGTTGGCATCCTGCACTCGATCACCGGCACCATGGCGATCTCGGAGACGGGGGCGCAGGAAGCGGAGAAACTCGCGATCGCCCAGATCAACGAGGCCGGCGGCGTGCTCGGCCGCAAGATCAAGATCATCCAGGAGGACGGCGCCTCCGACTGGCCGACCTTCGCCGAGAAGGCCAAGAAGCTCCTCGTCAATGACCATTGCGCCGCCGTGATGGGCTGCTGGACCTCGGCCTCGCGCAAGGCGGTGCTGCCGGTCTTCGAGCAGTACAACGGCTTGCTCTACTACCCGACCTTCTACGAGGGCCTGGAGCAGTCGAAGAACGTCTTCTACACCGGCCAGGAGGCGACGCAGCAGATTCTCGCCGGCCTCGACTGGGTGCACAAGGAGAAGGGCGGCGACAGCTTCTACTTCATCGGCTCGGACTACATCTGGCCGCGCACCTCCAACAAGATCGCCCGGAAGCACGTCGAGAACGTGCTCAAGGGCAAGGTCGTCGGCGAGGAGTACTTCCCGCTCGGCCACACCCAGTTCAACTCGGTGATCAACAAGATCAAGCTGACCAAGCCGAAGGTGATCTTCGCCGACGTGGTCGGCGGCTCGAACGTGGCGTTCTACAAGCAGCTCAAGGCGGCGGGCATCGACCTGTCGAAGCAGGTGCTGATGACGATCTCGGTCACCGAGGACGAGATCGACGGCATCGGCGGCGAGAACATCGCCGGCGCCTATGCGTGCATGAAGTACTTTCAGTCGATCGAGAACGAGAACAACAAGGCCTTCGTCACCGCTTTCAAGAAGATGTGGGGCGAGAAGACCGTGATCGGTGACGTCACCCAGGCCGCCTATCTCGGGCCGTACCTGTGGAAGATGGCCTGCGAGAAGGCCGGCTCGTTCGATGTCGACAAGGTGGTGGCGGCCTCGCCCGGCATCGAGTTCAAGGGTGCGCCGGAAGGCTACGTCCGGATCGACGAGAACCATCACCTCTGGTCGAAGACCCGCGTCGGCAAGGCCAAGCCGGATGGCCAGTTCGAGATCGTCTATACGAGCCCGGAGCTGATCAAGCCGGATCCGTTCCCGAAGGGGTACCAGTAGTCTCCAACTCTCCCCTCCCCCCCCTCTGCGGGGGAGGGTGGCCCCCGCATGGGGGTCGGGAGAGGGGAGCGACGGTGCAGGACGATGCACCGCCCCTCACAACGCACTCAGCCATCTTACGGAAGCCGGGCTCCCCTCTCCCGACCCCTGCTGACGCAGGGGCCCCCCTCCCCCGCAAAGGGGGGAGGGAGGGCGCCGCGGGCTTCAATTAGGCATCCCCAGGCGCGGGAGACACGAGAAAATGCTCGGCGATTATTCCCTCGGCGATCTCGGCGCGATCTTCGCCATGCAGGGCTTCGCCGGCCTGATCCTGTTCTCCGTCTACCTGCTGATGGCGCTCGGGCTGGCGATCATCTTCGGCCAGATGGGCGTGATCAACATGGCCCATGGGGAGTTCATGATCCTCGGCGCCTACGTGACGTATCTCTGTTCGGCCTTCTGCCAGACCTACGTGCCGGTGCTGTTTCCGGCCTACTTCTTCGTCGCCATGGCGCTGGCGTTCCTGGCCTCCGGGGCGCTCGGCATGCTGGTGGAGTGGAGCCTGATCCGGTTCCTCTACAAGCGCCCGCTCGACACCCTGCTGGCCACCTGGGGCCTATCGCTGATTCTCCAGCAGGCCTACCGGTCGATCTTCGGGGCCCGCGAGGTCGGCGTCGAATTGCCGTCCTGGCTGATCGGCTCGGTGCAGGTCACCGACACGATCGAGATCCCGGTCAACGGCCTGTTCGTGATGGGGATTACCATCCTGATCACCGTCAGCGTCGCCCTGCTGATCTACCGTTCGCGCTTCGGCCAGCAGGTCCGCGCGGTCATGTCGAACCGTGCCATGGCGGGGGCGGTCGGCATCGATACCGAGAAGGTCGATCGCTACACCTTCGGCCTGGGCTGCGGCATCGCGGGCATTGCCGGCTCGGCCTTCACGATGATCGGCTCCACCGGGCCGACCTCGGGCCAGCTCTACATCGTCGACACCTTCCTGATCGTCGTGTTCGGCGGCGCCGCCAGCCTCTTGGGCACCATCGCGTCGGCCTTCTCGATCTCCCAGACGCAGTCGACCCTGGAGTTTTTCCTTTCCGGCTCGATGGCCAAGGTAATCACGCTGCTCGCGGTGGTCGGCATCCTGATGTTGCGGCCGCAGGGCCTCTTCACCCTCAAGGTCCGGCGCTGAGGATTTTTCGACCATGACGAATCCGGTCCAGACCCTCACCAAATCCGTCACCGTCAACGACAACCCGTTCATGAAGCCGGTGGAGTGGCTGAGCTTGGCTCTGCTGGCCGGGGTGATCCTGGTTGTCCTGCCGATGCTGCTCGACAGCTTCCGCCTCAACCTCGTCGGCAAGTATCTGACCTACGCGTTCGTGGCCCTGGGGCTCGTGATCTGCTGGGGCTATGCCGGCATCCTCTCGTTGGGCCAGGGTTGCTTCTTCGGCCTCGGCGGTTACTGCATGGCGATGTACCTGAAGCTCGAAGCTTCGAGCGTCGCCAACACCAAGATCCAGTCGACGCCGGGCATCCCGGACTTCATGGATTGGAACCAGATCACCGCGATCCCGTGGTTCTGGCAGCCGTTCAAAAGCCTGCCGCTGACCCTGATCCTTGTGGTCGCGGTCCCGGTCCTGTTCGCGATGCTGATCTCCTTCGCGATGTTCAAGCGCCGGGTCGGCGGCACCTATTTTGCCATCATCACCCAGGCGATCGCCGCGATCCTGACGATCCTGATCGTCGGCCAGCAGGGCTATACCGGCGGCATCAACGGCATCACCGACCTGCGCACCCTCCACGGCTGGGACATCCGCACCGATAGCGCAAAGACCATCCTGTACTTCGTCAATGGCGGCCTGCTGATCGCCTGCATTCTGGCGGCGCAATACGTGAAGAAATCGAAGCTGGGCCGTATCCTCGTCGCCATGCGCGACAAGGAGGATCGGGTCCGCTTCTCTGGCTACTCGGTGGCGGGGTTCAAGGTCTTCGCCTTCTGCTTCGCCGCCGGGTTGGCCGCGATCGGCGGGGCAATGTTCACCCTGCAGGTCGGGTTCATGTCGCCCTCCTTCGTGGGCATCGTGCCCTCGATCGAGATGGTGATCTACGCCGCCGTCGGCGGGCGCTTGTCCCTGTTCGGCGCGGTCTGGGGCACGCTTCTGGTCAATTGGGCCAAGACCAGTTTCTCCGAAAGTTTCCCGGACCTCTGGCTGTTCGGCCTCGGCGCCCTGTTCATCGCGGTGGTGCTGGCCTTCCCGAACGGCCTTGCCGGGATCTGGCGCGAGCAGATCGAGCCCCGCCTCACCCGCCGGGTGAAGGGTCTTCGCGCCCCGCCGCCCGCCATCGTCCCGCCCCACGGCGCCCCGGCCGAGTGATCCTGCCCATGAACGCCGCGATCCTCTCCTCTCCCGTGGTCGGCGCCGAGGCGGCCCCGCCCGATCATCTCCTCGCCGTCGAGGCGCTGACGGTCTCCTTCGACGGGTTCAAGGCGGTCAACGACGTGTCGTTCTACGTCGAGCCCGATGAGATCCGGGTGATCATCGGCCCGAACGGCGCCGGAAAGACCACGGTGCTGGACCTGATCTGCGGACGCACCCGGGCGAGCGCCGGATCGATCAGGTACAAGGGCCAGGAGCTGACAAAGCTCTCCGAGAGCGCCATCGTCCAGGCCGGCGTCGGCCGCAAGTTCCAGACGCCGTCGATCTACGACGACCTGACGGTGTTCGAGAATCTCGAAATCTCGTTCCCGCGCGGACGCTCGGTGTTCGGCGCCCTGACGTTCAAGCGCGATGCGGAAGTCCGCGACCGCATCCACGCCATCGCCGAGACGATCTTCCTGAAGGATCAGCTCAAGGAGCGGGCCGAGTTCCTGAGCCACGGCCAGAAGCAGTGGCTGGAGATCGGCATGCTGCTGATCCAGGACCCGGAACTCCTGATGCTCGACGAGCCGGTGGCCGGGATGAGCGTCGGCGAGCGGATCAAGACCGCCGAGCTGCTCAACCAGATCATCAAGGGCCGCTCGGTGCTGGTGATCGAGCACGACATGAAGTTCGTCGAGGACATCGCCCACCGGGTGACCGTCCTGCACCAGGGCAAAGTACTCTCCGAAGGGTCGATGGAGCGGGTCAAGAACGACCCGAAAGTCATCGAAGTGTATTTGGGACATTGACGATGGCGTCGCTTCAGACCGCGCACCCGCCCGGAATTCAGGCGCCCCCACTCGCCACGATCCCATCCGCCACGGCGGCGCTCGCCGTCGAGGATCTGCACGCCGCTTACGGCCAGAGCGAAGTGCTGCACGGACTCACCTTCTCGGTGGCGCCAGGCGAAATCGTCGCCGTCATGGGCCGCAACGGCATGGGCAAGACCACGCTCATGAAGACCCTGATGGGTCTCGTGCCCGTGAAAGCAGGGTCGATCCAGGTCGAGGGCACGGACGTGGCCGGGCTCAAGAGCCACGTCCGGGTCGCCAAAGGCCTCGCCTACGTGCCGCAGGGCCGGATGATCTTCTCCACCATGACGGTCCAGGAGAACATCGAGACCGGCCTCACCGTCACGGGCACCCGCAAGGTGCCGCAGGACCTCTACGACATGTTCCCGGTCCTGCTGGAGATGAAGGGCCGGCGCGGTGGCAACCTCTCGGGCGGGCAGCAGCAGCAGCTTGCCATCGCCCGGGCGCTCGCGAGCCGCCCGAAGGTGCTGCTGCTGGACGAGCCGACCGAGGGCATCCAGCCGTCGATCATCCGCGAGATGGGCCGGACGCTCAAGACAATCCGCGACGCGCGCGGCCTTTCGATCGTGGTGTCGGAGCAGGTCCTGAGCTTCGCCCTCGATGTCGCCGACCGGGTAATCGTCATGGAGAACGGCGCCATCGTCCACGAGGCCCCGCGCGACGGGATCGACGAGGCGGCGGTGGCCCGGTTCCTATCGGTCTAGGGGCACAACATGGCCGATTATGAGATCTTCGAACTCGGCGACTTCGTGCTCCAGTGCGGCAAGACGCTGCGCGCGGCCAAGCTCGCCTTCAAGACCTTCGGGACGCTGAGCCCGGCCAAGGACAACGCCATCGTCTACCCGACCTGGTACTCGGGCCAGCACACTGAGAACGAGTGGCTGATCGGCCCCGGCAAGGCCCTCGATCCGGAGAAGTACTTCATCATCATCCCGAACATGTTCGGCAACGGGCTCTCGTCTTCGCCGAGCAACACGCCCGCGCCCTGGAACGGGCCGCGCTTCCCCAACGTCACCGCCTACGACAACGTCCGCGCCCAGCACCGCCTCGTCATCGAGCATTTCGGCATCGAGAAACTCGTCCTCGTCACCGGCTGGTCGATGGGGGCGCTCCAGACCTACCACTGGGCGGCGATGTATCCCGACATGGTGCCGAAGATCCTGCCGTTTCAGGGCTCGGCCAAGTGCTCGCGGCACAACTACGTCTTCCTTGAGGGCGCCAAGGCGGCGCTCCAGGCCGACGCCGCCTGGGCGGAGGGCTGGTACGCGAGCCCGCCGACGCGCGGCCTGCGCGCCTTCGGCCGGGTCTACGCCGGCTGGGGCCTGTCGCAGACCTTTTACCGGCTCGAGGCCGACATCACCCACATGGGCTACGCCTCGCTGGAGGACTTCCTGATCGGGTTCTGGGAAGGCCTGTTCTACGAGCGCGACGCCAACAACCTGCTCGCCATGCTGTGGACGTGGCAGCACGGCGATATCAGCGCCAACGACACTTTCCAGGGCGACTTCAAGGCCGCGCTCGGCGCCATCCGCGCCAAGGCGATCCTGATGCCCGCCTCGACCGACCTGTATTTCCCGCCGGAGGACAACGCCATCGAGGCGGCCGCCATGCCGAACGCGGAGCTGCGCGTGATCGACACGTGGTGGGGCCACTTCGCAGGCGGGCCCGGCACCAGCCCGGACGACATCAAGATCCTCGACGAAGCGCTGAAAGAGCTGCTCGCGAGCGGGTGAGAGACGCGCAGCGGCGCGTGGACGGGGCTTGCCCCGGAGAGTCAGGGAGCTGGAGACACGAGATGCCCGAGACGCTGATCAAGGTCGATCTCACGCAATCGGCCTACGAGAACGACATGGTGCACAACCGCTGGCACCCCGACATCCCGATGGTTGCGTATGTGAAGCCGGGCGCGGACTTCATCGTCGAGACCTACGACTGGACCGGCGGCTTCATCAAGAATAACGATTCCGCGGACGACGTGCGCGATATCGACCTCTCGATCGTGCACTTCCTTTCGGGCCCGATCGGCGTCGAGGGTGCCGAGCCCGGCGACCTGCTGGTGGTCGATCTCCTCGACATCGGTGCCAAGCCCGAGAGCCAATGGGGCTTCAACGGCTTCTTCTCGAAGAAGAACGGCGGCGGCTTTCTGGACGAGCACTTCCCCCAGGCCCAAAAGTCGATCTGGGACTTTGAGGGGATGTTCACCAAGTCCCGCCACGTCCCGGGGGTGCGCTTCCCCGGCCTGATCCATCCCGGCCTGATCGGCTGCCTGCCCGATCCCAAGATGCTGGAGACCTGGAACACCCGCGAGAAGGCACTCTACGACACCGATCCGGAACGCGTGCCAGCGCTGGCTACCCTCCCCTTCGGTCCGACGGCCCATATGGGCCGCCTCAAGGGCGACGCGAAGGACGCAGCCGCCGCCACCGGCGCCCGCACGGTCCCGCCCCGCGAGCATGGCGGCAATTGCGACATCAAGGATCTGTCGCGCGGCTCAAAAATCTACTTCCCGGTCTACGTGCCGGGCGCCGGCCTCTCCATGGGCGACCTGCACTTCAGCCAGGGCGACGGCGAGATCACCTTCTGCGGCGCCATCGAGATGGCCGGCTGGGTCCATCTCAAGGTCGAGCTGATCAAGGACGGCATGGCCAAGTACGGGATCAAGAACCCGATCTTCAAGCCGTCACCGATCACGCCGAAATTCGACGATCACCTGATCTTCGAGGGCATTTCGGTCGACGAGCACGGCGGTCAGCACTACCTCGACGTCCACATCGCCTACCGGCAGGCCTGCCTGAACGCGATCGAATACCTGAAGAAGTTCGGCTATTCGGGCGCGCAGGCCTACTCGATCCTCGGCACCGCACCGGTCCAAGGCCACATCTCGGGCGTCGTCGACATCCCGAACGCCTGCGCGACGCTCTGGATCCCGACCAAGATCTTCGAGTTCGACATCAATCCCGGCGCCGACGGGCCGACGAAGTTCCTCGACGGCTCGATTCAGATGCCGCTCTCGCCGGATCTGTGACCTGCTCCCTCTCCCGTGCGGGAGAGGGGACCCGCGGCTCGTGCCCCAAGCGCATTCCCTTCACCGGAAGCACCCCATGCCCGTCTACGAGTACGCCTGCGAGGCCTGCGGCCCCTTCACGGTGATGCGGCCGATGGCCGAGTTCCGCGATCCGCATGCGTGCCCGGATTGCGGCGTGTCGAGCCAACGGGCGTTCCTCACGGCGCCGCGCATCGCCGGCATGGACGCAGGGCTGCGGGCCGCCCACGCCACCAACGAGCGCAGCCGCCACGCGCCGAAGCGCTCGGGCAGCCACGGGTCGGGCTGCGGCTGCTGCTCGCCGAAGAAGTCGGCCCCGGCCGCCGCCAAGGGCTTCCCGAGTGCGCGGCCCTGGATGATCAGCCACTGAGCCGCGCCCACCTGGGGGGCGATCAAGGTCAGGAGGACCAAACGCCATGATGCACGGAGACATCTCGTCCAGCCAGGACAGCGTCGGCGTCGCCGTCGTGAACTACAAGATGCCGCGGCTCCATACCCGCGCCGAGGTGCTTGAGAACGCCAAGGCGATCGGCAAGATGATCGTCGGGATGAAGACCGGCCTGCCCGGCCTCGATCTCGTAATCTTTCCCGAATACTCGACCCACGGCATCATGTACGACGCCGCCGAGATGTACGAGACCGCCTCGTCGGTCCCGGGTGCCGAGACCGAGGTGTTCGCCGCCGCCTGCCGCGAGGCCAAGGTCTGGGGCGTGTTCTCCCTCACCGGCGAGCGCCACGAGGAGCACCCCAATAAAGCGCCCTACAACACCCTGATCCTGATGAACGACCAAGGCGAGATCGTCCAGAAATACCGCAAGATCATGCCTTGGACCCCGATCGAGGGCTGGTATCCGGGCGACCGCACCTATGTGTCGGACGGGCCGAAGGGGATGAAGATCAGCCTAATCATCTGCGACGACGGCAACTACCCCGAGATCTGGCGCGATTGCGCCATGCGGGGCGCCGAGCTGATCATCCGCTGCCAGGGCTACATGTATCCGGCCAAGGAACAGCAGATCGTCATCTCGAAGGCGATGGCGTTCGCCAACAACGTCTACGTTGCGGTCTCGAACGCTGCCGGGTTCGACGGCGTGTACACATATTTCGGCCACTCGGCGATCATCGGCTTCGACGGCCGGACGCTCGGCGAGTGCGGCGAGGAGGAGATGGGCATTCAGTACGCCGCCCTCTCCAAGTTCCTGATCCGGGATTTCCGCGCCCACGGCCAATCCGAGAACCACCTCTTCAAGCTTTTGCACCGGGGCTACACCGGCATGATCAACTCGAAGGAGAACCGGCACGGCCTGTCGGAATGCCCCTACGAGTTCTACCGGCGCTGGATCGAGGATCCCGACGGAACCCGCGATGCTGTCAGGGCCATTACTCGTCAGAGCGTCGGCACCGAGGAATGCCCGATCGAGGGTATCCCGTTCGTTGGCAAGGGCGCTGGTGCGCCTGATCCGGTGCGCTGAGGCTGACTCCGGCTCCCCCTAGGTGGAGCCGGCCGTTCGACCAGGAGGACCATGGACACGCCACCCCTCGACCCGACCGCCTTCCGGGCCCCCGCGGTGCTGCTCTCGGGCCCGGTCGATTACGACATGTACAAAGACTTCCGCCGCCAACTCGGCGCGGCGGGAGACCGCGAGATTGTGGTGGTCGAACTGACGACGCTCGGCGGCGATCCCGAGGTCGCCCGGATGATGGGCGAGGACATCCGCTTCAACAGCGCCATGGACCCGAACCGGCGGTTCGTGTTCCTCGGCAAGGCGGCGATCTACTCGGCCGGCACGACATTGATGAGTTTCTTCGCGAAACCGAATCGTTACCTGACCCGCGGTACGCGGCTGATGATCCACGAGCGCAAGATGAACAAGCAGCTCCATGTCCAGGGCCCGCTCACGACCTGCGTCGCCTCCGTGAAGGCGACGCTCAATGAGATCCTGTGCTCGATCGAGATCCAGAACGAGGGCTTTTCCAACCTGATCCAGGGCTCGGATGTGACCCTGGACGAAGTGCTCGAGAAGGCACCGTCGAACTGGTACTTGGAGGCCGAGGAAGCCAAACGGCGGGGCGTGATCGAGGGCGTGATCTAACCCTCCGTTATCGCGTGCGCGGCGAAGCGAACGGAGCGAAGAGCGGAACTCAGGCCTCCGGGTAATCGGCGCCGAGGCTCGTCTGCCGCCAAGCCTCGATTTCGGCGAGACGCTGCTTCAGTCGCTTCGTGACCGCGTCGTACCCCCAGGCGCCGAGGACGAGGTGGCGCGGCGGATCCTCCATCTCGGTCACCCGAATCATCGCCTCGCCTGCTCGCACCGGGTCGCCGGCCTGCGTGCCGCTCTTCTCCGCCGTGGCCTTGAGGCGGGCACCAGCCGTCGCGGCGTAGTCGAGGATCGCATTCTGGGTCTGGATCAGCGAACGCCCAGCCCAATCGGTGCGGAACGGGCCCGGCTCGATGCAGGTTACGCGGATCCCAAGCGGCGCGGCCTCGGCCGCCAGGGCATCCGAGAACCCTTCGACGGCGTGCTTGCTGGCGGCGTAGTAGCCCGAGGCCGGGAAACCGACGAAGCCCGCCACCGACGTGATGTTGAGAATGTGACCGGATGCCTGACCCCGCATCACCGGCAGCACCGTACGGGTCAGCGCAAACAGGCCGAACACGTTGGCGTCGAACTGGGCGCGGATCTTGTCGTCCTCACCCTCCTCGATCGAGGATTGATAGCCGTAACCCGCATTGTTCACGAGCACGTCGATCCGACCGAACCTGTCTTGCGCGGCGCGCACGGACTCGGCGATCTGACCCGCCGCGGTGACGTCGAGCGACAGGGGTAGGACGCGATCCTCGGCACCCTGCGCGAGATCGGCGACGTTGGCACGGTCGCGCGCCGTGACCACCACGCGCCAGCCCCGCGCGATGACCAATTTGGCGAGCTCACGGCCGAAGCCTGTCGAGCAACCGGTGATGAACCAGACCGGATCGGTGTTCTGCGTCATGGCGTACCCCTTCAGGGCGTTGCGGCCGGCTCCGTCAGGCGATCGATCGAGAGCAGGTAGGCGATCAGCGCCGTCTGCTCATCGGGCGAGACACCCGCGCCGGCATCCGCCCAGAAGGCGTGCCCCTTTCCGGTAACCCGGGCAATCCGCGCCGTATCCGAGGCCGCGTTCGCGGCCACGACCTTGGCGCGGAGATCCCGGTCGACGAGCGCCCGCAGGCTGTTGGCGGGATCCGGCGCCACACCCTTGTAGAGTGTTCCCGGGACGCCGAGCTGGCGCTCCGTGTCGGTCCCGACCGCGACGCCGGAATCATGCAGGTAAGGCGCCGTCCAGGCGAGTCCGACGAGGTTCGGGACCTTATAACCGCCCTCCGTCCCACCCTGCCCCCAGGCGAGCTGAACCTGCGTCAGGGCATCGCCCGCGAGCGGCACCGGCACGATCGCCGGCGTGTCGGTGAGCGGGAACGGCGTGCCGACGGCAAACATCGTCGGCGGGGACAGGCGCGCCTCCATCTTGGCGCCGGCGCGGGCCCGGGTCGGTTCCGTGCCGATCTCGGCCTCCGGGATGACCCGGTGGTTGGTCAGCGCCGGTCCGGAATGGCAGGCGCCGCAGCCCACCTTCTCGTACACGGCCCGGCCAGCCCGTACCTTGTCGGCATCCTGACCGCCGGCCGGCGGATGCAGCAGGTTCTGAAAGGCCGACATCGCGTTGTTGGCGTGGTTCACCGGCTCTCCGGCCACTGAGGTGAACAGGCCGTTATCGGTAACGTAGTTGGTGGCCGGATAGGTCGGCAGCGCTGCGTAGCTGTTCAGGCCCGGCGAGGCCGGCGTCGGGTCGACGCTCTGCAACACCGCGGACGGGCTCCGACTGCCGTCCGGCTTGTAGCGAAACGCCTCGGTGGCCGACCCGCGCAGAACGATGCCGAGATAGGTCTCGGGGTCCATGCCGAACAGCCAGGGCGCGGCCGCCGCGAGCTGGGTAGTATCGGAATTGGCCGCGTGCACGTTGTTGTTGAGCGACGATAGGCCTGCGAAGGGGCCGATCGCTTCGCGCCCGCTCCAGCTGTAGGGCTCGCCATAGGCCGAAAAGCTCGACGGGATCGAGGTCGGGTTGGTGACCCGGTCCGCCGACGAGTCGAAGCTGCCGGGCGGCCAGCTCGCGACCTGCACCTTGGTGGCCGCCTCGACAGCCGCCGCGTCCGGCAGGACCGGCCTTGTCGTGGTCGAGCCCGTGTGCTGCGGATCGGCATTCGGCCGAGTATCGGCCTCCGGCACGCTGGCGTGCATGAAGTAGGCGGACGAGTTCTTGGCCAGGGCCATCAGCAGCCCGGCGTTGAGATCGATATTCGGCGCGCCCTCCACCACCTTGCCGGTCCCGGGATCGACCGCGGCGTGGCAGAGCGCGCAGGTGATGCCCATGCGCAGGTGGCCGCGATCGTAGACCGTCTTGATCCCGATGATGAAGGCGCCGCCCTTCGGCACGTCGAGCCCGGTCGGGACCAACTCGCCCTTCTTGTAGACGCGCTCGCCGACGCGCATGTCGCTGGCCATGGCGACCTGCAGGTTGGTGGTGCCCTGTCCGCCAAGCTTGGCCACCGCCAGCGCGACCTGCGTCGGCGTCAGCCCGCCGTCGAGCATGCCCATCACGTCTGTGAGGAAGACCTCGTTGCCGAACGTCTCCTGGTAGAAGGCCTGCCGCCCGCGCTCGACCATGGCGGGATCGATCGCAACCGCAGTCCCACCCGGCGCCAGTTCCGTCCGGCCGCTCTCCGTGGCGTTCAAGCGATCCGCCTCCGCCCGCAAAACCCGGCGCCCGAGAATGTCGAAGGCGGTCTGGATCGGGTAGCGGTCGGCGTTGAGCAGGTCCGCCCGGTTTGGCATCGGCGCGTAGCTGAACCGCCCGAGGCTCGCGGTGGCGCCGACCGCAACGGCCACGACGCCGGTACCGATCAGAATGCGGCGTGGCCAACCCATGATCTGTCAGAATCCTTCCGGCTCCGCCGGCGCAAGCGCGGCAGTTGGGCATCAACACGCCGATATGGCCAGGGTTCACGTCCGCCGGCGGGACCGGGTGTCGCGTCAGTAGCCCCGGCTTCTATCGATGCCCCGCGGCAGCTGCCCGGTCCGCCGGAAATCGCGCAGGTTGGCCGCCACCGTCGCGGCCGCTGACGGCAGATCGGTCGGGCCCGAGACGTGCGGCAGCACGGTTACGCCCGGATGGGCCCAGAGGGTGTCTTCGGCGGGCAGGGGTTCGGTTTCGAAGACGTCGAGCACCGCGTGGGCGAGCTGGCCGCTGTCCAGCGCCGCAATCAGATCCGCCGTCACAACGATCGGGCCGCGGGCGAAGTTGATCAGCGCCGCGCCGGGCTTCAGCGCCGCCAGACGCTCGGCGTTCACGAGGCCGCGCGTCTCCGGCGTCAGCGGCACGAGGCAGACGAGGATGTCGCATCGGTCCAGCATCGCCGGGAGCGCCTCCAGCCCGTGCTCCGCATCGACACCGGGGACGGATTTCGGGCTGCGGCTCCACCCGACCACGCGAAAGCCCGCACCGAGGAGCCTCTCCGCCGCCGCGATCCCGAGGGCGCCGAGCCCCAGCAAGCCGACCGTCGTGTCCGTGGGTTTCCGATAGAGGTGGGGCCGCCAGACACCGGCACGCTGCTGACGTGCGTAGGCCGGCATGTCCCGCTGGAGGTAGTAGGTCCAGGCCAGCACCGCCTCCGCCATGGTGCGGGCCATCTCGCGATCGACCAGCCGCACGATCGGCAACGGCCGGTCGAAGGCCCCGACCAGCCGCTCGACGCCGGCCCAGAGGCTTTGCACCCAGACGAGGTTCGGCAGGGCCGCGACCTCGGCGGGATCGGGGTTGGCCACGATGGCGACCTGGGTCGCCGCGCGCTCCGCATCGTCCATCAGGCGGAACGGAACGATCCGTTCCTCGGGCATCGCGGTAGAAAGCACCGCCAGGTGATCGGCCTCCTGCGTCCGGCCCTTGCATCCGATGAGGGCGATCGCCTCTGCCATTCCCGACTCCGCTCGAATCCAGCCTCAAGGGCCGCGACGCACCAAGCAGGCGCTGTGCCCGAGCTGACGCGGTTCGCCAAACCGGCGACCGGTTCAGCGCGCTTCGATGAGCGCTGGATAGACGAGGCGGACACGGCGGCGGCTTTCCGGGATCGGCGTCTCGATGCGGCCGCGGATGCTGCCGGTCGTGCTCGGCGTCGCCGGTTCGACCGGCCGCATTCGCCACCGGTCGGCGGTCGGCATCGAGACGTGAGGCTTCGGCCGTTCGAGATGCGCGTCGGCGCCCTTAGACGGGACGGTCGCCAAGCCCACCATGATCATCAGGCTGAGCAGCGCGAAGCGGGCGAGGCGGCGACGGGGAGAAGCAGGACAGGATGACATGAGGGGGCACCGCGTGGATCCCTCCTCTCTGCGCGCATCAAATGAAAACCGGTTCGAACCGAATCGATTCCCAACCCGTTGCCAACACCTGTCTGGTGTTTCGGTAAATGCGGGCTGGTCAGGCAGGGTAAACGGCCCGTTCGGGAGGACATGCGCAGATGACGAGCAAGGTCGAGGGGACCTCCGGAACGCCCGAACGGGCGCAGATCGGCCAAGTGATCGATACCGACATTTCGGCGCGCCTCGATCGGCTGCCCTGGGGTCGATTCCACGTCCTCGTCATCGTTGCCCTGGGAATCACTTGGGTGCTCGACGGCCTGGAGGTGACGCTGGCCGGCTCCCTGGTGGGCGCCCTGCGCCAGCCGCCGATGTCGTTCTCCGAATTCGACGTTGGGCTCGCCGCCTCCTGCTACCTCGTGGGCGCGGTCACGGGCGCGATCGGCTTCGGCTGGCTGACCGACCGGATCGGGCGGAAGAAGCTGTTCTTCATCACGCTGGCCCTCTACCTCGTCGCTACGGCGGCGACCGGCTTGTCATGGAATATCTGGAGCTTCTGCATCTTCCGGTTCTTCACCGGCGCGGGGATCGGCGGCGAGTACACAGCAATTAACTCGACCATTCAGGAACTGGTCCCGGCCCGGGTGCGGGGCTGGACCAACCTTGTGATCAACGGCTCATTCTGGATCGGCGCGGCCATCGGCTCGTTCATGTCGATCGTGTTGCTGAAGCCCGAGGTGATCGACCCGGCTTGGGGCTGGCGGGTCGCCTTCTTCACGGGCGGCGCCATCGGCCTCGTGATCCTGCTGCTGCGAACCTGGATCCCCGAGAGCCCGCGCTGGCTCGCTACCCACGGCTACGCCGCAGAGGCCGACCGGGTCGTGACCGGCATCGAGAAGCGCTTCACCGACGAGGGCGTGACCCTGCCGCCGGTGGATGAGAGCAAACGCATGAAGGTCCGCACCCGCGACCGCACCCCGCTCTCGGAGGTGTTCAAGGCGCTGTTCGTCACGAACCGCAAAGCGACCATGGTCGGCCTCGCGCTGATGATCGCGCAGGCTTTCTTCTACAACGCGCTGTTCTTCACCTACGCGCTGGTTCTTGAGCGATTCTATCAGGTACCGGGCAACAGCGTCGGCTGGTACCTGCTGCCCTTCGCGCTCGGCTCGTTCCTCGGCCCGCTGCTGCTCGGGCGGCTGTTCGACACGATCGGCCGGCGCCAGATGATCGCCTTCACGTACGGCATCTCGGCGCTGCTGCTCGCCGGTGTCGGCGTGCTGTTCCGCCTCGACGTGTTCGGGCCGGTCGGTCAGACCGGCGCCTGGATGGTGGTGTTCTTCTTCGCCTCCGCGGCGGCGAGCTCGGCCTATCTCACCGTCTCGGAGACTTTCCCGCTGGAGATCCGGGCGCTCGCCATCGCGGCCTTCTACGCGGTCGGCACGGGCATCGGCGGCGTCTCGGGGCCGCTGCTGTTCGGCACGCTGGTCGAGACCGGCTCGCGGGACTGGGTCCTGTTCGGCTACGGGCTGGGCGCCGTGCTGATGCTGGTCGCCGCCGTGGTCGGCGGAATCTGGGGCACGGCGGCCGAGGGCAAGTCGCTGGAAGAGGTGTCGAAGCCGCTGGCGGCGGCGTGAGGCTGGGGTCGAAGTCCCTGCTCTTGACGTGCGGGTCAAGGCAGCGGGGGGCTGTTACGCCCCCTTCCGCCACACCTGCCCGTGGTAGACGAACGTCCGGCTCTCGTTGGCCAAAGCCGCCAAGCCCTGGAAGGCCGGGTCCTGCACGGTGATGACGCTTGTTGGGATCTTGCGCATCATCTCGGCGAAGGGCGCCTTGCGCTCGAACGCGTCGCGAAACCCGCTCTCCTGCAGCACCCGGACGATCCGGGGGGCGATGCCGCCGCCGATATAGACGCCGCTGGTGGCCAGGAAGGTCAGCGCGAGGTCGCCGCAGACGCGGCCGAGCAGCCGACCGAACAGCTCCAGCGTCTCGGCGGCGTGGGGATCGGACGCGTCGAGCCCGGTCTCGGTCACCGCGGCGGGCTCGATCTTCTCGTGCGGCCGACCGGTGCGGACATGCGCCACCGCCGCATGCAGCCGTGCGAGGCCGGGGCCGGACAGGATGGCTTCCACGGTGATCCGATCCTCGACCCGCTCCAGCGCGTGCCAGACCTTCTCCTCGAAGGCGTCGGCCGGGCCGAGATCGGTGTGGCCGGCCTCGGTGGAGACGATCGCGAGCTGCGTCGCGTACGGCACCAGGGCCGCTGCGCCGAACCCTGTGCCCGGTCCCAGCACGACCCGCGCACCACCGGAGATCGGTGGGCAGGGCCCGACCGACGTGAGGTCGTGCGGCGCGATGCCGGCGGCACCGGCGGCCACCGGTACGTAATCGTTCACCACCACCGCGGAGGCCAGCCCGAAATCCTCGCCGATGCGCTGTCCGGCGATCTGCCAATGCGCGTTCGTCAGCTGGTTCACCGGGCCATCGACCCGGCCGCCCATGGCCAGGATGGCCGAACAGGGCGGTTTGAGATCGCCGGCCTTGGCCAGGGACGCCCGGATGGCGCTTGATGGGTCGGGATGATCCGCGGTCGCCTCGTGCGACAGGAGCCGGGGCTGTTCCCCCTGTGCCTCGATCAGGCCGAACCGGGCATTCGTGCCGCCGATGTCGCCGACGAGGACCGGAAACTCGAACATCGCAAGGTGCCTCTGCTCGCTGAACCTTCGCGGTGGTTCATTCGCCGCACATCCCCGGTTGGGCAAGCCCCGCTGAAGACGGAATCGCCCTATTGGGGTGCCTTCGCCGTCATCCGCGCCCGGCCGATCGTGCCGAGATGCGTATCGCCGAACCCGCTGGCGTATTTGAGGCCATATCCGAGCGTCCGATCAAGCCCGATATGGGCAAGCCAGATCAGGGCCAGCCCGGCGACGTGCGGCTGACCAAGCACCACCGCCGCGCACAGGCCGACCAGGGGCGGCGTTACCGTATGGACCGCGTTGTACGCGATGGCGCCCGCGCCGGGGCCGGCGGCGTAACCCAGCATGCTGAGATCGGGGGCGAACAGAAGGGCGGCGAAGATCCACCAGGATTGTCCGAGCCAGGCATAGGCCGCGACCGAACAGACGAGCAGGCACGCCGCTTCGATCCGCAGGATGATCCGGGGGCCGCCGTCCACGAAGCCGTCGGACATGCCGATCCTCCCCTGACGCCGCTTGGCTCAGGCCGGCGGCAGCGCCGCCGGATCGATGGTGCCGCCCGCAGCCCAGTCCCGCAGCAGGGCGCGGATCGCGGCCGGATCGGGCAGGCGATGGTGCGCGACGGTCTCGCCGTCACCGACCCGGACGGCGATTCCGCCATCCGCATTGACCGATGCGAAGGCGATCTCGTCCGTTCGGTCGTCGCCAAAGAAAACCGGCACCCGCCCGCGATAGGGAGGCTGCTCCATGATGGCGCGGATCGCATGGGCCTTGGTGGCCTGCGCCGGGACGATCTCACCGACCGCCTTGCCGAGCTGCAGCCGATAGTCCGCACCGAGCACCTCGGCGGCCGCCTTGACGAGCGCCTCGGCGCGCGCCGCATCGTCGGCGCCCGCGAGCCGCCAATGCACCGCCACGGAGGCGCCCTTGTCCTCGATCAGGACGTTCGGCAGCGCGGCGCTCTCGGCTTCGAGCCGCGCGACCTGCCGGCGCAGGTCCGGATGGTCCTCCGCCCGGCTGCCGCTGAGGGCGCCACCGAGCCGGCGTTCGACGCCGTGCAGTCCGGCGGCATCGAGGCGGGCGGGCGCCAGGAAGCCATCGATCACCGCAACCGGCCGGCCGGTCACGATCGCCAGCGCGCCCCCGAGGCGTTCGCGCAGCCGCTCCAGCGTCTCCACGAGGCCGGGCTCCACCACGACCGCATCGGGGCGCGGCGCGATTTCGGCCAGCGTACCGTCGAAGTCGAGAAAGAGGGCGATGTCCATCGCGGGTGATCCCGGGCTCGAATGTCGGCTCCGGGCTAGCACGGGCCGGCCTTCCGACAAACGGCCCGGTGAGCGCCCTATATCGCCCGCGCATGCGCTCTGCACGGGAATCCACATGATCAGGCTGCCGACCCATCCGACACCGGATCCGATCAAGCCGGGCGAGGAGAGTGTCTGGGACTACCCGCGCCCGCCACGGCTGGAGCCGGTGCGGCAGCGGCTGCGCGTCGTGCTCGGCGGGGCCGTGATCGCTGAGACGGACGCCGGCTTCCGGGTGCTGGAGACCTCCCATCCGCCGACCTACTACCTGCCGCCGGGCGATATCGCAGGGGGTACGCTCGTCAACCCGCGGCGCGCCGGCATCTGCGAGTGGAAGGGCCAAGCGCGGCTGTTCGACGTACAGGGCGGCGGCAGGATGGTCCCAGGAGCCGCCTGGACCTATCCGGATCCGACACCGGATTTCCGCGTGATCGCCGGTTACGTCGCGTTCTACGCGGGGCCGATGGATGCCTGCTTCGTCGGCGGGGATCCGGTCACGCCTCAGCCCGGCAGCTTCTACGGCGGCTGGATCACCCCCGGCATCGTCGGCCCGTTCAAGGGGACGCCGGGGACGATGGGGTGGTGATTTTCGTCGTCCGCCCCCTTACGCTTTTCGCCTGAATCGTCGTGGAGACGCCATGAGCGCGCTGACCGAAACCGACCCGAAGGCTGCCGGCTTCGATCCGGCGGGTCTCGCCCGGATCGAGCCCTGGATGGACCGCCTCGTGGCGGAGGGACGGCTCGCCGGCCTGTCGGTCACAATAACGCGCCGGGGGCGGCCCGCCTTCGCCCGGGCCTGCGGCCAAGCCGACCTCGTTCGCGGGACGCCGTTCACCCTCGACACGGTGGCGCGGATCTACTCGATGACCAAGCCGCTGACCTCGGTGGCGGTCATGCAGCTCTACGAGCAGAGCCTGTTTCAGCTCGACGATCCGATCGCGCGCGTCCTGCCTGAATTCTCGGAGATGCGCGTCGCGGTGGGCGGCAATCGCGCGAAGATCGAGACCGAGCCGGCTCGCCGGCCGATCACCGTGCGGGATCTTCTCACCCATACGGCCGGCCTGACCTACGGCTTCATGGAGGCGACCCTGGTCGACGCGCAGTACCGCGAGAACGGGATCGACTTCCTGGCGCGGGAGGGCACGCTCGCCGAGATGACCGCCCGGGTGGCGAAGCTGCCGCTCCTCGCCCAGCCTAGCAGCGCCTGGAACTACAGCGTCGCCACCGACGTGCTCGGCCAGTACGTGGCGGTCGTCAGCGGTCGGCCCTTCGCCGACTATCTCCGCGATTTCGTGATCAAGCCGCTCGGCATGGTCGATACCGATTTTAACGTTTCACCCGCGCTGATGCCGCGCTTCTGCGCCACCTACGCGTACGATCGGGAACGCCGGCTGCGTCTGTTCGACGATTCCGTGGAAACGGCCTTCGCGCACCCGCCGGCCATCGCCTCGGGCGGGGGCGGGCTGGTTTCGACGGCCGCCGATTACCAGCGCTTCTGCCGGATGATCCTCAACCGCGGCACTCTCGACGGTCAGCGGCTGCTCGGCCGCAAGAGTGTCGAGCTGATGCTGGCCAACCATCTGCCGGGCGATCTCGCCGCGATGGGCACCCCGCGCTTCGCCGAAACCTCTTATACCGGGATCGGGTTCGGCCTCGGCTTCTCGGTGATGCTCGACCCGGCCCGCGCCCAGATCCTCGGCAGCCCCGGCGAGGTGGCCTGGGGTGGGCTGGCCTCGACGGCGTTCTGGATCGACCCCGCCGAGGATCTGTCGGTCGTGCTCATGACGCAGTTGGTGCCGTCCTCGGCGCTTCCGATCCGGCGCGAACTGCGCGTCCTGACCTACGCGGCCCTGGCCGCGTGAGCCCGGCTCACTCCTGAGCCGGTGCCGCGGGCTTCGGGGCTGCGGGCTTTGCGCCCGCCTTCGCGGTCGGCTTCGCGCCGGCGGCGGAGGTCGCGTATTCCGGGTCGCTGTGCGGGCCGTTCGGACCGTTGGTCGGCCCGGGGAGCTGCCCCGCCACGAGATCGGTCACCTTGGTCCAGGTCTGCGACTTGCACAGGAAGGCGATCAGGCAGCCGCGGACCGTCAGCTCACCCGGCGCATCCGTCCAGATGGTGACGTCGTACGACTTGCCGTCCTCCGAATTGTAGATCTTACCCTCGTAATGGGCGTCGGCGTTCGGCTTCAGGCCCAGGATCAGCTGGTGGCCGAGCGACGGCCGCGCCTGCTTCTTCGGATCGGGATTCTTGAAGTCGATCCGCGGCTCGCCCTTGTCGTTGAGCGGGACCTTCAGCCAGACCACATAGCCGCACAGGCGGTCTGCCGCCGTCCCGCACTTCTCAAGGCGAACGCGGGCGCGCCCGTCCTCCGTAAGATACGTGCCGCTCGGATCGGCCGGGGTCGCGGCCTGCGCAGCGCCTGCGAGCGCGGACAGCGCCAGGATCGCGAGCGGCGCAACACGGCGACCGATCGATGAAAACCGCATTCCCGAACTCCTCTATACCGCGGGCCGCCGTCAGATCCGGACCGCTTGCGTGAAGGAAGGCTCTCCCCTCACGTCATCGCGCGCACCGGGCCGAACGCCGGGTGGCATGCGCCTCTGACCCGCCCTGTCCCGCGCGAAGTTGTCCGCATCATGACAGGACAGCCCACGGCTGAAGTCGGCGAGCGAGATGTCGCCTCTACGCGCGCGTCGGCGGCGTGTCGCGGGCTGGGCCCAGCGGCCGCTGCATGAGCGTGACATCGAGCCAGCGCCCGTGCTTGTACCCGACCGCCTCCAACGTGCCGACCGGCCTGAACCCGAGGCGCACATGCAAGGCCGTCGAGGCGGTCGAGCCGCTCTCGGCGATGATTGCGACGATGGCCCGGCAGTCGATTCGCTCGCAATCAGCGATGAGGGCTTCGAGCAAGGAGCGGCCGATGCCGCCGCCCCGGGCCGTACGTGCCACGTAGATCGAATCCTCCACGGTGGACCGGTAGGCCGCGCGTTGGTGATAGGGGCCGGCATAGGCATAGCCCGCGACCGCTCCGTCCCGGACGGCGACCAGATAGGGATAGCCGCCGTCGCGCAGGACGGTGAAGCGCCGGGTCATCTCCTCGAGCGTGGGCGGATCCGTCTCGAAACTCGCCGTGCTGGTGGTGACGGCGTCGCCGTAAATCGCCGTGATGGTCGGCAGATCGGCTTCGGTGGCGGGGCGTATCGCGTCGGTCATACGGTCTCAGCCTGATCCGAGAGCGTACCGGCAACGCGAAGGGTTACGCAACGGTCTGCAAGCTCTGAGCCGCCGCGGGGGGACGCGCGGACGCAGCGGCCTGTGCTTTTACATGCCCCGTCGCGCGGCCCTGGCATGGCTGTCACAAGCCGTAGCACGTGCCGATACCGGCCGGACGCGCCCAGGGCGGCTCGAGCGGTGCCCGATCGCGTTGCACACGGTACACGACAGTGACGCCACCGTCGCCGAACAGGGCGCGGGTCCCCTCTCCCGTGCGGGAGAGGTCTGCTTTCGCAGAAAGCCGGGTGAGGCATGAGAAGAGTCCGGAAGAGGCATGCCGCGTCAGGGTTTCTAAGGTGCGCTCGATTTTGCGCGTTCTCAACCCTCACCCTAACCCTCGCCCGTTCGGGAGAAGGGGCAGGTCGCGCTTGTCGACCCGGGCGACAGACACTTGTCGTATCCCGAGCGCGTTGCAATCGAGCCCCACGCGAAGCCTGTGTCTTTGCGCACTCTCTTGCGCCGAACCGACATCCACTTCGGCGGAGAGCGCTCTGGCGTCCGGTTCGCGGCCCGGATGCGCCGCGAACCGGAAGGCTTTGAGCTCAGCCCTGCTTGGCCTTCTTGTTGGCGTTGTGGTGGCCGACGGCGCAGCCCGCGGCGGCGCCCATCTTGCCGTGACCGGCCATATGCCCGGCAACGCCGCCGACCACGGCGCCCTTGAGGCAGCCCTTCGCCTCGGCCGGCGCGCCGGCCAGGACGGCGCCGATGGTCAGGGCGGAAATCAGTGCGATCCGATGGGTCATCGAGGTTTCTCCTAAACGTCGGAGTTGCAACGGCGCAGCGGGCAGGCCCGTTCCGTCCTCGACCGCGCACGACGTCCCGCCCCGCGGGTGCCGGGATCAGCGCGCGAGCCCCGCCACCAGCCGGACGAGATCCGCCTGCCGGGTCGCACCGGTCTTGGCGAAGATCGCCTTCAGCTGCGAGCGGGCGGTCGCCGCCGCGATGGCGAACCGGGAAGCCGCCTCTGCGAGGGATTCCCCGCCGGACAGGGCCTGGGCAAGGCGCGCCTCCGCGGGGGTCAGCCGGTAGGCGGCCTGAAGGACAGACGTGGCGGGGACCGGCGTCGCCCCGGCCACGCGGCAAAGGAGGAGCGTCCGGCCCCCCGCGAACAGGCCCCGGCTCGGCCCGACCAGGGGCACGACATGGACCACGACCGGCTCCGCATCCCGGCGCGCCACCACGACGGCCGAGATCGGCGCCCGCCCGCACGGACGTGTCAGAGCCTCCAGCTGCCGTGCCGCCTCCGGATCCTCGGCGACGAGGCGTCCGCTGACGAGTTTCAGGTCGGGGCCGAGCAGCGCCGTGAACGCCGCATTCCAGCACAGCACCTTTCCCTCGGAATCGAGGACCAGAGCGGCGCGCTCGATCACGTCGAAGGCCTGGTTCAGACCGGCGAGCCGGGCCTTCTCGACCATCAGGGTCAGCAGACCCGCCCGTCGCAGAAGCGGCGACAGGGTCGCCAGCCGCTGCTGCTCATGCGCTTCGTAGGGCCCCTGCGCCACCGTCCGCTGCAGCGACAGGCACCAGAGCCGGCCTTTCACCTCGAACCCGACGCCCGCGAACCAGCGCAAGCCGCAGGAGCCGAGTAGATCCTGATAGTAGGGTAGCCGCGCGATCTCGTCGGGGGAGGTGAAATCGAGATCGACCGTGACGCCGCGCGTGCGCAGCGTCGGCAGGCCGCGCAGGCGATGATCCTCCCGATGCCATCCTTCCTCGAAGTAGCGGCGTGCGGGCTCGGCCAGCGATTGGGTGCACAGCGCGTCGAGTCCGGTCCGGTCCGTGCGCAGGAGCAGCGCACCGGCGCTGCCGGAGCTGCGCGCGGCCCGCTCGATCAGGTCGGGCCAGCGGCTCGCATCAAGGACCGCGTCTTCGAGATCCTCCTGGAATTTCGTCTCCAGATCGTCCCGCAATCGGGGGACGTCATCGCGTTCCAGGCCAGACATTCGACCGGCCTCCAGGGACACCTTATCTCCGAGCTCGACGCTCGGAATGCAAATGTACACACCCTGGGTCTCATTTCCATCAGAATTTATACAATATCTGTCAGATCGCAACGTTATTACAATATCGGATCGATCGAATACCGTTATTGGCGGACACAAAGGAGATCAGACGCGCGATTTGGCTCATGAATGCTGCCCGATCCCCCTGTGGGGGGGTTGGGGGGGGGGGGGGGGGGGGGTTTTTCCGCGCGGGGCCGGTGGCCGGTTGAGCCACACCATGCGGTTCCCCCGGGGAACGGCCCCCACCAGGGGGGAAAAAACCCCCCCCTCGGGTGGAGGCGGGGTGCGCCCCCCCTTCCCGAGAAACAGCTCCACCGGGGGGGGGCGGGGCGCCGAAGAACCCGGTCTGCGGACGCCCCCGGGGGCGCGCCCCCAGTATCATCTGCCAACCCTCTA
>NZ_JAKSYH010000057.1 GCF_022829295.1 Methylobacterium sp. J-088
ATTAGCCGCCACCTGTCCACGGCGCTTCCGGGGTGACCCAGCGGCGTCCTTTACGGGGCCCGCCCGGTGGCTGACCGGGCGGGTCCGTGGACGGGGCGGCGCCCGCGTCGGTGGCTCTCAGCCGCCATCGCCCCGGGCGACGGACCGGTGCGGGGCGTGCCTCGGCTGCGGGCGTGAGACCGGGCGGCAGGTTGCCCGGCGGGGGGAGGATAGGACCCCCGCGCCGACCCGATGTTTGTCCGACCCTGAGCGACCTGCGGACCCGCCGACAACGAGGGAGGGGACGGCTGGAAGGCCCCGGCGCCGATGCGGGTTCCGGGGGTGCGTGCACCCTGCCCGGGACCGCTAACGGGGAGTCGCAGGACCGGGACGTCGACAAGACGCCGCGACGAGAAAGACGGCACCGGCCGGGGACCACGCCCGATCGATGCCGCGGGCGCCGCGGGGACCGGATCCCGCGCGTACTTGGCCGACACCTGGGTTCCCGCGGCGTCCCGCGTCCCGCGTGTTGTCTTTCTTGGGCCATGCCCCCGGCGCGACGAGCGCGCGGGGACGATGACGCGCGACCTGCCGGACTCACGTATGCCGCGTTCGGAGACAGTCGTCATGGCCAGACGCGACACCCCCTTCGAGCGGAGGCTGCGCGTATTTCCGCCGCGCCTCTCAGTCCGAGGCGCGCGAAGCGGACCTCGCCGGAGAGCACCGGAACGCGCCGCGCTGTCCGAGGATCGCCGCCGTTCAACGACACTGCCGCCTGAGGGGCCGGCTGAGGGGCTGGTTGGAGAACGGAGCGGACGGCAACGCCGGCGACGACAAACGAAAAACGGGACGGCTCTCGCCGTCCCGTCAGGGGCCTACTTATCGGCCGAGGAAGATCGAAGCCAGTCGCTGGAGCAGGCCCCGCGGTGCGGGCGGAGGCTCACTCTGCCCAGGACCGTCTCCGATCTAAGCGTTGGCGGCGAAGGGGTGCTGCGCGGAGTTGCGCTGCTCGGTGACCGTCGAAGCCTTCGGCTCGCCGTTGACGGCGCGCTGGATCGACAGCTTGGTCGCCTCGTAATTGTACTTCTGGATCTTGGCGTCGTCGGCCGCCTCCCAGTGGATGAACACGCCGACCAGGATGAACAGGTCGTCGGCCTCGTCCGCCGGGATGATGCCCTCGGCCACCGCGTCCTGCACGGCCTTGGCAACGCCGTGCTGGGCCGGGCCGAACATCTGGACGGCCTGACGGGCGTCGTTGATGGTGACCTTGTTGAACATCAGGGTGTTCGGCTTGCAGGGCAGGTTCGGCGCGATGACCGCGAGCAGGCTGGTGAAGCCGTGCTTGTTGTTCACGAGGCCGTTGCAGAAAGCCGTCTCGGCCGGCGAACCGCGCGGTCCGATGATGAGATCGATGTGGGCGACCTCGTTGCCGTCGCCGACGAGCGCTTCGCCGACCTGAACCTTGGTGATCTTCGCCATTCGGTGTCTCTCCCTGGATTCCGAAATAGAGCCGCGCGCCGGGGGCGGTGCCGCGGCCGGGAAGCCATCCTTGTTATCGGCGCCCGACCACCGGCCGAGCCGGAAGGGTCGAGCCGGTTGGGCCGGACAGCGCGGCGGACCCTACAGCGGGCACCTGCGGCTCACAACCCGCGCAAGGCTCTGCCGCGAAGGAATTTTTTTAGCCTTCGCCCTTGGAAACACGGGAACTTGCACGGTTCAGGCCAGCGTGGCGCCCGCGCTCGCCAGCGCGTCCCAGAACACGGTCGCGACCGTGAAATCCGCGCTCGTGCCCGGGTTGAGGCCGCGTGCCTTCAGCGACGCGTCGAGGGCCAGCAGCGGCTCGACCGGCTGCGCGGCGAGGTCAAGGCCGACCACGATTTTCTCGACCTCCCGGCGAAGGTCCTCGGCGGCGGCGCGGCCGCGCTTTCGGGCGATGTGGCTATCCGGGACCGACCGGAGATAGGCGAGATGCACGGCGGTGGTGCACCAGGACGGATCGAGCCCCCGCGTCCTTGCCTCCATGAGGGCCGGGAGGCCGATCGCCGTCACGTCGGCGAACCCGGTCCCGTAGGCACGGGCGATGCGGTCCCGGTCGGCGGCCTCCGCCATCGCGTCGTGGAGGGAGGCGGGCGCGTCCGCGGCGACATCGTGCCGTTCCGCCCGGCCGAGGCCGCCGGGATTGGCGAGGCGGATCGCCGCGAAGACCGCCTCCGCGTCCGAACGGTCGAGGGTGTCGAGCAGGGCCGCGATGCCCGTCCCGCGCTCGGCTGCGGCAGCGAGCGGCGCGCAGAGGAGCAGGATACCGAGATTGGTGTTCTGACCCACCGCCGCCATCGTGGCGGCGACCCCGCCGTGGACCCGTTCGCCGATCCCGGCGCCTTGCCGCGCCAGGGGCGGCGCCGAAACCTCGGCGCTGGTGACGAAATCGGCCACCACCATGCGATGACCGGCGGCGAAGGCATGGACGTTGCCGGGCTTGAGGGCATCGAGCTCCGCGAGGCAGGCCGCCTTGTACAGCGTGCCGATCAGCGCCGGGTCGAGCATGCCGCTCATGCCACCACGAGCCGCGGCCGGCTCGCGCCGCGGACGGCGGCGAGGAAGCCGCGGACAACCGCCCCGGCGATATCGGTCTCGCACACCGTCTGGAGGCCCGACCAGGCCGGCATCGAATTGACCTCCAGGATGGAGAAGCCGCCCTCCCCGTCCTCGACCAGATCGACGCCGGAATAGTCGACGCCGACCGCGGCGGCGGCGGCCTCGGCGAGGTCCGCGGCGGCGCGCGGCATGGCCCAAGGCAGCGGACGGCCGCCCCTGTGGACGTTGGTGATCCAGCCGTCGCCCTCGCGGATCATGCCGGCGATCGCCCGCCCGTCGCAGACGAACACCCGATAGTCGCGCCAGAGCCCATCGCGCCGCGGGACGTAGCGCTGCAGGTAGTAGACCCGGGCCACGGCCTCCTCGTCGGGCAGGTCCTCCGGCCGCTCGATCAGGACGAGCCCCTCCCCCTGGGAGCCGAACAGCGGCTTGAGCACCAGCGGTGCCCCGGGCCGGGCCTCGACCGCCACGAGGGCGGCGGCGGCCTCGCGCTTGGAGAAAACCCAGGTTGCCGGCGTCGGCAGGCCGGCCCGGGCGATGAGCAGCGAGGTGGCGGCCTTGTCGACCGACCGTTCGGTGGCGGTCGGGCTGTTCCACACGGTGACGCCCGCCGCCACCAGGGCGTGCAACACCCCGAGGCGCATCGTGGTGGCCTCGAACGTGCCGCCCGCGATGGTGCGCATCAGGACCCCATCCGGCAGGGTGTCCGGGAAGCCCGGGACACGCAGGGGCTCGCCGCCGCCGGTGACCACGGCCACGTCGGCCAGGGAGAACAGCACCGGCTCGACGCCCTGCGCCCGGAGGGCTGTCAGCAGGCGGTTCCTGTGCCAATTGCCGTTATCGGCGGCGAGCCCGATATGCATGGAAGTCCTGTTTCGTCACGGTCAAGAGCTGATCCGCGGGTTTCGCCTTGGGGTGACGGTGCTGGCCCTTTCACCATCGGAACGCAACGCTTGGGACGGAACGCGACCGGCTCCCTCTCCCGAGCGGGAGAGGGCTGGGGTGAGGGAGGAGAAGCTTCAGGATCGAGCACGCCATCCCCGCGCAGTCCGGTCGCGGCTCGTCCGGACAGGTCTCGCCCTGTCCCTCTCCCGCTCGGGAGAGGGGACCCGCGCACGATCCTGCACCGGTATCATCGGGCCGGATCCCGCAAAGATCAGAGGGCGAGCGCGTTGGTGGCCTCAGGCGAAGGACGCCTCCACCAGCGTCGGCTCCAGGCGGCCGCCGCGGTAGGTGGCGCCCGAACGCACCGACGTGACGATCGCCTCCGCCGGGGAGAACAGCGCCCCGTCGATCTTGTAGAAGTCGCCGTTCACCCGGGAAAAAATCTCGGCGAAGGGCGCGCCGTGATCGCTCGAGGTGGTGGAGGGCAGCTGCTCGGCGAGGCTCTTGGCGTCCGCATCGTCGGCGTCCACGAAGAGCTGGACCCGGCCACCATAGATGATCGCGTCGTTGGTCCGGCCCATCGCCTTGATGAAGTCGGGATGGGGCGGCGAGAGCGGGGCCGAGCCGATCCCGTCCACGATGGCGTGCAGGTCGAAACCCACCGTGTGGGCCTTGTGAAGGGCGACCTCCAGCACGCGGGCCACCACCTGGGTCGAGCCGGCGAGGCTCTGGGTCGGCGCGAAGATGAAGGTCAGATCTTCCGGCCGCAGACCGGTGGCCTCGGCCACCTTGGCCACGACGCTGTCGGGCGGTCCGCCGGCGGCTTCGAGCACCAGGGCGGTGCTGGTCGCCGAGTCGCGGTAGCCCAGTTCCTGGTACAGATCTTCGACGACCGCGACAGCGCGGCCCGGACCCGAACCGAGGGCGAAGAAGCCGGAATCACCGGTCTCATCCGCGAGGCTCCAGCCCGCATACTGGCTGCCCAGGCAGGCGAGCACCGGATCGGCGGCGTGAACCGTCACCGAGTAGGGCCAGGATGCGATCGGACCGCTCGGCGCGATGGAGACGGTGCCGAGGCCGCCCAGGCAGATCTCCGCGATGCGCCGCCCGGCCTCGATCGAGCCCCGCGCCTGCGCCCCGGCATCGATCATCCGGGCGCCGCCCGCCGCCTGCGACACGGAGAGCCGCAGGGTCGCGGCCTCGGCCACGAGCCGCTCGACCAGCGGGCCTGAGAGCGCGTTGACGCTGGGATAGGATGGGCTGGCACTCATCACGGGGCTTCCTCGAACTTATGTTTTCTGCGCTGCGAGGGCCGCCCGCAGGCGGGCCGTTCGCGATTCCAACAGGTCGAGCGCCTCTGCCCGGTCCGCGCCTTCGGCCAGCACCGTGCAGAGCGGCGCGTCGCGGCGGACCACCGAGCCGGGGCGCGGGCGGTCACGCACGCAGTCCGGCCAATCATGGTCCGGCACAGGCGCAAGCTCCCGGTCGGCGTAACAGATCTGCGCGGCCGCCGCACCCACCGGAGGCGCACCGAGTTCCGGCATCGCGCCCAGGCAGGCGGCGATGTGGGCTTCGAGCAGCGGTACCGCGCGCCGGTCGAGGATATCCAGCGTCGCGCCGGGGCGCGGATTGATCTCCATCATCCACCAGTCGGACCCGTCGACCAGGATGTCGGCGCTGGCGAGGCCCCGCAGCCCGGTCGCGGCAACGATCCGTGCGGTGGCGTCCGCGATCGCGACGACGAGTGCCCCGCACAGAGCCGGCGGCTCGGCGCCGCCGCGGAC
The DNA here is from genome assembly GCF_022829295.1 of Methylobacterium sp. J-088. Taxonomy (GTDB): domain Bacteria; phylum Pseudomonadota; class Alphaproteobacteria; order Rhizobiales; family Beijerinckiaceae; genus Methylobacterium. Next base: position 5,244 of record NZ_JAKSYH010000057.1, read on the forward strand.
CAGCGCTCCGGCATAGCGATAGGGCCATATCGGAGTCGGAGCGCACCATTGCTCGGTCACCGCCAGGATCCGGATCGTGCGGCCATCGGCCAGGACGTTGAGGGCGTGCGCCTGCCCGGGGACGTGCGCCTGGAGATAATGGCCCGGCGGCGGCGTCGACTGAGTCGCCGCGCGGATATGGGAGCCGCCGCTGCCGCCAACCCGCTTGAGCAGCCACCGGGACGGATCGTCCGGCGCACGCATCGAGACCGCAGGGTGCGGCACGTCGAGGCTCGCACACAGGGCGGCGAAGGCGGCCGGATCCTTGAGGCGCGCGATGGTTTCGGCGGAGGCGCCGAGCAGCCGGTGCCGGCGCGCGAATTCGGCCACCAGACCGGGGGCGTCCTCGAAGCCGCTGCCGAGGATCAGACCCATCGAGCCTCCGGCCGCCGCCGCAAGGTCGTCGAGTGCCACCAACGTCTCGGCCGCAGAGGGCGCCATGCCGAAGCGGCCCGGCAGCGGGCGGTAGGCCTCGGCGGCGGCCAGGGTATCGGAATCGCCGAACAGGTCGGCCACGTAGGGCCGCAAGCCAGCACGCCGCGCTGCCTCTGCGAGGGCTCGCCCGGCCTGCGCGGCGATCAGGATCGCGCCCGCCATCCCGATCGGGCTCGTCAGATCGGGCCCGAATGATTTCAGCCGGCGATCTCGACCGCGAGGGTGTAGGCGTCGCGGAAGTCGAGGCAGAGTGGGGTATCGGACGCCAGCATCCGGTCGAACAGGCGGCGCTGCGTCTGGTACTTCACGTTTCCGACCGCCAGCGCGCCGATGCCGACGCCCTTGCCGGTGGGCAGGGGCACGTCCACGGCATTCACGTCGATCCCCGCGATGCCGGCGGGCGGCACGGCGTTGACGTCCGAGGCCACGAGGAGCTTCGGTGCCGATTCGAGATCCTGCGCCGTCAGGATCGGGATGCCGGCGGGCCCGGCCGACAGGATCACGTCGGCGTCCCGGATGGCGACGCGGCGATCCTCCGGCGTTGTCCCGTCGACGGCGCCAACGTCGATGCCGAAGCGCCATTTCATGGTGAAGGCGATCTTCGAGACGCGCTCCTCGCCGTCATGGCCGACCAGCACTGTGGTGGCGCCCTGGAGCGCGCCGATCACCGCCGCCACGTAGGCCACCACGCCGGCACCGCCGAAGATCACGATGCGCTTGCCCTGAAGATCCGTGTTGAACGTCTGCCGGAGCGCCCGGGAGACCTGCGCCACCATCGCGGCCCCTGTCGTGAACGAGCCCGCCGGATCGGCGAAGACGTGGTTCACGAAGGGCGGCACGAAGGCCTTCTTGGCCCGGTCGACCATGTCGAGGGCGTCCTCGGCGTTCTTGCCGCCGATGAAGATGCCCGTCCGCGTCCCGTCGGCCGGAGACCGCGAGAAAATCGAATCCTGGGTCAGCGAGACCACGTCGGCGAGGCTGACCTCGGTATAGGTCACCACCGTCTCGTAGCCGGCATCCACGGCCATGTTCACGTCGAACGGGCTCATGTGCCGGAGTGGCGTCAGCATATGGAGGATCGAGCGGGCCATGGATTCCCCGTGCGGTGTGCGACCGATGCGTTTTGCCATCGTCCAAACCCGGAGCGGCGTTCCGGGTCAAGCCCGTGAGCGTTCGCTCAAGCCGGACCGGTTACCGAAGCGCCACTGTTTCGGCCGCGGGCGATCACGAACCGGAGGGAGCCTCCGCGGTCGAGATCGGCCACGAGGGCGCGGGCGGCGGCGTCCGAGGGCATGAGCACGAATCCGGTCGGTCCCCAAGAGGACTGGCCGTAGCCCGGTATGCCCTGCGCGGCGACGTTCGCCAGCACCTGTGCCACCGCTGCGCTGGCGTATCGGCCACCCTGGTGGGGCGCGAAATGATCGCCGATCAGGTCCTGAATCCGGGTGATCCCGGCGCCGAAGCCCTGCGGCTCGGCAAGGGCGACGGCGGGCAGAACCTGCATCAGCGTAATTCGGCAGATCTCCGCGGCCTGCGCTTCCGGGAAGCGCGGCAGATCGCGAAACGCTTCGACTTCGCGCACGCCGTGAACGCCGGCCATCTCGGGATCGATGATCAGCACGATCCGCCAGGCATTGGGATAGGGCAGGCGCGCAATGACCGGCGGCGGTCCCCCGTCCGATCCGCGTCCGCCATCGACGATCAGGCCGCCCTCCGTGAACGCGCAGAGGCCGACACCGGATCGGTTGCCGCGGTCGAGCGTGGCGGCGAACGAATCTGCGGCGAAGGGCGCCCCGATCAGGCGCGCCATTGCGGAGGCCACCGCCAAACCGAGCTGCGTGCCGGAACCGAAGCCAGCATGGGCCGGGATCGCGCGTTCCACCGCGATGGCGACATCCTCGCCGCCACCGAGATGCGCCGCGGCGGCCCGGACGTAGCCGCGCACGCGTTCAGCTTCCGGTCCCGTGATGGAGGGGTGCAGCGAGCGCCGTGCGGTCAGTGCCAGGGAGGGCTCGTCGATGGCGAGGCCGATGCTTCCGAATCGCCGGCCGAGCCCGCCATGCAGGTCGAGGAAGCCGAAATGCAGCCGCGCCGGTGCTTCAACCCGCACGGCGCCATCTGCGGTGTCTTCGTTCCGCTCGGGGGCGTCGCCCACTGCCAGTTCCTCGCATGCCGCCGGTGCGGCGCGCTTTTCACACGCGGCCTGGGGTAGGGCAACGGTGCCGACCGATCAGAGTTCGGATCGTCGCTTACGGTTTGCCGCGAGACCCTGGAAGGCGGCTGCTGGTGGGGGAGATCCGGGATCAAAGGGCGCAGGATCGGCCGAACGATTCGTTTCGCCGTGCAGGCGCCGTCGCGGAATGCACCTGGAAACCTGTCCCCGGCCGTGACGCGGAAGGGCGATAACCGACCATTTCAGCCCAGATCGCCGTCCGTATCCCAGCCATACCCCCTTGCCGCGGTGGGCGGATGAATGCAAACCTAGGCCTCGCGACGGCGTGCCGAGTTTGCCGTCTGCCCGGAACTTGCCGGGCGGGCGCGCCATTCCGACTCTGTGGGCCCCCTGTTTTGGGGTGTGCCCGCTTCGTCCGGTCTTACGGCCGTCGCCCGCTCCGAAGCCAAGCAAGAACGTTGCGAGAGGGAGCATGGCAGCCTGGGTGAAGGGTGGCGCGACGGACGCGGGCACCGCCATCGAGGCGGCCGCGTCCCTCCTCGCCAAGGCGCGCGCGCCGGTGATCGCCGGCCTCAGCGCCGACGTCGCCGCGATCCGTGCGGCCTATGATCTTGCGGGGCGCATCGGTGCCTCTGTCGACACCGCCGGGTCGATCGGGACCTATGCCGAACTCGGCGCGCTGAGCCGGGTCGGGGCCCTGACCTCGACGCCCGCCGAAGCCGTCGGGCGCGCCGATGTGGTGCTGGTGGTGGGTGCTGCGCCCTGGCAGACCCCGCTGATGAAGCGCCTGATCGATACGAAGCCGACCCGCGGTCGCGCTGCGGGATCGGATCGCGCGCTCTTGGCCGTGGGAGCGAACGCCACCGCGTCGCTGGCTTGGCCCGCCGCGGGCGGCCTGACCGAGGCCGTCGGCGTGCTGCGTGCCTTTGCCCGCGGCCACCTCGCCGGCGATGCCCTCCCGGGGCAGATCGCTGCCCGGCTCGCATCCGCTCAGTATGGCGTCCTCCTCTACGATCCCGCCGAACTCGGCGAGGCCGGCATCGAGATGCTTCAGGGGCTCGCCATGGAGCTGAGCGAGACGACACGCTGCTTCACCCTCGCCACCGGCGGCATCGGGCAGGACCGGGCCGTGGTGCCGGTCTCGGCCTGGCTGACCGGACAGGCACCGCGCAGCGGCTTCGGCCGCCACGTGCCCGAGCACGACCCCTGGCGCTTCGACGCCGCTCGGCAGGTCGCCGCCGGCGAGGCCGACGCGGTGCTCTGGCTCGCCTCCATGCCGGTGGCGTGCCCCGATTGGCTGTCCGCGGTCCCCTCCGTGGCCGTCGTCGCAGATGGCGCGGCGAAGGCTGCCGAAATCGTCATCGCGGTCGGCCAGCCCGGCCGCGATCATGGCGGCGTCCTCTGGAACGAGCCGCGCGCCGCGCTGACCTACTGGCCGGCTTCGGCGCCCACGGATCTGCCGTCGGCCGCGTCGATCCTCGGCGCCCTCACGGAGCGCCTGATCACCGGCCAGCCCGCGTCGAGGAGTGAACCCGCATGCTGAGCGTGATTCGGGGCGGGCGCGTCGTCGATCCGACCGCGTCCCGCGATTCGGTCGGGGATGTCTGGATCGAGGACGGTCAGGTCATCGATCCGCCGGGCCGCGAGGCCGACCACGTCATCGACGCGGCGGGATGTGTGGTGATGGCCGGCGGCGTCGAGGTGCATTCGCACATCGCCGGCGGCAACGTGATCACCTCGCGGCTGCTCCTACCCGACCTCTATGTGAGCGAGGCTGCGCCTGAGGGTCATCCCTTCGCGCATGCCGGCGGGGCAGCGGCCTGGATCGGCTCGACCTATGCGCGGATGGGCTACACCACCGCGGTCGAGCCTGCGATGCCGCCGACCCACGCGCTGGCTACACAGCTCGAACTCGCCGATATCCCGCTGCTCGACCGCGGGGCCCTGACCGTGATGGGCAACGACGACCAGCTCTTGCAGTTGCTGCGGGAACGCCAGGGCGGCAACGCGGTGCGCGACCTCGTCAGTCTGTCAGTGGCGCAGTCGCGCGGCCTCGGCGTGAAATGCATCAATGCGGGCGGCGCCTCGGCGTTCAAGGACGGTGCCCTGCGCCTGTCGCTCGACGACGAGATCCCCTGCTACGGGCTCTCGACCCGGCAGATCATGGGCTCGCTTCTCGACGCGGTCGAGGAGATCGGCGTCCCGCATCCCCTGCACGTCCATTGCAACAACCTCGGCCTGCCGGGCGCCGACGACAGCTTCATGGCGACGCTCGACGCAGCTGAGGGGCGGCGTATCCACTTCGCCCACGCCCAGTTCTACGCCTACGGCGCGGTCGATCCGGCCAATCCCGGGACCGGCGGTTTCCGCTCGGCCGCCGAACGGATCGCACAGGCGATCACCGACAATCCGAATGCCACCCTCGACATCGGGCAGGTGGTGTTCGGCCAGACCGTAACGGTCTCCCTCGACATCCTGCGCCAGTTCGCGGGGCGGAAGGGCGCCAATCCCAAGAAGTGGGTGCTGAACGCGGGTGATGCCGAGGGCGGCGGCGTGGTGCCGTTCCTGTACCGGCCGCGCGGCCCGACCAGCTCCCTGCAATGGGCTATCGGCTTGGAAATAATGCTGCTCTCAACCGATCCCGAGCGGACGATCCTGACCACGGATCACCCGAACGGCGGTCCGTTCACCCAGTACCCACGCATCATCCACCTGCTGATGGACAAGTCCGAGCGCGACCGCGAGATCGCGACGCTGCCCAAGATCGTGGGCGAGCGCTCGGGGCTGCCGGGGCTGGAGCGCGAATACACGCTCTTGGAGATCGCGCAGCTCACGCGGTCCGGGCCGGCCAAGCTACTCGGCCTCGCGGATCGCGGTCACCTGCGGGCCGGCGCTCGGGCGGACGTTGCAATTTACCGGGACGAGTCGAACCGCACCGCCATGTTCACCGCCGCCAAGCTCGTCCTCAAGGATGGCGTGCCGATCGTCGAGGATGGCGAGGTGGTGGAGTGGCGCGTCGGGCGCACGCTGTCCCTCACCCTCGAGTCCGACAAGGCCATGGCGAAGCGCGCCGATACCTACCTGACGGAGCGGTTCGGCGAGGGCCTCGACAGCTTCGCGGTGCCCGATGCCGCGTTCGGTGAGGACACGGAGAATTTCGAGGCGGTGCCATGTCGGGCGTGATCAGCGGGGCGAGCCGCGGGAACTACGATGTCTGACCTTTCCCTCAACGGTATCCCGGTCATCGACACCTTCGCGGAGGCGTTCGACGTGGCCGGGACCGCCATCGTCGTCACGAACGACACCGCCAAGTGGGCGATGATCGCCGCGACCACGATGACGGGCTTCGCCACCTCGGTGATCGGCTGCGGCGCCGAGGCCGGGATCGACGCCGAGCTGTCGCCGGAGGAGACTCCGGACGGGCGGCCGGGCGTCCGCATCCTGCTGTTCGGCTTCGAACCGAACGGACTCAAGGAGCAGCTGATCAAGCGGGTCGGCCAGTGCATCCTCACCTGTCCGGGCACGGCCTGCTACGCGGGTGTCGATGGGCCGACCAAGATCAAGCTCGGCGGCGCGATCCGCTATTTCGGCGACGGCTTCGCAATCGCCAAGCGCCTGCCCGACGCCTCCGGCAAGGCGCGGCGCTACTGGCGTATCCCGGTGATGGACGGCGAGTTCCTGTGCGAGGATACGGTCCGGGCGGTCGACGGTGCGGTTGGCGGCGGCAATTTGCTCTTCCTCGGGCGGACCCATGCGGAGACGCTGAAGGTCGCCGAGGTAGCCGTGGAGGCCGCCAAGGCGGTTCCGGGCGCGATCCTGCCGTTCCCAGGCGGGATCGTCCGCTCCGGTTCAAAGGTCGGCGGACGGACCAAGGGCATGATGGCCTCCACCAACGACGCCTACTGCCCGACGCTCAAGGGCCGGGCTGGCTCGGCGCTCCCGGCGGATTGCGGTGTGGTGCTGGAGATCGTGATCGACGCCCTCACTTCGCAGGGCGTGTCCGACTCGATGCGCGCCGGCTTGCACGCGGCGACCGAGATCGGCGGAAAACACGGGCTTATCGCAGTGACGGCCGGCAATTACGGCGGCAATCTGGGACGCCACCACTACCATCTGCGCGACCTGATCGCGCGCGACGACGCCAAGTCGGAGGGCTGAGCCGTGAGCACCCTCACCCTGCGCGCGGCCCCGCCCGAGCGGCTGGACTTTCTGGACATTAACCCCCGGGCGCTCTCGGGTCTGTCCCAAGGCGAGGCCGAGCGCCTGGAGATCGGTACGACCCGGACAGGCGTACGCCTCGGCGACTGCTTCTCCGTTTCCCTCGACGGGTCCGACAGCCTGACCATCGAGGGCGGTCACGAGCGCCTGGATCGGGTCGGGGCGTCCCTGTCCGCGGGCACGATCCGGGTGACCGGCGATGTCGGCCAGCGCCTCGGTGCCGGCATGGCGGGCGGTAGCCTGACGGTCACCGGAAACGCAGGTCCCTACGCGGCTTCCGGTGCGACCGGCGGCACGATCACCATTGAGGGCGATGCCGGCGACTACGCGGGCGGCGCGGTCTATGCCGCCAAGACGGGGCTCGACGGGGCGACGCTGATCATCCGCGGAACCGCGGGCGCGCATCTCGGCGACCGGATGCGGCGGGGGATGATCGTCGCCGGGCGCGCGGGTGCCTTCGCGGGCTCGCGCATGATCGCCGGCACTCTGGCGGCCCTCGCGGCCGGCGACCAGCCGGGGCTCGGCATGCGCCGTGGAACCCTCGTCCTCGGCGCGCACGGGCGTATGGCCGAGACCTTCGTGGAGACCGGCGCGCACGATCTGGTGTTCCTGCGCCTGCTGGCGACGGCCCTGCGCGGCCTCAGCCCGGAGCATGCAGCCCTGCTGGACAAGCCGCTCCGACGCTATTCGGGCGACCTCGCCACCATCGCGAAGGGCGAGATCTGGGTCGCGGCCTGACGCCGCCTGGGCAAGGGGCGTGAAGGCGTCCTATCCTCCCGTTCAAGCCGGCCCGCACGAGGCCGGCAGCCCGGGAACGCGCCCATGCTGCTTCTGCTGTCGATCTGCCTCGTCGCCCAGCCCTCGACCTGCCGCGAGGACCGGATCGAGATGTCGTTCGAGACATCGAGTCCGTTCGTCTGCCTACGCAATTCGCAGAGCGCGTTGGCAACCTGGCAGGCCTCCCACCCGGAATGGCACGTCGAGCGCTGGCGTTGCGCCGCCAAGGGAAGCACGCCGAAGGACCTGTGACGGCGCCTTGGCGCGCCGGCCGGGCAGTGTCATGCTGAGCCCTGCTTCGAGGGCGGCCCCATGCGCTCGTTGAAGACCCGCTTCGCGCTGCTCCTGGGCAGCACCGCCATCGTGGTGATCCTGGCTGCTGCGGCGGCGCTGGCGGCGATCGGCGCCGCGGAGCGGACCGTAGACCGAACGCTCGAAGCGCAGCGGCGCCTGGAATTGTTGGCCGAGCTGTCCGGCCGCCTCACGCAGTTCGGTCTCGCCGCCGTCGAGACCGTCGGCAATCCCGACGGACAGCCCGAGGCGATGGCGATCGCCCGCGACAATGCCGATCGCGCCCTGCGGACCGTCGACGAGGCCTTGGCCAAGAGCTTCCCGCCGAGCGACGACCCCACCGACCGGATGCAATATGCCGCGCGAACCCGCCCGATGGCCGCTTTGCGTGCCGCCCGCGCGGTCCTCGACCGGCAGGTGGCTCAGATCAATCGCCAGACCGAGCCTGAGCGGCGGCAGGACGCGATCAAGGGCGCGCTCAACGGCTTCGGCGCCATGACGGGCCAGCCGCTCTCATTCCTCATCGAAGTGGAACGGCGGAGCATGGCACTCGGCTCCGAGCAGGCCCGGGCGCTTTCGGAGCGCCTACGTCTCGCCGCGGCTGCGGCGGTGACGGCGGCCCTCGTGCTGCTGGCGATCCTGTACCGTGGCGTCACCCGGCCGACGCTGGCGCGGATCGAGGAGGTCCGCCGGGCCGCGAGCGCCATCGGACACGGTGCCCTGGACACCCGCCTGTCCGTCGCAACCCGCGACGAGCTCGGCCTCCTGATGACCAACGTCAACCGCATGGCGGCGCGCCTCGCCCGGCGGGAATTGCGGGTCGTGGCCGACCGGGCGGCGCTGGAGGACACGGTCGCGGCCCGGACGGCGGATCTGCGCGCCGCCAATGTCCGTCTCGAATCCATCGATCAGTCCCGGCGGCGCTTCTTCGCCGATGTCAGCCACGAGCTGCGCACGCCGCTCACCGTGATCCTGGGCGAGTGCGATCTCGCGTTGCGGGGGGCCACCCGCGGCGCCGATCCCGGGCCGGTCTTCGCCACGATCAAGAAGCGCGCGCAGCGGCTGAAGCTGCGGGTCGAGGATCTGCTGCGCGTCGCCCGGTCGGAAACCGGCGAGATCGCGTTCGACAAGCGGCCCCTCGGGCTCGCCCTGGTTTTGTCGGAGGCGGTGGACAACATGACCTCCGAGGCCGCCCGGCGTCGCGTCGCGCTGTCCCTTGATCCGGGGACCCGGGATGTCGAGAGCCTCGCGGATCGCGAGTGGATCCGGCAGACGGTGGAGAGCCTCGTTGATAACGCCCTGCGCCACGCCGCCGGGCTCACCCGGGTCGAGGTCGCGCTGTCTGCCGGCCCGGGCCCGGTCGGGCGGATCACCGTGACGGATGACGGGCCGGGATTTGGCACCTCCGAAGCCGACCTGTTCGAGCGCTTCAAGCGCGGCGCCGGCGCGGGGCCCGATGAGACGGGCTTCGGCATCGGCCTCGCCCTCGCGCGCTGGATCGTCGAGCAGCATGGCGGGACCATCCGGCTGGGCGCGGGACCGGACGGGTGCGGCGCCCGCGTCAGCCTGGACATCCCGGCGCTCGATCCGGCATGGGAGTCGGGCACGGCCGGGGACGCGGCCGGCGCCGCACAGGTGAGGGAGCCGACCGCATGACGCGGATCCTGATCGTCGAGGACGATATCGATATCCGCGGCCTCCTGGCCCGGGGTCTGGAGGCGGAGGGGTTCGAGGTCGGCACGGCGGCCTGCGTCGACGAGGCGCTCAAGGCGGCGCACGATCCGGCACCCGGGGCGGTGCTGCTCGACATCGGTCTGCCGGACGGGTCGGGCCACGATGTCTGCCGCTCCCTGCGGGAAGGCGGGTTCTCCGGCGCCATCCTGTTCCTGTCCGCCCGCGACGAGATCCGCGACCGGGCCGAGGGTCTGGCGCTCGGAGCCGACGACTACATCGTCAAGCCGTTCGAGTTCGACGAGCTGGTTGCGCGCCTGCGCACGCACCTGATGCGGCGCGAGCAGGCCGAGGCGCCCCGCTCAAGGATCACGGCAGGCCGACTGAGTCTTGACCTCGACACCCGTCAGGCGAGCTGCGGCGAGGCCAGTGCCCGACTCACTCCCCGCGAAGCCGATTTGCTCGCCATGCTGATGGAGAGCATCGGCAAGCCCGTCTCGCGCGCGGACATCTTCGACCGGCTCTGGGCCAGCCAGGGCGGTCTGTCGCTCAACGTGGTCGACGTCTACATCGGCTATCTGCGTTCGAAGATGGCCGATTTCGTACGTTATGGCGGCCCGGCTTTGACCACCGTGCGCGGCAAGGGCTTCATGCTGGAGCTGCGCGGCCCGGACTTTCGACAATGACCAACTGTACTTAAGTCCTACCGACCGACGTTTCCCGTAGGTTTCCGGAACTTTAGGAAGTGTCACACGAAAATTTTGGGAGGATCAGGCAACTTAGTGCTTGAAGCCTGCCCTTGAATCGTCGATACCGGTGCCGCGCCTAAAAACGAGAGCGCCATCAGTGTCTTAGGGTCTTCTTAAGATCCATGCGACGCTCGGTGAGGATACCGCCAAGGAGAAACACCATGAAGTGGGCTGCCCCGATCGTGTCCGAGATCTGCGTCGGCATGGAAGTGACGAGCTACGAGTCGGCCGAGATCGACACCTTCAACTGAGTTTTTACGGGCCGGGGATCTCGGGAGCCGCACCATGCGCGTCGTGATCCTCGGTTCCGCGGCCGGCGGCGGCCTTCCCCAGTGGAATTGCCGCTGCCCCATCTGCACGCTGGCGCGGTCCGACCCGGACCGGGTGCGACCCCGGACCCAGTCGAGCATCGCAGTGTCCGCGAACGGGTCGGATTGGCTGCTGATCAACGCCTCTCCGGATATCCGCCAACAACTCTTCGACAATCGAGCGATGCATCCGCGTGAGGGCCTGCGCCATTCGCCGATCCGCGCCGTGCTGTTGACCAACGGCGACGTCGATCATGTCGCGGGCTTGCTGACGCTGCGCGAAGGTCAGCCGTATACGCTCTACGCCACGGGCGGGATTCTCGACTCGGTGAACGCCAATCGCGTCTTCGACGTAATGGCTGCCGGCGTCGTAGCCCGCGAGGCCGTCGGCATGGATGCGCGATTCGAGCCCTTGACCGGCTTGTCGGTTACACTCTTCCCCGTCCCCGGCAAGGTGCCGCTCTGGCTGGAGGACGAGACCATGGAGATCGGCGCCGAGACCGAGACGACGGTCGGCGCCTTGATCGAAGCCGGCGGCCGGCGCCTCGCCTATATTCCTGGATGCGCGCGGGTGACGGACGGGTTGCGGGCGCGCATCGCCGGTGTGGATGCACTGCTGTTCGACGGCACGGTTCTGCACGACGACGACATGATCCGGGCCGGCGTCGGGACGAAGACCGGCTGGCGCATGGGGCACGTGCCGATGCGCGGCGCGAACGGTTCGATCGACGCCCTTGCGGCGACCGAGATCGGGCAGCGCATCTTCGTGCACATCAACAACACCAATCCCGTGTTGGTCGAGGGATCCCCGGAGCGCGGGGATGTCGAGGCGGCCGGGTGGACGGTGGCGCATGACGGTCTGAGCCTGTCGCTGTAGCCAGACGCGTCGAATCCACACCCTTCTCCTGACGTGCGGCGAAGCCGCATCGAAGGATGACCCCAGGGATCGCGCGGTGGGCCGGTGGCCTCCTTCGAGACCTGCGCTTCGCTCCGGCAGCTCAGGATGCCTGTGTGGATCGGGAACGCTAGCCGAGGGTCGAACGACGCGACAGAATATCTCGGCCGACGTGGACTGTTGGGCCGACCGGTTGTCGGCACTATATCGTCTCCGAGTTCAGGAACACGCCCCGTGCGCCGAGGGCTGGACGACACAGGAAACGCGACCCGAGAACGGACGCCGGACACGCCATGAACGCAGTTTTCCCGACCCCCGATACCGCCGAGAGCCAGCGTCTCCTCAGCCCCGAGGAATTGGAGGCCGCGCTACGCGATATCGGTGCGCGCCGCTACCACATCCTGCACCCGTTCCATCGTCTGCTCCATGATGGAAAGCTGTCGAAAGATCAGGTCCGGGCTTGGGCGCTCAATCGCTACTACTACCAAGCCATGATTCCGGTGAAGGACGCTGCCGTCCTGGCCCGGATGACCGACGCGTCGCTCCGGCGGATCTGGCGCCAGCGTATCGTCGATCACGATGGCGATCACGAGGGTGACGGCGGGATCGAGCGCTGGCTCAAGCTCGCGGAGGGCGTCGGATTCGAACGGGACTACGTGCTCTCGACCCGCGGGATCCTCTCGGCGACGAAGTTCTCGGTGGAGGCCTACGTCCATTTCGTCTCGGAAAAGAGCTTGCTGGAGGCGATCGCCTCGTCGCTGACCGAGATGTTCTCGCCGACTATCATCTCCGAGCGTGTCGCCGGGATGCTGAAGAACTACGACTTCATCACCAAGGACACGTTGGCCTATTTCGATAAGCGGCTCACCCAGGCGCCGCGAGATGCCGATTTCGCCCTCGACTACGTGAAACGGCACGCGACCACGCCGGAGTTGCAGCGTCAGGCGATGGCCGCGCTGACCTTCAAATGCAACGTCCTCTGGACCCAGCTCGACGCCCTGTACTTCGCCTACGTCGCCCCCGGCATGATCCCGCCAGATGCGTGGCGCCCGGGCGAAGGCCTCGTCGCCGAGCAGCTGCAGGTTCAGGCCGCCGGTGCCGGCCGCAAGATGCTGGCCGAAGATCGTCCGCGACTGCCCCGGGGTGTTCGGCTGCGGAATGACGAGACCCGGGGCAAGTGGGTCCTCCTCGCCCCCGAGCGCACCTTCGACCTGGACGACAATGCCGTGGCGGTTCTGAAGCTCGTCGATGGCAATCGGAGCGTGGCGGCGATCGCCGACGAGCTGGGCCAGACCTATGCGGCCGACCCGCGCGCCATCGAAACCGATATCCTGGTGATGCTCGACGGGCTGGCCGAGAAACGGGTCCTGGAGCGATGAACGCTGTCACACGGAATCGCCCCGAGGCGCCGGCCCCGGTGGGTCTGCTCGCCGAGCTGACCCACCGCTGCCCGCTGCGTTGCCCCTACTGCTCCAACCCGCTCGAGCTCGACCGCCGCTCCGGAGAGCTCGACACGGCGACGTGGCAGCGTGTTCTCACGGAGGCAGCGGGCCTCGGCGTGCTGCACGTCCATCTCTCAGGCGGCGAGCCGACGGCGCGCAACGACATCGTCGAGATCACCAAGACCTGCGCGGATCTCGGCCTCTACTCGAACCTGATCACGTCGGGCGTCGGTGGGGCGTTGGGCAAGCTCCAGGCACTCTACGATGTCGGGCTCGACCACGTGCAGCTCTCGGTGCAGGGCGTTGACGCACAGAATGCCGAGCGGATCGGCGGCCTGAAGAACGCGCAGCCCCAGAAGTTCGAATTCGCCGCCAAGGTGGTGGAACTCGGCCTACCGTTGACGCTGAATTCGGTGATCCACCGCGGCAACATTCACGAGGTGCCGGGCTTCATCGACCTCGCTGTCAAGATGGGCGCCAAACGGCTCGAAGTGGCCCACACGCAGTATTACGGCTGGGCCTACGTCAACCGCGCCGCGCTGATGCCCAATAAGGCGCAGGTGGACGAGTCGATCCGGATCGTCGAGGCCGCCCGGGAGCGGCTGAAGGGCCAGCTCGTCATCGATCTCGTGGTGCCGGATTATTACGCCAAATATCCGAAGGCCTGTGCGGGTGGCTGGGGCCGCAAGCTCATGAACGTCACGCCACAGGGCAAGGTCCTCCCTTGCCACGCTGCCGAGACGATTCCCGGCTTGGAGTTCTGGCACGTTGGCGATCATTCGCTGGGTGAGATCTGGCGCGACTCGCCGGCCTTCACGGCCTATCGCGGCACCGACTGGATGAAGGAGCCCTGCCGCTCTTGCGACCGGCGCGAGAAGGATTGGGGCGGTTGCCGCTGCCAGGCCCTGGCTTTGGCCGGGGACGCTGCCGCCACCGACCCGGCCTGCTCGCTCTCCCCGCTTCACGACAAGGTGCGGGCGCTCGCCGTCGAGGAAGCGGCCGAGAACCCGCCCGATTATGTCTATCGGACGATCGGCAGCAACGTCCGGTCGCCGTTCAAGGAGGAAGTTCACTCGTGAGAGTTGTTGCCACGACTGCTTTCGTGCTGGTGCTGGCCGCGCTGTCTGCCGCGGCCGAAGACGCACCGAAGCCTGCCGCCGTAACCCAGGCCAACGCCGCGGCTCCGCCCTCAGCGTCCGATCTGCTGTTCGATCAGCCCCAGATGAAGAACGCGGCGCCGGGCTCCACGATCACCTACGATTACTTGCGCCGATCCGGCATTGCGGGTGGACCGTTCGGCGCGCCGCTGCAGGATACGCTGGTCCTTAAGGTCGAGCCCGGAAAGAGCTCGGACGCCCGGGACATCAGCGTCACGATGTTCTCTGGCTTGAACCGCGTGCCGGCCGGCCCGTTCGAGGATATGGCGGGCAACCCGGTCGTGTCGCTCTTCCTGGAGAACCATTTGAAGGGGTTGGCCAAGGTGCTTGAGGCCAACCCGCGCTACCTGAAGCTCGCGATCCGCAAGGGTCTGCGCGAGAAGGCCGTCGTGACGCCCACGAAAGTGAATTTCGGCGGTAAGGACATCGACGCCTGGCAGGTCGTGACCAAGCCGTTCGCAGGCGACGCGTTGGCGCAGCGCATGCGCGGCATGGACGACATGACCTATACCTTCGTCACGGCCCCGTCGGTCCCCGGCGAGATCGTCTCGATCGAGGCGTCCTCGAAGAACCAGGACGGTGGCGAGTTGCTGGAGGAGAAGCTGAACTATGATCAGAAGGCTGGCTGAACGCGGCGCGCTGGCCGTCCTCGCCCTGACGCTGTCGGGGCTGGCCGGCTGGGCGGCGGAAGAAAATGATTACCCGACCGATGCGCGGGTCGATTATGTGTTCGGCTGCATGGCGGCCAACGGCCAGACCCGGGACAGCTTGCAGAAATGCTCCTGCTCGCTCGACCAGCTCGCTGCGATCCTGCCCTACGACAAGTACGTGCAGGCCAGCACGGTCCTGTCGATGCGGCAGGGCATCGGCAACCGCGCCAACGAGTTCAAGTCGACCAAGATCTTCGACGACAAGGTCGCCGAACTTCGGCGTGCTCAGGCCGAGGCCGAGATCCGCTGCTACCACGGGTAGGCAAGTGAGGCCGGCGTTGCGCCGGCCTCGCGATTGACGCACACCGGGCCCCCAAAGCGCGCACGTGAACGGGACCCGCACCGTGACCCCCTCTCCCGGCTTGTCCGACCTGCTCCCCAATCTCGGCGGACGCACGCTGGTGATGGGCATCCTCAACGTCACACCCGATTCCTTCTCCGACGGGGGCCTGTTCACCGGAACAGACGCGGCGATCGCCCAAGCCGAGCGGCTGGTGGCGGAGGGGGCCGCGATCCTCGATATCGGGGGTGAATCGACCCGCCCCGGCCATGTCCCGGTGCCGGCCCAGGAAGAGCAGGCCCGCGTCCTGCCGGTGATCCGTGCCGTGGCGCCGCGATTGGCCGTGCCAATCTCAATCGACACCTACAAGGCGTCGACAGCCCGCGTCGCCCTGGAGGCCGGCGCGCGGATCGTCAACGACGTCTGGGGCCTGCAGCGCGAACCCGATATCGCCACGGTCGCGGCCGCGCACGGAGCGCCGGTCATCATCATGCACAACCGCGCGACGATCGAGCCGGATATCGATATCGTCGCCGACATGTTGGCCTTCTTCGAGCGCTCGCTCGATATCGCGCATCGCGCCGGCATCGACGACGCCAACATCATGCTCGACCCCGGGGTCGGGTTCGGCAAGACCTGGGCGCAGCATCTCGACGCGCTGCGCCGTCTGCCCGAGATCCGGGCACTGGGCTTCCCGGTCCTGGTTGGGGTCTCACGCAAATCCCTGCTCGGCCGGTTGCACGACCGAGAGAGCCGTCCGGCCGACCGCCTGACCGGGTCGCTTGCCGCCCATGCCGTCGCGGCGACGCTCGGTGCCGACATCGTGCGGGTGCATGATGTGGCGGCCCATGTCGACGCCATGCGAGTGGTCGATGCCGTGATGCGGCCGGAGATACAGTGACGATGGCGGGCGACCTTATCCGGGTGACGCGGATCGCCGTGTTCGGCCGGCACGGGCTGTTGCCCGAGGAGGCGGTTCTCGGCCAGCGCTTCTATATCTCGCTCGAAGCGCAACTGGATCTCGGCGAGGCGGGACGAACCGACGACGTTGCCGGCACGGTGAGTTACGCGGACCTCACGCAGATCGCCGTGGAGATCGCCACGGAGCGCCGCTTCAATCTAATCGAGGCGCTTGCCGAGACGATCGCAGCAACGATCCTGGACAAGTTCGCGCGGGTGGCGGCGATCGCGGTGCGGGTCGACAAGCCGAGCGCACCAGTCCCAGCGATTCTGGACGGCGTCAGCATCGAGATTCTGCGGCGCCGTGGAGTCCGCGCATGAAGGCGTACCTCGGCATCGGCAGCAACATCGGCGACATGGCCGCGATGCTCGACAGGGCCGTGGCGGGTCTCGCGGCGACGCCAGGCATCCGTGTCGTTGCGCGCTCAGCTGATTACCGCACGCCGCCCTGGGGCAATACCGATCAGCCCTGGTTTCTCAACGGCGCGCTTGCGGTGGACACCGATCTCGATCCGCATCGCCTGCTGGATGCCTGTCTGTCGATCGAGCACGATCTGGGACGCGTGCGCGAGGAGCGCTGGGGACCGCGGGTCATCGACATCGACGTCCTGGCCTACGAAGGCGCCGCCGTGGACGATGCCCGTCTCGTCCTGCCGCATCGTTATGTGCGCGAACGGGCCTTCGTTCTGGTCCCGCTGGCCGAGATCGCGCCGAGCCTCGTCATCGGCGGCGAGCGGGTTGAGGATGCGCTGGCAAAGCTCGATCGGAGCGGCATCGAGCGGGCCTGAACCGGTTCAGCGCTCGCCTGGCTGGGCCAGCTTATTCTCTTCCTCGTCGAGAAGCGGAACGTTGTAGTCGCGAAGCACGGCGTCGATATCGGCCTTGCGCTTGCGCAGCACGCCGTTCAGCGTCCGCTTCCAATCGTTCTCGCCGATCCGTACGCCCATGGCGATCCGATAGGCCATAGGCGGCCGCTCCGGCTCCTTCAGCAAGGGCACGACGTTCATCGCCGTCCCGGATTGCTTGGCGAGCCAACCCGCTGCGGGTCCCCACAACACCGCGGCATCGATCTCCTTCGCAGCCAGCGCCGCAATGATCTCGGCCGCCACAGTCTGGTGCTTGCGCGCCGGGTCCAGCTGATAGGGTGCGTAGGCCTTCATATTCGAGACCAGCCCGAGATCGCCCATCCGATTGACCGGCGGCGTGCCGGCGATCACGCCGATGCTTTTTCCCTTCAGGCGCGCATCGTCGAGGCCTGTAATGCCGTCGAACTCGCCGGCCCGTGTCACCAACGTGTAGGCGGAGCGGTAATAGGGATTGGACGTCTGGACGAGGTCGCCGCCGAAGGCTGTACCCATGATGACATCACAAAGGCCGGTCCCGAGCGTGTTGCGCACGAAACCGGGCCCTTGCGTCAGCCAGTAATAGCGGATCTTGACCTTGAGCTCGTCGGCAATAATCGCCGCGATCTTGTTCTCGAAGCCGTCATCCTTGCGTTCGGAGAACGGCATGTTGCCCGGGTCCCCACAGACGCGCAGCACGTCCGTCGTCACCGTATCCGGCAGATGCTGGGCGAGCGCCCCCTGCGCCGTCGTCACAAACAGGGCGCAGAGGGCGAGGATCCGGGCAAAAAGCGCCATCAGAAGCCCATACACTCCTTCTCGGCCTTCTTCGCCGCGTCGGGCTTATCTTCGTGCTCGGAGGGACGGATACGTCCGATCGCCCCGGCGGCGCGCGCCTTCAGATAAACGTACAAGTCGTCAGAGTAACACATGACGTTCTTGTTGTCGCCGAAGGCCGGCATGACCTTCTGCTCGGAAGCATTCACGTCTTGCTTGCCGCCAACTAGGATGCCGATGAACTCCTCGTAGGAGAGGTGCTTCAGCGAGTCTTTCAGGGCCGGGGCGTAGGTCGAGCCCATGCCGTCGGGACCGTGGCAGACGTGGCATTCGGCGTGATAGCGGCGGTAACCCGAGTAGGTATACCAATCGAGCATCTTGCCGTCCTGGGTCACGTGGAACGTGGGGTGACCTTCGGCGTCCATGTACTTGCCGTCTTCGATCTTCACGGCGGCATCCCGCTTGAGCAACGCGGGATCCTGCTCTGCCGTCTTGTCGTTCGCGTTCAAGGAGTCGGCGAGCTTGGGGTCGGCAGCGGGCTTGGCATCCTCAGCATGTACGGCAACCGCGGAAACGGTCGCTAGGGCGAGGGCGGCGATAACCGGCCGCGTTACGATCTTGCTGAGGTTGAGCAACGCATCTGTCTCCCAGTTCCGAGGCTTTGCGTCTTTGTACGAACGACAGCCTCTTACGAGTAAGTCTAATCAAAAGAGTGCCGGCGCGGAAGCCCGCGCCGGCACCGATTTCACCTTGTACCCTGCGGCCGATTAGTTCGGCAGGGCGAAGACGGTCAGCTGGCCGCCCAGGTTGGTATACTGCGACAGGGCCGCATAGCCACCCACCGCGCCGAGGCCGGCGTTCGGGTCGGTCAGGCCGGCCGCGAGGCCGATGCCGGCCCAGCCACCGACGCCCGACAGGACGCCGACGTACTGCTTGCCCTTGTGCTGGTAGGTCATCACGTTGCCGATGATGCCCGACGGGGTCTTGAACTTGAACAGCTCCTTGCCGGTCTTATCGTCGACCGCCTTCAGGTAACCCTCAAGCGTTCCGTAGAACACCACGTCGCCAGCGGTGGCCAGAGCACCGGACCACACCGAGAACTGCTCGGCGTCGGACCACTTGATCTTGCCGTTGACGCCATCCCAAGCGATGAAGTTGCCCATGCCGCCGTGCGAGTTCGGGGCCGGGTACATCGAGAGGGTCGCACCGACGTAGGGCTGGCCCGGGGTGTAGGTCACCCGGAACGGCTCGTAGTCCATGCAGACGTGGTTGGTGGGCACGTAGAACAGCTGGGTCTTCGGCGAGTAGGCCGCAGGCTGCTGATCCTTGGTACCAAGCGCCGCCGGGCAGATGCCCTTGGAGTTGGTGTCTTCACCGTTCTGCTCGGTCGAGTACTTCGACACGACCAGCGGACGGCCGTAGGTCTTCGACCCCTTGTCCATGTCGACTTTGGTCGCCCAGTTGACGGCCGGATCGAACTTCTCGGCGACCAGCAAGCTGCCGTCCGCGCGGTTCAGCGTGTAGCCGAAGCCGTTACGGTCGAAGTGGGTCAGGAGCGGCTGCTCCTTGCCGTCGATCTTCTGATCCGTGAGGATCATCTCGTTGATGCCGTCGTAATCCCACTCGTCGTGGGGAGTCATCTGGTAGACCCACTTGGCGACGCCGGTATCCGGGTTACGCGCCCAGATGGTCATCGACCACTTGTTGTCGCCCGGACGCTGCTTGGGGTTCCAGGTCGAGGGGTTGCCCGAGCCGTAGTACATCAGGTCGAGCTTGGGATCGTAGGAGAACCAGCCCCAGGTGCAACCGCCGCCGGTCTTCCACTGATCGCCTTCCCAGGTCTTCAGCGAAGAATCCTTGCCGACAGGCTTGCCGAGGTAGGTCGTCTTCTCCGGGTCGATCAGCATCTGATCGTCCGGGCCCTCGGAGTAGCCGCGCCACACCTTCTTGCCGGTCTTCAGGTCGTAGGCGGTGACGTGGCACTGCACGCCGAACTCGCCGCCCGAGATGCCGACGATGACCTTGTCCTTGACCGGCAGAACCGTCGCGGTGTTGGTCTCGCCCTTCTTCGGGTCGCCGTTCACGACAGACCAGTTGACCTTGCCGGTCTTGGCGTCGAGCGACACGACCGTGGTGTCGGCCTGGTGCAGGATGATGGTGCCGTCGGCGTAGGCCAGACCACGGTTGACCGTGTCACAGCACATGACCGGGATCACGGACGGATCCTGCTTGGGCTCGTACTTCCAAACGATCTTCGCCTCGTGGTCGAGATCGAGGGCGTACACGATGTTCGGGAACGGCGTGTGCACGTACATCATGTTGCCGACGACGAGCGGCGAGCCCTCGTGGCCACGCAGAACGCCGGTTGAGAAGGTCCAGGCGACCTGGAGGTTCTTCACGTTCGACGCGTTGATCTGGTCGAGCTTCGAATAGCGGGTGTTGGCGTAATCGACCGTCTGAAGTGCCTGCTCCGCCGGGTTGGCGATGCTCTTCAGAACGCTTTCGTTGGCCAGCGCCGGCGCGGCAACCGCCGCAACGCCCGCGCCGAGCGCAAGGAGATGCACTGCTCTCATGGGTTCCTCCGACAAGTCTTTGAGAATACTCGCGACACACCAAGAGTGCGGTGTCGCGCGGACTCCGACCTGACTATTTGCGACAGGGATGGACGCCTCGGTAGCGGGCTTCATCGACTTTAAGAGATCTTCAGATCCCTTAGCCAGGAACCACCATCCCTGAGGCGGTCCCCTCGAAACCGAGGCTTGCCCGGACCTTAAGAGATTTTTGAGCGCCGTCAACTCGCTGTTCCACCGATGTCGACACAGGATGAAGGCTTATTCCGAGGTTACAGAAGGCCATTGATCGTCATCATTCCGCGTTAGGAATGGTGCGCTGCACAATCGATTTATTGTTTGGTGTCGGCGTTCTCACGGCGATGTGACAGCGTCCTATGCAGGACTTGCATCTGGGAAAGCGTTGCTGTGCAGGCTCATGCGCTGGCTGCGCTGATAGTGGTTAGATAGCCTACGGCCTCCACGACGCCGCGTCAGTCGTCAACGGCGATGCGGTATCGGATTGCTCTGTCAAAGGGGGCTATTGAGGCTGTGAAGACCTGTGCGCCCAGTCGCCGCATCCTCAGAGGAGCTGGTCTCTTTCCCCATTAGAAGTGTAGGGCGCGACAAATTGCCGAATCTTCCCGGCCAGCTGGGCTTTGATCGCGCCCGGTTTTCGGTCCCGGGGATCGTGGCGAGCCGAAGCGGCGTCATCGGTCAGAGCGTTCCGACCGGGCCGGTGCTCTCGAACTCGGCGGTGTCACCGACGAGGTCGGTCATCGAGATGTCGAGCCGTCGCCCGTTCGCAAGCCGAAGCTGCGCGTCCGGCTCGAGCCAAATCGGCTTCAGGTTGGTGTGGCTGCCGTGAAGCGTGCCGTGGGCGACGACACCGACCTCCCGCCGTTCGACGATCACGCGGTAGCGGACCCGCACCGAACCGCATCCCTCCGCCGTAACGAGACCGCGGCCGGTCAGTGTCTTCAGGACTTCGTTCGGCTCGAACATACGCGGGACGCACGGGCGGGAAGGAACGGCAACCAGGTTGCCATTTAATCCCGCCCACCGGCCAAGTCACGCCTTCACGGCTCGGTTATTGAGAGCCCGGCATCGGCCGGTCAGTCCACAGCGGGCGAAGCCGGTTCGAGATCCCGCACCACGATCCGGCCGGCCTCGACGGACAGCGCCAGCCGGCCCTGCTTCAATGCGAGCGCCTTCTCACCGAACAGCATGCGCCGCCAGCCTTCGAGGGCGGGGACGTTGGCGCGATCATCGTCGGCGATCGCTTCGAGATCATCGACGGTGCCGATGATCTTCGGCGCCACGCCTTCGGCTTCGCAGACCGCCTTAAGCAGCACCTTCAGGAGTTCGACGATGGCGCCGTTGCCACCGCCCCGGCGTAGCCGCTCCGGCATGCGAATGTCGGCCGTATCCCGCGACAGCCCGCGCTCCACCGCCGCAAGGATGTCGGTGCCCGTGCGGGATCGCTCGAAGCCGGCCGGAATCGTTCGCAGGCGGCCCAGGGCTTCGACGCTCCGGGGCGCCGCGGAAGCGATGTCGATCACCGCTTCATCCTTGAGCACCCGCCCACGTGGGACGTTGCGGGTCTGCGCTTCGCTCTCTCGCCACGCGGCGACTTCCATCAGCACAGCGATTTCGCGCGGCTTGCGCATGCGGCCGGAAAGCCGCCGCCACGCCTGGGACGGATCGGCCCGGTAGGTCTCGGGCGAAGTCAGGACCGCCATCTCCTCGTCGAGCCACGCGCCACGGTCGGTGCGCAGCAGTTCGGCGACAAGGACCTCGTAGACTGTGACGAGGTGGGTGACGTCCGACAGGGCGTAGGTTAGCTGCGCCTCGGATAGGGGCCGCCGGGACCAGTCGGTGAACCGGGACGACTTGTCGATCTTGGCCTTGGCGACGTCGTTGACGAGCTGCTCGTACGAAACGGAATCGCCGTAGCCGCACACCATGGCGGCGACCTGCGTGTCGAAGAACGGGTGCGGCAGGATTCCGCCCATCATCCAGACGATCTCGAGGTCCTGGCGAGCGGAATGGAAGACCTTCACGGTCCGCGTATCCGCCATTAAGTCAATGAACGGCTGCAGATCGATCCCCGGCGCCAGGGGATCGACCAGGACGGCAGTGCCGTCCGGGGCCGCCATCTGGATCAGGCAAAGCTTGGGGTAGTAGGTCGTCTCGCGCATGAACTCCGTGTCGACGGTCACGAAGGGTTGCGCGGCCAGACGCGTACAGATGTCCCGCAGGGTGTCGGTCGAAGAAATCAGATCCATGAAACGGCTATACGCAACCGACGCGGCGGTGGGGAGCGAAACCCGCGCCGCGTCCCTGTTTTTCCCGCATTCCCCATCATGAACCCCGTGTTGAGGAAACCGTCAGGGGTCGCGAGGCGGCCCTCCGGCGCGCTTGTCCCTGTCGCTTGATCCGAAGGGTATCGGCCCGGCGCTGCGCCTCGGCGCGCCCGAGCAACCGATCGAGAATACCGGTCTCGATGCGTTCGCCGGTGGCGCCATCCATGAGGCGGCGGATCCGGTCGACCCGGAAACCGCGATAGCCGCCCCGCCGGGCGTCAATGCCGCCGAGAAGGGTCCGGCCCTGTCCGAGCCTGAGTTCGCGCGCGTCGAGGGAACGGTTGCTCCAGGCACCGGACGCGTCCTCGTAGACGAAGTCGAAATGCCCACCGAGCGGCAGCGTCCGCCACGCGCCCGGACGCGCGTCGACGGGGGTAGCTCGGCCGACCCCGGATGGGAGAAAAGCGTTGTTGATCATGGACATGATATGGGGATTGCCGGGCCCGTCCGGTAGTGTGACGGGCGTCGCCGAAGCCGTTTCCCGAGGCGTCGGGTGCGGACCGCGCTTGACTTGGGGGGGCTCGCGTGAATGGTGCCGGCCTTCCCACAGAAGAAGCCCGTCATGCATCGTTACCGTTCCCACACCTGCGGGGCGCTCCGCCCGTCCGATGTCGGGCAGGCCGTCCGCCTTTCAGGCTGGTGCCACCGCATCCGCGACCACGGCGGTGTGCTCTTCATCGATCTGCGCGATCATTACGGGCTGACGCAGTGCGTGATCGATTCCGATTCCCCGGCATTCAAAGCGGCTGATGCCGTGCGCTCGGAATGGGTTGTGCGGATCGATGGCCGCGTGCGGACCCGCCCGGCCGGCACCGAGAACCCCGAGCTGCCGACCGGCGTCGTAGAAGTCTATATCGATGACCTGGAGGTGCTGGGCCCGGCGGGCGAGCTGCCGCTGCCGGTCTTCGGCGATCTGGAATACCCGGAAGAGACGCGGCTGCGCTACCGCTTCCTCGACCTGCGCCGGGAGAAACTCCACGCGAACATCATGAAGCGCGGCGCGATCATCGATTCGCTCCGCCGCCGGATGCGCGACGGTGGCTTCTTCGAGTTTCAGACACCCATTCTCACGGCGTCGAGCCCGGAGGGCGCCCGCGACTATCTGGTGCCGTCGCGGGTCCATCCCGGCAAGTTTTACGCGCTGCCGCAGGCGCCGCAGCAGTTCAAACAGCTGACGATGATCGCGGGCTTCGACCGCTACTTCCAGATCGCGCCGTGCTTCCGCGACGAGGATGCCCGGGCCGACCGCTCGCCGGGTGAGTTCTACCAGCTCGATATCGAGATGAGCTTCGTCACCCAGGAGGATGTGTTCCAGGCGGTGGAGCCGGTTCTGCGCGGGGTGTTCGACGAATTCGCTGAAGGCAGGCGCGTCACGCAGGAATTTCCGCGGATCACCTATGCGGATTCGATGCTGAAATTCGGTGTCGATAAGCCGGATCTGCGCAATCCGCTGATCATCGCCGACGTGACGGACTTGTTTGCCCGCGGAGACGTGGCCTTCAAGGCGTTCAAGGGTGTGATCGCCGGCGGCGGCGTGGTCCGGGCGATCCCGGCGACCGGGGCGGCGGCACAGTCGCGCTCGTTCTTCGACAGGCTGAACGACTGGGCGCGCTCCGAGGGTGCCCCTGGGCTCGGCTACGTCGTGTTCGAGGAGGAGAACGGGCAGCTCACCGGCAAGGGGCCGATCGCCAAGTTCATCCCGGCCGAGGTCCAGGCTCTGATCGCCGAGCGGGCCGGGGCCAAGGCGGGCGATGCGGTGTTCTTCTCCGCCGGCGTCGAGGGCAAGGCGGCCGGGCTCGCCGGCAAGGCGCGCATCCGCATCGGCGACGAGCTGGGCCTCTGCGACAAGGACCAGTACGCCTTCTGCTGGATCACCGACTTCCCGATGTACGAGTGGAGCGAGGAGGAGAAGCGGATCGATTTTTCGCACAATCCGTTCTCCATGCCGAACATCGATCGCGAAGAGTTCCTCGCGCTCGATCTCGAAGCACTGGCCTCAGAGGACGAGACCGGCGCCAACACCAAGAAAATCCTCGGCATCAAGGCGTTCCAGTACGACATCGTCTGCAACGGGATCGAGCTGTCGTCCGGTGCGATCCGGAACCACCGTCCCGACGTGATGGAGAAGGCGTTCGCCATCGCGGGCTACGGCCGCGAGGTGCTTGAGGAGAAGTTCGGCGGCATGCTGAATGCGCTCCGCATGGGCGCCCCGCCGCACGGTGGCATCGCGCCGGGTGTCGACCGCATCGTCATGCTCCTGTGCGACGAGCCGAACATCCGCGAGGTGGTGCTGTTCCCGATGAACCAGCGCGCCGAGGATCTGATGATGGGCGCGCCCGCCGAGGCGACGCCCAAGCAGCTCCGTGAGCTGCATATCCGGCTCAACCTGCCCGAGAAGAAGGCCTAGTCCGGCCGCGGTGCCGCGCCTCGTCGCCATCGTGGTTGCGCACGACAGCGCCGAGGTGCTGCCCGCCTGCCTTGCCGCGCTCGCCGGGCAGCATGTGCCGGCGATCGTGGTCGACAATGCCAGCCGGGATGCCTCCGCTGCCGTCGCGGAGGAAGCCGGCGCGCAGGTGATCCGCAACGCCCGCAACGAGGGCTACGGCCGCGCCAACAACCGGGGCGTCCGGGCCGCGGTGACGGCGGAGCATGTCCTGATCGTCAACCCGGACGTGATCCTGCGTCCGGGGGCCGTCGATGCCCTGCTGGCGGCGGCCCGGGCCTGGCCGGATGCCGGCCTGCTGGCGCCGCGGCTGGTCGAGCCCGACGGGCGTTTCTTCTTCCAGGCGCGCTCGCTGCTCGCGCCCTATCTCACCAATCCGGGCGGTCGCCGCGCGCTGCCGCAGGGCGATGCCTGCGCGCCATTCCTGTCCGGGGCCTGCCTGCTGATGCCGCGCCGCCTGTTCCTCGACCTCGGCGGCTTCGACGAGCGCATCTTCCTGTTCTACGAGGATGACGACCTGTGCCGGCGCGTCGCCGAGGCCGGTCATGCCCTCATCCACGTCCACGCCGCCGAGGCGCTGCACGGCCGCGGCCGTTCTTCGGCGCCCGAGCGGGGCCGCGTGTTCCGCACACGCTGGCATCAGGCATGGTCGCGGGCCTATGTCAGCCGGAAATACGGCCTGCCCGATCCGAGCCTCGGGACCCTGCTGGCCAACCTGCCGAAGGCGCTGCTCTCGGCCCTGGTCCTGCGCCGGAGCGGGCTGGAACGCTATGGCGGCTCGGCGGCCGGCGCCTTCGCCGTCCTGCGCGGCCGCACCGCCCTGGCCCGCGAGGGCCTGCCCGAATGAGCGCGCGGACCATCGCCGAGGTGCTCGGTGCCGGGCGCAACGGCTTCACCGGCCTGCGGCTGGCCCTGGCGGTCGCCGTGGTCGTATCCCACGCCTACAGCGTCGCGACCGGAGCCGCTGGGGACGAGCCCCTGGCCCGGTTCACCGGCTACACGTTGGGCGAGCACGCGGTGAACGGCTTCTTCGCCGTGTCGGGCTTCCTCGTGACGATGAGCTGCGACCGGCGCGGGATCCGGGACTATGCGCTGGCCCGGAGCTTACGGATCCTGCCCGGGCTGGTGGCCGCGACCCTGGTCGTCTCCTTGGGCCTCGGCGCGGCGCTGACCCGCCTGCCCGTCTCCGAGTATTGGCGCGATCCGGGCCTGTGGGCGTTCGTCCGCGGGACGTTGACGACCTTCAAGAGCAACGCCGCCCTCCCCGGCGTGTTCGAGGCCAGCCCGTACCGGGCGCCGTTGGGCACGGTCTGGACGCTGAAATACGAGGTGCTGTGCTATCTCGGCGTTCTCGTTGCCGCCCTGGGCGGTCTGCTCCGACGGCGCTGGTCGGCCCTGGTGGTCGTCGCGGCGCTCGCGCTGGCGCTGACCATCGTGGGCGGCCTGCGGGGTTCCGACCTGCCCAAGGGCACCGAGACCGCCCTGCGCCTGCCCCTGATCTTCGCGGCTGGCGCGTGCCTCTATCTCTGGCGCGAGCGCCTGCGGATCCCCGGGGCCGCCCTCGGCTGCCTCGCCTTCGGGGCCTGCATCCTCGTTCGAACGCCGGCCTATCCGGCCCTGCTGTTCCTGGCGGAAGCCTACGGCGTGGTCTGGCTCGCCCTCGGTCCCCTGGCGCGGGGCGTGTTCGATCCACCGGCGGACCTGTCCTACGGGGTCTATCTCTACGGCTGGCCGATCCAGCAGACCCTGCACGCGCTCTGGCCGGAGATTTCGGGACCCGCGCTGCTGGCCCCTGCCCTCGCGGCGACGCTGCCGGTGGCGGCCCTGTCCTGGTACGGGATCGAGCGGCCCGCCCTGGCGCTCAAGGCGCGGGCGCTGGGGCGACGACGCCTCGGCACGATCGAACCGGCGGGGCCGTGACGGATCCCGACAGGCTGCTCCCGCCCGCCGAAGCCTTGACGTTGGCGGCAACGCTGCTGGAGGCCCAGGGCTTCACGATCGTCGCCCGGAACGAGCGCGGCGACAGCTTTTACCTCGCGCGTCCGGACCAGGACGCGACCCTTCGCCTGTCCAATCATGCGCGTCGGCCGCGGCAGCGGCGGAACCATCCCGAGGTCGTGACGAGTCTTGTGGTGGCGACTCCGAAGCGGCCGAGCCAGCTCAGAGTGATGATCACCGCGGCGCTGCGAGATTTCGCGGCTTGCACATTCAGAGCTGCGGCCAGGAAGCTGCCAGCGCAAAAATAGGAAAATCTTGACAAAACATGCCGCCGCGGATAGGTTTTTTTGTCCAAGCGGAGGTGGGGCGGATGTCACGACTGACCAATGATCGTCACGCTCAGGACGTCGCGGCCCTCCGCACCGAGCTCGCTGGCCTCGCCGTCGGCGTCAAGCTGATCCGGCTTGAGTGCGTTTTGAGCCGCAAATACCGAGCTGATCAGCCGCGCGCGCCAGCTGGCCAGTCCGATGGCGGCCGTTGGCTTCCGGAGGGCACCGGGGGTGGATCCCAGGCCCAGTCGCAAACGGAAGACGCTGTCCTCGAAGATGGATCGCGGGTTCTTTCGATCCGGATTCGGGCCCAACCGCATACGGACTGGGACGAGCAACACACGGTCACCGGACCGGATGGGACGCGAACGGTCTTCGAGACCTCAGGTCTTACGCAGACGATCCGTGATGGTGATAGCAACGAGATCCTGGCTCGAAATCTCCTCACACAGGATGGAGCGGAACCGGAAGCCTTCGTCCAACTGGCCCGGGGTCGGCCACGCCCGTCAGACGAACTGGCGCGGCGATTCCCGAAGACACTCGAGGCAGCGGAATCACTCTTCTCGGTTCTGTCTGGGCGGAATACCAGCGATCGAAAGGCTATCTTCGCTGCTCCCGCGAGCGAGTATATCCCGGGGGATGCTTACAACGATCCAGCCATGTGGGTTGGGGCAGTAGGGCAGACTGAGTTGGACCAGTTGTGCCCTCGTAACAGGGAGGTGCAGGCTATAGCGGACGCGGTCGCTGCAGGTGTCAAAGCCTCTGGTAATTACTTCGGTGGGCAGGATTTCGGCAACAAAGTGCATGCTGGCATTGCGGGCGTCATAAATGCCCGGAAAGACCCGAATCTCGTTGCCGAGACATCTTTCGATGCCACGACCGGCACGGATGCGAAATATGGCGCGCGGGGATCGATTCGGCTTGACGTGCTTGAGCGCTCGCAGCCATCAACTGTCTGTGTCTATGATCACAAGGCCGGGAATGCGTATCTTAGAGGGCCACGGTCAGTCGATATTGCTACTGTTGTGCAAAGACGTTATCCGGGCGCCCTACGTTATATTCTTATTCAGATCGAGCCGATGGTATGACCAGCGCTCGTCAAGTTCGACCGATCTTCGACGCTTTGAAAACCAAGCACCCGTATCTCGTGCAGATCGGGAATCGTTTCGCAATTAAAAATCCAGTTCATCATATTGCGCTTGGCATATTCATCGAGCGGACTTCTGATCCAAATTGTTGCTCGCCGAGATTGTTTATGACTGCGCTATATTTTGCGGGCTTGCCCGGGGCTATTGCTATTGGTACATACTTCGAATATTTAAGTAGATCCCCAACATCAGCGGAGAAGTTCTGGCTCTGGTCCGACCCCACGATGATACCGGAGGCCATCGCGGTCTTGGACTCCGTGGCACTTCCGAAGCTGGCGCTCTATGGGACGCCAGAAAGCTACGCGACTCTGCCGTCGCGGCCACATTGGGTCTACGACGAGCCGTACGAGGACCGTATGATCGTCCATATCGCGGCCGGCAAGCTCGACGCCGCGCGAGCGATCAGGCACGAACGACAGCCGTGGCATGCCGGCAAGTCGTTCCCGCCGGGATCGCGCGCGCATCGCTGGCAGACGCAGCTTGCCGCCGTGGAAGAACCCCTCATGGCCGGCGACCGCCCGGCGCTGGC
Source organism: Methylobacterium sp. J-088 (assembly GCF_022829295.1). Taxonomy (GTDB): domain Bacteria; phylum Pseudomonadota; class Alphaproteobacteria; order Rhizobiales; family Beijerinckiaceae; genus Methylobacterium. The sequence goes on from NZ_JAKSYH010000057.1 coordinate 34,270, forward strand.
CAAGATCCTGCACGATTGGGAGGCGGCCAACGTTCGCGGGACGGAGCTGGAGCCCTACTGGGAACCCACCCCATTCCCGCTGGAGCGATGAGCCCGGTAGAATCTCATTCTGCGTCCGCTGCATCACGCAGATAGGGCTCCACCGGGCCCTTCAGCTTCACCGTCATCGGGTTGCCGGCGCGGTCGAGGGTCTTGCCGGCCGAGAGGCGCACCCAGCCCTCGCTCACGCAGTACTCCTCGACATTGGTCTTCTCGACGCCCTTGAACCGGATGCCGATGCCGCGCTCCAGCAGGGCCGCGTCGTAATACGGACTGTCCGGGTTGACCGAGAGACGGTCAGGCAGCGCGGGATCGGACATGGGCGAGCTCCAGGTTGGGCGTCAGCGGCGAAGAGGACCGCGGATTACGAAATCCCCCGCCCCGCCGCAACGCTGCCCGCGTCCGCCCCGAGGGTTGCCAGGAGGGCGGCCACGTCGCCGCTCTGCAGCAGCGGCACGAGCCGCGTCACCGCCGCGTGCGGCAGGTCCCACCACGCCGCCGCCAGCAGGGCCTCGACGGTCGCCGCGTCGAACCGATGCCGCACGACCCGCGCCGGGTTGCCCGCCACCACCGCGTAGGCGGGCACATCGCGGGTCACCACGGCGCGGGCGGCCACCACGGCGCCGGGCCCGAGGGTGACGCCCGACAGGATCATGCAGCCCGAGCCCAGCCAGACATCGTGGCCGATCACCACGTCGCCCCGGGAGGCGTGGAAATCCTCCGGCGCCCGCGCGTCCGGAAACAGCCCGCGCATCGCGGCGAACGGATAGGTGGACGCCCAGTCGAGCCGATGGTCGCCGCCGAGCAGGATCTCGACCTTGTCGGCAATGGAACAATAGCGGCCGATCGTCAGCCGCCGGCCGCTTTCCGGAAAGCGGACCTTTGGACGCCCATACGAGTAGGCGCCTATGGAGAAGCCGTAGGCCCTCGCCAGCTTGGCGAGGTGGATCCGCGTCTCGTTGTGCGGGTTGCGCCCCCTGCGCAGCCGGTGCAACAGACCGGTCAAGACGCGAGCCTGCGCGATGCGCGACCGCGTCGTCCTCGGTGAAAAAGGTGAGCGGGAGCGTGGGCGATGGCCGATAACATGTCCGAGGACCTCAAGGCCGGGGCGCTCGTCTACCACCGCCTGCCCAAGCCCGGGAAGCTCGAGATCCAGGCGACGAAGCCGCTGGGCAACCAGCGCGACCTCGCGCTGGCCTATTCGCCCGGCGTCGCGGCCGCCTGCATGGCGATCCACGACGACCCGCAGCAGGCCGCCGACCTCACGATCCGCCAGAACCTCGTGGCGGTGCTCACCAACGGCACGGCCGTGCTGGGTCTCGGCGACATCGGACCGCTGGCCTCCAAGCCCGTGATGGAGGGCAAGGCGGTCCTGTTCAAGAAGTTCGCCGGCATCGACGTGTTCGACATCGAGGTCGACCAGAAGGACGTGTCCAAGCTCGTCGACGTGGTCTGCGCCCTGGAGCCGACCTTCGGTGGCATCAACCTGGAGGACATCAAGGCGCCGGAATGCTTCGAGGTCGAGGAGCAGTGCCGCGCCCGGATGAACATCCCGGTCTTCCACGACGACCAGCACGGCACCGCGATCATCGTGGCGGCGGCGGTCCTCAACGGGCTGGAACTCGCCGGCAAGAAGCTGTCCGACGTCCGGATCGTCACGTCGGGCGCGGGCGCTGCGGCGCTCGCCTGCCTCAACCTGCTCGTGTCGCTCGGCGCGACCCGTGAGAACATCACGATCACCGACATCAAGGGCGTGGTCTACAAGGGCCGCCCCGAGCTGATGGATCGCTGGAAGGACGTCTTCGCCCAGGAGACCGAGAAGCGGACCCTGGCCGAGGTGATCCCGGGGGCTGACGTGTTCATCGGCCTCTCGGCCGGCGGCGTCCTGAAGCCGGAATATCTCCGGGAGATGGCCGAGAAGCCGCTCATCATGGCGCTGGCCAACCCCTATCCCGAGATCATGCCGGAGCTCGCCGAGCAGGAGCGGCCGGACGCGATGATCTGCACCGGCCGGTCGGATTTCCCGAACCAGGTCAACAACGTCCTGTGCTTCCCCTACATCTTCCGCGGCGCGCTGGATGTCGGCGCCCACAAGATCAACGAGGAGATGAAGAAGGCGGCCGTGAAGGCGATCGCCGGCCTCGCCCACGAGACCACCTCGGACGTGGTCGCCCGGGCCTATGGCGGCGAGGCGCGGCCGTTCGGGCCGAAATCGCTGATCCCGAGCCCGTTCGACCCGCGGCTGATCCTGCGCATTGCCCCCGCGGTCGCCAAGGCGGCGATGGATTCGGGCGTGGCCGGCCGGCCGCTCGCGGATCTCGACGCCTATACCGACAGCCTCGACCGGTTCGTCCACCGGTCCGGCCTGATCATGAAGCCGCTGTTCTCCAAGGCGAAGGCCGAGCGCAAGCGGGTGATCTACGCCGAAGGCGAAGACGAGCGCGTGCTCCGCGCCGTCCAGGCGATCGTCGAGGACAAGGTCGCGTTCCCGATCCTGGTCGGCCGGCCGCGGGTGGTGGAGACCCGTCTGAAGCGGTTCGGACTGTCGATCGAGCACGGCCGCGACTTCGAGCTGATCGACCCCGAAGACGATCCCCGCTACCGCGCCTACGTGCAGACTTACCTCGATGTCGCGGGCCGGCGCGGCATCACGCCGGATGCGGCGCGCACGCTGGTGCGCACCAACAACACGGTGATCGGTGCCATCGCGGTCCGCCGCGGCGAGGCGGATGCGCTGATCTGCGGCCTGGAGGGCCGGTTCGAGACGCGGTTGCGCATCATCCGCGACGTGATCGGACTCGCGCCCGGCGTGAAGCAATGCGCAGCCATGAGCTTGGTGGTCACCCATACGGGCGCCTACTTCCTGGCCGACACCCATGTCCGCCCGAACCCGACCGCCGAGGAGATCGCCGACGTGGCGCAGGCCTGTGCGAACCACGTGAGCCGGTTCGGGCTGACGCCGAAGATCGCGCTGCTCAGCCACTCGGATTTCGGCCAGTCGGATTCGGACTCCGCCATCAAGATGCGTGACGCCCTGGCGCTCCTGCAGACGCGCGATCCGGACCTGATCGTCGATGGTGAGATGCAGGCGGATTCGGCGCTCTCCGAGATGGTCCGGGACCGGGTGCTGCCGGGCTCGCGCCTGAAGGGTGCGGCGAATGTCCTGATCTTCCCGAACCTCGATGCGGCCAACATCGCGTTCCAGTTCGCTAAGGTGATGGCGGACGCCCTGCCGGTCGGCCCCCTGCTGATCGGACCGGCCAAGCCCGCCCACATCCTCACCCCCTCGGTGACCGCCCGCGGCATCGTCAACGTCACGGCCGCCGCGGTGGTCGAGGCACAGTCGGACGAGGCTCCGCCCAAGCCCGAGGAGGCCGGGGTCGGGATGATCTCCGCGTAAGGATCTCCGGCGGCGGCCACCAGCGTGGCCGTCGAATTGCTTGACCGCTTCCGGGAATCGACACCACCGGAAGCGGACATCATGTGCCTGGGCGACGACCCGAATTGCCACGCCTTCGAAGCGCATCGCCGCCAGTTCCGGCGTGACCTCGAGCCGGAGCGGCGCGCCTTCCTGAAGAGCGGCTTCGCGGCGACGGGCGCTGCAGCGGCGGCCTTCGCGGCCGGCGGCCCCTCGCTGGTGAGCCCGGCTTTGGCGCAGGCCTCGGGCGCCAAGTTCGCCGCGACCGGCCATTACCATCTGCCCGCCAACGCCGAGACGGTGCATTGGGGCTTCTTCAGCCGCAGCCTCAAGCCGCAGGTCGAGATCGGCTCTGGCGATTTCGTGACGATCGAGACGCTGACCCATCAGGCCAGCGACGATGCCGAGCGGATGATCCAGGGCGATCCGGGCGCCGAGAGCGTCTACCTCTGGACCAAGGACAAGATGGGCGTCTCGCCCCGCGGTGCGGGCGCAATGGACGCCAAGATCGGCCCCGGCGGCGGTCTCGGCGTGCATATCTGCACCGGCCCGGTGGCGATCCGCGGCGCAGGGCCCGGCGACGTGCTGGAGGTCCGCATCCTCGACGTGGCGCCCCGCCCCAGCGCCAACCCGAAATACAAGGGGCTCGCCTTCGGCAGCAACGCGGCCGCGTGGTGGGGCTTCCACTACAAGGACCTGATCACCGGCGACAAACCCCGGGAGGTGGTGACCATCTACGAGGTCGACGCCACAGGCGCGCGCGACTGGGCGCGGGCGGTCTACAGCTTCCGCTGGCCCGGCGTCACCGACCCGTTCGGGGTCGCGCATCCGACCATCGACTATCCCGGCCTGCCGGTCGACCATGCCAAGACGCAGAAGACCTTCGATGTGCTGAAGGGGATCCGCGTGCCGATCCGCCCGCATTTCGGCACGCTGGGCGTCGCGCCCGCCGAGGCCGACCGGGTCAACACCATCCCGCCGAGCTATACCGGCGGCAACATCGACAATTGGCGGATCGGCAAGGGCGCGACGCTCTACTTCCCCGTCGCGGTGCCGGGGGCGCTGTTCTCGGTGGGCGATCCCCATGCCAGCCAGGGCGATTCCGAATTGTGCGGGACCGCGATCGAGTGCTCGCTCACCGGCACCTTCCAGTTCGTCCTGCACAAGAAGGCCGACCTGCTCGGCTCGCCGCTGGAAGCCCTCGACTTCCCGATGATCGAGACGAAGGACGATTGGGTCCTGTCCGGGTTCAGCTACCCGAACTACCTGCGCGACCTCGGTCCGGATGCCCAGGCGGCGATTTTCGAGAAGTCGTCGATCGACCTCGCCATGCGCGACGCGTTCCGCAAGATGCGCCAGTTCCTGATGCACGCGAAGGGACTGACCGAGGACGAGGCGATCTCGCTGATGTCGGTGGCGGTCGATTTCGGGATCACGCAGGTCGTGGACGGCAATTGGGGCGTCCACGCGGTGGTCAAAAAGGCAATATTTCCCGATCGGGTCGCCTAGCCGATCTCGACCCGACCTTCGAGGCCAGTGACGCGCCCGAGGCCGCGGACCCGGTTCAGCAGGCGGTCACCGTTCAGGGCTGCCCAGTCCCGCGGCAGCCGCAGGACGACCCGCCCGTCCTCGACGGTCAGCGGCGCTTGGCCGAGGGCGCCACCCATCCCGGCCGAGATCGGGAACGCGACCCGCAACAGCGCCCCGAGCAGGCGCGCCCGCTCGAACAGGCGCGGCCCGGCGACAGTGCGCAGGATCGGATTGGCCTTCTCCGGCGCGAGCCCGGTATGCCGGAGCGAGACTGCCAGCGCCAGATAGGCCCGACCCGGGTGGTCGACGCCCACGAAGGCGGCGTTCTGGATCGCCGCGATGCTCTGCTGGTCTCGGTAATCGGGGTGGGCGCGCCAGCCGACATCCGAGAGCAGGCAGGCCGCGTGCCTCAGGCGGCGCTCGTCCGCGGTCTCGTGGCCGTCGAGGGTCGTCACGAACCGGTCGGTCCAGGCGATCAGTTCCTCGCCGTGCTGGGGCGCGCGGGAGCGCAGGGTGTTGAACTCCGCCGCCGAGGCCAGGAGCGGATCGATCAGCCGGGCGTCGCGGTCGAGCTGCTCGAACAGCAGGCCCTCGCGGACACCGGAAGCCGAGATCGCGACCTCCCGTGGGCGGCCGACCCGGATGATCTCCTCCAGCACCACCGCACCGTAGGCGAGGAGCGGGCGCCGCGCCTCGGAGATCGCATCGACATCCTGGAGCAGGGCGACGTCGGTCTGCTCGACGAGCTGCAGGAAGGTCAATTCGTCGCTCGGCTCCACGGTGTAGCCGTGCATCACGTGGACCGGGTAGCCGCGGGCGGCCATGTGCAGTCGCGCCAGCGCGCGCCACGTGCCGCCGACCGCGTAGAAGGTCCGCCCGCGCAGGGTTTCGAGCTGCGGCACCGCCTTGCGCATGTGTTCGCGCGCGATCTTGGCGGCCTTCTTCACTGAGCCGCCGGAGAGATCCTGAAGGGCGAGGCCGCCGAGCGGCATGGTCACGCCCTGCCCGACCACGGTGCCGCGGACATCCACGAGTTCGAGCGAGCCGCCGCCCATGTCGCCCACAACCCCGTCGGGGGCGTGAAAGCCGGAGATGACGCCCATCGCCGAGAGTTCCGCCTCGCGCCGGCCGGACAGGAGCTGGATGTCCTGGCCGCAGGCCACCTCCGCGGCGCGCAGGAAGTCGGGGCCGTTCTCCGCATCGCGGGCCGCCGCGGTCGCCAGCACGAAGACCCGAGACACCCGCATGGTCTCGCACAGCACCCGGAACCGGGCCAGCGCGGCGAGCGCCCGCGCGACCGCCTCGTCATTCAGCCGGCCCGTGGTCAGGACGTTGCGCCCGAGGCCGCACAGGACCTTCTCGTTGTAGAGCGGGGTCGGCGCCCGGGTTAGGCCGTCATAGGCGACGAGCCGGACCGAGTTCGATCCGATGTCGATGATGGCCACCGGAGCGTGCGCGGCGACCACGGACCGCTCCGTCGGATGCGCGAGGATGAGATTGGCGCGAGAGCTGCCCAAACGTCCATGTCCTTGAGTGAGCGCGGCGGGCTCGCTGGACGCACCGCCGGTGCGATCCGGGGCCGTGGCCGGTCGCGCTGCGACCGATGTCGGCTCCGGACCCATGATGTCACGGCCCGGCGGCCGGTCGGGAAACCATGTCGGCGGCGGGGAAACCACATGGCCTTGCGTCGACGGGCGGGTACGTCCTTTGCGCAAATCTTGGATCGTCCGCAAGTTCCTCGCGCAGAAGCGCAGGGCGTCCGCGCGAAACCTGTCGAGCTTCCGGCGCATGCGGGGGACGTCTAGGCGCGCTGCGCCCGCCGGCTCAACGCACGGGGGCTCGACTTCTTCGACGCCTTGCCGCGTCCGGAGAGACTGGGATTCGTCATGAAGTACTTGTGCGCGTTGAAGGGTTCCTCGCCATCCGCCGGCTGGATCCGCTCACACCCGCCGGAGGCGAGCAGCCGCCAGCTCTGACGGTTGTCCAGGAGGTTCGCCAGCATGATCTGGTCGAGCACCTGCTGATGCACCGTGGGATTCGTGATCGGCAGCAGCGCCTCGACACGCCGGTCGAGGTTCCGACTCATCAGGTCGGCCGACGAGATGTAGACCGTCGCCTTTGGATGAGGCAGCCCGACGCCGTTTCCGAAGGCGTAGATGCGCCCGTGCTCCAGGAAGCGCCCGACGATCGATTTGACCCGGATCGTCTCCGACAGGCCCGGGATGCCAGGCCGCAGGCAGCAGATGCCGCGCACCACGCAGTCGATCTGCACTCCGGCCTCCGAGGCGTCGTAGAGCGCGTCGATGATCTGGGCATCCACCAGGGAGTTGCACTTGATCCAGATCGCCGCCGGGCGGCCCGCCTTCGCGTGGGCGACCTCGGCCTCGATGTGCTCCAGTAGCTTGTTCTTCGCCGTCAGCGGCGAGACCGCCATGCGCTCCAGCTCGGCGGGCTCCGCGTAGCCGGTGATGAAGTTGAAGATCCGCGACACGTCCCGGGCGATCGCCGGATCCGCCGTGAAGAACGACAGGTCCGTGTAGATGCGCGCCGTGATCGGGTGGTAATTGCCGGTGCCGACATGGCAGTAGGTGACGAGCTTGTCGCCCTCGCGCCGGACCACCAGCGACAGCTTGGCGTGGGTCTTCAGCTCCACGAAGCCGAACACCACCTGCGCGCCTGCCTTCTCCAGGTTGCGCGCCCAGCGGATATTTGCCTCCTCGTCGAAGCGGGCCTTCAGCTCGACGAGCGCGGTCACCGACTTGCCGAGCTCGGCCGCCTCGGCCAGCGCCGCCACGATCGGCGAGTTCGACGAGGTGCGGTACAGCGTCTGCTTGATCGCCACCACGTTCGGGTCGCGGGCCGCCTGGGCCAGGAACTGCACCACCGAGTCGAAGGACTCGTAGGGGTGGTGGACAATGAAGTCCTTCTGCCGGATCGCCGCGAACACGTCGCCGCCGCTTTCGCGGATGCGCTCCGGGAAGCGTGGGTTGTAGGGCTTGAACTTCAGATCCGGCCGGTCGATCCCGACCACTTGGCTCAGTTCGTTGAGGGCCAGCATGCCCTCGACCAGGAACACCGCATCGGGGGCGATCTCGAGTTCGTCGACCACGAAGCCGCGCAGATCCTCCGCCATCCCGGCTTCGACTTCGAGGCGGATCACCACGCCACGGCGGCGCTGCTTCAACGCGGTCTCGAAGTGGAGAACGAGATCCTCCGCCTCCTCCTCGATCTCGAGGTCGGAGTCGCGCACCACCCGGAAGGCGCCGCTGCTCCTCACGAGGTAGCCGGGGAACAGGCGGCCGGTGAACATCCCGATCACCTGCTCGATCGGGATCAGGCGTGCCGCGGTCTCGCTGTCGCTCACCGGCAGGCGCACGAAACGGTCGATGACGCCCGGCAGGCGGATCAGGGCGCGCAGGGTCCGCCCGTCCTTGGGCCGCACCAGCGTCAGCGCGATCGTGGTGCCGAGATTCGGAATGAACGGGAACGGGTGGGCCGGGTCGATCGCCAGCGGCGTCAGCACCGGGAAGACATGGGTCAGGAAGTAGTCTTCGAGCCACGTGGTCTGCTCGGCGGTGAGCGCGGCAGGCTCGACGATGTCGATGTCCGAGGCGTGCAGCTCCTCGCGCAGCTCGCGCCAGCGCGCCTGCTGGTCCGCCCCCAGCCGCGCGGTTTCCGTGCCGATCCGTACCAGCTGCTCGGAGGGCGACAGGCCGTCCTGGGACGGAACCGTGAGGCCGGCGCGCACCTGATCGATCAGGCCCGCCACACGGACCATGAAGAACTCGTCGAGGTTGTTCGCCGAGATCGACAGGAAGCGCAGGCGCTCCAGCAGCGGATGATTGGGGTTCGAGGCCTCTTCCAGCACGCGCCTGTTGAATTGCAGCCAGGACAATTCACGGTTCACGAACCGCTCCGGCGAGTGCCGCAGCCCGCGCCCGGCTTCGAGCACCGACTCGCGCGCCGCGTCCGCCTGGGGCTCCTCGGGCTGGGCGACGACGGCCGGCCATTCATCGGTCGTGTCCGAGATCGCGGCGGCCGTGGCTGCCGGAGCACTGGCCGTCGGCGCAGTGTTCTGTGGCCCGGTTGCCGCCCGCGGCGCGGCCGTTGCGGTCTGGGCTGCCGTCGCTGTCCGGGGCCGTGTCGCGGCCGGCTTCGGTTGCGCGGCGGGTTTCGGCTGCGCGATGGGCTTGGGCTGCGCGGTCGGTTCGGGCTGCGCGGCAGGCGCAGAGGCTAGACTCGTCGCGGCGGTGGCACCCGCCGGCATTCGCCGGACGGCCGGAGCGCGCCGGGTGGTCGGATGGGACGCGGGATGCCGACGGGGTTCCGCGGCCTCGTCGGCGGCTTCGCGTTCCGTGGGCTTCTGCGTCGAATCCATTCCTGTTCCCTGTCCCTCATCACGGCTTTGCGCGAAGGCGCGCGTTCTACAACGTCCACCCCGAGCCATCACGACAGTTTCGTGACGAACCCGGGATTCCAGGATCAGCCGTCCGGATCGGACTCGTCGTCGAAGCCCATCCGCCGCAGCACGGCGAGGGCGAGCGGGCGGCTGATCCGCCGTTGGCGGCCCAGGGCATCCCGGTCGAGTTCGGCGACGACATCACGGGCGCGCCCGAGGGACCGGTCGATCCGCAGGGCCAGCGAATCGATAACGCTCAGATCGACCACGAGTTGGCGGTCCACGAACAGTTTCACCAGCACGGCCCGCAGCAGGGCGTCGTCGGGCTCTCGAATCGCGATTCCCGGCGCGAGGCGCAGGCGCGAGCGCAGGTCGGGCGTGGCGAGATTGAGCGCATCGATCCCGGTGCCGCTGGTCAGCAGCAACGGGCATCCGCGTTCACGGGCGCGGTTCAGGAGGTGGAACAGCGCCGCCTCGTCCCGGTCCTGCGCCCGGTCGATATCCTCGATCACGAGCGCCCCGTTGGACACGAGGTGCTGGACCGCATCCGCATTGATGTCGCCGGCCTGAACGGTCCAGGCATGGGCGCGCTCGGCCCAGATCGCCGCCAGGTGACTCTTGCCGCTGCCGGATGGGCCGGTCAGCACCAGCACGCTGTCGGGCCAGTTGGGCCAGGCCTCGATCAGTGCGTAGGCGGCCTCGTTGGCCGGACCCACGAGGAAATCCTCACGGCCGTAGCGCGGATCGAGCGGCAGGTCGAAGGCGAGCTGCCGCGGTGGTACGTTCTCAGGCATGCCCACTCAGGATCACCCCGCACTGGCGCAGGTCAAGGGCCGTTCTTCCAAGCGGATCGATGGTCGGGCGGCCCGGCGCCGACTCGCGCAACGCGCGGTTAGCCGCTAGAGCGGGCCGATCAATCACCGAGGTGGCGCGGGCATGACGGCCAGGGACGGCAAAGAGCCGACGACGAGGCTGACCTATGCGGCGGCGGGCGTCGATATCGACGCCGGCAACGCCATGGTCGAGACGATCAAGCCGCTGGTGCGCTCGACCCGGCGCCCCGGGGCCGATGCCGAGATCGGCGGCTTCGGCGGCCTGTTCGACCTGAAGGCCGCGGGTTTCCGCGATCCGATCCTGGTGGCGGCCAACGACGGCGTCGGCACCAAGGTCAAGATCGCGATCGAGACCGGGCGTCACGCTACGATCGGCATCGACCTCGTGGCGATGTGCGTCAACGACATCATCGTGCAGGGCGCTGAGCCGCTGTTCTTCCTCGACTATTATGCCACCGGCAAGCTGGTGCCGGGGGTCGGCGCCGACATCGTGCGCGGTATCGCCGAGGGGTGCCGTCAGGCCGGGTGCGCGCTGATCGGCGGCGAGACCGCCGAAATGCCGGGCCTCTATGACGGTTCGGATTACGACCTCGCGGGGTTCTCGGTCGGCGCCGCCGAGCGGGGCAGCCTGCTGCCGCGTCCGGGCATCCGCCCCGGCGACGTGGTGCTCGGCCTGCCCTCCTCCGGGGTGCATTCCAATGGCTTTTCGCTGGTCCGCCGGATCGTCGCCAAGACCGGTCTCGGCTGGGACGCGTCCGCGCCCTTCGCGCCGGAGATGAGCCTCGGCGAGGCGCTGCTGACGCCGACCCGGATCTACGTGAAGCCCCTGCTCGCGGCGCTCGGCGCCACCGACGGCATCCGCGCGCTCGCGCACATCACCGGCGGCGGCTTCCCCGACAACCTGCCCCGGGTCCTGCCGGACGATGTCGGCATCAGCGTCGACCTCGACGCCGTGACCCCGCCGCCGGTGTTCGGCTGGCTCGCCCGGGAGGGCGACGTCGCCGAAGCCGAGATGCTGCGCACGTTCAATTGCGGGATCGGCATGGTGGTGATCGCCGCTGCCGACGCGGTGGACGATGTCGACGAGGCCCTGACCCGGGCCGGCGAGACCCCGGTGCGCCTCGGCCGCATCACGCCGCGGGGACCCGAGGCGGTGACCTTCAGCGGGCGCCTCGCTCTCTGATGGCGACCACGGGGAAGATGCGGGTCGCGGTCCTGATCTCGGGGCGCGGCTCGAACATGGTGGCGCTGCTCGAAGCGGCGCGGGACCCGGCCTATCCGGCCGAGATCGTCCTGGTCCTGTCGAACCGGCCCGATGCGGCGGGCCTCGCCCGGGCCGCCGAGGCCGGCATCCCGACGGGGATCATCGACCACACGGCCTTTCCGGATCGCGCCCGCTTCGATGCCGCGCTCGATGCCGAACTCCGGGCCGCGTCCGTCGAGCTGGTCTGCCTCGCGGGCTTCATGCGGATCCTGACGCCGGGCTTCGTCGCCGGCTGGGCGGGGCGGATGATCAACATTCATCCGTCGCTGCTGCCCCTGTTCAAGGGCACGCACACGCACCGTCAGGCGCTCGACGCGGGCGTGCGCCTGCACGGCTGCACCGTCCATTTCGTGGTGCCGGAACTCGATGCCGGTCCGATCCTGGCCCAGGCCGCGATCCCGGTCCGTCAGGACGACGATCCCGACAGTCTCGCCGACCGCGTGATCGTGCAGGAGCGGCGGCTTTATCCGGCGGTGCTCGCCCTGGTGGCGGGCGGGCGGGCCCGCCTGGAGGGGGATCGCGTGATCGTCGCCGAGGAGGCCCCGGAGGGCGTCCTGTTCAGCGTATAAGGGGATTCCGAAGGGACGAGTCCCTTCGGCAGGGTCCGGGGCGGCGCCCCGGTGATCCTCAGACCGGCCGCTGCAGCTTGCAGCTGTCCAGTGCCGAGAGCGCCTTGGCGCGTGCGGTATCGTTGAAATAGCCGGTCGCCCGATAGGCTTCGATCTCGGAGGCGTCGAGGCTGCGCAGGGTCTGCCGGGCGTAGCAGCTGCAGGGACGCTCCAGGGATGCCTCGGGGGCGCTGGTCAGGCGGGCCTGGACGATCGTGCAGGCGTGGCGCACGCGCCCTTCGAGGTTCGCCTTGGTGGCGGTCTTGAGCGCGGGGTCCGGCTCGTATTGCTGGAACGGGGCCGAGGATCCGCCCGCGAGGGCGGCGGTCGCGCCGAGGGCGATGAGACCGGTCGCGATCAGCAGGGGCAGGCGGCGCATCGTCATGGGGGTCCTAGTCCAGGGCTGAAATTGATCAAGCTCGGCCGTTGGACGCCTCCAGGCTCCCGTCCGTCAATGGCGGGCCGGACACACAGGGCGGCATTCACTGCACCCCGAAGCGCGCGGGGGAACGATGGCGGCCCGGTGTGCCCGGCCCGCCACCGCCTTGAGGATCAGCCGACGATGTCGGAATCCTGGAAGAACTGCGCGATCTCGAGCTTGGCGTTCTCGGCGCTGTCCGAACCGTGGACGGTGTTCTCACCGACCGATTCCGCGAACTTCTTGCGGATCGTGCCATCGGCGGCCTGGGCGGGGTTCGTCGCGCCCATGACCTCACGGTACTTCGCCACGGCGTTCTCGCCTTCCAGAACCTGGACCACCACCGGGCCGGAGGTCATGAAGCTGGTGAGCTCACCGAAGAACGGGCGCTCCTTGTGCACCTCGTAGAATGTCTCGGCCTGGGCCTGGCTCATGCGAATGCGGCGCTGGCCGACGATGCGCAGGCCGGCCTCCTCGATCACCGCGTTGACGGCGCCCGTGAGGTTCCGCCGCGTGGCGTCGGGCTTGAGGATCGAGAAGGTGCGCTCGGTGGCCATGATGCGTCCGGTCCGTCTGTGGAAAAGGCGTACGGCGCGTCGGGATGCCGGCCGCGCCGCATGAGCGAAAATTTCGCTTCGGCGCCGGGCTTATAGCGGTGGGTCCGCAGGGTCTCAAGCGGCGCCGGGTGAACCCGACCCGCAAGCGTGGCCGTGGCTCCGCCGCAACACCGCCGAAAATTCGCCTGATTGCGACGGCTCACTCCCGCTCCATCGACTTCGTCCATCCCCCGGGCGTCTGCGACGCCCCCTTCACGGAGACGAACCATGCGCATCGCTCTCAGCGCCGCCCTGCTCCTCACCGGCCTCTCGGCCGCCACCGCAGACACCGGCAAGGATCCCTCCGGCACGTGGCTGACCGGCGATGGCCGCGCCAAGATCCGGATCGACCGGTGCGGCCCAGGCCAGAAGCTGGTCTGCGGCAAGGTCGTGTGGCTCAAGCTGCCGACCACCGAGTCCGGCGCGCCGCGCACCGACCTCAAGAACCCCGATCCGAAGAAGCGCAGCCGCCCGGTCATGGGCCTACAGCTGATCGACGGGTTGAAGCCCGACGAGGAAAAATTCTCCGGCGAGATCTACAATATTGAGGAGGGCAAGATCTACACTGTCAGCCTCGAGCGGGAGAGCGAGGCCGAGCTCAGCGTCTCCGGCTGCATGCTCAAGATCCTGTGCGGCTCCCAGACCTGGACGCGGGTGCCGGACGTCAATCAGCAGGCCGCCAACAAGAACTGACGGCTGAAACGGTTCGTCAGATCGCCGCGAGGCCGCGCTGGACCGCCGGCCTCGCCAGCATGCTCTCCAGCCAGCGCCCCACGTTCGGCAGGGTTTCGATGGCGACACCCTGCTTGAAGTTGAGCTTGGCCCAGGTGAACGTCGCGATGTCGGCGATCGAGTAATCGTCGGCCAGATAGGCCCGACCCTCGAGGCGGCGCTCCAGCACGCCGTACAGGCGCTTCGCCTCGGCGGTGAAGCGTTCGATCGCGTACGGCACTTTCTCGGGCGCGTAAATCTTGAAATGGTGGGTCTGCCCGAGCATCGGCCCGAAGCCCGCGACCTGCCAGAACAGCCATTCGTCCACGAGAACGCGGGCGCGCTCGTCGGTAGGATAGAGCTGACCGGTCTTGCGCCCGAGATACTGCAGGATGGCGCCCGATTCGAACACAGAGATCGGCTCGCCGCCCGGTCCGTCGGGATCGACGATCGCCGGAATCTTATTGTTGGGCGAGAGCGCCAGGAAATCCGGCGCGAACTGCTCGTTCTTGCCGATGTCGACCGGGACGATCCTGTACGGGAGCCCGCACTCCTCCAGCATGATCGGAATCTTCCAGCCGTTCGGCGTGCTCCAGGTATGGACGTCGATCGGCCGCCCGGAAACCGCTGCCATGCTCTGCCTGCTCCTCGACCGTATCGCCGCGGCGCGGCGCCCCCACTGCCGGGTTCGGACAATCCCGGCAATGAAGACGATTTCCCCGTCGCGCTCAAGGGCTCAACGGCAGGAGCGGCTGGCGGTTCAAGATCCGCGCTGTGATGCACTGCCTGTTGGCAGCGTCCGGTCGACCCTTGCCGACCCCACGCGGGCGCGGCGAGATAGGCGACCGGGGCGTCGCCATGGCGCCGTGGGGGACCGAGACGATGATCAGCCGATTCGTGACGATCGTGGGGCTTGCCGTGCCGCTGCTCGCCGCCCAGACGCTGCTGGCGAAGGATGCGCCCGCAAAACCTCCGGCCGCCGCCGAGGCGCCGGCCACCGCACCGGGCACCCCGGCTACCAAGGAGCTGACGCCCGGCCAGACCGCCGCGCGCACCCGCCAGAAGACGTGTGGCTCCGAGTGGCGCGCGCTCACCGACGCGCAGAAGGCCGCGCAGGGTCCGAAGTGGCCCCAATACTGGAGCAAGTGCAATAAGCGCCTGAAGGGCGGCGATAAGGCCTAAGGCGCGCGAACTGCGACGCGTCTCATTCGTTCCTAACGCCGGAGCTGCGGACCACCGGGGTACGAATTGTGACGCACGAAGGCCTGCCCCGGTGGATGCCGCGCGCCGTTTCCGTCGAAGCGGAGGCTGGATCGGCGCGCGCCGTTCTGTCGAACCGAAGCCGCGGGGCTGTGCCGGGCCGGCCCCGGCATGGCTGAGTCGTCGGCCACCGGCGTGGGTCCGGTCTCGCCGATCGATCGGGTGATCGGGTTTCTCGACGCCTGGGTGCCCAAGCCCGCGGCCTGGGCCTTCGCCCTGCGCGTCTGGATCGCCATGATGCTGGCGCTGGCGGCGGCCTTCTGGCTGCAGCTCGACAGCGCCTCCTCGGCCGCCACCTGCGTGGCGATCCTGGCCCAGCCGAAGCGCGGGCAGGCCATCTCCAAGGCCGTTTATCGCCTGCTCGGCACGCTGATCGGTGCGGTGGTGTCGATCGTCGTCGTCGCGCTGTTCGGGCAGGACCGGGTCCTGCTGTTCACCAGCGTCACGGTCTGGCTCGGCCTGTGCGTGTTCGTGGCGCAGTATCTCCAGGATACCCGCGCCTATGGGGCGATGCTGTCGGGCTACACGGTTGCGATCATTGCGCTGGGACAGATCGACGATCCTCAGGGGGCCTTCGATGCCGCCGTCTCGCGCGTCGCCGTGATCGTCCTCGGTATCGTGGCGATCACCTTCATCAACGATGCCCTCGCCTCCCCGAGCACGTGGCGGACCCTGCTGCCGCAGCTCCGCAAGGCCTGGGACGGGACGCGCGCCTACGCCCGTGAATCCCTGGCGCAAGGCGATCTCGGTGCCGCGCGCACCGCCGCGCTGATCCGGACGATCGCGCCGATGCGGGCCGATGCCAGCGCCATCGCGGGGGAACTCGACGACGGCCCCTTCCGGGCTGCCGGCGCGCGCAGCTGCATCGCCGCGCTGTACGTGATGGCGGCCTCGATCCGGACTGTGGCGGCGGCCAGCGCGAATCTGCGGAACCCGAGCCCAGCGGTCGCCGAGGCGCTGGCGATCTGCCGCCGAGTCGCCGATGCGCCCGATCCCGATAGCCTCGACCGCGACGATGAGCGCCTGCGCGATCTCGTAGATGAGGCCGTCCGGGACGGTCAAAGACCCCTCGACGAGGTGGTAATGCTTCAGCGCGCCCTGGATTTCGTCTGCGCGGCGACCTTCGCGCAGGACGGCATCGGGGCCGTGGCGGATGGCCACCAGCCTCTGCGCGATGCCAGCCTGCCGACCCACCGGGATTTTCCCGTCGCCCTGCGCGGCGCGCTCCGGGTCGCCTTGGGCTTCGCCGCCACCGCCGCAACCTTCGTGGCGCTCGGCCTGCCGCAGGCTTCCTTCGCGCTCGTCCAAGTGGCGGCGACCGCTTCCCTGTCCTCGGTGACGCCGGACCCGAAAAAGTTCGCCACCGGTGTCGTGATCGGGATGATTCTCGCGGCGACCTTCGCGGGCATCGCGCGCTTCGTCTTCCTCACCGGCGTCCAGGGCTTTCCGATGCTCGCCATGGTGATGGCGCCGGTGATCTTCTTCGGCTGCTTCCTGTCACTGAACCCGAAGACCTTCGGCATCGGCTTCATCGTGATCGTGTTCTTCCCGGTCCTGCTTGGACCCGCGAACCCCCAGACCTATGACGCGGAGACCTTTCTGCTGAACGCGTTCCTGGTCGTGGTCGCTGCAACCATCCTGTCGATCGTCGTCCGCCTTATCATCCCGGTGACGTCGGCGCAGAAGCGGGTCTTCGCGCTCGAATCCGCCCGCCGCGCGCTGGCGAACGCCCTCCTCGGCGAGGGCGGCGATGCCACGACGCGGACCAGCCTGAATGCCGACCGCCTGTTCCAGTTCGCCGCCTACAGCTCGGGGAGCGGCGCCGTGCGGCAGGCGAGCCTCTCGCACGCCTTCGCCGTGGCCCGGCTGGAGGCGGCGGCCGCCCGCGGCCATGCCGAGTTGCGACGGCTCTGGTCGACGACGGCCCTGCGCGACGCGATCCTGCGCGCCCGGGCCGGGCTGGCCACCGCGGACGATCGCGCTTTGGAAGCCTCCGCTGGCGATCTGATCCGCGCGGCCTCGCGGCAGGACCGGCGCGTGCGCCTCACGACGGCGCGGGCCGCCAGCGATCTCCTCACCGCGGCGCGTACCATCGCCCGACACCGCAGGTTCCTTCGGCGCATCGGCGTCGGAGCCGTGTCGCCCCTCAAGCGGACAGGTTGATCGCGCGCGAACATGATTGAAGACATTCACATCGGTGGGGTGCTGATCTCCTCATTCGTCGCCTACGCCCTGGCGGCCTTCGTCATCCTCCTGATTCTGCGCTGGGTCTTCGCCCGCATCCGCTTCAGCCGCTATGTTGCCAATGCCCCGCTCGCCGAGGCCGGCATCTACGTCTGTGTCCTCGCCCTGCTCATCGCGTTGATCTGATGCCCGAAACGACCGCCGACGAGGACGATCCCAAGCCCGCCGCCCGCGCGGGTACGACGGATCACAACGATCTTTTGCCGATTGTTCCGCGCCGGGGCCGGGCCGCCAAGGTCTTCCGCTTGGCCGCCACGGGCGTGATCCTGCTCGTCGCCTTCGTGGCGGCCGCCTATGTCTGGGAATTCTACGTCGCTGCACCCTGGACGCGCGACGGGACGGTGCGGGTGCAGGTCGCCAACATCGCCCCGCAGGTTGCCGGGCAA
This sequence comes from Methylobacterium sp. J-088, assembly GCF_022829295.1. Classification (GTDB taxonomy): domain Bacteria; phylum Pseudomonadota; class Alphaproteobacteria; order Rhizobiales; family Beijerinckiaceae; genus Methylobacterium. Next base: position 51,976 of record NZ_JAKSYH010000057.1, read on the forward strand.
ATCGTGGATGTGCGCGTCCATGACAACCAGAACGTACACAAGGGCGACGTGCTCTACGTGATCGACCCGGTCGATTTCGAGGTCAACGTGACCTCGGCCGATGCCGAGGTGAAGAACCGCGAGGCCGATCTACAGGTCAAGAACGCCCAGTCGGCCCGGCGGCAGGCCCTCACCACGGTTTCGACCTCGGTCGAGGAGAAGCAGCAATTTGCCGGTCAGGCCAAGATCGCCGAGGCCGCCCTGGAGAGCGCGCAGGCGCAGCTCCGGCAGGCCAAGATCAACCTCGAACGCACGCAGGTGAAATCCACCGTCAACGGCCGCGTCACCAACCTGCTGATGCGCGTGGGCGATTATGCCCGGACCGGAACGTCGAACATCAATGTGGTCGACACCGATTCCTACTGGATCGACGGCTACTTCGAAGAGACGAAGATGCCCAACATTCATGTCGGCGACCGGGCCGACGTCAAACTGATGGGCTTCGACCCGCGCCTCACCGGCACGGTGTCCAGCATCACCCTCGGCATCTCGACGGCGAACGCCGCTTCCAGCACGCAGGGCCTGCCGGACGTGAACCCGGTCTACACCTGGGTGCGGCTGGCGCAGCGCGTGCCGGTCCGGATCCGCATCGAGCACGTTCCGCCGGAGATCCCGCTGATCGCCGGCATGACGGCGACCGTCGTGGTCAATGGCGGCCGCGCGCCGGCGCCGACGTGGTTCATGGATCTGCGCGAGCGCGTTTCCGCCCTGACGCAGACGCCCACCGTCGAGGCCGACCGGCGCTGACGATACGTCGGATGTGACTTGATTTCAGTTCGCTGTGTCGTCTCAGCGGAAGTAAGAATGCGGGGCGTGTCCCTGACCGTTTGAGTGGAGTCGCTGACTGGCAAGCCGCCGGAAGGCCTATAGCGTCGACCCACACGCGATACGAACGCATCCTCCGATCGGGGCACCGGCTTGCCGGTCAGTCCAATTTAAAAGTCGCCGATTAGTTGGGGCACCATTGAAGTTTCTGCGCTGCCGTAAGATCGATCTAAGTGGTTGCGCCGCTTCGCGATGCATTGCGGCATGGCGCTGGCGGTCGGGAAAAAGCATTCCATCGGCATATTTGCAGTTGACCGACTGCAATGACGGGCGCAGTCTCACTGTGTGCTTCGCGATTGCAGGCACGGATCGGCCGGAAACCTTGAGGAGATCGGGTTTCGAAACGGTTGCGATTGGCTGAAACTGGAGGAGACAGGGATGACTCCACCGCAGCGGAACGCCGCATAGACGGTTTCGGGACAGGTTCGGCCCGGGCCTAGCGGCACCAGACGAACAGCCGGACGGAAGCGGCTCCAGGGGCGCAGAAGCGGCCGATACGGCACGCCTTCGAATGCGCGAAAAGCCCCAACTCGAGCCGTACCGCCGCGGTTTCTCTAGAGGATCGGAACACCCTCACCTGCCCGGCAGCGCCGCGGCGGGAATTTGTCGTGGCGGAGGACGAGACGGGCTCCCGCCCGGACCATGGCCTGCCGCTCGATTTACGGAGGCCGACGCGCTCCATCGGCGCGACCTGCCCCCTCTCCCGTGCGGGAGAGGGCTGGGGTGAGGGTCGAGAACTCTCAGGATAGGGCGCGTCATCGATGCGCCGACAGGATGTCCCTCTTTCGGGCAGTTCTCATCCCTCACCCTGTCCCTCTCCCGTGCGGGAGAGGGGACCCGCGCCGCGTTCATCAAAGGCGGTCTTACGCGCGTGCGGCGTTGCCGGCGGTTACGCCGGCCGATCCGCGTGCTCCACGATCCCACCTGCCCCCTTCTCTTGAGCCGCGCGTGCAGTAGCCGGGGATGAGGTCATGGGTGAGATGGTCGCTCGCTGCGAACCGTTCACGCGATCCCGAGCTTGGCCTTCAGGAGCGCGTTCACCGCGGCCGGATTGGCCTTGCCGCCCGTGGCCTTCATGGTCTGGCCGACGAACCAGCCGAGCAGCGTCGGCTTCTCCTTGGCCTGGGCGACCTTGTCGGGATTGGCCGCGATGATCTGGTCGATCGCCGCCTCGATGGCGCCGGTGTCGGTCACCTGCTTCATCCCGCGGCTCTCAACCAAAGCGCGCGGGTCGCCGCCCTCGGTCCAGACGATCTCGAACAGATCCTTGGCGATCTTGCCCGAGATCACGTCCTCGCCGATCAGGTCGACGATCGCACCGAGCTGGGCGGCCGAGACCGGGCTCGCCTCGATCGACAGGCCCTCCTTGTTGAGGCGGCCGAACAGCTCGTTGATCACCCAGTTGGCCGCGGCCTTGCCGTCCCGGCCTTTGGCGACCGCCTCGTAATAATCGGCCGAGGCCCGCTCGGCGACCAGCACGCCGGCATCGTAGGGCGAGAGGCCGTAATCCGCGACGAACCGCGCCTTCTTCGCGTCCGGCAGCTCGGGCAACCCCTCCGCCAGGCCGTCGACGAAGGCTTGGTCGAATTCGAGCGGCAGCAGGTCCGGATCGGGGAAGTAGCGGTAATCGTGCGCCTCCTCCTTGGAGCGCATGGAGCGCGTCTCGCCCTTGCCGGGATCGAACAGGCGGGTCTCCTGATCGATCGTGCCGCCATCCTCCAGGATCGCGATCTGGCGGCGCGCCTCGGTCTCGATCGCCTGCCCGATGAAGCGGATCGAGTTGACGTTCTTGATCTCGCAGCGGGTGCCCAAAGGCGCACCGGGAAGGCGCACCGAGACGTTCACGTCGGCGCGGAGCGAGCCCTTCTCCATGTCGCCGTCGCAGGTGCCGAGATAGCGCAGGATCGTGCGCAGCTTGGTGACGTAGGCCTTCGCCTCTTCGGACGAGCGCAGGTCCGGCCGGGAGACGATCTCCATCAGCGCCACGCCCGAGCGGTTGAGATCGACGAAGCTGCGGGTCGGGTCCTGATCGTGCAGCGACTTGCCGGCATCCTGCTCCAGGTGCAGGCGCTCGATGCCGACGGTGATCGAGGAGCCGTCGGCCATGTCGACCAGCACTTCGCCCTCGCCGACGATCGGGTCCTTGTACTGCGAGATCTGGTAGCCCTGCGGCAGATCCGGGTAGAAGTAGTTCTTCCGGTCGAACACCGAGCGCAGATTGATCTGGGCCTTGAGGCCGAGACCGGTGCGCACCGCCTGGGCGATGCATTCGGCGTTGATCACCGGCAGCATGCCGGGCATCGCGGCATCGACCAGCGAGACGTGGTCGTTCGGTTCGGCCCCGAACTCGGTGGAGGCGCCGGAGAACAGCTTCGCCCGGCTGGAGACCTGGGCATGAACCTCCATGCCGACGATCACCTCCCAATCGTGGAGGCCGCCCTTGATCAGCTTCTTGGGGTCGACGGGTGCGTTCATGGTCGTCCGGGCCGAGAGAGGTGCGTGGTGGGGGCCTCCCACCCGCGACCTCATCCCGAGGTGGTGCGCAGCAGCCTCGAAGGAGGGCTCCACGGATCGCGCGGCTGGCTGAAGGGCTCCTTCGAGGCCTCCGCTGCGCTCCGGCACCTCAGGATGAGGTCGCGAACGGGGTCAATGTCGTGCGGTTACTTACGGGCGGCGGCGCGAAAAGATCAAGCGCGGCGTCCGAACGCCCGGCGTGCGCCGTAGCCCACCACTGCCCAGAGCAAAGCCGCTACGGCCCGGACCGGGAAGAAGGTCGGCCCGTCATGGGTGACGGGCGCCGGCCATGGGATCCCGGCCGCGCTCACCGCGTAGGAGAACAGCACCGAGAATCCGAGCGCCGCGATCGCCGCGATGAACACCTTGCCGAACTGGCTGGCGGTCCAGCCGAGATAGACCGCCACCACGATCAGCGCCGGATCGAACCCGGCCCAGATCCAGACCGTCCAGGGGTAATACGGGACGGTCATACCCACCACGGCTCAGGCAATTGGGTCCGCCCGGCCGAATCCTCGATGACCTGAGCCACCGCGAACAGCGTCTCTTCATCGAAGGGCCGCCCGATGAGCTGGAGACCCAGCGGCAGCCCCTGTCCGTCGAGACCCGCCGGCACGGCGATGCCCGGAAGCCCGGCCATGTTTACCGTCACGGTGAACACGTCGTTGAGGTACATCTCCACCGGGTCCGCCGAGGCCTTCTCGCCGATGCCGAAGGCGGCGGACGGTGTCGCGGGGGTGAGGATCGCATCGACGCCGTCGGCGTAAGCCTGCTCGAAGTCGCGCTTGATCAGCGTGCGGATCTTCTGCGCGCGGACGTAATAGGCGTCGTAGTAGCCGGCCGAGAGCACGTAGGTGCCGATCATGATCCGGCGCTTCACCTCGCGGCCGAAGCCGGCGGCGCGGGTGTTCTCGTACATCCCGGCGATGTCCTTGCCGGGGACCCGCAGGCCGTAGCGGACGCCGTCGTAGCGGGCGAGGTTCGAGGAAGCCTCGGCCGGCGCGACGATGTAATAGGCCGGTAGCGCGTAGGAGGTGTGCGGCAGCGAGATCTCTTTGATCGTTGCGCCGGCGGCCTTCAGCCACGCCGCGCCCTCGTCCCAGAGCTTCTGGATCTCGGCCGGCATGCCGTCGACCCGGTACTCCTTGGGGATGCCGATGGTCAGGCCCTTCACGCCGCGGGTGACCGCCGCCTCGAAGTCGGGCACCGCGATGTCGGCACAGGTCGTGTCCCGGGCATCCGCGCCGGACATCGAGCCGAGCAGGATCGCGCAGTCGCGCACCGTTCGGGCGATCGGGCCGGCCTGATCCAGCGACGAGGCGAACGCCACCGTGCCCCAGCGCGAGCAACGGCCGTAAGTCGGCTTGATCCCGACCGTGCCGGTGAAGGCCGCGGGCTGGCGGATCGAACCGCCTGTGTCGGTGGCGGTGGCGCCGAGGCAGAGTCGCGCCGCGACCGCGGCGGCCGAGCCGCCCGAGGAGCCGCCGGGCACGATCTGCGCGTCCGAGCCCGTGCGCCGCCAGGGCGAGACGACGTTGCCGTAGGCGCTGGTCTCGTTCGACGAGCCCATGGCGAATTCGTCGAGGTTCAGCTTGCCGAGCATCACGGCGCCGTCGCGCCAGAGATTGGCCGAGACCGCCGATTCGTAATGCGGATCGAAGGTCTGCAGGATCTTGGAGCCCGCCGTCGTGGTCACGCCGTCGGTGCAGAACAGGTCCTTGATGCCGAGCGGGATGCCCTCCAGCGGCCGGCCCTCGCCCGCGGCGAGCTTCTGGTCCGACGCATCGGCCATCGCCAGGGCGCGGTCCGGCGTCTCGAGGAGATAGGCGTTCAGCGCGCGGGCCTTGCCCATGGCGTCGAGATGCGCCTGCGTCAGCTCGCGGGCCGAGAGCCGCTTCGCCTTGAGGGCGTCGCGCGCCTCGGCCAGGGTGAGTTCGTTCGGATTCACGCTGTTCCCGTCCCCGCGCGCCGCGGCGCGCCCATCAGAAATCCGGTCCGCTCGGTTGGCGCCGAGACCAGCCTACTCGACCACCTTCGGGACCAGGAAGTAATTGTCCTCGGTCTCGGGCGCGTTGGCGACCACGTCGGCGGCGCGGCCACCCTCGGTGACCACGTCCTCGCGCTTCTTCATCGCCATCGGCGTCACGGAGGTCATGGGCTCGACGCCGGACACGTCGACGGTCCCGAGTTGCTCCACGAAAGCGAGGATCGCGTTCAGCTCACCCTGCAGCGGCCCGACCTCTTCGTCGGTGACCGCGATGCGCGCCAGATGCGCGATCCGCCGAACCGTCCTCTCGTCGACCGACATGCCGTCCCGTTCGTCCCTGTCCGGGAGCAGCCTCCCGCGATCGGCCGGGCTATAGCATCGGCGTTCGACGCGCCGCAACGCGCGGTGTGGAAAGTCGGGCGTCTGACCGCCTTCAGGATCGGGTCGGCATGCCTGGGGTCAGGTCACCACGTGGTGCGGCGTAACCGACATCTCGATGGTGATTCCGGTCTGCCGAACCGGCTGGACCATGGCTTGGGCAAAGCCCAAGACCAGGATCTCGAAGGCCAGCAGCAGCATCAGGCGATGCCGCCGCGGCATCGCCAGCGGCGAGCCGAGAGGCTCAAAACGGGTGGGCTGGCCAAGTGTCGACACGGCAGGAACACGCATGATGGTTTAACGAAGTGTTTACCTACCTAATCGTGAACCGCTCCGTGTGCATCCGGGGCGATCTACGGAGAGCGGCAAGCCTGTGGATGAGAGACCGGGATCGATGTGGGAGCGGATCTTCACCAGCCTGTCCCCGGGCTTCACGCCGGGTGAGACGGAGCTCGACCGTGCCGCGGCGGAACTCGGCTTCGCCTTACCGGCCTCCTACCGCAGCTTCTGCCGGACGTGCGGCGTCGGCCTCGGAGGTGACCAGTTCAGGATCGCGGTTCCGGGCCCCTACGAAGCCGTTGATCTGATCACGCAGGCCGGCATCATCGCCCACAGCGTCGGGGCCACCATCGGGATGCTGGAGGACGGGGCCGAATCGCACCGGTTCGACGTCGAGGGCGGCGATCCGGCCATCGTCGAACGGGCCTGTTTCTTCGGCCGGGGCGAGGATGGCGGGCTTCTGTTTTGGGACGTGTCCGGAAGCGGCCCGGAATACGATATCTGGCTGCTCGCCCCCGATCTCGAGACGATCCGGTTCGGCGGGGAGAGCCTGGACGACTTCTTCACGCAAGTCACCGCGCCCTCAGCCGCCCTGGTGCTCGGGCCGGGCTTCGAGCCGCTGCCCGCGCGATTCGAGGGCGTTGCTGAGGCCACGCTGGCACGCAGCACACAGGCGGACCCATGAATCACGACGCGATCCGCGCCTTCGCGAGCGCTTCACGCGGCGGGGCGCGGCTGATCGGCATCGATCTCGGCACCAAGACGATTGGTCTCGCGCTGTCCGATCTCGGCCGCCAGATCGCGACGCCGCTGGAGACGATCCGCCGGGTGAAGTTCACGCCGGACGCGCAGCGCCTCGCGGCCCTGTGCCGCCAGCACGCGGTCGGCGGCCTCGTGGTCGGCCTGCCGCTCAACATGGACGGCAGCGAAGGCCCGCGGGTGCAATCGACCCGAGCGTTCGTGCGCAACCTCGCGCCGATCCTGCCCCTGCCCCACGTGTTTTTCGACGAGCGCCTGTCGACCGCGGTGGTGACCCGGGCGCTGATCGAGGCGGACGCCTCCCGGGCCCGGCGCGGCGAACTCGTGGACAAGCTTGCCGCTGCCTACATCCTCCAGGGCTGCCTCGATGTGATGCGCCACCTCGCCGACGTCGACGCCGACGCGGAGGCCGACGCGGACCCGTTCAGCGGCTGAGCAGCGAGACCGCGCCGCTGCCGTGGCGCTCGATCCGCCCGTCGAGTTCCAGCTCCAGCAGGACGGTCTGGACGACCCGGATCCCGATGCCGGCGCTGCGCGCCAGCTCGTCGGTGCCGATGGGGCTCGGTCCGAGCAACGCGACGATGCGGGCTCGGTCGTCGTCCGGCCCGGGCTCCTCGTCCATTTCGTCCGAAACGGCTCTCTCCGGCGGGTTGCCTATGTCCGCAGCGCCAAAATCCTGCGGGATCGACCCGTCGAGGTCGATCTCATCCCAGAAGTCCGGCTGCTCGCGGAGATCCGGCCGGTCCCGCGCCGGGGCGGCGTCCGCATCCGGGCCGCGCTCGATGATCGGTCCGAGCACCTCAAGGACATGCGACGCCTCGGAGACGAGCGCCGCTCCCTGGCGGATCAGATCGTTGGTGCCCTCCGCCCGCGGATCCAGCGGCGAGCCGGGGACCGCAAAGACCTCGCGGTTCTGCTCAAGCGCGTAGCGCGCGGTGATCAGCGAGCCGGAGCGGCGCGCCGCCTCGACCACCACGGTGCCGTACGACAGGCCCGAGATGATGCGGTTGCGCCGCGGAAAGTCGCGCCCGCGCGGAACCCAGCCCATCGGCATCTCGGCGAGCACCGCGCCGCCCTCCCCCAGGATCGCGTCGACCAGGGCGCCGTGATTGGCGGGATAGATCCGGTCCTGACCGCCGGCCATCACCGCGACGGTGCCGGTCGAGAGGCTCGCCTTGTGGGCCCGTGCGTCGATGCCCCGGGCCAGCCCCGAGACCACGGTCAGGCCGGCCTCGCCGAGGCCCCGGGCCAGTCGCTCCGTGAAGGCGAGCCCGGCCGTCGAGGCATTGCGCGAGCCGACCAGCGCTACCGCCGGACGGTTCAGGATCGCGGCGCCCCGGAGCGCGAGGAGCGGCGGCGCCGCGTCGGTTTGCTGGAGGAGACGCGGAAAATCCGCCTCGCCGGTGGCGATCAGCCTGCCGTTAAGGCGGGCCAGCGCCGCGATCTCGTCCTCGGCCTGCGCCCGGGTCGGCGGCTCCAGCCTCTTGCCCTGCCGCCGGCCGAGATCAGAGATCGCCTCAAGGGCGGCGGCCGCCCCGCCGAAGCGGTTGATCAGGGTGCGAAAGGTGCGCGGCCCGACGCCCTCGGTGCGGATCAGGCGCAGCCAATCGAGACGCTGGGCATCGGTGAGCTGCATGCGATCCCCCGAGGACCGCGCATCCCGTCCGTGCGCTCAGCCCTTCTGGCCGATGCGCCCCTCGGTGCCGGAGGCCAGCCGGCGGATGTTGGGCGCGTGCTTCCACCATAGCAGCACGCCCAGCAGCAGGAACAGCACAGCTTGCGCCGGCGCGCCGAGGGCCCACAACGCCAGGGGCGTCGCGGCCGAGGCGACGAGCGCCGCAAGCGACGAATACTTCAGCGCGAAGGCGAGACCGAGCCAGATCAACGCGAAGATTCCGAGGGCCGGCAGGGAGAAAGCGAGGAGCACGCCGATGAAGACGGCGACGCCCTTGCCGCCCTTGAAGCCGAGCCAGACGGGGAAACAATGGCCGAGGAACGCCCCAAGACCTGCGGCGAGCGCGGGCCCCTCCCCCAACTGCCCGGCGATCAGGACCGCCGCGGTCCCCTTCAGGGCGTCACCCACCAGGGTCGCGGCCGCCAGCCCCTTTCGGCCGGTGCGCAGGACGTTGGTGGCGCCGATATTGCCCGATCCGATCGACCGCACGTCGCCGAGTCCGGCGAAGCGCGTCAGGATCAGGCCGAACGGGATCGAGCCCAGCGCGTATCCGATGACGAGCCCGCCCAGCGCGGCCCAGGTCGTAAGATCCGGGGGCATCAGGCCGCCGCTGCCAAATCGTCGGCCGCGTGGACGATCGCTCCGCCGACCAGCGTGAGCACCGCAGCACCCTGGAGGCGCGCCTCGTCGAACGGCGAGTTCTTCGAACGCGACTTCAACCGCCGTTTGTCGAGAACATAGGGCAGATCGGGGTCGATCAGCACAAGATCGGCCGGCGCACCAACTGCGAGCCGGCCGGCTTCGCGCCCGAGGATCCGGGCCGGGTTCACCGTCAGCGCGGCGACGAGCTTGGCCAGATCGAGGTCGCCGGTGTGAACGAGGCGCAGGGCCGCACCCAGCAGGGTCTCGATCCCGAGGGCGCCGTCCGCGGCTTCCGCGAAGGGCAGGCGCTTGGTCTCCACGTCCTGCGGGTTGTGATCGGACACGACCACGTCGATCACGCCCTCGCCCAAAGCCTGGACGATCGCGTGCCGGTCGGCCTCGTCGCGCAGCGGCGGCGAGAGTCGGCAAAAGGTGCGGTAATGGCCGATGTCGTTCTCGTTCAGCACGAGGTTATTCACCGACACCCCGCAGGTCACCGGCAAGCCATCCTGCTTGGCCCGGCGGACGATCTCCACCGAATCGGCACAGGAGATCATGGCGGCGTGGTAGCGGGCGCCGGTCAGCCGCACGAGGCGGATGTCGCGCTCCAGCATAACGGTCTCGGCCTCGCGGGGGATGCCCATCAGCCCGAGGCGGGAGGCCAGTTCGCCCTCGTTCATCACGCCTTCGGCGACGAGATCCGCATCCTCGACATGCTGCATCACCAGGGCGTCGAAGTCCCGGGCGTAGGTCAAGGCGCGCCGCATCACCTGGGCGTTGGCGACCGCATGCAGGCCGTCCGTGAACGCCACGGCGCCGGCCTCCTTGAGGAGGCCGAACTCGGTCATCTCGCGGCCGGCGAGCCCCTTGGTGATCGCGGCGGCCGGCAGGACGTTGACGCTCGCCGTGTCGCGGGCCCTGCGCAGCACGAAATCGACGATGGCCGGCCCGTCGATCACCGGGTTGGTGTCCGGCATGCAGACCAGGGTGGTCACGCCCCCCGCGGCAGCGGCGGCGCTCGCCGAGGCCAGGGTCTCGCGATGCTCGGCCCCGGGTTCGCCCACGAAGGCGCGCATGTCGATAAGGCCGGGTGTCAGGACTCGGCCGGCGCAGTCGATGCGCTTTGCGCAGTCCGGCGTGCCCGGAGCTGCGCCGCCGACGATGTCGGCGATCCGGCCGTCCCGCACCAGGACCGCACCGGGGGTCTTCCGTCCCGTCGCCGGGTCGAGGAGGTTGGCGTTCGCCAGAAGGTAGCTGCTCACAGGGGCGTCCTCGCGGATGAGGCCGGACCATCGAGACGCATGGCAAGGCCGGCCGCCGCCATATGGGCCTTGGCCTCGGCGACGCTCGCCTGTCCGAAATGGAAGATGGAGGCCGCCAGCACCGCGCTCGCCCCGCCCTCGGCCACGCCGGCCACGAGATCGTCGAGGCCGCCGACGCCGCCGGAGGCGATGACCGGCACAGAGACCGCGTCGCTGATCGCCCGTGTGAGGGCGAGATCGTAGCCGGAGCGTGTCCCGTCCTTGTCCATGGAGGTGACCAGCAATTCACCCGCGCCCTTCCCGGCGACCAATCGGGCGAAGGCGACGGCATCGATCCCCGTCGGATCGCGGCCGCCATGGGTAAAGATTTCCCAGGACGCGGGCGCCCCGGGCGGCGAGACGCGCTTGGCGTCGATCGCCACCACGATGCACTGGGCGCCGAACTTCTCCGCCGCGCGGGCGACGAGGTCCGGATCCTTCACGGCCGCGGTGTTGATCGCGACCTTGTCGGCCCCGGCGAGCAGGAGCGCACGAACATCCTCGACGGTGCGCACCCCGCCACCCACGGTCAGCGGCATGAAGCAGGCCTCTGCGGTTCGGCTGACGATGCCGAGCAGCGTGCCGCGGGCTTCGCGGCTCGCGGTGATGTCGAGGAAGCACAGCTCGTCGGCGCCGGCCGCGTCGTAGACCTTGGCGGCCTCGACCGGGTCGCCGGCATCGCGCAGGCCCTCAAAGCGCACGCCCTTCACGACGCGCCCGTCCTTCACATCGAGGCAGGGGATGATGCGGGTCTTGAGCAAAAGGGGCTCGTCCGTTCGCTTCAGGATTCGGGATCGATCGCAAAGGGGCGATCCGTGATGTCCTGATAGGTGTAAGGGCAGGTCTCTGGGAAGCTCCCGACCGCGAGCCCCATCTCCTGCGCCGCCGCGAGGCGCGCGAGGCGATAAGCCTTGCCGATTGCTTCGACGAGGCGGCTCTTCAACCCAGGGCTATCGTCTAACTCGTCCGCGATATGGATGCGATGCGTCGCAACCGAGATCAACCAGCTTCGTGTCCGTTTGGAAGGCTGATGATCGACCTTCAGCATATGCAGCAGCACCACGCGCAAGGCGCTCACCAAGCTGGCGAACTGGCTCCTGCCCAAGCTCTCGATCTCCTCGGCAAGATTTTCGCGGTCGAACTCTGAGACATCCCCGGCCCGCAAACGCGCGCCCTGCTCCTGGGTCCAGGTGTAGAAATCGTCCGCGTAGGCCGTTCCGGCCGGCGCGGGCCAGGTCTTCAATGCAGTCATCGAAGCCTCCGGTATCGGCGCCCTCGCTGTGCTTCCTCTATCACGAAGCCGGACCGCGTGCCGCAGCGATCGCCGCCAGCGCCGCTTGCGGATCGATCCGCCCGTCATAGAGCGCCCGCCCCGTGATGGCGCCGGCGATCAGCGCGCAATCCGGCTGGAGAAGGCGATGCACGTCGTCGATCGACGCGAGGCCGCCGGAGGCGATCACCGGGATGCGCACGGCCTGCGCCAGCGCCAGGGTCATCTCGACGTTGAGGCCCTTCAGGATCCCGTCCCGGGCGATGTCCGTGTAGATGAGCGCCGCGACGCCCGCGTCTTCGAAGCGGCGGCCGAGTTCTTCGGCGGTCATGCTGGAGGTCTGCGCCCAGCCCTCGACGGCGACGCGCCCGTCCTTGGCATCAATGCCGACCGCGATCTTCCCCGGATGTTGGCGGGCGGCCTCACGGACGAATTCAGGATCGCGCACCGCCGCGGTGCCGATGATCACCCGCGACACGCCCTTGGCGAGCCAGCCCTCCAGAGTCTTCATCTCGCGGATGCCGCCGCCGAGCTGCACCGGGATGGTGACGCGTTCCAGAATCGCGTCCACCGCCGCCGCGTTGCGCGGAGCGCCCGCGAATGCCCCGTCGAGATCGACCACGTGGAGCCAGGGAAAGCCCTGCCCTTCGAAGATCGCGGCCTGCGCAGCTGGATCGTCGCCGAACACCTTGGCCTGGGCCATGTCGCCCTGGATGAGGCGGACGCAGCGTCCCTCTTTGAGGTCGATCGCCGGGTAGAGGATCACGGGTACATCTATCCTTGTTGCCGGGGCGGAGCCGCCGTCAGGGCCGCCAGTTCAAGAAATTCGCGATGAGCGCGAGGCCCAGCCGCTGGCTCTTCTCGGGGTGGAATTGCGTGCCGGCGACGTTGTTGCGGGCGACGAAGGCGGTGATCGGTCCGCCATAATCCGCGCGGGCAACCACGTCGTCGGGACTTTCGGGTGACAGCGCATAGCTGTGCACGAAATAGGCGTGCAGGCCGTCCTCGCCGGTGGGAATGCCGGCAAGCAGCGCGTGCTCGCGGGCCGGCTGCAGGGTGTTCCAGCCCATGTGGGGGACCTTCAACGCCGGATCCGACGGCCTGATCGGGCCAACATCGCCGGGGATCCAGCCGAGACCCGGCGTCGTGGTGTATTCCAGCCCGCGGGTCGCCAGGAGCTGCATCCCGACGCAGATGCCGAGGAACGGCCGCGCGTCCCGGTGAGCCACCTGAGTCATCGCTTCGACCATGCCGGGCACGGCGTCGAGCCCGCGGCGGCAATCGGCGTAAGCGCCCACGCCGGGCAGGACGACGCGATCGGCTGTGGCTACCACCTCCGGGTCCGCCGTCAGGCGGATCCGTGCATCGCGCCCGGACTCACGGGCGGCACGCTCGAACGCCTTGGCGGCGGAGTGGAGGTTGCCCGATCCGTAATCGATGATCGCGACGGTCTCGGTACTCATGCGCGTGTCGTCCGCCGTATCACCGGGCGCCCTCTTGAGCAGGGAACAGGCCGATCACGGGCTCGCCCCGGCGGCTCGGGCCGCTTGGGAAGGGGGCGCGCGCCACCGCCGGGCTTGCGCCCAGCCACCGATTGAGCGCGCGCGCTTCGGCGTCTTCGGACGTGGCGGCGATCAGGGCATCGCGCGCCGGCCAGCCCCGCCGGGCGAGGGTCCAGCGGCGCAGGCTCGACGCTTCGAGCCCGACCAGCCATCCGGCGAGCAGCGTGACGATCAGGCCGCCGCCGGTCGGCAGCCCGAGCAGGATCCCCCCGCCGGCGAGCGCGATCAGGCCGATCAGCACGATCAGCGCCGCGATCCACAGCCGGTGGTAGAGGAACCACAGCACCGTGAACGCAAAGGCGGACCACGAGAAGCCGTCCGGCACCAGAACGGCCCGATCGAGGCCAATCGATTCGCCCGGGCGCGCATCGGGGGGCAGGTGGAGCGTGTAGCTGCACATCCGCATCGCGGGACTCCGACAACGGCGCTCTCGAACCGCCATCGAGGCGGCCGGGAAGCGCGACGACAAGATGCTCTACAGGGAGCCCTTCGTGGAGGGAACGCGCCCCTCCTCCCGCGGATCGATCGCCACCGCCTTCCGCAAGGCTCGAGCCAGCCCCTTGAAGCAACTCTCCGCGATGTGGTGGGCGTTGTCGCCGTACAGCGTCTCAACGTGAAGGGTCAGGCCGGCATTCATCGCGAAGGCCTGGAACCATTCGCGCACCAGTTCGGTGTCGAACTGCCCAATCTTCTCGACCTTGAAGGCGGTGCGGAACACCAGGAACGGGCGACCCGAAATGTCGACGCAAACGCGGGTCAGCGCCTCGTCCATGGGCAGGTGGATGTCGGCATAGCGCGTCACCCCACGCTTGTCCCCGAGCGCCTTCGAGAAGGCCTGACCGAGCGCGATGCCGCAATCCTCGGCGGAATGGTGCTGATCGATGTGCAGGTCGCCGTCCACCTTCACGTCGAGGTCGAACAGGGCGTGCCGCGCCAGCAGATCGAGCATGTGGTCGAGGAAGCCGATCCCGGTGGCGATCGTCGATCGGCCGGTCCCATCGAGGGCGACGGTGACCGCGATGTCGGTCTCCGCGGTCTTCCGGGTGATGGTGGCGCTACGCATTTGTCTTCGTATTTCGCGTCCAGGGCGGCCGTTGCCGCCCGCGCCTTCTAGAGGGAGTCCCGCTGAAATGGAAAGGGCCGCTGCCTATCCATTCAGCACCCGCCCTGCGACGGCGTCGAGTTTGGCGAGCAGCGCGGGGTCGCGGACGGCCGGCGCCGTCATGATCGCCCCGTCCAGTGCCCGGTGCGAGCCCGCCGGACAGGGCTCGCGTTCGGCCGGGAAATCGCGCGCCAGCCGGGCGACGAGCCGCGCTGCCTTATCGGCGTTGGCGCGCGCCACCGCCACCACGGCGGCCACGTCCACGGCGTCGTGGCCGGGGTGCCAGCAATCGAAATCGGTCACCATGGCGATCGTCGCGTAGGTGATCTCGGCCTCGCGGGCGAGCTTGGCTTCGGGCATGTTGGTCATGCCGATCACGTCGAAGCCCTGCGCCTTGTAGGCCCGGGATTCGGCGAGCGAGGAGAATTGCGGCCCGTCCATGCAGACGTAGGTACCGCCGCGATGGACGGCGATCTCCTCTGTTTTGGCGGCTGACGCAATGCGTGACTGGAGGCTGGGCCCGACCGGATGGGCCAGCGAGACGTGGGCGACGCAGCCGTCGCCGAAGAACGAGCTGGCACGGCCATGGGTGCGGTCGACGAACTGATCGACCAGCACGAACAGGCCCGGCGGCAGCTCCTCGCGGAACGAGCCGCAGGCGGAAAGCGAGACGAGATCGGTGACCCCGGCGCGCTTCATCGCGTCGATGTTGGCGCGGTAGTTGATCCCGGCGGGCGAGAAGCGATGGCCGCGGCCGTGGCGGGCCAGGAACACGATCTTGGTGTCGCCGATCCGCCCAATGCGCAGCGCGTCCGAAGGCTCGCCCCAGGGGGAGGCCACACGTTCCTCGCGGACATCTTCGAGCCCAGGCAGGTCGTAGACGCCGGAGCCGCCCATAACCCCGAGTACCGCTGCCGTCATGCCTAAATCCCTGTCATGGCGCGGCGCATCGACGAACCGCTCGTCTCAACCACCACCTCATTCTGAGGCGCCGGAGCGGACAGGCGTCGTCGAAGGGCCGGTCATCGCGGTGGCCGAGCGGTAGCATGGAGCCCCGGCCCAAAAAAGATGGGCCCCCACAAGGGAGGCCCACCGGTATCATCGATCAGGTGCGTCGGCTCAATACGCCTTGTGCAGCTCCGGCTGGAGGCCGTGGACCTCGCCGCCGACATCAGCCCAGATCTTTTTCTTCACGTAGTAGAGCAGCCCCGACAGGATGATCAGGAACAGGATCACCCGGAAGCCCAGGGCCTTGCGGTCCATCATGTGGGGCTCGGCCGACCACATCAGGAAGGCCGCGACGTCCTTGCCGTACTGATCGACGGTCTCGGGCGCCACCGGCTGGCCCTTGTCGTCCTTCGGGTAGGTGACCTGCCCGTCGGTAATGGGCGGCGGCATCGCGATGATGTGGCCGGGATAGTACTTGTTGTAGTGGCCGCCGTCCGGAACCGTGAAATCCTTCGGCGCTTCTTCGTAGCCGTTGAGCAGCGCGTGGATGTAGTCGGGGCCCTGCTCCGAGTAGCCGATCAGCGGCAGCCAGTCGGTGAGGAAGTAGAGCGAGCCGCGGGAGAAGGTCCGCGCCTTGGCGATCACCGAAAAGTCCGGGGGCGCTTTGCCACCGTTTGCCGCCGCCGCGGCCTGATCGTTCGGGAAGGGCGGCGGGAACGTGTCGGCCGGGCGACCGGGGCGGTCGAACATGTCGCCGGCATCGTTCGGCCCGTCCTTGACCTGATAGGTCGCGGCGAGCGCCTGGACCTGGCCGGCGGTGAAGTCGGGTCCGCCCTCCTGCGCAAGGTTCCTGAAGGAAACCAGCTTCATCGAATGGCAGGCCGAGCAGACTTCCTTGTAGACTTGGAAGCCGCGCTGCAGCTGCGCGGCGTCGAAGCGGCCGAACGTGCCGGCGAAGCTCCATTTCACGCGGGCCGGGATCGGGCCGCCATGGCCTTCCTCGGCGGAGGACGGCACGGCGCCGATCAGGAAGGCCGCAAGGGCGGCCGCGGCGGTCATCGGGAGGACGCGGGTCATGTTCATGGTCCTGTCGTCAGCCCGTCAGCCCTTGGTGGTCGGAGCGGCTGCGGCGCCTGCTGGCATGCCGGATCCGCTGACCTGCTTGCCCGGTCCGGTCACGCTCTCGAGGATCGAGCCCGGCAGTTTCTTCGGTGTCTCGAACAGGCCGCAGAGCGGCATGACGATCAGAAAATGGGCGAAGTAGTAGGCCGTGCAGACCTGCGACGCGATCACGTAGCCGCCCTCCGGAGGCTGCGAGCCGAGCCAGCCGAGCAGGAGGGTCGTTCCGATGAACACCCAGAAGAACTGGCGGTAGATCGGCCGATAGTTGCACGAGCGGATGCGCGACGTGTCGAGCCAGGGCGCGAAAGCCAGGATGAGCACCGCCGAGAACATCAGGATGACGCCGCCGAGCTTGCTCGGGACTGCGCGCAGGATCGCGTAGAACGGCAGGAAGTACCATTCCGGCACGATGTGCGCGGGCGTCACGGCGGGGTTCGCCGGGATGTAGTTGTCGGCGTGGCCGAGGAAGTTCGGCTGGAAGAACAGGAACCACGCGAACAGGATCATGAACACGCAGGTCGCGAACACATCCTTGACCGTCGCGTAGGGGGTGAACGGCACCGTGTCCTTGCCCGATTTGATCGGGATCCCGGCCGGGTTGTTCTGACCAGTGACGTGCAGCGCCCAGACGTGGAGCACGACGACGCCGGCGATCATCCAGGGCAGGAGATAATGCAGCGAGAAGAAGCGGTTCACCGTCGGGTTGCCGACCGAGTAGCCGCCCCAGAGCAGGGTCTGGATCGTGTCGCCGACCACCGGGATCGCCGCCAGGATGTTGGTGATGACGGTGGCACCCCAGAAGCTCATCTGGCCCCAGGGCAGCGTGTAGCCCAGGAAGGCCGTGGCCATCATCAGCAGGTAGATGACGACGCCGAGGATGTAGAGCACCTCGCGGGGGGCCTTGTAGGACCCGTAATACAGCGCCCGGAACATGTGGACGTAGACCGCGACGAAGAACATCGACGCGCCGTTGGCGTGCGCGTAGCGCAGCAGCCACCCGTAGTTCACGTCGCGCATGATCTTCTCGACGGAGTTGAAGGCGCCCGTCGCGGAAGGCTCATAGTGCATCGCCAGCCAGACGCCGGTGATGATCTGGATCCCTAGGAAGGCGGCGAGAATCGCGCCGAAGGTCCAGAAGTAGTTGAGGTTCCGCGGAACCGGGTAGGCGATGAAGGACGAGTGCACCAGCCCGGCGATGGGCAGACGCGCCTCGAACCATTTGGCTACGCGGCTCTTCGGGACGTAGGTGCTGGCCGTACCGCTCATGCTTCCGTCCTCCTCAGGCCGCTTCCTTGCCGCCTTCGCCGATCCGGATCTTGGCATCCGTCTGGAAGGCGTAGGGCGGGATGGGCAGGTTGATCGGCGCCGGTCCATGGCGCACGCGACCCACCGCGTCGAACTGCGAACCGTGGCAGGGGCAAGCCCAGCCCTCGAAATTACCCTGGTGGCCGATCGGCACGCAGCCGAGATGCGTGCAATTGCCGTACACGACCAACCATTGGTCGTGCCCGTTCTTGACACGGGTCGTGAAGGCGGCCGGGTCGATCATCGCCGAGAGCGGGACCGCCTTCATATCGGTCAATTCCTTCGCGGTCAGCTTGCGCACGAAGATCAGCTTGCCGCGCCAGAAGACGTTGACGATCTGCCCGTCCTGAATCGGCGTCAGGTCGACCTCGATCGGTGCGCCGGCCGCGATGGTGTCGGCGTCGGGCGCCATCGACGAGATCAGCGGCCAGACGACGGAGCCGGCCCCGACGGCGAGCGCGGCGCCCGTTGCCAGGAACAGGAAGTCGCGCCGGCTACCCTCCGGCCCGTGCGTGCCCTGCCCGTGTGTATCCTGCCCGTGGGCCACGGGCGCGGCGGCTGATGTGTTCGCCAAGTTCATGAACTCCGTGCGTCGGCGTGAGGGCCGCAGGCGCCCTGCCCTGGTCTCCCGGCTGTAGCCAGGATCAAAGCATTATCGTTCTAATCGGGGCAATGAGACCGTCTGCCGCCCCTGAGTCAAGCGACGGTTTGCGGCGCAGCGATACGGATCGGACGTGTCTGTCCAGATATCGTGCCGATTGCCGGGAAGCGCCCGCCTCGGAGCCTGTCCGCGCTTGTCGGCCGTCCTGTGCGGTCGACCCAGGCGACGGGGCGCTGTTCACATCCGGCGTCCGAACGCCGCCGGATCGGGTTCTCACGCGCGTACGCTCGGTGTGGCGTTCCCTCCGCCATCCCGGCTGCCACGAATGTCCCAAGCCGGGCGATACCTGATGGTGATGCGGACCCCCGGTTTGCATCGCATCGCGACCGACGGGGATATGAGCGGTGTCTCAAGACGACGCTTGGATCGATTCCCGAATCAGGAGGCGACGGTGAGGCATCGCCACCGCAGAACCAGCAAGCTCGCCACCGCAAAGAGGCCGGCGCAGAAGCCAAGCCAGATGCCGTAGCCTTGAAGCCCCGCGCCCCAGGCCAAGGCGGCGCCCAACGGCACGCCGAGTCCCCAATAACCGCCGATTGCGATCCACATCGGAACGGTGGCGTCCTGCAGGCCGCGCAGCATCCCGAGCGCCACCGACTGGATGCCGTCCGCAACCGCGAAGAGGGCCGCGAAACCGATGAAGGCGACGGCGATCGGTAGAACCGCTGCGTTGGCCGGATCGCCGAGGTCGAGGAACAGGCCGGTCAGTCGGTCCGGGGCGGCGAGCTGCGTGAGCGCGCAGAGGGCCATGAAGGCGGATGCGAGCCCGAGGGCAACCGCGCCGGACCGGCGCACACCGCTTCCATCCCGTCTTCCGAAGGCCAGGCCGACGCGGACGGTCGTGGCCTGCGCGACGCCGTTCGGCACCATGAAGCAGACGGCCGCGATCTGGATCGCCACGGCGTGGGCTGCGAGCTGGCTGGCCCCAAACAGGCCCATGCCGAGGGCGGCCGCCTCGAACAATCCGGCCTCGGCGAGGCCGGTGGCCGTCATCGGCAGGCCGAGGCGGAACACGGCGGCGAGCCGCGCGCCGTCGAAGCGCCAGAACCCCTGGAGCAACCGGTGGCGCCGGAGACGCGGATCGCACAACACCACAACGACCAGAAGGGTTAGGCTGAACACGGCCGAGCAGAGCGTGGCGGCGCCGATGCCCGTCATGCCGAGGGCAAGACCCGCCGGAAAGGCGAGCCAGAGTCCCAGGGCGACGTTCACCGGGAGCGCCGCCAGGCTCGCAGCCATCGCCCAGCCCGGCCGTTGCAGGGCGGCAAGCGCTCCCCGCAGGGCCATGAATAGCAGGGCCGGCCACATCGCCCATTGCAGGACACGCATGTAGGCGCCGGCGGCCTCGGCCAGGGGCAGCGGTTCGCCGATCGCGGCGAGGAGCGCGCTGGTTTGCCAGAGGATCGCCATCAGGGGCGCAGCGACCAGCGTAGCAGCCCAGAAGCCCGCCCGCAGGGTCCGGCGCGCGGCGTCGGTCGCGCCTGGGTCGTGCCCGAGCGCCGCCGCGATCAGCGGCGCTACCGTCCCGGTCAAACCCAGGCCACCGATGAACAGGATGAAGTAGAGTCCATGCGCCAGGGTCGCTGCCGCCAGGGCTTCGGAGCCGAGACGGCCGAGCATGACGACATCGGCCATGATGAGGCCGTGCTGGGCGAGGTTGATGAGCACGAGCGGCCCGGCTAGCGCGAGTGTCGCGTGCAGTTCGCGGAGCCAGGGGCGGTGTGACGGGGCCCCTTCCCGCGCGGGAAGACCCGCGAGGTCGAGTGCCGGCATGAAAAACTCTCGGTCTGTTCGGGATCAGGACGGATCGGCTGCCGTTGCGTGTCGGCGCTCGTCCTTCAGGGTTGGGTTCTATCCGCGTAATGCGTCTGAAACCTGTCGCGCGCGCCGGTCCGGCGTAGGCTCGGCCTCGGGCGCCCCCAGCTTCGATTGGTCGGCCAGGAAGCCGCCCGATTGCCGCGACCACAGGCCGGCATAGACGCCGCCGCGGGCGACGAGTTCCGCATGCGTCCCTTCCTCCACGATGCGCCCGCGCTCAATCACGACGAGCCGGTCGAGGGCCGCGATGGTCGAGAGCCGATGAGCGATTGCCAGCACGGTCTTGCCGGCCATCAGCGTGTCGAGGGATTCCTGAATCGCCGCCTCGACCTGGCTGTCGAGAGCCGAGGTCGCCTCGTCCAAGATCAGGATCGGCGCATCCTTGAGAATCACCCGCGCGATAGCGATCCGCTGACGCTGGCCGCCCGAGAGTTTGACGCCACGCTCGCCGACCTGAGCGTCGTATCCACGCCGCCCCTTGTGGTCGACGAGATCGGCGATGAAGCCGTCCGCATGGGCCAGTTGCGCGGCCCGCGCGATCGCCTCATCGGAGGCCTCCGGCCGACCGTAGGCGATGTTGTCGCGGATCGAGCGGTGCAGGAGCGACGTGTCCTGGCTGACCATCGCGATCGCCTCGCGCAGGGATTGCTGCGTCACCGTGGCGATATCTTGCCCATCGACGCGGATGCAGCCGCTCTCGACGTCGTAGAGGCGCAGCAGCAGGCTCGCGAGCGTCGACTTTCCTGCGCCGCTGACACCGACGAGGCCGACCTTTTCGCCGGGGCGAATCGTCAGGGAGAAGTCCTCGATCACCGTCGCGTCGCCGCGACCGTAGTGGAAGCCGACCGTCTCGAACCGGACCTCGCCGCCGGTGACCGCGAGTTCCCGCGCGTCCGGTGCATCGAGGAGCCCGTGAGGACGCGCCATCGTCTGCATGCTCTCTTGGACCACGCCGACATTCTCGAACACGCCGCGCACCGTCTGCATCACCCAGCCCGACATCGCGATGAGCCGGAGCACCAAGGCGAGCCCCGCCGATGCTTCGCCGGTCGTCATGCCGCCCCCGCGCCACAGGACAATGCAGGCCGCGCCCGTGGCGATCAGCAAGGCGCTGTTGAGGACACCCAGCAGGCTGGTGGTGAGCGTCACCAGCCGGAACTGGTGCAGGTACGCCTCGGTATGAACGTCGACGGCGTCGCGCACGGCGGCCCGCTCCTCCCGATCCCGGGCAAAGAGCTTCACGGTCAGGATGTTGGTGTAGCTGTCGACGATGCGGCCGATCAGCGTCGAACGCGTATCGGCGGTCTTGTGCGAGCGAGCCCGGGCGCGGGGCACGAACCATGCGGTCAGCCACGCGTAGGCGCCGATCCAGATCAGGACCGGCAGGGCGAGCCATGGGGAGATCGAGCCGAACAGGCCGACCGCCGTCACCGCATAGATCGCCACGTAGAGCAGCGTGTCGATGAACACAACCGCGAGTTCGCGCACCGCCGGCCCGACCTGCACGACGCGGTTCGCCAGTCGTCCCGAGAAGTCGCCTTGGAAATACGAGAGCGCGTGACCGAGGGTGTAGAGATGCGCCCGCCAACGGATCTGGCTCGTCGATTGCGGCACGATGAGCTGGTTGGACAGCACCTCGTGGGCCCAGATCGACACCGGCCTGACCCCCGCGATCAGCAGCACCGCCAAGCCGAGGCCGGTGGCGTGATCCGACAGCACGGTGGCGCGATCGGCTGTGCCGAGCAGGTCGATGAACCACCGCATGACCAAATAGAGCGAGGCCTCGACCGTTCCGGCGAGCACCGCGATGACGAACAGGGCCGCCAGCGCAGCGCGGATCGGGCGCAGGTAGAACCACGCGAAGCCGAGCACCGTGCGCGGCGGCATCTGGGATTCGTCAAAGGGCGCGAACGGATCGACGCGGCGCTCGAGCCAATCGAGGAACATGCTGCCTGGGGCGTGACGCTACGGGAGCCCCTCATGTAAGCGCGGGGCGCGCCGCGCCAACCGCGCGCGGAGGTCGCGCCAACCGCCTCAGCGGTTCAGCGCGAGGGCGGCCCCCGACTTGGTCAGCGCGCCTTCCAGGCCGCCTCCGCCCCCGCCCTGGCGCAGGCGGGCCGCCACGGTGCCGCCGGGCTGGTAGAGGTAGACCTCCCCGTCTCGGAAATCCCAGGCCGAGACCTTGGCCAGATCCTTGTTCGGGCAGGCCGAGGCCGAGGCCTTGTAGAGGTCGAGAGCGGGGGCGCTGGAGAGCGTGACCTTGCAGTTCGCCCCGGTCGCGTCCCGGGCATCCCAGCTTCCGACCACAGCGGCGCGCCCGGTGGCGACCACCGGTGGCGGCGGTGCCGGCGGGGTGACCGGCTCGGCGATCACCGTCGGCGTGGCGGGCGACAGGGCCGCTTGCGGGCCGGGAGGGGGCAGCGAAGCGTCGGGGCTCGCCGCCACGCCCGGCGGCGGGGCGAGCGGCGCCGCCGTCACCGTTCCCGACGGAACGGCCGGGACGGCCTCGAGACCGGCCTGCGGCGCCCGGGTGCGCGGTGCGTCGAGCCGGCTGGATGCGCAGGCCCCGAGGCTGGCGGCCAAGCAGAGAACGGCGAACGTCGACAAACTCGGGCGCAGCATCGATCCACTTGGGTCAGGCTTGAACGGGCACGCTTTCGCGCGTCGCTCCTGACTCGGCGGCAAATGCGCTGACTGCAAGGCGGCCCCGGCGATGCCCGGTGAGTCCGTCGCGGAAGGCGCGCCTTTTCGAAGAAGTGTGGCGTTCAGGCCGCAAACTCAGAGCTGGTCCCGATCGCGACCGACTCTGAGTTTCTGCGGTGACGCGTTTTTCGGCGCCGAACCGGAATCCATTTCGGAAGAGATCGCGCCGTTTAATCAGAGCGCGCGCTCGACCATCATCTTCTTGATCTCGGCGATTGCCTTTGCGGGATTCAGGTTCTTCGGGCAGGTATTGGCGCAGTTCATGATGGTATGGCAGCGATAGAGCCGAAACGGATCGTGCAGGTTGTCGAGCCGATCGCCGGTATTCTCGTCACGGGAGTCGATGAGCCAGCGATAGGCCTGGAGCAGGGCCGCCGGGCCCAGGAACTTGTCGCCGTTCCACCAGTAGCTTGGGCAGGAGGTGCTGCAGCACGCGCACAGGATGCACTCGTAAAGGCCGTCGAGCCGCGAACGATCCTCGGGGGTCTGGCGCCACTCCTTCTCGGGGGCCGGCGTCTCGGTCTGCAGCCACGGCTCGATCGCCGCGTGCTGGGCGTAGAAGTTGGTGAGGTCCGGCACGAGGTCCTTCAGCACCGGCATGTGCGGCAGCGGATAGATGCGGATCGCCCCATCCTTGTCCTTGCGGGTCATGACCGGCAGGGCGTTGTCGGGGCTCTTGCACTCGTCGATGCCCATCGTGCAGGCGAGCGCGTTCTGGCCCTCGATGTTCATCGCGCAGGAGCCGCAGATGCCCTCGCGGCAGGACCGGCGGAAGACCAGAGTGGAATCGACCGTGTTCTTGATCCACAGCAAAGCGTCGAGGACCATCGGGCCGCAATCCTCGCGATCGACCTGATAGGTGTCGATGCGCGGATTGGCCCCGTCATCCGGGTTCCAGCGATAGATCTTGAAAGTCTGCAGGCTCTTGGCGCCCGGAGGGGCCGGCCATGACTTGCCCTGCGTGATCTGGGAGTTTTTTGGAAGGTTGAACTGAGCCATGAGTCCTATCCGTCGATGGCGATCGTGCCCAAACCGGGCCGGAGGCGGGTTTGACCAGGTTCGATCGTGAGGATGGCGCCGCCGACCACGGCTTCACCGGCCGCGGCGATGGATTGGACAACCGAAGTGCCGACCACCAATGGGTCGAGGTTGTCGAGCAGGAGCTGGACCACACTTGGCGCCTTCAGCCCGCGGGCCGCGACGCCGAAGTCCAGATCGGGCGTGAGGACGATCCGATCATCCTCGGCCGCCCAGATGAGGATGTCGTCGTCGAGGGCGTCGACGGCTCCGACAGCCCGCCAATGTATGGTGACGTGACCCTGCTCGGCCAGGGGGTGTACCCATTCTGGCGACAGGTTCATGTCGACGACGAAGCTCACGCCGCCGCCTCCGCGGTCACCGCCGAGGTCGTGATCGCGCGTTCCGAGGCGAGCCAAGCTGCGTAACGGATTGCCTCGAGCACGTCCTCGCGCTCGATATACGGGTACATCTCGAGGAGCCGTTCCATCGTGACGCCGGCACCGAGGTTGCCGAGGATCATGGAAGCGGTGACGCGCATCCCACGGATGCAGGCTTTCCCACCCATCACTCGTGGATCGACGGTGATGCGGGAGAAGCCGTTGATGCGCCGCGCTGTGTCGCTCATGACGATGGCTCCTCGTTCGGGCGTCAGTACACCCGCGCCTTCGGCTCGATGTACTGAATCTCGTTCGACATCGTGTAGGTGTGGACCGGGCGATAATCGATGTTCACCTGATGCCGGCTCTCGTCGAGCCAGGACAGGGTGTGCTTCATCCAGTCCTTGTCGTCGCGGTCCGGGAAGTCCTCACGGGCATGGGCGCCGCGGGATTCCTTGCGGTTGGCCGCTGATTCCATCGTCACCACCGCCTGGCCGATCAGGTTGTCAAACTCCAGGGTCTCCAGGAGGTCGGTGTTCCAGATCAGCGACCGGTCGGTGATCTTCACGTCGGCGGCGGCGTTCCAGACCTTGTGGATCAGGCCCTTGCCCTCCTCCAGAACCTCGCCGGTGCGGAACACCGCGCAGTTGTTCTGCATGGTCTTCTGCATCTCGGCGCGCAGCTCCGCGGTCGGCGTCGCGCCGTTGGCGTGGCGGAAGCGGTCGAGGCGATCGAGCGCCTTATCGGTGGCGCCCTTGGGCAACTCCATCGCCCGACCGTTCGGCTCGACGATCTCGGCGCAGCGCTTCCCGGCGGCGCGGCCGAACACCACGAGGTCGATCAGCGAGTTCGAGCCGAGGCGGTTGGCGCCGTGGACGGACACGCAGGCCGCCTCGCCGATCGCCATCAGGCCGGGCACCACCGTGTCGGGGTTGCCATCGCGCAGCGTCAGCACCTCGCCGTGGTAGTTCGTGGGGATGCCGCCCATGTTGTAGTGGACGGTCGGGAGGACCGGGATCGGCTCCTTGGTCACGTCGACGCCTGCGAAGATCTTCGCCGATTCCGAGATGCCCGGCAGGCGCTCGTGCAGGATCTTCGGATCCAGATGATCGAGGTGCAGGTAGATGTGATCCTTGTTCTTGCCGACGCCGCGGCCGTCGCGGATCTCCATGGTCATGGAGCGCGAGACCACGTCGCGCGAGGCGAGATCCTTGGCCGACGGCGCGTAGCGCTCCATGAAGCGCTCGCCCTCGGAATTGGTCAGGTAACCGCCCTCGCCGCGCGAACCCTCGGTGATCAGGCAGCCCGCGCCGTAGATGCCGGTCGGGTGGAACTGCACGAACTCCATGTCCTGCAGCGGCAGGCCGGCGCGCAGCACCATGGCGTTGCCGTCGCCCGTGCAGGTGTGAGCCGAGGTCGCTGAGAAATACGCGCGGCCGTAGCCGCCGGTCGCCAGGATGGTGGTCTGGGCACGGAAGCGGTGGATCTCTCCCGTGGCTTGATCGAGGGCGATGACGCCGCGGCAGCGACCCTCCTCGTCCATGATCAGGTCGAGGGCGAAGTACTCGATGAAGAAGTCGGTCTGGTTCTTCACCGCCTGCCCGTAGAGGGTGTGCAGCATGGCGTGGCCGGTGCGGTCGGCCGCCGCACAGGTGCGCTGGGCGGTGCCCTTGCCGTAATCGGTGGTCATGCCGCCGAACGGGCGCTGGTAGATCTTGCCTTCCTCCGTGCGGGAGAACGGCACGCCCCAGTGCTCCAGCTCGTAGACGGCGGCCGGCGCATTGCGCACGAGGTACTCAATCGCATCCTGATCGCCGAGCCAGTCCGACCCCTTCACGGTGTCGTACATGTGCCAGCGCCAGTCATCCGGGCCCATGTTGCCGAGCGAGGCCGAGATGCCACCCTGCGCGGCCACGGTGTGCGAGCGGGTCGGGAACACCTTGGTGATGCAGGCGGTGCGCAGGCCGGCCTCCGAGCAGCCGACCGTGGCCCGCAGGCCCGCGCCGCCTGCGCCGACGATCACCACGTCGAAGGCGTGATCGTGGATGGTGTAGGCAGGCCCGCTGCCGTTGGTGCCGTTGGCGGCCATGTTCGGCTCCTCGAATGTCGTGATGGCGGGGTTCAGGCCGGCTGTCCGAAGCCGATGCGCAGGACCGCGTAGAGGCAGGCGACAGCCACGAGGACCGCGTAGACGTTGTTGGCAAGCACCGCGGCGATCTTGGTCGCCTGCGCGTGGACGTAATCCTCAATGATCACCTGCATGCCGATGCGCATGTGGAGCGTCACCGACAGAAGTGCCAGGATGAGGATGATCGCGACGAAGGGGTTTGCGACGATATGGACTGCACCCGCGTAATCGCGGCCGGCCATGTTCGCGATGATGACCACGAACGCCAGCATCAGCACCGTGTTGGTCAGCGCGGTGACGCGCTGCAACCACCAATGGCTGACGCCGTGATGGGCGACGCCCAGGCCCCGGACGCGGGCCCGCGGGGTGCGGATCGAGACGCTCGTGTCCTGGCGGATCTTTTCCTTGGCCATGACGACCTCCTCAGCGGACCAGAAGGGCGACCGCCCAGATGACGAGCGTGAGCGCCACCGACCCGATCAGGGTCAGACGGGACATCGCCAGCCGCTTCTCCCGATCGAAGCCGATCCCAAAGTCCCAGGCGAAATGGCGCAGGCCGCCGAGCATGTGGTGCATCAGGATCCACGTGTAGACGAACAGGATCAGGCGCCCGATCACGGAGCCGAAAAATCCGGCGACGTAAGAATAGGCCACCGGCCCGGAAGCCAGCGCCAGCAGCCAGATCGCGACGAGTGCAGTCCCTCCGTAAAGCGCCGTGCCGGTGATGCGGTGAAACACCGACATCGCCATGGTCCAGGTCCAGCGATAGATCTGGAGATGCGGCGAAAGCGGCTGTGCCACTGTCGGGCGTGCGGTGGGTGCCATCGGGATGAAGCCTCGCAGCTGCGAACTGGACCGTCTCTAATCTGGTAGCGCTAGTGCCTGCGCGGGCAAGCCGCAATCCGTCATGGTGCGACGCAATGTGCCCACGCGGGCAACACAAATCGAATTCTGTCACTTCAGGAGGCCGAGCAGCCGCCACCAAGCATAATCGAGGGGGGCCGCCACGATGAGGCTGACCAATCCGAAGCTCAGGGTGAGTCGCGTCGCATCCCTGAGGCGGACGCCGCCGAGTTCGCTGGCGAACACGATCGGAGGCGCTTGGTACGGGAAGAAGACCGTCGAGTAGCCGATGACCTGCAGCGAGACGACCGCGTAGGGTGACATTCCGCTGGCCGCCGTCATCTCGCCCGCCAGAGCCGTGTAAAGCGCCGGTGCGCCGTTGGCGGTGAGAAGCAGCGTCAGCCCCGTCCCGAGACCCGTCAGCACGGTGAAGTTCTGCACCGGGGCGCCAGGCTCGAGCGGCGCCACCGACAACACGAGGTGCCCGAGGCGTTCGCCGAGCCCGGTTTCGTTGACGAGGGCAACGAGCCCCAGCAGGGCCGCGATGTAGAAGCAGATCCGCAGATTGATCTGCTGGAAGCTCTCGGATGGAAGCACGCCGATCCGTGGCAGCAGGCAGACGACGGCGGCGGCGAGGCCGACCCAGGCCGGGGCGAGCCCATGAAGGCTGTCGGTCATCCAAAGCGCGAGCGTGCAGGCCAGGATCGCGGCGAGGCGCCGCTCGCCGGCGGAGATCGGCGGCAGTGCCGGCAAGGCCGGAGCACCGTGCGCCAGCCGATCCGGGAACAGCCGCACGACCAACAGCACCAGGATGACGCCCTTGACCCCGGCCAGGACGGGCGCATGCAGCAGGAAATACGACAGGTAGGAGAAGTGGACACCGAGCAGATGTTCGGCCGAGCCGGCCATCACGAGGTTCGGCACATTGGCGGGCAGGATCGCCGCCGAGAGGATCGGCGTAGCCAAGCCCACGGCCAGAACCGCCCCGGTCCGCCCCGGGCGGCCCTGGACGAGCCCGAATGCGTCGCAGAGCGCCAGCGTCACCGGAATCATCAGGGCGATCCGCCCGAGATTCGACGGCATGACGAAGGCGATCAGGAAGCTGAGACCGACCAAGCCAGCGATCAGCTGCGGGTAGGAGCCGGAGAGGCGAAGCGCCAGCGCGCGGGCCACACGGCTGCCCAGCCCCGTACGAGTCATGGCCTGTCCAACCACCATGCCGGACAGGACGAGCCAAAAGGCCGAAGCCGAGAAGCCGGAAAAGACCGTGGTGGCGCTTCCCAGGCGGAAGAGCATCGCCAGTCCGAAGAAGGCAAGCGCCGTCACAACCTCTGGCAACAGCGCAGTCGCCCACAGGCTCATGCACAGCACGAGCAGAGCGGCGGTCGCCGGCACAGCTGCAACCCCGCTCACGCGATCCTCCCCTCTTCACACCCCCGACAATGCGAACATCCTGGCCGGTTTGGAAAGGTTCGCAATTCGGCAGTGATGGACCGAGCCTTCTTCAACGGCGAAGGCCCGCACGCCGGGACCGACGGAGTGCAAAAGGCAATCCGAAACGCGCTGAGGGATCTCGACACGCGGAGGACCGGCCGTACACCGGCCGGGCCTCCCGAATTCGAGTCCGGATGCGTGATTCCGAGGGGGTCAGTAGCCGGAGCCGTACGTGCCGCAAGAAGCCGAATCGTAGGCGCCATAGCCATGCTCGGTGTTGAAGCTGTCATCGCCGAAGCCACCGAGTCCGTATTCGACGCCGAGGCCGAGCCCCACACCCGCGAGGCCATACCCGAGACCGTGCCCGTAGCCGCGGCCAGCGTGACGGCCCCCGAAGCCCCGCCCAGCCGGCCCGGAGCTTCCGATAACACCCCGATTTCCGATGACTCCACGGGTCTCGACCCCGCCGACGCGGCCGGAATTACCGAATCCCGCGGTCCGAAGGCCGCCGGTGCCGGTCACGCCGGTTCCGCCCAACCCTGCGCCGCCCAAGCCAGCGGGTGGAAGCCGCCGAGTCCGCCCGCGCGGGCACCGCCGAAGCCTGCGCCCCCGTGAAACCCGCCGCTGCCAGAGCCACGCGCATCCGCGCCGAGCGGGTTGAAAGCCACGGCCGCAAGCAATGCAGTCGACACCAATGCCGGATACTTCGTCGAACAACCCAACGTATCGTGTGATCGTTGCTTGTCCAACAGTGCTGAACCCGCGTGTATCCGAGCATCATTCGACGCGTGCGTGTCGTTCCGTCGCTGCACCGGGCCGACAGCATGGTCGCTCGAGAGCTCGGCTAAGCGAATCGGACCGGTCGTTTACCGGAAGGGCGGTTCGTCGAAGCTCCGCAGCTTGCGCGAGTGCAGCCCGTGCCGGTCGGCGCGTAGGGCGTCGAGCGCGGCGAGCCCGACCTTGAGATGCTCGGAGACCGCCCGATCGTAGAACGCGTTGGCGGCGCCCGGCAGCTTGATCTCGCCGTGCAGGGGCTTGTCCGACACGCAGAGCAACGCTCCGTAAGGCACGCGCAGGCGGAAGCCCTGGGCGGCAACGGTGCCGCTTTCCATGTCGACCGCCACGGCTCGCGACTGGTTGATCCGCCGCCGCTCTTGGCTGAACCGCAACTCCCAATTGCGGTCGTCGTAGGTGACGACCGTGCCGGTGCGCAGGCGACGCTTGAGGGCTTCGGCCTGCTCGCCCGTCACGGCGGCCGCGGCGTTCTGGAGCGCGACCTGCACCTCGGCGAGCGCCGGGACCGGTACGTCCGGGGGCACAAGCTCGTCGAGGATCCGGTCGCGACGGAGATAGGCGTGCGCCAGCACGTAATCGCCGATGGTCTGCGATTGCCGCAGGCCGCCGCAATGGCCGACCATCAGCCAGCAATCCGGGCGCAGCACCGCGAGGTGATCGGTGATCGTCTTCGCGTTCGAGGGACCGACACCGATATTCACCAAGGTCGTGCCCTGATGCGTCCCGTCTTCGCCCCGGGCAACGAGGTGATAGGCTGGCATCTGGTGGCGGTGCCAGGGCGAGGCGGCGATCACCGCCGCCGGGTCGGCTTGCGCGGCCTCGGCCCGCGAGACCGAGATCCCGCCCGGCAGGACCAGACGTTCGAACCCTTCCGTACCCGAGGCCAGCCGATCCAGCCCGTGGCGGACGAACTGATCGACGTAACGGTGATAGTTGGTCAGCAGGATCCAGGGCTGGACCTCGCGCCAGTCGCAGCCCGTATAGTGGACGAGCCGTCGCAGCGAGTAGTCGACCCGGACAGCATCGAACAAGGCGAGCGGTAGCGGCTCACCCTCGGCGCGGTCGAAGATGCCATCGGCAATCTCGTCGCCCACCAGCGACAGCAGCGGCACCGGGAAATAGGTGGCGAGGTCCGCGCCGTCGACGGCGCGTCCGCGCGCGTCGAGTCCTGCCTCGAGTACGTAGGGATAGGGAATTTCCTGCGCGCTCAGACCGACTTCGAGGGTGATCCCATAATCGGCGATCAGCGGCTCCAGCTGGCGGGTCAGGTAGTGGCGGAAGAAGGCGGGATGCGTGACCGTGGTCGCGTAGGTGCCGGCTGCTTGGAGCTTCGCGGTAGCGCGCCGCACCCGCGGCAGCGGACCGTCCGGACGGTAGCTGATCCGCAATTCGGGGTAGCGGAAGGCAAGGCGCTCGGTGGCGTCCGGGGGCGGCCCCCCGGCGAGGTAGCGCTCCAGGGCCTGTCGCAATGCGCCGACGGCCCCGTCGTAGAGCTCGATCAAGCGATCGATCGCAGTCCCGGCATCCGCCACGGCCTGCATCGGCCGCAATTCTCGCTCGATCATGTCGCCTCCGATCCGGGGGCCGGCTCTACACCGCCGGACGCGGGCGCGCGAGATCCCGGGCTTGCGGGCGGCGGGGGCTTGGCCGAGAAGCCCCGGAGACAGAGCGAGGTCGCATGAGCGCGGACGAGTTCGGGATCCGTCCCGGGGAGGAGATGGCGAACCTGCCCGCGACCTTCGATGCGGGCCTCCATTTCATCGGCCGGCTTCGCACGCCCTGGCGGACGCGCTCCGAGTGCCCGAAGAATGGGCTTCAGACCGATGCCGTCTGCACCGTCGAGGTCGATGCCGCTTATGCGCCCGGCCTGCGCAACATCACGGGCTGCACGCACCTGATCCTCCTCTACTGGATGGATCGGGCGACCCGTGGCCTGCTGATCCAGCACCCGCGTCATGCTAATGGCCCGCGCGGTACCTTCGCGCTGCGCTCGCCCGCGCGCCCCAACCCGATCGCCCTGTCGGTCGTGGCGTTGCTAGGCCGACACGGCGACACTCTTCGCGTGCGTGGCCTGGATTGCCTCGACGGCACGCCGC
Source organism: Methylobacterium sp. J-088 (assembly GCF_022829295.1). Taxonomy (GTDB): domain Bacteria; phylum Pseudomonadota; class Alphaproteobacteria; order Rhizobiales; family Beijerinckiaceae; genus Methylobacterium. The sequence goes on from NZ_JAKSYH010000057.1 coordinate 83,559, forward strand.
TCGTCGACATCAAACCCTATTACGCCACTACGGATTCCCGCCCCGACGCCGCCGTCGATCGTGCCGGAGCCGAGCCGTGAGGCGCGTCGCGCTGTTCATCGTCGGTGGACTCGGACTCATGGGGCTCGGAGGTCTCGCCGGCTGGCGCTTCCACCGACCCGCTGCCGATGCCCGGGCCTACGCGGAGATGCGCCGGATCGCCGTCCAGGTCAGCCTCGACGAGGCGCCGCCCGATTACATGTTCTATGCCGGTGATTCCCAGGTGGAACTGCAACCCGGCGGCCAACGGCCGTGCGGCCATGACTTCGTCAACGGCGGGATCAGCGGCGCCACTGCGGCCAGCTACGCGGAATACCTCGCGCGCACGACCTTCACGGTTCTGCCAAGCGTCGCCGCCCTCACGATCGGCACCAACGACATCCTGACGAAGAACAATCCCCAATCGCCGCAGCAGGGCCAGCACTTCGAGGCCGCCGCGGAGGCGATCATCACGCGGCTCAAGGCCGTGAGCCCGCGCGTCGTCGTGACCGCCCTCCCCCCGGTCGGTCGCGAGATCAGCAAGCTCGTCGATGCCGCCGCCGTGGCGGTGTATTCACAGCGGCTCCAAACTCTGTGCGGACGTCTCGGCTGCGTCTACGCAGACCCGTTCGCAGCCCTGCGCGACGGTGACAGCGGCTACGCGAAACCCGGTTCCCTGCGCGACGGGCTTCATCTGGCGGCGTTTCGGCCGGCCCTGCAAGCGCTCGAGCCTGTCCTCTGCCGCCCCTGAGGTGACGCGGTTTTGTCCATCGCGCGGTATCCGCGCATGAGCCCGAGGCGAAATGTTGCAGGTCGGTCGACGATCGGCTCCGCAGCCATGGTCCGGCACCCTTGAACGGCGCAACCGCCGGTATGCCGCGCATATCCAACAGATTCGGTGTGGACAGGATCGCCGGCCCCTGATCCAGTGAAGCTCGCCAGGCTTCAAGCTTTTTAGAGATGCCGTATTGCATTCGCTCGTATCGCTGCTATCAGCGCATCAGCGTGTTTCGTCCTGCGTCTACGGGAGATCAATCTAATTCTTATATGAATATCGATATAGGAACACGTATGGGGTGATTTTAAACACGATAGATAGTTTTAATTGATTTCATAAGTCGGTGAATAGTACGTCAATAAGAGTCGAGTGGGCGATGCGGGTGCTATATTCGACCGATCCGGTTGCGGAAAAAGAGCGCTTCCGGCGTTGGCGTGAGACCATCATCGAGCGCGTCATGCCGCTCGAGATCTCCGAGGTCGGTCCCGGACCGTTCTCCGGTCGCATCGAGGCGGCCCAGGTCGGCGCACTGACCGTCAACCGGATTACGACGTCCGGCATCCGTACGGAGCTGACCAGCGCTGCGATCCGCCGGTCGGAGATCGGCAGCACCATCACCGTCGCGCTGCAGATATCCGGGGCCATGACCTTCAGTCAGGCCGATCGCGAGGCCACGACGGCGCGGGGCGATCTGGTCGTGCTCGATCGCCAGCCATCTTCGATTTTGACGCCAGAGGGTGGGCAGGGCCTCTTCATCGAGATCCCGCAGGAGCGGCTGGAGCGCGTCATCGGGCCGGCCAAGCTCTATTCCCGGACGCGCATCCCCGCCGAGCAGGCCACGACGCAGCTGGCCGTGCGATACTTCCATCAATTGTTGGAGGTGCATCGAAGGATGGAGGCCCGGCAGGCTGAGAGGATGGGCTCGATCGGCGTCGACATGCTCATCGCCAGCATCGCCGAGCGCTTGACGCAGGACGTCCCACGCGCCCTTCACGGCACCGTCGTCGTCCAGCGGGCGAAGGCGCAGATCGAGGACACGCTCCACGACCCCGCCTTGAGTCCGTCCGACCTCGCGGCAGCCGTGGGCGTCTCCCTGCGCCGCCTGCAGGAACTTTTCCACGAACGCGGGCAGAACATCTCGGATTACATCTGGGAGCGCCGCCTCACGGTCGCGGCGCAGCGTCTTCGGGAGCCGCACGCGGCCCAGATGCCGATCGGGCTCCTCGCCTACGCCTGCGGCTTTACCAGCCAGGCGCATTTCTCCCGACGCTTCAAGGACCGCTACGGCGCGAGCCCGCGGGAATTCCGGATGGACGCGTTCCAGCGCACGCTACGCTCCGCAACCGGCTAGCGCGCTCTCCCACGACAGGGACACCGGTTCGGCGCAAGGGAGTGCATCACAACAACGACCGAAGGAACCACGCGACGGCTCATTCCCACTCGATCGTCCCGGGCGGCTTCGAGGTGATGTCGTAGGTCACCCGATTGATGCCCTTCACCTCGTTGATGATACGGGTCGCGACCCGGCCGAGGAAGGCCATGTCGAAGGGGTAGAAGTCGGCCGTCATGCCGTCCACCGACGTGACGGCGCGCAGCGCGCAGACATGATCGTAAGTGCGCCCATCGCCCATCACACCCACGGTCTTCACCGGCAGGATCACCGCGAAGGCTTGCCAGATCGTGTCGTAGAGCCCGGCCTGCCGGATCTCGTCGAGGTAGATCGCGTCGGCCTTGCGCAGGGCCTCCAGCTTCTCGCCAGTGATCGTGCCGGGGCAGCGGATCGCCAGACCCGGGCCGGGGAATGGATGGCGGCCGACGAAGGCCTCGGGCAGGCCGAGTTCCTTGCCGAGCACCCGGACCTCGTCCTTGAACAGCTCGCGCAGCGGCTCCACGAGCTTCATGTCCATGCGCTCGGGCAGGCCGCCGACATTGTGGTGGCTCTTGATCGTCACCGACGGGCCGCCGGTGAACGACACGCTCTCGATCACGTCCGGGTAGAGCGTGCCCTGCGCCAGGAACTTCGCACCGCCGATCTTCTTCGATTCGGCCTCGAACACGTCGATGAACAGGCGGCCAATGGTCTTCCGCTTCACCTCCGGATCGGAAACACCTTCGAGCGCGGAGAGGAACATCCCCGACGCCTCAACGTGGACCAGCGGGATGTTGTAGTGGTCGCGGAACAAAGCCACGACCTGCTCGGCCTCGCCCAGGCGCAGCAAACCGTGATCGACGAACACGCAGGTCAGCTGATCGCCGATCGCCTCGTGAATCAGCACCGCCGCGACGGCGGAATCGACGCCGCCCGAAAGGCCGCAGATCACCTTCTCGGTGCCGACCTGTTCGCGGATCTTGGCGATCGCCTCCTCGCGGTAGGCACCCATGGTCCAGTCGCCCGAGCAGCCCGCAATGTCCCGCACGAAGTTGCGGATGAGCAGAGCGCCGTGGGGCGTGTGGGCCACCTCCGGGTGGAACTGGACCGCGTAATAGTTGCGCGCCGCGTCAGCCACCGCTGCAAACGGGGCGTTCTTCGAGATCGCCACCGTGGTGAAGCCGTCCGGCAGCTTGGTGACCCGGTCGCCGTGACTCATCCAGACCGGATAGGTCTCGCCCTTATGCCAAACGCCCTCGAACAGGGGGCAATCAGCCAGGATCTCGACCTCGGCCCGCCCGAACTCGGCGTGATGCCCACCTTCGACCGCACCGCCGAGCTGGGCCGCCATCGTCTGCTGACCGTAGCAGATGCCGAAGACTGGGACGCCCGAATCGAACACCGACTGCGGTGCGCGGGGCGAGGCCTCGACGGTCACTGATTCGGGGCCGCCGGAGAGGATCACGCCCTTCGGCTTCTGCTCGCGGAACGCCGCTTCGGCCTTCGTGAAGGGCACGATCTCGCAGTACACACCCTCCTCCCGCACCCGGCGGGCGATGAGCTGCGTCACCTGGGAGCCGAAATCGACGATCAGGATCTTGTCGTGGTCGGTGTTCATCGCGGGCGATTATCCGAAGCCCGGGGCGCGCGCAACGCGCACCCCCCATGCGGGCTGGGGATCGCGGCGCAAGGCGCGCGCCAGGATAGTCGCGCCTTCAGTCGAAGTTGCGGACCTTGGCCGAGCCGCCCAGGCTGATGGCAGGCTTCGCCGGCGCGCCCGCGAGGCTGACCTTCTTCTGGCCCGGCATGGTCTTGGCGCGCAGCTCGGGTGCAGCGACCGGTGCCGGCTTGGACGGCTTCAGATGCGCCTGGCCGTGAATGACCGAGCCGATCTCGCCGGCAACGCGAATCAGGTCGTCCCGGTCGCAGGAGCGGGCGACCTTCAAGCCGAGCTTGTGCATGTGGCTCTTGCCGTAAAGGTAGGTGGCGAGCTGAGCGCGCTTGAGGGGCTCGATCTGCTCGAGGATCAGCGGCAGGTCGAAATCGTCGGCACGGTACACGGAGCCCAGGACTTCGAGGCTCACGGGACAATCGACTTCGGGCTCGGCGCCGCTCGTCGGGTGCGATTGTGTCATGGTTGCCTCTCGGGGATCGGTGGATCGGGGTCGTCGGATGCAACGGGGCCGGGGTCGGTTTCAACCCCTATTCGGACCGTGAGGTTCGCCACTGCCCCCACGGGTGGCGCGGCCGGCGCGATGGGGACCGGCTCGCCCGTGGGCTTCCAAGCGGTGAGGCATCCGGTGCAGACAGATCCGATCACCGCTCGGGCATGAGCCTGCCGGCGTAGCCACAAAGCTTCCCGGGCTGCGCGTGCGGCCTCGGCGTCCGCGATGGGACGGATGCGGAGGAAGAGCGGCTCCTGCGCCATCGTGGGGGCCGGAACCAGCATGAGCAGTCCGAGCACGGCCAGGATGAGGCGACCCAGCCTGTACGACCGTGTCGATGCCGGCGCAGCAAGACTGGCCATGCGTCCCTCTCGGCCGAACCAAGCGCGAAACGTCGCCCCGTAAGGTAAACCAGTGCTTAACGAAGCCGCGGCTCAGGCGCGGCCGCAACGGGTATGTCGCGGCCGGAACTTCGGCCGCCGGCGTCGGTAGAACCAGGGGCGGACCGAACGAAGGACTGCCCCATGCCTCAGATGTTCGATTGGATCTTCGTCGCCATGATGATCCCCGTCCCGGCCTATCTGGTCTGGGATTGGATGCAGCACCGGTAGGTTGCGGATCCCCGTCATGACCCTTGGCTGCTCGCTGGTTTTGATCGCAAAACCGGCGGCCGTTGTTTCGAACCTGCTCAGGCTGACGGAGCCGCGCGCGCTAACGGCGCCGAAGATTCGACCGTCTCGCCGCTCTCCGTCTCACGGGCGGTCCGGCGCCGATCCTGCGCGTGGCCGAGCCAGAGGCTGTTCAGGAGCCACGCAGCGGAGAGCGGGATCGCCGCCCCGGCGATGCCGGTGCTGCCCAAGCCCAGCCCCTGAATCCCCGTGAAGGACCACGCCCCGATCTGGTCGCCCAGGCGATAGACCACCGTGTCGATGAAGCTCTTCGCCTTGTAGCGGTCCTCCCGCGGAACGACCGTGAACAGCACCTCCCGGATCGGCCGGGCGATGGCGTAGTTTCCCGCCCGCCGAAGCACCTGAAACGCGACGATGACGCCGATCGTCGGCCAGATCGCGAGCGCCGCGAAGCCGAGGATGCTGAAGGCCGGCAGGATGGCAAGCGTCAGGGCCACGCCGAGCCGGTTCACGATCCGGCCGGTGAGAAACAGCTGCACGCCGAGCGTCAGGACGTTCACCGCGAGATCGACGCTCGCGAAGAAGGCCGTCTGCGCGCCGCGATCCGGGAAGCTGCGCTTCGCGATGCCGGCCTGCTCGAAATACAGGAAGGTCGAGGTCACTGAGAACAGCAGCAGAAACAGCGAGATGTTGAGGAGATAGGGGGACGCGAAGGTTCGGGTCACACCCGCCAGCACGCTGCCGCCGATCGTCCAATCCTGATCGCCCTTCTGGGTCGTGCTGCTGCCTGGCACCTCGTGGAGCTGGCTCGATAGAGCCGCCAAGCCGCGCATGCAGAACACGGCGACTTCGAGGAGCGCCACGGCGCAGAGCATCAGGCCCCAGGTCGGGACATTCTTGGCGAGGACCGCCGTGGTGGCCGAACCCGCGATGGCGCCGAGCGTCGCCCCCGCCGCGATGAAGCCGAACAGGCGCCGACCCTGCTCGTTCGAGAAGACGTCGACGATGGTTGCCCAGAAGATCGAGACGACGAAGAGATTGAAGATCGACAGCCAGACGAAGAAGACGCGGCCGATCCAGATATTCCATTCCGGCGGGGCGAGGTACAGGACCAGCGCGAAGGCCAGGATGTTGGCTGCGAAGAACCGGTAGGTGATCGGCACGAACCGCGCCCGCGGCATCTGCTTCACCAGATAGGCAAAGGGCAGGTTCAGGCAGAGCATGCCCAACAGGGTCGCGGTGAACAGCCAGGGCAGGTTCTCGATGCCGCCCGCCACGCCCATCTGGTCGCGGATCGGGCGCAGCACGTAGTAGGCGGCCAGGATCGAGAAGATATAGGCCCAGGCCCAGCCGAGCGCCCGGCCTTCGCCGGGCTTCACGTCGATCAGGCGCGCGAGCGGACCGCGGTGTAGATCCGGATCAGGCATGAACGCGCCCCGCCTGGACGATGGCTTTGTACCCGCATCGGTTCACTGAGTGAGCCCGAGCTTCTCACGCAGTTCCGGTGCGGTGACGTCGTGGCCGAAGCCGGGCGACCCCATTGCGAACTTGTCGGCATCCTTGAGCGGACCGACCACGACCGGATCGAAGCCGGCATCGCGAACTAGACTCGCAGCGACCTTCAGGGCGTCCGGATCGTCCCCTGCGATCGGGATCGCCATGCGGCCGCCGGCGCGGCCCTTGCCGCCATCGGCGCCCTCCTTGGCGAAGACCTTATAGTTGGCCGCGTTGAACGCGCGCACCAGCTTCGCGCCGGGAAAATACTTGGCCGAGGTCGCCCCGATGCCGCCGGCCTGGACTTCGTCGTACAGCGCCCCGTCCCGCTTCTGGGTGGCATTGCCGGCGTCGAGCACGAACTTGCCGTTGAGCGCCGGACCGATCTCCTTCGCGAGATCCGGATAGGCCTTGTACGGAACGGCGATGAACACGGCGTCGCCGAACTTGATTGCCTCCTCCGGGGTGCCGGCCTTCGCCTTCGGACCCAGCTCCGACACCAGGGGGGCGAGCGTTTCCGGATGGCGGGAGGCGAACATCACCTCATGGCCATCCTTGACCCAGAGGCTCCCGATCGTGCCGCCGATATTGCCGGCCCCGATCACGCCGATCCGGATTTTCTTGGTCCCGTCCTGCGCGAGGGCCGGAACCGCAGCCGATAAGGATAGTCCGGCCGCGAGGGCGAGCGCCGTCCGGCGCGTGAAACGATCAGACCGCATCGATGAAAGCCTCCATCTGCTTGCGCTGGGCCGCATCGGGGAGTTTCCCGCGGGCGGCGGCGAGGTTGTCCTCGACATAGGCGGCCTTCGCCATGCCGGGGATCGGACAGGTCACGGCCGGGTTGCCGAGCACGTATTTGAGGAAAACCTGCGGCCAGCTCGTGCAGCCGAGATCCTTCGCGACGGGCGGCAGCTCCTTGCCCTGGACCGCCTTGAACAGGCGGTCGCGGCCGAAGGGCACGTTGGTCATCACCGCCATGCCCCGCTCGGCAGCCAACGGGATCACCCGCTCGGCGGCGGCGCGGTTGTCGATGGCGTAATTCACCTGGATAAAATCGAGGGACTCGCGTTTCATCACGGCTTCGAGGGCGTCGAGCTGGTTGTCGCGCCAGATCGTGACGCCGACGTAGCGGATCCGCTTGGCGGCCTTCAGGTCGCGCAGCACAGCTAGATTATCGGTCACGTCGATCAGATTATGGACCGCGACGAGGTCCAGCGTCTCGACCTTCAGCCGCTTCAGCGACCGCTCGAACTCCTTAAGGGTTTCGTCTCGGCCGGTCGAGTCGACCTTGCTGGCGAGGAAGATCTTCTGGCGCAGGCCGGTCTCCGCCAAGATCGCGCCGAGCACGTCCTCGGCCGTGCCGTAGCTCGGCGCGGTGTCGATCACCGTCCCGCCAAAAGACACGAAAGTCTGCACCGCCTCTTTCAGGGGAGCGATCCTGTCGGGGGTCGGCTCCACCTCATACCGGCGGGAGGTGCCGATCCCGATCGCCGGCAGCATCTCGCCGCTCGACGGGATGGGCCGGCGGATCAGTGGCTCAGCCGCGAAGGCCGCGCGGCGGGCGAGCGGCGCAAGCGCCGCGGCGGCGATGACGGCGCGGCGGGAAACGGGCATGGCCGAGTTCCGGAGAGTTCTGGACGCTGATCCGAGATAGGGCGCTGCGTCCGATTTTGTATTCCTTATTCTCACGCTTGCGCGATCGGATGTCCGGGGTCAGCCAGCGCAGGGTATGCGCCCGGCTAATCTTCCTCGGGCGGGTCCTCGAATTCGGCGCCCTCGGTATCGGGCGCGATGCGGAACCGATACTCGTCGATGGCCAGAAAGGCGCGGTGGGCGACCTGCGGATCGATACCGTCGCGTACGACGAGCGTCTGGAAATCGATGAACAGCCGGGCGATGCGCGCCTCTTCCGAGAGCCCGGCCAGCGCGGACGAACTGGCGCCCGCGCGCATGACGTAGCGCTTCGCCACCCCGGCCTCGTCGGGCGCGGGCAGGACGACAACCTGCCCGGCCGTCTCAGGCTTGAGCTCGGACCAACGGGCGGGCGTCCAAGCGATGATGGCTTCGGTCTGCTTCATGGCACCTCCGGCAGGGAGATATCGGCCTACCGGCACTGCCGCCGCGCGTCGAGATGGCGATTCCAGGCCATCAGTGTGTCCGTGTCATCAGCGTGCGCGCAGAACCTGTCCGCGGATCTCACCCTTCGGATTCGCCGCCGTGTGAATGTTGAAATAGACGCGGCCGGCTTCGAGATCCGCAGCCTTGGCATCATCCAGGGTCGCCTCGCCGGTGAACGGGCTGGCCGTGACGGTCGCCGGCACGAGGACCCCGGCATTTTCCCCTGGCTTGGCTGGCCCGTGGAAATGGGCTGCCGTCACAGGGCCGGTGAGGTTGCTGTAGCTCCCGTTCCAGCTGAGGCGTTTGGTGACCGGATCGAACGTCGCGGTGAGTTCGCCAGTCCCCTTCGACTGGGTGGACGGCACCTCGCCGGCTGCGTCCAGGGTCGCCCGGTAGGTGGCTCCCTCCCCGGCCGCCTGGGCGGCGGGCGCCGCCGCCAAGGCCAGCACAACAGCGAGATATCTGCAGGCGTGACGCGTCATCGAACGCTCCAGGTGTTGAGTCGGGTCTCAGCGAGCCCGACTTACATCCTAGCGCGACGCGTCGGCCGGCACAGTGCCCGACCGCTTGCGGGGCGGGACGGTGGTATCGTTTGGTCTCACGTCCGCACCGCGCGCTCGCGCGATTTGCCCGCGTGAGACCGTTGACACCAGACGCCGGCCCTCCCTATACCGCCCACGTCGACCGTGCGCAGCGCGGTTTCGGCGCGTGGCGGGGTAGCTCAGTTGGTTAGAGCAGAGGAATCATAATCCTTGTGTCGGCGGTTCAAATCCGTCCCTCGCTACCATCAAGTTCAATAGCTTCGACCGAATACGTGATGCGACCGGTGAGCTGAACAGCCGTTGTGTCGCTGGATCAGGATCGGTCGATCGTTCTCTCCAATCATATTGGTTCGGCGCAGGTGGGCTCGCAGCCTCTGACGCGTGTGTCGCGGTCAGTACATCGCGGGTTTGCGCGCGTCGGCAGCGCGAGGGCGCATCGCCCGCAACTGCCCTCGACCTGCTGCAACGCAACTGTACCGCTCTCGAGGTTCGGGACTTCGTTCAACGAACCCGGCCCCACGATCAGGCGGGGATGGGTGCTCGACCCAGAGCATCGCCCACCCAGCGACGCAGACCTTCGACGATACGCCCCATCACGCGGGCGAGTGGCGAGCGCCACAGACCATGTCCGTCATCGCACAGCGGATCGTTCACCACGGGGTTGCCGTCGAGGCACATCAGGACATTGCCGATGTTCGGATCGAGTCCCTGCGGTGACACACTCCGAAGGGCCGCGACATAGGCCTCGTATCCCGGCCAAGTGGCCCTGAACCGCTCTCGGATGCCGTCGTAGCTGGCATGATCGATCCTGGGTTCGTGCGCGGGCCATTCGACCTTGAACCGGTCGCGAACCCCGTCATCCATCGCGCTGCCCGGGTGGTCCGCGATGACGGCATGAGCGTAGGCCAGCCACCAGACATCCCGCGCGGGCTCGCTCAGGCGCGAGCCCACCGTCATCAACGCACCGCAGCGGCTGATATGCATGTCATGGACGCGCGGTGCATGCGGTCCGTTCGAGCCTGCGAACCCCCTTGCGAAGCAGCGCGGCGTAATCACCGAACCCGTCGGCCTTGCGTGCGAAGCGCACGACAACGTCCGGATGATCCGGATGTGCATGAACCGAGCCGTGATACCCAAAACCGATCTCGGACCACCCCATGGCGATCAGCGTGGCATGGGCCTGCGCAGCGGAACGTTCGATGATGCCCAGCGCCGACAGCGAGGGACTGGACGTCGTTTCCTGAGTCTTGAACCCGAACATCGCAGCCACTCCTTCCTGCCACTCAACGATCCGACGCGACGCGTCCCCGGCTGCCGCACAGAGGCGGCGTCGAGGAGGAGCCGGACGGGCGGGTCCGGCGCGGGTCCAGGTGACCCTGTCGATGTCGGGAGTAGCGTGACGCGCGTGTCACTCCACTGTCATGGAATGACCGGTGTGCTCGGAAAGTTCAATCCCTACCGGATCGTAAATCCGCAGCCGAAGAGCCGGCACCAGTGTTATCGGTCCCGCGCTGCGCCTCGACCATCGCGGTCAGCAGCCTACGGGCCAGGATTGCGTGCGTTTCGCACAGGCCGATCTCGGCCTCCGGGCGAACGTGCCATTCCGCATGCGCCGCTCCAACCTCGACGTCGTCGAGGACGAGGTAGTGCATTATCCGATTTCGGGTCGCGTGCTCGGCGATCTCGTCGCCGCGCCCGGCTTGCTCGGCTGGCCGCATGCCCCCCGTCTCCGGGTCCCGGCTCGTCGGCAGGATGGCGGTCCGCCAGTCGGGGTGAAAGCAGCGCTCGGGCAAGCCGGCTTCGACCAGGGTAGGACGGCAATCATCGACACGCCAGGTCGACGAGACGACCACCTTGGCGTCGAAATCCCGCACAAGGGCGGCGACGCGGGCCACCTGTGCCGGATCGAGCCTGTCCTTGCCGGCTTGCCGCTGATAGCCGACCGTCGTCACGACACCGTCGATGTCGAGATAGATCGTCAGTGGTCCAACCCCGCTTTGCTCACTCAAGGGGCTGTTCCCGTTCCGCGCAGCCAATCGGCTGCCGTCGTGAGCGCCTACAACGCGCTCCCCGGATCGTCCAGCTTCGGGGGCGCATCCCGATTCTGTCGATCGGCACCTAGATCACGAGCCGCGCTTCGATCAGATCGATCTCACGGACGAGGCGACGCAGGAGCACGTCATCGATGACCTGCGAGCGTCGCAGGCGGTAGAGCGCCTGGCGCTCGGCCTCGATGCCGGCGAGGCGCAAACGCTTCTCGGTGTTCGCTAGCTGCCGGGCGCGGCTGAGATCCTTCCGCCGCTCCGAGGTCGGCGCCTCGACACCCTCGTACCGGTCCATGGCTCTGGCGCCGGCCTCGACGGCGATCGATGCATCCTCCTGCTCTTCCACGAGGCGATGCTGCAGCGCCTCGATGGCCTTCACCGCATCGTCGCGCGCAGCGGCGCGGGCCGCATCCTCCTCGGCATCGTGGCTGGGCTCGGGCGGGAGACGAAGCCCGCGGAGCAGCGGCGGCAGAACCGTGCTCGCCAGGACGAGGGAGGTCAGGATCACGCCCATCGCCAGCAGGATCGCGAGGTCCCGGGCGGGGAACGGGGTGCCATCCTTGAGGGTCAGCGGCAGCGTGAGGATGCCCGCCAGGGTGATGGCCCCCTTGACGCCGGCCAAGGTGGTGGCGGCCACGAGGCGCCAGGTCGGTCCTTCGCGCTTGTCGCCACGCCGGCGCGCCTTCGCGAGCATGAACTGGAGGGAGATCCAGACCCAGACGAACCGGATCGTCATAAGGCCCGCGGTGATTATCAGGATCCAGGCGACGAGCCGGCCCGCCCCCTGCACGTTGGCCTGCTTCACGGCATGGCCGAACACCTCCGGCAACTGCTCGCCGAGCAGGACAAAGATCGCGCCGTTGGCCGCGAGCGCGACGGTGTCCCATACGGCGGTCCGGCGGACGCGGGTGGTGCCGAGGCTGCGTCCCTGGATCTCGACATACGTCATGGCGATGCCCGCGGCGACGGCGGCCAGGATGCCGGAGGCATGCACGTGCTCGGCCGCGAGATAGGCACCGAACGGCGTGAGCAGGCTGAACAGGATCTGCAGGCCCGGATCCTCGCCCGTGCGCCGCCGCAGGAGGTCCTGGGCCCCCATCAGCACGAAGGTCGTCAGGGCACCGACGCTGACGCCTCCGAGGGCCAGCCAGACGAAGGTTGTCGCGGCTTCGGGGAGTGAGAAGGTGCCGGTGAGCGCGGCGGCGATGGCGAAGCGCAGGCAGACGAGGCCGGTGGCGTCGTTCAGGAGTGCCTCGCCCTCGAGGATGTGCATCAGCCGCCGCGGTACGGGTGCCTGCGCCGCGACCGATGAGACGGCGATCGGATCGGTCGGAGACAGGACTGCTGCCAGCGCGAACGCAACGGCCAGCGGGATACCGGGGATCATGCCGTGGATGAGAGTCCCGATGCCGAGCACCGTCAGGACGACGAGACCAAGTGCCAGCGCCAGCACGGCCTTGCCGTCCCGGAACAGGTCGCGTTTCGGGATGCGCCATCCGTCGAGGAACAGGAGCGGTGGCAGGAAGACGAGGAAGAAGATTTCCGGATCCAGCGACGTGCTGGGCAGCGGCCCGAGGGCAAGCGCCACGCCGATGACGATCTGAATCAAGGGGAGCGGCAGAGGCAGCAGGCGACCGAGGGCACCACTCACCAGAACGGACAGCAGCAAGGCCAGAACGACGGTTACGCTTTCCATCTCTCTCTTTCGCTTGGGCCGTATCAAAAAAGCGGGGCCCAACGGCACCGCGCCGCACGCCTCGATGCGCCAGCGGGGCGACCTATGCCAGCCGCCGAGGCTCGACGCGGGGTGTCCATCGCCGGGGCGCTGCTCGCAAGCCACCACAGATGCTGCGACGCCTGGCAAGCTGTATCGGTTCTCAGGAGCGGTGGCGCATTCCATCGGTTCTTACCCGAGACGATGGCGCCACCCGCGAGGCCGCTGAGCCGAAGAGGCTCAAGCAGGACGCGGCTGATCAAACATCGGCTGCGGCGTCGCACCGGCGGTATCCAGCACGGCGATCATCCGGGCCAAGACGACCTGCCGGCCGCCCGGGCTGGCCGCACGTCGATGGGCGCCGTCCGAGACGCGCACCATCCAGGCCGAGGCGCGCGTCTCGGCTCCGGTATCCCATCCGCGACGCTTGGCTTCGATGATGCATTGCGGCGTCACCGGACCGCTGTCGGCTTGGACCTCCATGACCTACGATCAACTGCATCGCATCGTTGTTCGGCCAAGCCCTGTTCATCGTCCTGCCCCGGCGGCTGACCCGCGAAAGGGGCGAGCGTGAGCGACGCGATCGATTGGGCGGAACGCCGTCGGATCACCGAGCAGGCGCGTGGCGAGCGGCCCTGGTCGCTCTGGGGGCCGTATCTCAGCGAGCGGCAATGGGGCACCGTGCGCGAGGATTACAGCCGTGACGGCAATGCTTGGCGCTCGCTGACCCACGAGGATGCCCGCTCGCGCGCCTACCGATGGGGCGAGGATGGGCTTGCCGGGATCTGCGACGAGCGCGGCCTGCTCTGTCTCGCCCTCGGCCTTTGGAACGGTCGCGACCGCATCCTGAAAGAGCGCCTGTTCGGCCTGACCAACGAGCAGGGCAACCACGGCGAGGACGTCAAGGAGCACTACCACTACCTCGACGCGGTTCCGAGCCACGCCTACCTCAAGTTCCTCTACCGCTATCCGCAGGCCGCCTACCCGTACGAAGATCTCGTGCGCGAGGGCCTGCAACGCAGTCGCGAGGTCCCGGAATACGAGATCGATGACACGGGGATCTTCGAAGGCAATCGCTTCTTCGACGTAACTGTCGAATACGCGAAGGCGGATGTCGACGACATCCACGTCGTCGTTTCCGCGACGAACCGCGGCTTGGAGGCCGCCGATCTCCACCTCGTCCCGCAGCTCTGGTTCCGCAACACATGGTCGTGGCGGGAGAATGGCCCGCGCCCGCGTCTGGAGCGCCATCCCGAGGGCGGCATCGCCTGCGAGCATCCCCGCCTCGGCCGCTATCGGCTGGCTTTCGAGGGGCAACCGGAGGTGCTGTTCTGCGAGAACGACACGAACTTGCAGCGCCACGCCGGACGGCCCGACGCCGAAGGACCGTTCAAGGACGGTCTCCACACGGCGATCGTGGACGGTGATGCCTCCGCGATCCGGCACGATACCGGCACCAAGCTCGGCCTCCACTACGCGAACCGCTTGGAACCGGGGGAAACGACGCGAATCCGCCTGCGGCTCTCGGCGGGCACGCGGACGCGCCCGCTCGATCTCGACGGCGGCGTGCGCGACCTGCGCGTCGCCGAGGCCGATGCCTTCTACACCGACCTTCAGGATGGGATCGCTGATCCCGATGCTCGCACGATCTTCCGGCAGGCCGCCGCGGGGCTAATCTGGTCGAAACAGCTCTACGCCTACGACGTGCAGGTCTGGCTCAAGGGCGATCCGCTGCAGCCGGTGCCGCCCCGGGAGCGCGACGGGGGCCGCAATGCCCATTGGCGGCACTTCGCGGCCTCCGACGTGCTCTCGATGCCGGACAAGTGGGAATATCCGTGGTTCGCGGCGTGGGATCTCGCCTTCCACTGCCTGCCGCTGGCATTGCTCGATCCGGACTTCGCCAAGAAGCAGCTCCTGCTCCTGACGCGCGAATGGTACATGCACCCCAACGGCCAGCTCCCGGCCTACGAATGGGAGTTTTCCGACACCAACCCGCCGGTCCATGCCTGGGCGACCTACCGGGTGTTCGAGATCGACCGCAGCCGCCGCGGCGGGCGCGGTGATCTCGCCTTCCTTGAAGGCGTCTTTCACAAGCTGCTGATTAACTTCACATGGTGGGTGAACCGCAAGGATGCGGGGGGCCGCAACGTCTTCCAGGGCGGCTTCCTCGGCCTCGACAATGTCGGCGTGTTCGACCGGTCCCGGCCGCCGCCGGGCTTCGGCATGGTGCATCAGGCCGACGGCACCGCCTGGATGGCGCTGTATGCCCTCAACATGATGCGGATCGCCCTCGAACTCGCGCTCCACAACGACGTGTACGAGAGCACCGCCTCGAAATTCTTCGAGCACTTCCTCCTGATCGCAGAAGCCATGACCGACATGGGCGGCGAGGGTTTCGGGCTCTGGGACGAGGACGACGAATTCTACTACGACGAGGTCGATATTCCCGGCGCCGGGCTGCTGCCGTTGCGGGTCCGCTCCATGGTCGGTCTGGTGCCGCTCTTCGCCGTCGAGGTGATCGAGCCCTCCGTGCTTCAGCGCCTGCCGGATTTCGCCCGACGTCTGAACTGGCTGCTGGAGAACCGCCCGCACCTCGCCCGCCTCGTGTCGCGCTGGGACGAAGGCGGGGTCAAAGACCGCAAGCTGCTGTCGCTGCTGCGCGGTCATCGAATGAAGGCGCTGCTCCGGCGGATGCTCGACGAGGCGGAGTTCCTCTCGCCGTTCGGCATTCGCTCACTGTCGAAGGCACATCGCGACCAGCCCTATGCCCTGAACGAGTTCGGCGCCTCCTTCTCGGTCCGCTACGATCCGGCGGACTCCACATCGAACATGTTCGGCGGCAACTCCAACTGGCGTGGGCCGGTGTGGATGCCGATGAACTACCTGATCATCGAGGCCTTGCGGCGCTTCTACACCTATTACGGCGACGACTTCCTGGTGGAATTTCCAACCGGCTCGGGGGAGATGCGTACGCTCGCCGCGATCGCGGACGCGCTCCAAGATCGGCTGATCGCCCTCTTCACCAAGGACGAGGCTGGCGGCCGGCCGTACCTCGGCAAAAGGGTCTCGATCCCGCCCACCCCAGAGGCTGAGGAGGCTCTCCTGTTCCACGAATTCTTCGACGGCGACACCGGTCGGGGACTCGGCGCCTCTCATCAGACAGGTTGGACGGCTTTGATCCTCAACCTTCTGCACAATCGGGCGAAGGTGCATCCATAGGCACGGTGTCGATCTGGAGATCGCCAAGATCAACCGGGCATCCCATCGTCTGAGTCTGTTGGCGATGGGGCCTGCCACCTTGCAAACGAGCTGGGCGCCGCGTTTGGGCCAACGCCCGTCCAAACGGTTCACCCCCGGTGTTTATGCCGGCCGCTGTACCTCCGGGTATCGAAGCACGCACGGCTGCTTATTGCTGCAAGCGTTGTACGATTGACCGCCAAGCGCGCCGTTGCCCCTTCTGGCATGCCACCTGCACAATGGACGCCACCCAAGCGGTTGGAGACGCTCGATGAGGCGACGCGATGTACTTGCTGGCGTCACCGCCTCCCTTATCGCCGCGCCGAGCCTCGCGCGTGCGCAGATCGCCACGACCCTCAAGTTCGTCCCCTACGCCGACCTCGCCCTGCTCGATCCGCTGGTTAGCGCCTTCGTCACCCGCAACCACGTGATGATGGTGTTCGACACCCTTTATGCCCTCGATGCCGCCGGTGTGCCCCGGCCGCAGATGGTCGGGGGCGAGAGCGTCGAAGACGGTGGCCGGCGCGTGCGCCTGACCCTACGCGACGGGTTGAGGTTCCACGATGGCAACCCGGTTCTGGGACGGGACGTCGTCGCCAGCCTCAAGCGATGGGCGAGCACGGATCCCTTCGGCCAGGCGCTGATGGCGGCCGCCGACGAACTCTCGGCGCCCTCTGACACGGTGGTCGAGTTCCGCCTCAAGCGTGCATTCCCGCTCCTGCCGAACGCCCTGGCCAAGCCAACGAACCTCATGGCGGCCATCATGCCGGAGCGGCTGGCCGCGACACCGCCCACCACCCGGCTGACCGAGATGGTCGGCTCGGGCCCGTTTCGCTTCGTCGCCGACGAGCGCGTGTCGGGCGCGCGCAATGTGTACCGCCGCTTCGAGGGCTATGTACCCCGGACCGACGGACCGCCGAGTTTTTGCGCCGGCCCCCGCATCGCCCATTTCGACCGCGTCGAGTGGCTGACCAACCCGGACCCGGGCACGCAGGTCGCCGCCCTCCAAGCCGGCGAGGTCGATTGGGTCGAGCAACCGCTCATGGATCTCGTGCCGAGCCTGCGCACGAACAGGGCGATCAAGTTGCAGGTCGTGGAGGATAAGGGCCTGATCGGCGTCCTGCGCTTTAACTTCCTCTATCCACCCTTCGACAACCCGGCGATCCGCCGCGCCGTACTCCGCGCCGTCAATCAGGCCGAGTTCATGCAGGCTGTCGCGGGTGACAACGCCGCCGTGGATACCCGGGTTGGGGTGTTCGGACCCGCTGGCCTGCCCATGGCCAACGACGCCGGCATGGAGGACCTGAACGGGACGCACGATCTCGCTCAACTCAAGCGCGACATCGCCGCGGCTGGCTACAAGGGCGAACGGGTCGTGTTCCTGTCGGCGACGGACGTCCCGCGCATCAACGCGATCTGCAGCGTCGGCGTCGCGATGATGCGACAGCTCGGCCTGAACGTCGACGAGGTCGCCACCGATTGGGGGACCGTGGTGCAGCGCGCCACGCGCCAGCAGCCGATCGACGCGGGCGGCTGGAATGTGTTCGGCTCGTTCTGGGGCGGCTATGACATGCTGAACCCGGCGGGCCACCTGCTGCTGCGCGGTACCGGGCTGAAGGGCTGGAACGGCTGGCCGACCGATGTGCAGCTGGAGCAGCAGCGTCAAGCCTGGATCGACACGGCAGACCAAGCCCAGCGGCTCGACATCGCGCGGCAGATGCAGATCCAGGCTTTCGAGGACGTCCCGTTCCTGCCTTTGGGGTCCTATCTTCAGCCCACGGCCTACCGGGCCGACCTCGACGGGATGCAGGTTGGCCTGCCGCTGTTCACCAATATCCGGCGGATTTAATTCGCATATCACCGCGGTGGAACAAGCATCTTCGTTGAGCCAGCCTGAGCCGGCACGTCACCGGCCGGATTTGTTGTCCGAAGCTTAATGTGGAGACCGGCGCGAAAATTGCCCTCAGTTACGCACCCGCTGCCGTGCCGAATGGGCGCGGACGCGATGTCCGCTCCCGAACCGCCCGGAAGCGCGGCTCCCTGTGTGGCTGGAGGACCGTCGTGTCGCACAAGTCCTGGCTGATCCTGTCGACGATCCTCTTCCTCGGTTCTCACCCCGCCAAGGCCGAAGAACTTACCGGTACGCTGAAGAAGGTGAAGGACAATGGCGAGATCGCCATCGGCTATCGGGATGCGTCGATACCGTTTTCTTATCTCGACGGCGATCAGAAGCCGATCGGGTTCGCGATGGACATCTGTTACGCGATTACGGACGCGGTCAAAACCGAACTCAAGATTCCGAAGCTGGCGGTCAAGCTGGTTCCCGTGACTGCCTCCACGCGGATCCCGCTGATGGCCAACGGTACGATCGACCTCGAGTGCGGCTCGACCACGAATAACGCGGATCGACAGAAGCAAGTCTGGTTCACGAACACCCACTTCCTCACCGCAACGCGGTTCGCCTCGAAGAAATCGGCGCATATCGACAAGATCGACGATCTCAAAGGCAAGACCGTCGTGTCGATCCCAGGTTCGACCAACATCGTACAGACCCTCGAAATCAACACCGCGAGAAACCTCGGGATGACGGTTCTGCAGGCCAAGGATCATGGCGAGGCGTGGTTGATGGTGGAGAACGGCCGCGCCGCGGCCTACGTCATGGACGACGTCCTGCTCGCCTCGTTGATCGCGTCCTCGAAGGAGCCGGTTGCCTATCGGATCTCGTCGGACGCCCTCTCCCGTCCGGAGCCCTATGGGATCATGGTGCGCAAGGACGATCCGGCGTTCAAGAAGGTTGCGGACGCCGCCACCGCCAAGCTGTACGCCAGCCCGGACGGCAAGGTGCTCTACGACAAGTGGTTCACCAAGCCGATCCCGCCGCGCGGGATCAATCTCAACTTCCCGATGAACGCGTCCATGAGCAAGACCATGATGCATCCGAGCGATAGTCCGGACCCAGCGATGTACTGAAGAGCCGGACAAGACGAAGCGCTGCCGTGCGCGCGAGCCGCTGGTGCCACCGTCAGGGGGCCATCCAACCGATCACCTGGGGTCATCGGTGCCGACCATCGGTGCGGGACAATGCGGGGTAGGTCGCGTTGTCCCCGCCCTTGCCGGTCCGATGGCGGCAGCCTGGCCGTTTCGGGAGCGTCCCGCCGGACCAAGCGTACGTGGAACGGCATAGCTCGGGAATCAGGACTGGCATGGGCCGTGCAATCACCCGGGGCGATCAATTGACCGAGACCTGCTGTGAGCCCTGAACCCCCTGCCTCCGCTACCGAGCCGCTCGGTCTCGGGCTTTTCCTATTGGGCCTGCTCGCCGCTGCGTTCTTCGGCTTCATCGGGCTCTGCGCCTTCGCGCCGGCCTGGAGCGCCGCGCCTCTCGTCCCGGGTGGCAGCGTCAACGCGGCTTTCGTCCTGGGGCTTGGCGTGATCGGCCTCGGGGTCGTCCTCACCGGCCTATACGTCGTGGTCGCGAACCGTGCCGAGGCGCGGGTCTTCCGCGCCCGCTCCTGACCCGGGACGCACGGCATGAACCTCGTGGCGATCGGCCTGTTCCTCGTCTTCGTGGCGCTCACCCTCTGGATAACGTGGTGGGCCGCGCGGCGCACCCACTCGGCGCAGGATTTCTACGCCGCCGGCGGACGCATCACTGGTTTCCAGAACGGCCTTGCCATCGCGGGCGACTTCATGTCGGCCGGCGCTTTCCTGGGTCTGACAGGCCTCGTCGTCGCCAACGGCTTCGACGGCCTGATCTACGCGGTGGGCTACACCACCGGCATGCCGATCGTGGTGTTCCTGCTGGCTGAGAAGCTGCGGCGGCTTGGACGCTTCACTTTCACCGACGTGGTCTGCACCCGCCTCGCCGAGCGTCCGATTCGTGTGTTCGCGGCCTGCGCCTCCCTCGTCGTGGTGGCGTTCTATCTCATCGCCCAGATGGTCGGCGCCGGTCAGCTGATCCAGCTGCTGTTCGGCCTCGACTATCTCTACGCCGAGTTCGTCGTCGGCGTGCTGATGGTCTGCTACGTCATGTTCGGCGGCATGGTGGCGACGACCTGGGTTCAGATCGTCAAGGCAGTGCTTCTTCTGATTGCCGGCTTCACCATCGCCGGCCTGCTGCTCGCCCGGTTCGGCTTCGACCTCAATGCCCTTTTGGCGCGGGCGGCGACCGTTCATCCGAAAGGCGCGGCGATCCTCGCGCCGCAGTTTCCGGCCAAGGATCCGCTCTCGGCCTTCTCCCTGGGTCTCGCGCTGATGCTGGGCACGGCGGGTCTGCCGCACATCCTGATGCGGTTCTTCACCGTGCCGGATGCCCGCGCCGCGCGCCTTTCGGTGTTCTGGGCGGCGACCTTTATGAACGCCTTCTTCGCCCTGATCTTCCTGCTCGGCTTCGGTGCCGTGGCGCTGACGGCCGGCAATCCCGCCTATGTCGACGCGGCCGGGATGCTGCGGGGCGGCGGCAACATGGCGGCGATTCATCTCAGCCACGCCGTGGGAGGGGACGCCATGATGGGCTTCGTCTCGGCTGTGGCCTTTGCCACCATCCTGGCCGTCGTGGCCGGGCTGACGCTCGCCGGAGCCAGCGCGGTCAGCCACGATCTGTACGCCAGCGTGTTCCGGCGTGGGCGCGTCGACGAGCGCCGGGAGGTCCAGGTCTCGCGCATCGCAACCTTGGTCCTGGGCCTCGTGGCGATCGGCCTGGGTATCGCCTTCAAGGGCCAGAACGTCGCCTACATGGTCAGCCTCGCCTTCGCGGTCGCCTGCTCGTCGACCTTCCCGGTTCTGATCCTGGCGCTGTACTGGCGCGGCCTGACCACGCTCGGCGCCGTCGCCGGCGGCACAGCCGGCTTGGTGAGCGCGCTGGTCCTCACGGTGCTTGGACCGGCGGTCTGGGTGAAGGTCCTGGGGCACGCTGCCCCGCTCTTTCCGCTCGATCCGCCGGCCCTTGTGACCTTGCCGCTCGCCTTCGTGACCTGCTGGCTGGTCTCGCGCCTCGACCGCAGCCATCAGGGCGCCACCGATCGCGCGCGTTTCGAAACCGTGCCGGCCGAATAGGTTTCAGGGACTCGACGATGTTCAAGCTGATCAGCGCGACCCCGAGCCCCTACGCCCGAAAGGTACGAATCGCCCTCGCCGAGAAGGGACTGCCGTTCGAATTGCTGACCGAGGTGCCGTGGGATTCCACGACCAGCCTGCCGCTCCACAATCCGCTGGAGAAGCTACCTGTGCTGCTGCTGCCCAATGGCGGCAGCGTCTACGAATCGAGCTACATCCTGCAATACCTCGACCTCATGCACCCCGAGACGCCGATGCTGCCTGACGATGTTGCTGGCTCGCTCGCGGCGCGCAAGCTCGAGGTTTTGTGCGACGGTATCTGCGACGCCTTGGTGCTCACCTTCTTCGAGCGCCAGCGCGGCGAGCACGCGAGTGCCCCCTGGTTGGCGCGCCAACGCCGCAAGATCGAGGGCGGCCTGGCCGAGATCGCGCGCCTTGTCGGCGACCGCGAATGGGCGGTGGGTGACCGCTTCGGCCTCGGCGACATCGCGGCCGGCACAGTGGTCGGCTATCTGTCGGTTCGCTTTGCCGAATTGCCCTGGCGGGATCTCTACCCGAACCTTGTTGCGCTCAGCGATCGCCTAGAGCAGCGGCCCTCGTTCCGGAACTCGGTGCCCTATGCTCAGACCATCACCGACCGTGTGATGTAGGCCGGCCCGTTGCTCGCGCCCCCTATCGCGAGCGGGCCAAAAGGCGCTTCCCCCTCCCGAGGAGGCGGCGATCTGGCTGGCGCCAAGCTGGCGACCGATTGCCTTTGCGATGTCCCGATAGGGCACGCTTTCCTCGGCCGCAGCATGGCCGGCCTCTCCGCGCGCCCCGCGTTCCAGGGCGGAGCGGTAGATGTGCGCTGCAATCGATACCGTGGAGCGAGGGCTACAGGGTCGCGCAGTCACCCACCGAACCGGAAAAGCCGTTCGCGCATGATACAGCGGCTCAGGGTCGGATTTCGATTTGATAACATAAGATAGTATCCATTCGATCGTCACCGCGCCGCGTGTCAAAGCCGATGTATGTTCCGGAAAGAATGGGCAGCGTGGCGGTCGGGGAGGCGGTCGCCCTCGCCGAACAGCTTCCGCCGGAGTGATCCGGGCGCGTAGGCACTCTTGTAGAGGTCGCGATCCTGAAGCTCGGGGATCACGAGGTCGATGAAGTCGGAAAAGCTCTCCGGCACGACGATCCGGCTGAGGTTGAACCCGTCCACTTCGCCTTCTTCAACCCAAGATTGCAACTCATCGGCGACGGACACGGCGTCGCCGGTCAGTACAGCGTAGCGCCCGCCAAGGCCGAGTTCCCCCAGGAGATCGCGCTTGGTCAGACCGCGTTTGGCAGCCGCCGCCGTCGCCGACTGGATCGCGTTGCCGGGTGCATAGGGGATCGGCTCGTCGAGGCCGTAGCGGGCGAAGTCGATGCCGGTGGAGTCCGAGAAATGCGCGAGCCCGGCCTCGGCGCTGGCGTGGCGCATGTACTCGGCGCGCTTATCCTCGGCCTCCGCCCGGGTGCGGCCGGGGATGACGGCGATGCCAATGAACACCTTCACGTCCTGCGGATCGCGCCCGGCCGCGGCGGCCTCCGTGCGGATTGCACGCACGTCGTCGCGGGCGGATGGCTTGTCCCGGGCCGAAATGAACACGCATTCGGCGTGTCGACCCGCGAAGGTGCGGCCGAGGCCGGAGGCGCCCGCCTGGTAGAGAACCGGCGTCCGTTGGGGCGAAGGCTCGCAGAGATGGGTGCCCTCGACCGCCAGGAATTCGCCGCGATGGGAGACCGGCCGGATCTTCGTCGGATCGCTGAAGACGCGCGCCGCGCGGTCCCGGCGCGCCGCGTCATCGTCCCAGCTTCCTTCCCAGAGCGCGTAGAGCACCTCCAGATACTCGTCGGCGTAATCGTAGCGGCGATCATGGACCGGCAGCGCTTCGCCCCGGCCGCGATGGGCGCTTTCGAGATAGCCCGTGACGATGTTCCAGCCGACCCGGCCGCCGGTGAGGTGGTCGAGCGTCGAGAACCGCCGGGCGAAGGTGTAGGGCGCCTCCGCGAAGACGTTGACGGTGACGCCGAAGCCCAGATGCTCCGTCACCGCCGCCATGGCCGGGACGATCAGCGTCGGGTCGTTCACCGGCAATTGCACGGCCTCCCGCGCGGTCACGTCGATGCCGCCGCCGTAGATGTCGTGCACGCCAAGGATATCGGCGATGAACATCCCGTCGAACAGGCCGCGCTCAAGAAGCTTTGCTTGATCGGTCCAGTAGCGCAGCGTGTTGTAGGCGCTGGATTGGTCGCGCGGGTGGGTCCACAGGCCGTAATTGATGTGGCCGACGCAGTTCATGTTGAACGCGTGGAGACGGAGCTCCTTGCGGAGGGGGCGTCATCGCGTCCGGAGCCTGCGCACCACGCTGTCGCCACCGACCTGCACAAGACACACGAGGACGATCAGCATCGCGATCACCACGGACATCACTGTCGTGTCGAAGCGCTGGTAGCCGTAGCGGATGGCGACGTCGCCGAGTCCGCCCGCACCGACCGCGCCGGCCACCGCCGAGGCGCCGATCATCGACACGACCGTAATGGTGAAGCCGCCGACGATCCCCGGCAGGGCCTCGGGCAGAAGCACGTGGAGCAGGATGTGGCGACGACGGCAGCCGATGGATTGCGCCGCCTCGATCAGCCCGGGATCAACCTCCCGCAGCGAGACTTCGGCGATCCGCGCGAAGAACGGCGTCGCGCTCACGGCGAGCGGGACGATCGCGGCCCAGACCCCGATGGTGGTGCCGACAACGAACCGGGTGAATGGGATCAGCGCCACGAGCAGCACGATGAAGGGCACGGCGCGGAAACCGTTCACCACCATGCCGACAAGGCGGTTCGCCCGCGGCACCGAAAAGATCCCGCCGGGCTCGGAGGTGACGAGGAACAGCGCGAGGGGAATGCCGGCGAGCACGGCGATCCCGGCGGAGACTCCGACCATGAACAGCGTGTCGAACGCCGCCTGCCAAAGGCGGTCAATCATCTGCGGCGACATAGCCGATCCCTGCGACGGTTTCCCCGATGGCCCGGAGGCGGGCCTCTGCCTCCGGGCCGGCGGCGATCAGCAGATGGCCGATCGCATGCCCCTGGATCCGCTCGATGCCGGCCTGCAGCAATTGCACCGGTCCGCCCGCGGCCGCGACGAGGGCCGACAGGTCGGGCGGCGTCCGCCCGGAATAGGTGATCCGCAACACGGCCTTCCTGCCGGGTGTCGGGTAGGGCGTGAGCCGCCCCGCCAGATCCTCCGGCAGGTCGCGGGTCAGGGGGGCGAGCAGCGCCCGCGTCGCCGGGTGCTCCGGCATGCCGAAGACCCGCCAGACCGGCCCGGACTCGGCGATCCGGCCCGCCTCCAGCACCACGACGTCGGTGCAGATCTCGCGTATCACGCTCATCTCGTGGGTGATGAGGATGATGGTTAGACCGAGCCGCCAGTTGATATCGCGCAGCAGGCTCAGGATCGACAAGGTGGTTTCGGGGTCCAGGGCCGAGGTCGCCTCGTCGCAGAGCAGGATCTCGGGGTCGCTCACCAGGGCGCGGGCGATGCCGATGCGCTGCTTCTGCCCACCCGACAGGCGGGACGGATAGGTCTCCGCCTTGCCCGCCAGGCTGACGAGGCGCAGCACCTCCTCCACCCGGCGGGCGATTTCCGCCTTGCCGACCCCCGCCACCGTGAGCGGCAGGGCCACGTTCTGGCGGACGGTCTTGGCCGACAGCAGGTTGAAGTGCTGGAAGATCATACCGATGCGGCGCCGCAGGTCCACGAGCCCGTCGATGCCCAAAGCGGCAATCGGTTCGCCATCGACCAGCACACGGCCCGACGTCGGCTGCTCCAGCCGGTTGACCGTGCGCAGCAGGGTCGATTTCCCGGCGCCGGAGCGGCCGATGATGCCGAAGATCGCGCCGGACGAAACGTCGAGGCTGACGTCGTCGAGCGCGAAGACCTCGCCGGACGCGGAGCGGAACGTCTTCGAAACATTCTCGAATCGCACGGTGCCGCGCGCACCCGCATCCACCCGGGTGAGCGGGATCGCATCGGGAGCCGCCACCCGCGGTGTGGCCGCGCGTGCCGTCCCGAGACTGTCCAGGGCCAGAACCGCCATGGTCAGTTCTGCCACGCGAGCAGATACAGCTTGTCGCTGCCGGCGAAGGAGGTGTGGATCTGATTTTTCACGGCTTTGGAGTTCTCGAAAAGCGCCACGAATTTCTTGATGGTCGGATCGTCCTTGCGCGATGCCTTGGTGACGAAGCTCACCGCAAACAGCTTGTCCTCGATGCCGGAATAGATCAGCCCGCTCGTCGGATCGAAGGTGCCGGCGGCGACGATGAAATGCGGATAGCCCTGCGCGAGATCGACATCACCGGTGATCCGCACCAGCTGCGGTCCTTCGACCTCGGTGAATCTCAACTTCTTCGGGTTCTCGGTGATGTCATCGACGGTGCAGAGGAAGCCGACGCCGTCCTTCAGCTTGATCAGGTTGGCTTTCTGGGAGAGCAAAAGGGCGCGGCCCTGGTTCACCGGATCGTTGGCGATGGCGACCTTCCCGCCTGCTGGAATCCGATCCAGGCTCTTATGCTTGAGGGAAAACAGCCCGATATTCTGTAGAATGCCGAGCCCGACGATGTCGAACCGGTAGCCCTTCTGCTTCGCGGCGTTCTCCATGAAGGGCCGATGCTGGAAGAAGTTCAGGTCGATATCGCCGGCATCGAGGGCGACGTTCGGCGTCGTCCAGTCGCTGAACTCGATCACCTTCAGCTCGATGCCCTGCGCCTTGGCTTCCGGGGCGGCCGCGTTGAGCGCATCGCTGTAGGCGCCCGGCACGGTTCCGATCCTCAGGGTCTCGGCCTGTGCCGCTATTGTGCCCAGGCAGAACAAGGCGAGGGCGACAGTCTTCAGAAAGCGCATCGGTCGTGGACTCCGGTCTGCCGGCTCAGGTGAGACCCGGCAAGTTGTCGAGGTTTCGAGCTCTGTGCGGGAGCTGCGCTGGTCAGGACGGGCGGACAGGCAGGACCGAGCCGCGGTAGCGGGTGCGGATGAACGCTGCGACCTCGGCCGAGGTCAGCAGCGTGCCGAGGCGCAGCACGCGGGCATCCTTCACCAGGCCCTCGGTCGTGACGAGGACGTTCGCATACGGGTTGCCCTCGGCGCGTTCGAGCGCGAGCGCATCCCGCGCGGGCTCCAGCCCCGCTTCCAACGCGTAATTGCCGTTGATCACCGCGAGGGCGACGTCATCGAGGGAGCGCGGTAATTGCGGCGGCGCGATCTCGACGAAGCGAAGGTTTTTCGGATTCGCGATGATGTCATCCAGGGTTGCGAGCGCACCCGCGTCCTTCGCGCGCAGCCGGATCAACCCGTTGGCCTGCAACAGCAACAGCCCGCGATTGGTGTTCGAGACGGTGTTCGACAGGGAGACGACACCGCCTGCCGGCAAGGCATCGAGCGCTTTGACGCGACGGCTGTACAACCCGAGCGGTTCGATATGCACCGCCGCGACGACGGCGAAGCGTACCCCCATGGCGGCCTGCTCCGTGCGGAGGAAGGGCACGTGCTGGAAGTAGTTGGCGTCGGCGTCGCCATCCCGCAGCAGGGCGTTCGGGCGAAGATCGCCCGAGATCTCAATGATCTTCAGAGGGAGGTCGGCGGCGAGCTTGCCCGCGACAAAGTCGAGGATTTCTACGTGTGGAACGGCCGACGCTACGACCCGCAGCGGCCCCGCTGCTGCACGGGTCGGTCCGAGGGTCATGGCCAGGGCGCCGGACAGGAAAACACGACGGGTCGCTGCAGGCGCGGTACGCACTTTTCACAGTCATCTTGTAGATGAACGTTCTTCTTCATGTCCCAAAACACAACAAATCGTGCAAGAGTAGCGACTATCGAATTTTGACCCGTTTGAGAAGCATTGTTTCGGAGTTCTGCGGTCCGAGACTATCGATGTTCTCCCCGCTCGCCGTCGTCATGGATTTCGGCCATTCGACATGAGTCGGTTCCGGGCTGCGGGCAGGTCGGAGCCGTCTGTCGCCGTCCGCTTCGACGCCTGCCAAGCTGGCGACGGGAAGATCGGTTTTCCGCCAGCTCGGGCGCGGCTGCCGACGACACCCGACCGTTGAAGGGTGACGGCCTTGGCGGGGATTTGCGGCCTGATCGGTGGGACGCCGTTCGTAGCCTCCCCGAGAAAGCCGCGCCCCCCCCATCGGGGTCCGGATGATCCAACGAAAAGGTCTTCCATATATTTTGGTTCATGCAGAAGGACGATGCAAATTGAGCCTTTGCGGGAGCAAAATATTTTTTCGCAATCAATCTTCGGGCTCATTTGTCGACGGATCGCTCGGCGACAGTTGGGAGGGCGGCAACAAGAAAATTCTTCATCCCGAGATGAAGACGCGTTTGAAATTGCCGAGATGGCGTTGAATTGGCGCAATTATCATTTTGATTTAAATCGTTTTCCAGAAAATACTTTGGGTCTCTTGCGCGTGGCCGATCGACCGGGGGTGATGGGAAAAGCATCTCCGGCGATTGCGATCCGGGCGGCCCGCCACGCCGCAATTTCCTATCCGCGTCGCGACAACACTTGGATCGCGCGGTTGAGGCGCGCGATCTTTAGGACTGGCCCCTGCTTGACTTGACCGCGCGATTCTTTCCTGAGCTCTCCACGATCCGCCATTTCCGCAGGGCGACGCTTCTCAAGGTATCGTTGATGTCCGCAACCCGCAGACTCGTCCTGGCCGCCGGCCTCGCCCTGGCGATCCTGCCGGGATCGTTCGGGCAGATGGCCCACGCCGAGGATCCGACGGAGATCCGCCTCGATTGGGCGACCTACAATCCGGTCGGCCTTCTGCTGAAGGAGAAGGGCTTTCTGGAGGAAGCGCTGGCGCCGAAGGGTATCAAGGTCCGCTGGGTCCAATCGCTCGGATCGAACAAGGCGCTTGAGTACCTGAGTGCCGGCGCGATCGATGTCGGCTCGGCGGCGGGCGCCGCCGCCCTCGTGGCGCGGATCAACGGCAATCCAATCCGCGCGGTCTACGCCTTCTCGCGCCCGGAATGGACGGCCCTTGTCACCCGCAAGGACGCCGGCATCGCCAAGCCCGCCGACCTGAAGGGGAAACGCGTCGCGGTAACCCGGGGTACCGATCCGCACATCTTCCTGATCCGCGCGCTCCAGGGTGCAGGCCTGACCGAGAAGGACGCCAAGCTCGTCCTACTCCAGCATGCGGATGGGCGTACCGCCCTCGACCGCGGGGACGTCGACGCCTGGGCGGGGCTCGACCCGATGATGGCCGCGGCCGAGATCGAGAACGGCGACGTGCTGTTTTACCGCGACGCAGCGGCCAACACCTGGGGCCTGCTCGATGTCCGCGAGGCGTTCGCGCAGGCCCATCCCGATCTCGTTCAGGCGGTCATAGCGGCCTACGAGCGCGCCCGGGCCTACGCGCTGGCCAACCCGCAGGCGCTCAGCGCGTCCCTGGTCGCCGCCACCAAGCTGCCCGAACCGGTGATCGCCCGCCAACTGGAGCGCACCGACCTGTCGCAGCCGACGATCGGACCTGCGCAAGCGGAAGCGATCAAAGCGGCTGGCATTGCCCTTCAGCAGGCCGGGGTGATCCCGGCCGGCACGGATGTCGCCGCCGCGGTCGATGCTCTGCTCGATACGCGCTTCAATAATCCTGTCGCCGGCCGTTGAGGCGGGGATGCCAGTGTTGCGACAGGGTGGCCGCGTCGGCCTCGGGGTCGGTCTCGCGCTCGCGCTTCCGATGGCCCTTGCGGTCGGATGGGAGATCGCGGTCGATACCGGTGCGGCATCCGGGCGCCTCTTGCCGCCGCCGAGCCGGATCGGCGCCACGCTTTTCGAACTCGCCGCGTCGGGCGATCTCCTGTCCCACGTCGAAGCGACGCTGATCCGCGTCGGCCTCGGTTTCCTCGGGGGCGCCGCCGCCGGGATTCTGATGGGTACCGCGGTCGCGATGTTGCCGCTGGTGCGCCGGATCTGCGATCCGAGCCTGCAGGCGCTGCGCGCGGTTCCGTCGCTCGCCTGGGTCCCACTCTTTATCCTCTGGTTCGGTATCTTGGAGACGCCGAAGATCCTGCTGATCGCCGTCGGGGTCTTCTTTCCCGTCTATGTCGGCGTGTCCGGAGCGATCGCATCGGTCGATCGCAAGCTCGTCGAGGTCGGACGGATCTATCGGTTGTCGCGCCTCGCCATGGCCCGGCGCATCCTGCTGCCCGCAGTGCTGCCGGCGACCCTGGTCGGGCTGCGCACCGGCCTCGGTCTCGGCTTCCTTTTCGTGGTCGCGGCCGAACTCATGGGGGCCTCCGAGGGCCTCGGCTACCTGCTCGTCGATGGCCAGCAACTCGGCAAGCCCGATCAGATCCTCGCCGCGATCATCGCCTTCGCGCTGGCCGGGAAGCTGGCCGATACGCTCTTCGTCGTGCTGACCCGCCCCTTGACGCGCTGGCAGGATACGGCGCGGGAAAGCCTGTAATGGCCGAACGCCAAGGTGGTGGGGTTCTGGTCTCGTCTCGCACTCTGTAATGTTTCGCTCGTTCCAGGATTGCCTGTGCTGATCGTCGATGCCCTCTCAAAGACTTATGCGGACGGCACGCAGGCGCTTTCCGACATCGGCCTGTCGGCCGCGCCCGGCGAGATCGTTGCGCTCATCGGCGGATCCGGCTGCGGCAAGACGACGTTGCTTCGGCTGATCGCGGGACTCGATCGCGCCAGCGCGGGGGCCGTGGAGGTCGCTGGCGAGACGATCCTTGAGCCGCATCCCCGTGTCGGCGTCGTTTTCCAGGAACCGCGGCTGCTGCCCTGGTTGACCGTCGCCGATAATGTCGGCTTCGGTCTTGGCGGTCTCGGGCGATCGGAGAACCGGGCACGTGTCGCCGAAGCCCTGGAGCGGGTCGGTCTGGCCGAGCATGGCCGCCGCTGGCCACGGGAGCTGTCCGGCGGTCAGCAGCAACGCGTGGCCATCGCCCGGGCGTTCGTCCCGCGGCCGCGGGTGCTGCTGCTCGATGAACCCTTCTCCGCGCTCGATGCCTTCACGCGCCGCGGCCTGCATGAGCAGCTGCTCGATCTCTGGGCCGCGTCGAAACCCACGATCCTGATCGTCACGCATGACGTGGGTGAGGCCGTGACGCTGGCCGACCGGGTCGTGGTGATGCGGCCGAAGCCGGGCCGGCTCGAAGAGACCGTCGCGATCGATCTGCCGCGCCCGCGCGATCCGGTCTCGGCGCGCTACGAGGAGGCGGTGCGCCGGGTCATGGCCGCCCTCGATCGCTCATTGCATCCTCCGACCACCCGCCGTGACCCGGCACCCGAGATGCGCGCCGGCTGGTGGTAGAACCGTTCGCTGCCATGCCGAGGGTCGGACGGCGATCGCAGGTCGAGCAATCGGGACGGGATCGCGGCGATCGGCCATCCGATCCGTCCCGTCACGCGGTTCTGATCGTCTCCTCGGCGCGCAGGCGTAGGGCCGTGCGGTCGATCTTGTTGGTCGAGGCCAGCGGCAGCGCGTCGACGAACCAGACCCGGCGAGGATGCTGATAGGCCGGCGCGTGGGCAAGCGCGTGTGCCTTGAGGGCGGCCTCGTCGACAAGGGCCCCGGGCCGGCGGACGACGAAGGCGACGGGCTTGGTGCCCTTGATGGCGTCGTCCACGGGCACCACGCAGGCCTGGAGCACCGCGGGGTGGCGCTCCAACACGATCTCGACCTCGCCGGGAAAAATGTTCTCGCCGCCGGAGACGAACATGTCGTCGGTCCGGCCGACGAAATAGTAGAATCCGTCCGCGTCGCGGCGAAAAACGTCGCCGGTGTCGTAGAAGCCGTCCGCCGTGATCGGCACCGGCACGTCCGGCCGGTTGTGGTAACCGAGCATGATCGCGGGGCTGCGCACCTGCAGGATGCCGATCTCCGGTCCATTGGGCCCGACAAGGCGCAATACGACCTGGGGATGCGGCGCGCCGACTGACGCGACTGGCGTCGGCAGGCCGTCCGGATGGTTGCCGAACACGACCGGGCCGCCCTCGGTGGTGCCGTAGGCATTGAGGATGCGGGCGTTCGGCAGAAGGGTGCGGATCTGCCGGGCCAGGGCGTCGTTGACCGGCGCCGATCCCATTCGCACCGTGTGCACGCCGGTGAGGTCGGCCTCCGCGAGGAGATCAGGCTCCCGCAGCATCATGGCGATCATCGGCGGCACGGCGGTGAGCCACGTGCAGCTGTGTCGGTCGATCGCCGCGATGTAGGCCCGGGCCTCGAATTGCGGCAGCAGCACCATCGTGGCGCCGGCCGCACAGACGAGGAGCGCCAGGGCCAGAGCGTTCATGTGGTAGAGCGGTGCCGCCACGAGCAACCGGTCGTCGCGCAGGTCCGTCTCCGCGGCGCGCGTCCGGGCCACCCAGAGATGGCTGGCATGGCTCAGCCGCACGCCCTTCGGTCGCCCCGTGGAGCCGGACGTATAGAGGAACAGGGCTGCTTCGTCGGGCTCGGGCACGATCGGCACGAAGGGGCCGGGATCGAGCCAGGCCGCAAAGCCGTCCCGCCCCCCATCGTCGAACACGGCGACCCGAACGTCGAGATCGAGCTCCGCCAGCATCGCCCGACGCGGGCCGTCGCAGAGCACGAGCTGTGCGCCGCAATCGTCAAGCACGGCGGCGATCGTGGCCGGCGGAAACTTGTGATTGACCGGGATCGGAACCACGCCGGCCCGCATCGCGCCGAGAAGCGCCGCGATGGTGTCGGGCCGGTTGGCCGCGAGGATCGCGATCCGCGTCCCGCGGGCGATCCCGCCACGCGCGAGGCCTCGCGCGAAGGCGTCGGCTCGGGCGTCGAGGTCGGCGCGAGTCATCACCTCGGGCTCGCCATCGGGGGCGACGCCGATGATCAGCGGCTTGTCCGGCGGTCCGGACCGATCGACGAGGTCGCCGAGATTGGTCACATCGGTGGCCGGGCGCATCATGGGGCTGCCCTGCACGGGAGACGGAGGCCGAAGGCCGGCAGCGTCAGCTCGGCCGTGTCCGGCCCGTGCCGGACCCACGTCGCCGCCGGAAGGGCAGCCGCGCGGGCCTCAAGGGCGTCGAGGCCGCGGAAGCGCAACGCCAGGGCGGCGAAGCGGGCCGCCAGTCCCGGCACAATCGCGATCCGCGTCTCTCCGAGCCGGAGGGTCCAGACGCCACCCGCCGCCTCGGCCGGCGCGCCGCTCGCGGCCGCGTAGAGAGGGGCGTCGGCCTCGGGTGCGGGGCTCTCGATCGTCAGCGTGTCGATCCCCGAAAAGCCGTTCGGATGGTCGAGCCATTCTGTGCGCCAGACGAGATCCGGGGTCAGGTGCTCGCAATGGTAGAGACGACCCGCCAGAAATAAGTGTGCCGGGACCCGCACCGTACGGAACCGGGCCGCTTCCTCGCGTCCATCGACAATCACCGGACGCGTAAAAGCGACGGGCTGGCCGGCCGCGAGTCCTACAGCGGCGAGGCGGGCTTGGGTCGCGTCGGCGTCCCGGCTTGCCACCACGAGGCCGTTCAGGCCGAAGGGGCTGTCCAGAACGTCCTGTCGCTGCGCGCCGTTCTCGGGCACGCCGACGAGTTCCAGGTAGGGGCCCGGCGTCATCATAAGGTGGTTGATCGAGCCAAGCGAGTGGTGGCCGCGGGGCGTTAGCCGGAATCCGAGGGCGGCGAACAGGTCCGCCGCCTCGTCCATCCGCCGCAACACGTTGATCACCACGTGGTCGAGGGCCCCGTCCGCCGGGGCGGCGGGGTGGCCCCCGGTCATTTGGCCGGCGCCGTCATGTAGACGCCGCGGCCGCTCGCGAGCAGGCGGCCTGAATCGTCGAGAATCTGCGCCTCGGCCACCGAGAGCTGGTTGCCGAACTTCACCACCGTGCCGCGGCAGGTGAGATCGCCCTGCATCGCCGCGCGATGGTAGTCGACGCGCAGGTCGACAGTGGGAACGCCCCGCCCGGTCTTGGAGACCAGCGCCCAGTCGGCGGTGAGATCGACGAGCGTTGCCAGGATGCCGCCGTGGACGTAGCCGCGCTCGGCGTTGACGACCCATTCCGGCCGCCACGTTGCTTTCAGCTCGATCGTGCCCTCGCCGACGGCGACCACCGAGAGGCCGAGCCACTGGTGGAATGGGCCGCGCAGCAGCAGCGCCTCGACCTGCTCCTTGCTGAGGGGGGTGTCGGACATGGCTTCGGGATCTCCTCGGGCAGGACTCTCCTCCCCCTTGTGGGGAGGAGTTGGAGGTGGGGGTGGCTCAGGATGGGGCGCTGCGGTGCCTTCTGCGCCACCCCCACCCCTGACCCCTCCCCGCAAGGGGCAGGGGGAAAGCCCCTCGGTGCAAGGCGGCGGTAACGCAGCCGAAGGCGCGACCTCGGGCTGGCGTCAGGGGGTGACGACGATCTTGCCCATGACCTCGCGGTCGCGGATCATCCGCAGGCCCTCGGCTGCCTCTTCGAGGGGCAGGAGCTTGTCGATGGTCGGCTTCAGCGTGCCGGCTTGGATCATCTCCATCAGAGCCGACAGGTCGTCGTCGTAGAAGCTGTTGGAGCCGATCACCTTGAGCTCGAAGCTCCAGATATAGCGGAGATCCTCCTTCGGATCGTGCCCTGCGGTCGCTCCGCAGACGAGCAGCGTGCCACCGCGCTTCAGACACTTGAGCGAGGGCACCCAGGTGTCGCCGCCGGTGAAGTTGATCACCACGTCGACGCCGCCCTCGTAGGTCCGGCGCTGGGGCTTGCCGTACTGCTGGATCGCCCACTTGGAGAAGTCGGTTTCGCGGTAATTGACGACGTGGTCGGCGCCTAGTGCCTTAAGCGCCGCCATCTTCTCTTCGCTGCCTGCGCACGCGATCACCTCGGCGCCGAGCTGCTTGGCCAGCATCACGCAGCCCGTCCCGACGCCGCCGCTCGCGCCGAGGATCAGGACCGTGTCGCCGGCCTTCACCGTGTTGTGGGTGATCAGCATGCGGTGGGCCGTGCCGTAGGCCACCGGCAGCGAGGCGGCATCTGCGTAGCTCACGTCCGGTGGCATCGCGATCAGCTGGCTCGTCGAGACCCGGCAATATTCGGCCATGCCGCCGTCGAGCATCTCGCCCATCAGGCCCTTGGCCTTGTTGAGCGGGTTGACCAGCACTCGGTCGCCGACGCGCCACTCCGCGACGCCGTCGCCGAGCTCGACGATCTGTCCGGCCATGTCGAGGCCGATCACCACCGGCATCGGCACCTTGATGCCAGGCATGCCCTTCACGGTGAACACGTCATGGTAGTTGAACGAGGACGCGCCGACCCGGATCACGACTTCGCCCGCGCCGGGGGACGGCTTCGGATAGTCGTTCACCACCTTCAGCGTGTCGATATCACCGTGCGCCTCCAGCACGAGCGCCTTCATGGTTTCAGCCATCGTGAAAACCCTCTTCTGTAGGTCGGGAAGGCTACGGGATCGTCTTCGACCGCTCGTAGGGTCCGGGAGCCAGGGCCGCGTCGGGCAGGCTGCCCTGGACGACGCCGACCGCCTTGAACACGTCGAACTCCCGCTTCAGCGAGGCGATGTCGGCGGGCTCCAGGCTGACCGTGTAGATGCCGTCCCAGAGGCCCGCGTAGGCCGCGGCGTCGACATCGCTCAGGTTCGCGGCAGCCTTCAGGATCCCAGCCACGGCCGCCTTGTCGGCCTTGCCGAAGGCGTAGGCCTTGCGCATCGCTGCCACCACCTTAGCGGGCGCGTCCGGGTTCTGCGCCATCCAGGCGTTGCGCATCAAGCCGACACCGAGGACCGGCGGCGCGTCCTGCCGGGTGAGCTGCTTCCACTCCGCGCGAAAGCTGCCGAGCCGGCGCAGCTTCATGTCCGGCAGGAGCGCCAGCGTCACGGTGCGCAGGGCCGCCGCGTCGATGTCCTTCTGGACGAGAAATTGCGCCAGCCGGGAATCGTTGCCGGGTACGGCCTGATAATCCGTGAGCTTGAGGCCGTGATTGGTCTCCAGAATCGCCGCCGCGATGGCGGCGGTGCCGCTGCCCGCCGGCGACGTGCCGATCTTCTTGCCCTTGAGGTCGGCCATCGTCCGAATCGGCGAGTCCGCCGGGACGACGAAGTCGAGATCGGCCACCTGCGTCGCCAGAACGATGCTCATCGGCAGCCCGTCGGCGGTGACGCTCAGCGCCGTTCCAGCGCTCGCCGCGATCGCGAAATCGATTGCCCCGGCCGCCATGGCTTTGGTCGGCGCGTTTACGTCCGGGAACTTGATGTACTCGGCCGTCAGGCCTTCCTTCTCCATGAACTTGCCGGCCTCCAGCACGGCGCCGAAGCCGAGGCTGATGCCGGAGCTCCAGTAGCCGATGCGCACCGTCTCGGCGCGCGCGAGGCCGGGCAGGCCGAGTGCGCACAGTGCGGCGGCGGCGGCGAGGACGCGGATCCGTTTCAAGGTGTTCTCCAGAACCTGCGATGGTGGCCCATGCGACGGGCGTGTCCCTGCGGGGCGCCGGCCGTCATGGCTGCGCCACCTTCTTCCAGGCGAACAGGCGCTGTTCCGCCGGCTTCAGGACAAGCGTCTCGAGCCCGATCATCAGGGCGACGAGGGTGAGGGTCCAGGCGAAGACCTGATCGGTCTGGACGAGGTCCGCCGCCTGTCGCAGGCGATAGCCAATGCCGCTGCTCGCTCCCAGCGACTCCGCCACGAGCACGACCCGCGCCCCGAAGCCGATGGCGAGGCGCGCGCCCGAGAAGAAGGCCGGCAGGATCGTCGGCAGGTAGATCTTGGTCAGCACCTTGTGGCGCGGCATGCGGAAGGTGCGGGCGAGCTCAAGATGCTCGGTGCTGACCGTGCGCGTGCCCTGCCAGACGTTGGTCAGGATCAGCGGCATCGCGGTCATGAACACCACGAAGATCGTGGTCCAGTTCGAGAGACCGAACCAGATCAGTGCGAAGATCGCCCAGATCGCGGACGAGACCGTGTTGGTCACCGTCAGCACCGGCTCGAAGAAACGGCCGAGGCGGGGGCTCGCGCCGAGCAAAAGGCCGAGCGGCAGCCCGACCAGGGCCGCGAAGGCGAGACCGGCGCCGATCCGGCCCAGCGTGATGCCGAGATCGGCGGCGAACCCGGGCGTGGCCACCAGCCCGAGCCAAGTGTGCCAGACCCGCGCCGGGCTCGGCAGAACGAAGCTCGGCGCGTGCAGCGACCCGAGCTGCCACGCGACCAGCGCAAGGGCGAGCAGGGCCAGCCGCTGCAGGAGCACGCCCGCCCTTCGGCCGGCCCCGGAGGTCCGTGCCTGCCGGATCAGGCGTGGCGGGGTCTTTACGAGCATCGCGCGCTCGCGGCGGAGAGGCTGATGCGCAAGCGGCGGACCTCTTCGGCGACCTCCGCGGAAAGGGGGTCGCGGGGATAGGGCAGATCGATCGTCCGAATGGTGCCGATCCGGCCCGGCCGCGGGTGCAGGACGACCACTTGGCTGGCCAGCACGACCGCTTCCTCGACGTCGTGCGTGACGAAGACCAGGGTCATCGCCCGCAGACCGGCGATGCGCAGCAGTTCCGCGTGCATCTGCGCGCGAATCTCGGGATCGAGCTTCGAGAACGGCTCGTCGAGGAGCAGGATCCTGGGCTCGGTTACGAGGCTGCGCGCCAGAGCCACCCGGCTGCGCATGCCGCCGGACAATTCATGCGGGTAGGCGTCGCGGAAGGTATCGAGCTCGACGAGGCGGAGAGTCTCGTCGACCCGCCGCGCCCGCTCTGCCCGGCCCATGCGCCCGGCCTCGAGCCCGAAGGCGACGTTCTGCGCGGCCGTGCGCCACGGGAGCAGCCGATCCTCTTGGAACATGTAAGTCATGGCCCGCCAGTCGCGGAAGGCGTGCGACGGGATGCCGTCGAGGAGGACGGCGCCCTCATCCGGTTCGACCAGCCCGGCGATCATGTTCAGGAGGGTGCTCTTGCCGCAGCCCGATGCGCCAAGGATCGCGACGATTGCGTGCTGCGGGATCGCGATGTCGATCGTGTCGAGGACGTGGAGCGGGCCGCCCTCGCGCCGGTCGAACCACTTGCTGACATGGTTGAGTTCGACGGCGTTCACGGCTCGCCTCCCGCGGCCAGGGGCCGGCTGGATGAGGGGACCACGGCGGTGTCTCGCAGGCTTGCGATGACCTTCTCCATCGTCATGGCCCGGAAGGTCTCGACGTGGCGGCGCGCGACGAGCGCGGCACTGTCGGCGTCCCCGGCCACGAGATGCTCGATCAGCGCGGTGTGGTCGTTCTCGATGTTCGGCCGCACCCCCTGGACGCCGAAGCCGAGGGCGACGAGGCGGGTCATCTCGTCCAGCAGGCCCGACAGGGTTCGATACAGGCGGCCGTTCCCCGCCGCTGCCGCAATCGCGAGGTGGAAGCCCCGGTTGGCTTCGAGGAAGAAATCGATCTGGTTGCCCATCTCCACCGTGATCCGGCGGCGGCAGGCCTGCTCCAGGCGTTCCAGATGTGCCCGGTTCACCCGGCCGGCGGCGGCCCGGGCCGCCAGCGGTTCGAGCTCCATCCGCAGCGCGAACACCTCGTCGACATCCTTCACGGTGACCGGGCTGACCCGATAGCCGTGGCGGGGTATCGAGCTGACGAAACCCTCCTGGGCCAGACGCTGGAGGGCGATCCGGCAGCTCGCCTTTCCGATCGCGAAGCGCTCCATCACCTCTGCCTCGGTGAAGCGGATCCCCGGAAGCAACCGGCAGGCGACGATCTCGCGCCGCAACAGGTCGTACGCTTGATTGCCCTTGCGCGTCGCGTCGGGGACGGCGAGCACTCCGACCGCCGGGCGCGTCGACCGGGATGCAGAAGCGCTCGTCATCCTGTCACCTCGTCAGCGTACTATTGGGTCTCTCACAGCAAGCTGTGAGCTGCCCACACCTCGCACGACATGTGCCAACCAGGCCCGTGCCAGCCCTGCCCGCGCCAGCCCACTGGGTGGACTGGCCGTCATTCGCCGCGATCCAAGCCGGCCGAGGGGCATGCGACCGGCTCTGTGATCAGCTCAGCATGCCTTGTGAGCATCCCATGCCGTATTTATGCGCATTCGCTGCCGGTTGTGTAAATGAAATGCGCATCCAATTGCTGCGACGTCTCTAGGAGATCGCATCTCTCGGTTTGCCGCATTAGAAAATAATCAGTTTCTTATTCGCGTGATCGAGGCACATATCCCGCGGTCTCTCGGAGAGTCGTCCGATTCGAGCTGGTGGTCGGTCCCCGGTTCACTCGGTCTGGATTGCAGAGGGCCGGCAGATTTGCGTTGGCGAGCCCACGGTCCACGACAGCGCGCGACGGCGAGGCGATCGGGTGGTTGGGATGCCCGGTCCTCGGCTACGGTCTCTGCGCGCCCGGCGGTACAATTTTTCTGACGTTGGGTCGAAGAGTTTTTAAAAGGCGACGTGGCTCTATAATAGATTATCATGTTGGCGGAGACGACGGTCCTGCCGCAACGCCGCATGTATTGATGCGATGCAATAGAATGCGAATGAAAAACTCAGCTGGTCTGATGCCTGGATCCGTCCCGGCCGTACGCAGTCGGCAGGTGATGATGTCAGGAACGGTCCGTCCTGCGAGCGGCGCCGCGATCGGAAGTCTGGAAGGATCACGGGCCCCATGAAGAAGAACAAGGTGATCTCGGCGCAGGAGGCGATCGCGCTGATTCGCGAGAACGACGTTCTCACCACCACGGGATTCGTTCAGAGCTGCATTCCGGAGGCGCTGCACGCCGCCCTCGAGACACGGTTCGTCGAGACCGGCTCGCCCAGGGGCCTCACGCTGATCATGACGGCGGGTGCGGGTGACAGTAAAGGTCTCGGCACCGGTCGGCTGCACCATGACGGGTTGCTCACGCGGGTCATCGCGGCGAATTTCGGGCGCATGCCGAAGGTCGCGAAGGCCGCGCAGGACAACCTGATCCGCGGCTACAATCTGCCTCAAGGCGTGATCTCGCAGCTCTACCGGGCCTGCGCGGCCGGTCAGCCGGGCCTGTTCTCCAAGGTGGGCCTCAAAACCTACGTCGATCCGCGCCATGGCGGCGCCAAGGTCAACGAGCTGACGACTGAGGACATCGTCAAGCTCGTGGAGGTCGATGGCGAGGAGTGGCTGTTCTATACAGCCACCAAGATCGACGTCGCCTTCATCCGCGCCACCTCGGCGGATCCGTCGGGCAACCTCTCCTACGAGAAGGAGGCGCTGACCCTCGACTGCCTCGCGCAAGCCATGGCGGCCCGCAACAACGGCGGCATCGTCATCGCGCAGGTCGAGCGCATCGTCGATGACGGCTACCTGCTGCCGAAGGATGTGCGCGTACCCGGCATCCTGGTCGACTGCGTGGTGCTGGCCGAGCCCGAGATGCACCGGATGAACTACGGCGTGGTGTACGACGCCGCGCTGGCCGGGGAGATCCGCGTGCCGGTTACCGGCATCAAGCGGATGGCGCTCAACGAGCGCAAGATCATCGCCCGCCGCGCCGCATTCGAACTGCCGCCCAACGGCGTGGTCAATCTCGGTGTCGGCGCGCCGGAGGGCATCTCGTCGGTGGCCAACGAGGAGAAGATCACCCCCTACATCACCCTGACCACCGAGGCCGGGGCGGTGGGTGGCGTGTTGGCTTCGGGCTCAAGCTTCGGCGCGGCCACGAACGCCGATTGCATCATCGACCAGAACCAGATGTTCGATTTCTACGACGGCGGCGGCCTCGACATGACCTGTCTGGGCATGGCCGAGTGCGATGCCGCCGGCAACGTCAACACCTCGAAATTCGGCGGCAAGTTGAACGGCTGCGGCGGCTTCATCAACATCTCGCAGAACGCCCGCACCGTCGTGTTCGCCGGCACCTTCACGGCCGGCGGGCTGGAGATCGCCGTCAACGATGGGCGAATGCGCATCGTCACCGAGGGCAAGGCGCGGAAGTTCGTCACCCAGGTCCAGCAGAACACGTTCTCGGGTCCCTACGCGGTCGAGCGCTCGCAGCCCGTTCTCTACGTCACGGAGCGCTGCGTCTTTCAGCTGACGCCTGAAGGGCTTGAGCTGATTGAGGTGGCACCCGGCATCGACATTGAGCGTGACATCCTCGCCCACATGGATTTCTCCCCCGTGGTGCGAAACCCAGTACCGATGGATCCGCGCATCTTCCGCGAAGAGCCGATGGAGCTGATCTCGGACCTGCTCAACCTCGATCTGAAGTCCCGCGTCAGCTACGACGCCGAGCGCAACATCCTCTTCATCAACCTAGAAGGCTGGTACTGCCGGGTGAAGGGCGACATGGACGAGCTGCGCATGACCATCGTCGAGGCGTGCCGCAAGGCCGGCCAGCGGGTCAACGCCGTCATCAACCACGACGGCTTCCGGCTGAACGAGAACTTGGTCGATGATTACGCCGGCGTGCTCCAGTATCTCCAGGCGAACTACTACGCCACCACGACCCGCTACGCGACCAGCGCCTTCCTGCGCCTGAAGATGGAAGAGGCGCTGACCAAGCGCGGCGTCGCCCCCCACGTCTTCGAGCGCAAGGAGGAAGCTCAGGCCTTCCTGAGCAGCACCGAGGATTTGAAGGCCCGCAAGCGGATCTCGCCGGCGGTGGCCTCGGCGGCGTGAGGAAACCGGGCAAGCCCGGATACGGCGGGGCGGTGTTCCGGTATACAGTCGTGACCCGTCCCGTCACGGGCGACGCCGATGGGTGTCGCCGGGAGC
The DNA here is from genome assembly GCF_022829295.1 of Methylobacterium sp. J-088. Classification (GTDB taxonomy): domain Bacteria; phylum Pseudomonadota; class Alphaproteobacteria; order Rhizobiales; family Beijerinckiaceae; genus Methylobacterium. Next base: position 124,413 of record NZ_JAKSYH010000057.1, read on the forward strand.
CCCGACCCTGCGCCAGGATGACCGCTTCTCGATGCCGTCCGTCGAGGACCGAGGGCGCCACGACGGTTCCTGGGCTGCGCATGTCGCGGCGCGTGCGCACGCTGCGCTGATCGACGAGCTGGAGACCTTTCCGAAACCTGGCCTCGTCAGCCCGGTCGATTCGGGCAGCCACGACGATATGGATGCCGATACCCTGACGCGCAGCGCGGCGGCGCTGCGGCCGTTCTTCGCCGAACTGGTCGGGGCGGGCGCGAAGGGCGCCACGATGCCGGAACTCCGCGCGATCGGCATCCGGGCGGAAGCCGCGATGATGCGCGCCACCGGCGGGATCAACGCCCATCGCGGTGCGATCTTCTCGCTGGGCCTGATCTGCGCGGCCGCAGGTGTGATCGGCAGGACGTCCGTTTCCCCGGAGACTTACGCGGAGATGGTCGCGGCGCGCTGGGGCGCGGCAATCGCCTGCATGCCGGCATCCCCGGTGAGCCATGGAGGCCGGGTGATCCGGCGATACGGGGTCGGTGGCGCGAGCGCCGAGGCGGCGGCGGGTTTTCCCACGATCCGGGCGATCGGGTTGCCCGCGCTGCAGTTGGGCCGCGCCCGCGCACCTGGTGATCCGGAGGCCGCGCGCGTCGATTGCTTCTTCGCCCTGCTCGCCGTGGTCGACGATACGAATCTCCTCCACCGCGGCGGGGTGGACGGATTGACGGTTGCGCGGGCGGACGCCTCGGCTTTCACGGAAGCCGGCGGCGTCGGCACGCCTGGCTGGCGTGATCGGGCCATCGCAGTTCACCGCGACTTCGTGGCCGCGCGGCTCAGCCCCGGCGGATGCGCCGATCTCCTTGCGGTGACGCTCTTGCTCGATTCGCTCGGTGTGACCCGGCACGTCTGAACGGGCGCGCCGCTTGGGTCGCATTCTCGGCAGGCTCGGCCATACCCAGATAGGGTGTCTCGCCGCCCTGCTCTCCCCTGCCCCGGCCTCTTCGTGACCCTGATCCGGATCGCGCTTCTTGCGCTTGCAGCCCTCTTCATCGTGCCCGTCGCGATTTCCGCCACCCTCTACTGGCTGCGAGCCAGCGGAGATTGGCGGCTCGCCGACCGCTCCAGCGCGGGGCTGCTTCCGCCCGCCGAGCGTGAGCCGGGCGCGATCGTGCGAGTCTTTTCTGCACGCACGGTGAGCTGGCGTGGGATCGTGGCGACGCACAGCTGGATCGTCATCAAGGGACCGGGTGAGCGCGCCTATCGGCGATTCGACTACACGGCCTGGGGACAGCCGATCTGGATCGACCGCTTCGTCCCCGACGGGCGGTGGTTCGGCAACCCGCCCGAGACCGTCTTCGCGGCGGATGGCCCGGCGGCCGAGGCGATGCTGCCGCGAATCCGGAAAGCCGTGGCTGAGTACCGCTACGCCCGCCCAGGCGACTACGTGGTCTGGCCGGGCCCGAACTCGAATACCTTCGTGGCCGCCGTCATGGCGGCCGTGCCGGAGATCCAGGCCAGCTTGCCGACCACGGCGATCGGCAAGGATTTTCCCTATGACGGCCGATGGATCGGCCGAACGCCCTCTGGAACCGGCGTTCGGCTCAATCTCGGCGGCTATGCGGGGCTGACGATCGGCTGGGTCGAGGGAATCGAACTGAACCTGCTCGGCGGCGTCGCCGGCATCGACCTGCGCCGGCCCGGGATCAAGCTGCCGGCGCTGGGACGGGTCGGGATCTAGGGCATCGATCCAGACGGAGGCGTCAGCCGGGTCTGGAAAAATTGATGCAAAACCAAAGTACTCGTGCTCACTCGCATGAACGAAGTGAATGCGTCAGAGCAATAGGGTAGATCACGGCATCGGGCGTCCGGAGCCGCCAAGGGCCGCTCCGGACGCCGATCGCACCGCTCAGGGGGCGAGGTCGTGAACCGGCTCCTTCACCGTGCCGGGACTGCTGTTGAGCACCGTGCTGCCGGTGGAAACCGGCTTCACCACCGCACGGTCGATCTGCGGCGGTGCCGGCAGCTCGAGCGCGGCGCTCGTGGCGGCCCATTCCTGCGCGACGCGATCCGGATCGTCATTCAGCTTCGTGCCGTAGCTCGGGACGATCTCGCGGATCTTGGCCTGCCATTCCGGCGTCGCCACGTTCTTGGCGAAGACCTTCTCCAGCACCTGCAGCATGATCGGCGCCGCCGTTGAGGCGCCCGGCGAGGCCCCGAGCAGGGCCGCGATGCTGCCATCCTTGGCGTTGACGATCTCGGTGCCGAGCTTCAGCACGCCGCCCTTCTGCGGATCGCGCTTGATGATCTGCACGCGCTGGCCCGCCTGCCAGAGGCGCCACTCGTCCTTCTTGGCCTTCGGGAAGTATTCGCGCAGGGCCGCAATCCGGTCATCGTCCGACAGCATGAGCTGCTCGGCGAGGTACTCGACCAGCGGGAACTCATCCATGCCGACGCGCATCATCGGCCAGATGTTGCTGGTCGTGGTGGAACTCAGGAGGTCGAGATACGACCCTTCCTTGAGGAACTTCGTCGAGAAGGTCGCGAACGGCCCGAACAGGATCACGCGCTTGCCGCCCAGCACCCGTGTGTCGAGGTGCGGCACCGACATCGGCGGCGAGCCGACCGAGGCTTTGCCATAGGCCTTGGCCAGGTGCAGCGTGGCGACATCCGGGTTGTCGTTGATCAGGAACGAGCCACCCACCGGGAAGCCGGCGTAATCGTCGCCCTCGGGAATGCCGGATTTCTGCAGCAGGTGCAGGGCGCCGCCGCCCGCGCCGATGAACACGAACTTGGCGTCGACGCTTTGGCGGGAGCCGTCCTTGAGGTTCTTCGAGGTCACCCGCCAGGAGCCGTCCGCGTTCTTGACGATGCTCTCGACTTCCGTGGACAGGCGCAGCTTGAAGCTCGGCTGCTTCTGCAGATAGGCGACGTATTGCCGGGTCACCTCGCCCCACTCGCAATCGGTGCCGAGCGGCGACTACGTGGCGGCGACCTTCTGCTTCGGGTCGCGCCCCTCCATCATCAGCGGCACCCATTTGCGCAGCTGCTCGGGATCCTCCGAGTATTCCATGCCGGCGAAGAGCGGGCTCGCCTTGAGAGCTTCCCAGCGCTTCTTCAGATAGGCGATGTTGTCGTCGCCCCAGACGAAGCTCATGTGCGGCGTGTAATTGATGAAGGAGCGCGGATTCGTCATTACGCCGTTCTTGACCTGATAGGCCAGGAATTGACGTGTGACCTGAAAGGCCTCGTTGATCTCCACCGCCTTGGGGATCTCGACCTTGCCGTTCTTCTCAGGCGTGTAGTTCAGCTCTGCGAGGGCCGAGTGGCCCGTGCCGGCATTGTTCCAGCCGTTCGAGCTCTCCATCGCGACTTGATCCAAGCGCTCGACCATCTGGATCGACCAGTTGGGCTCAAGCTCGTTCAGCCACACGCCGAGCGTGGCGCTCATGATGCCGCCGCCGATCAGCAGAACATCGACCTTGCTGTCGGCCGCGTCGGCCAGCGCGAAGGAGGTCGGCAGCGCAGCCACTGCCAGCCCGACCGCGGCGGTCCCGAGGATCTGTCTGCGGTTCAGAGGCAGCGCGGCCTGCGGCTGACGGTGGCGGAAGGGCGCGGTCTCATCGTCGGCACGCATGGTCGGATCCCGATTGAAGGGCGGACGTGCTTGGCAAGCACGCCCGCGGACTGACACGGACGAAATGGGCGACAGGGAATGTCCTGTGCCGGCCTTCCGGATCGTTTCCTCTGGATCGTCGCGTCACACCGGAATACCGCCCGGAGTTGGCCTGCCGCGCGCATTGCTTTCGGGACTACGCGACACCGCCTTGAAAGGCGGATGGCCGCGTAATTCCGTTTCTCTGCGCGTTGGATCGCTTGCTTTGTTATTGTCTGTACCGGACCGCGGTCCGACCAACAGGAACGCTTCCAGGTTCAATCCATGGGCCGCACCGCAATTGACGACCATCGCGGGTGGCACGTTCTGGCCGGATCGGTACAGCCTCTGACGGGCGTCGTCTAGAGGATGAAGCGCGGCAGGACAATCACCGAAATTCCCCGTCCGTGGCCCGCCGATCGTTGCCCTGTTGAACGGCGATATCCGCCGATCCGGCAAGCTCGCCGCTGCAATGCGATTGCTTGGATCGACGCTGGACCACATGCTCATGGAGCGCACGGCTACAAACTCGACCGCCGCAGCCTTGCTTTAACTGCGGCTGCAGTCTCCGCGATGGATAGGAGGACTACGAGATTCGCTTGAATCGGATCAGGCTACGCGACGGGCGGCCCGAGTTCCAGTTGGGCATCACGCGCCATGGGGTGTTGACGTCTGCGTAATCACCGTCGAGCCGGACGTCCCGCCGTTGCTCCGTGCCGACCCATTCAGGCGCCCACGCCGTCTCGACGATCGTCACCCACTGGTCGCCTTCGATTCGGTAGCGACCGATATAGGCAACCAGACTCTTCATCAGTTCGGCACGCTCGGTATCCGTTGCGGCCGGTTTCCGGTCGCTGCCCTCCAGATTGAACGCCACCCAGCCGTCCGGGGTGAAGATGACGCGTCCTCGGGGCGTGCTGCCCATCGCGTCGATGCGCTTGCCCGTCTCCTTGTCTTCAACCTTGTAGGAAACGAGCTCCCAGGTGCCGACGATGCGTTCGGCGAGCGATGTGCCGGATCGATCGGCCTTACGATCCTGCGCGTCGACCCGTGGCGCCGCCAGGGGCAGTGCGAGGGCGGCGAGCGCCATCAGAGCGTAGCACAAGCCTATCCGTGATCTTCCAAAGCGCATGTTCGACGACCGGCCTATCGTAGGGACACGGCCACCGTGCGCTGCGCGGCGGTGTTGGCAAGCCCGGTGCGTGACCATCGCGCCGCGCCCGGAGCGGGTGATGCGAAAGACTGCACTTGCGCGCCGTCAACTTTCCTGAATCAACCGCCGTTGCGCGCCATGCGCGTGCGGCCACCGTCCGCCATCGTGGGCAGCGGATCCTGCGTGCCGGAGACCACGACGAGGCGCTGGACCTCGCCGCGGAGGAACGCCTGGAGGAAACGTTCGTAGTCGCGGAACGAGACGCAGCCGTTCGAATCACCGCGCGGTCCCAGCATGAACGTATGGGCCAGCAACCCGACCCGGCCGTAGATCGCCTCGCTGCCGCCCACGGGCGTCAGCCGGATGGCCCGCACGCCGTGAAACAATTGCTCGCGCTCGGTCAGGTCATAGGTCCCGGGCGGCGTCGGTCCGCGCATCCGCACATTGACCAGCCGCGGATCGTCCAGACCCTCGCCGAGTCCCGAATGGGCTTCGAGTCGCTCGCCGCTCGGCAGGGTCACGCTCCGGGCGGCAATGTTGTAGATGGCAACGCCCCCCGTCGGGCTCGGCTCGCGCGACAGGGCAAGCGGCGGTGAGATCCGCCGCTGCGGGGCCACCACGATCGGCTTGCTCTCGAGCGCAGCGTAGGCCAGGGCCGGTGTGGGTGCCGGGGACTGCTCGAGACCGAACAGTTTCTCCAGGAACGTACGCTCGTCCGTCGGCGGTGCCGCCGTCTGAGCAAGCGGAACGTCGCGCCGGGCCATGCGCCGGTCGGCCCGGCGCGCGAGGACGGGCGCCCCCGGGCTGCGAAATTCAGGGGGACGCGGAACCGGAAGCGGCACGGTCACGGCGATGCGCGGCGCTTCTTCCGGCCGGCTGTCCGATGGCACTTCCAGATTCGGTACGGCAGGAACCGGCACCATCGGCATCCAGGCCCAATGCGCCGGAGGGCCGTCGGCGATCTCCGGGTTTGCCTCAGCCGATGCAAGCGCGTCCGGCTCCGATGGGGACGTCCCGGGCTCCGATGCCGCGGCGGTATCGCGCGAACGGACCGGCTGGTCGGCTGCCCCGGGCGACGTGCTCCGGATTGCCGCCGCCATATCGGATGCGGATGGCCGCAGGTCATGATCTCGGATGCCGGATCCGACCAGGGCCATGGCGAGCGCGCCGGTGAAAACCGTCAGCGGCGCGAGACACGAACGTCGCGACCGTCTGCTGTCCTGGCCGTTCGGCGGCACGGTATCGATCGCCATGCAGATGCCCATGCTCCTCGTCGGGCGGGGGCAGGTCGGTCCGGAATCGTCACCCTTCGACGCGTGGGACGTGCAACCAGACAACCTGCTCCGCTCGGGCCGAAACAGCGGGTCTGAACGGGCTTTTCTGCGGCAAGTCCATGGTCGATCTGGGATCGATCGGGGCCATTTTCAGGCGCTATAGACCACTTCCGCAAGTATTCGTCGGATCATGCACGCTTCTGATAACTGCCTTCGCCGAGCATCTATTCCGGCACGTTGCGGCGATGGCATCGACGGTCGCTGTTAGGATGGACGCCTTGAGGTGCTCTCCGCCGACCGGGATCCCGGTTCGACGTTGGAGAGCGCATCAAGGTGACGTCCGGGTCAACAGGACCCGGACGTACGCCTACGAGCTTGGTTTCAGTCGTTGTCGATCTGGCGCCCCAGGAGCGCGATGGCGCGCTCATAGACCGGCGCAGCGTTCCAACCCTGGATCGCGGCGAAGTTCGGCTCACCGGGCTGATAACCCGCACCGGCACGCCACCCGTGCGCCTTCAGGAAGTTGGCTGTCGACGATAGGGCTGCGTTGACGTTGTTCAGGTCGCCGGTGCCGTAGGTCAGCACGTTCTTGGGCAGGAACTGCGTGTGGCCGACCTCCCCGTGCGCGGCCCCGCGGGTGCTCGGCGTCAGCAGGCCGCGGTCGACCAGGGTCAGCGCGGCGTAGAGCTGGTCCGTGAAATACTCGGAGCGGCGGCAATCGTAGGCGAGCGTCGCCACGGCCGAGAGAGTATTGACGTTGCCGCGCACGGCGCCGAACCCGGTCTCCATGCCCCAGATCGCCAGCAGCGGCCCCGGCGGGACGCCGTAGCGCTGCTCGATCGAATCGAACAACGCTGCGTTCTGCCGCTTCAGCACCCGCCCCTTGGAGACGATCGTCGGACCGCCGCGTTTGGCTAGGAACTGGTCGAGCGACAGCTTGAAGCTGTGCTGGCCACGATCGGCCGAGATCGTGGCGGTCGAATAGGTTGTGTTCTGCAGCGCTGCGAGGCTCGCCGCGCTGGCCCGGCCGCGCGCTTCCTCGGAGAATTCCCGCTTCCAGGTCTCGAAGCCCGCGGCACTGTTGCCGCATTGCGCGGCCTGCGCCTGCCCGGCGCTCAAGGCGATCCCGGCGATGGCCGCTACCGCGAGGGTCTGACGCCGTATCATGTCGATCACGAAACACTCCTTCGGCGCGTCCTCGCGCCTCATCCGTCTGGCGATACCCTGCCACATCTCGGCGATATCAGGGCGAGAAGATGTCGAAGACGCGAACTCCGAAATCCTGCCTTCACACTTGCGAATTCGCTTAACGACTGTTGCATGCCGCGGCCGGCCGGGCCGCTCCTCCGGCAGCGCGGGGACGCCCGCCGATCGGGCCGATCGGTTCGACGATCGCTTTGCCGGCAAGGTCTTTGCCGGACATGCGGCCCATCAATGCAATGTCCCGCCGCCATTCGTTCTCCATGGAACTGATTTGCCGGCGAAGAGAATTCGTTTCGAACGGTTCTTACTGGCGTCACAACGTTGTCAAATGTCGGTCATAGCTTTGCCGGCGGAAAAATGGTCTCCGGAGAAGCGGTTTGGGGCTCATCACGGACAGGGCAGCTCGACGCCTTACGCTGCACCGCATCTCCTGATTCGCGTTCAGCGTACCGCAATGTCGGCGATCTCAACGGCGGCGCACCGTTCTCCCCGGCATGCCGGCGCGGTGCCGTCGCGCTGTCGAGGGCAAGGATCCCTGCGATCGCGTCGGCGGGCCTGATCCGGAGCGAGGTCCGGACAGGTCGGCCGCGCGCAGGCGCCGAAACCTCGATCCATTCACTTTCATCTCACCAGCTTTCGATCTGGCAGACAGCGAGACTGAACACCAATGGCTATCGGAATGCACGGCACCGGCTCATCGCGCTCAGGCGCGCTCGGCCCCGATCTCGATCGCGACGGTGTCGCCAAGGCTTACGGTCGCTGGGCGCCGGTCTACGATCTGGTGTTCGGGCCGGTCTTCGCCCAGGGGCGGACCCTGGCGGCGGCCGCGGCGGAGCAGGTCGGCGGGCGGATCCTCGAAGTCGGGGTCGGGACCGGGTTGTCGTTGCCGGCTTATCGCCGAGCGCGCAGCATCGTGGGTATCGATATCTCGGCGCCGATGCTGGAGAAGGCGCGCCAGCGCGTGGCGCGGCTCGGCTTGCGCAATGTCGAGCGCCTCGCCGTCATGGATGCCGAGCACCTCGACTTCCCGGACGCGTCCTTCGACGTGATCGTGGCGCAATACGTCGTCACGGCGGTCCCGAACCCCGAGGCGGCGCTGGACGAATTCGCCCGGGTTCTCCGCCCCGGCGGCGAGATCGTCATCACCACCCGCATCGGTGCCGAGAACGGCCTGCGCCGCACCATCGAGCATGCCTTGGCGCCGATCACGAGCCGCCTCGGCTGGCGGACCGAATTCGCCTGGAACCGCTACGCCGCCTGGGCGGCGGGCGCTCCGGTCGAGATCGTCGAGCGCCGGGCGCTGCCGCCGCTTGGCCATTTCTCCCTCGTCCGCCTGCGCAAGCACGACGCCTGAGATCCCGCGACGCCACTCCCCCATCATCGTTTCACGAGGACGCACACCATGGCGAGCTTTCTGGAAGCTCTGCGCATCCAGCGCTGGGATGATCACCGGTACTACCACCACAATCGCGTCAATCAGAGCTTGCACGTCATCAGTGCGATCAGCTTCCTGGTGGCCTACGCCCTGGCGTTCAAGGACCCGGCGACGGCCGCGCTCATCGGCTGGCTGATCGCCATGACGTCTCGGCAGGCCGGTCACCTGTTCTTCGAGCCGAAGGGCTACGACCACGTCAACGACGCCAGCCACGAGCACAAGGAAGAGATCAAGGTCGGCTACAACCTGCAGCGTAAGATCGTGCTGCTCGCGATCTGGGCTCTGTCGCCGCTACCGCTCTACTTCGATCGGAGCTTGTTCGGCCTGATCTCGCCGCACCAGACGACGACGGACCTGATCCGCAACGTCGGCTGGATCTGGCTGTGGCTGGCGCTGGCGGGCCTGCTGTTCCGGATGGTGCAGCTGTTCGTCCTGCGCGACGTGCAGACCGGACTCGTCTGGGTCACCAAGATCCTCACGGACCCGTTCCACGACATCAAGCTCTACCACAAGGCGCCGCTCGCGCTGCTGCACGGTGAGTTGGTCGAGGAGCATGAGCCGCACGAGCACGGCGCCTGAGATCGCAGAGCGGACGCCGGGCGGGGATCCGCCCGGCGCTCTTGCGGCTGGATCAGGCTCGATCCGGTGCGCGCAGGCCGATCCGGGCGCCCAACGTGCCGAGGCGCACCGCCGCAACCTCCCGCAGGAGCGCGCGGCGGATCGCCTTGTCGCTCGGCGCACCCGCATCCCACCAGCCATCGGCCCGCATCGCCGTGGCCGCCGCGACGAACCGCGCCGCTACGGCCTCGAACGCCGCGTAGTCGTAGGCGAGACTGAAGATCAGGCGACCGGTCCCGACCCAGGACAGGGCCAGCCCCTCCGCGCGCAGGTAGAATTGCAGCATCCAGTTGTAGCGCGACGTCTTCGTGTACAGGACCGTCCAGACCGTGGACATGTTCGCGACCCGCACCGGCAGGCCTGCTTCCGCCAGCAGGGCGTTGAGGCGCGCCGCGCGCCGGTCCCAGGTCGCGTCGAGATCGGCGTAGAGGGTGGCGACCTCCGGCGTGTCGAGCCGGTCGAGGAACGCGCTCATGGCGCCCATTACATAGGGATGGGCGTTGAAGGTCCCGCGGGCGAAACAGATGTCGACCGGGCGGTCGTCCCGGTAGCGCCGCATCAGGTCGGCGCGCCCGCACAGAACGCCGACCGGAAGGCCGCCGCCCAGCGTCTTGCCATAGGTCACCATGTCGGCCTGGACGCCGAAATACTCCTGAGCGCCGCCCCGGGCGAGGCGGAAGCCGAGGAAGACCTCGTCGAGGATCAGCACGATGCCGCGGGCGCTGCATACCGCCCGCAGGTCGTGCAGCCACTTCGTGTAGGCGACCCGGTCGAAGGCGGTCTTGCGCGCGCTGTCGACCAGGGCCGAATCGGACGGCGCGCCCGCGTTGGGGTGCATGGCCTGGAGCGGGTTGACCAGCACGCAGGCGACATCCCGTCGGGACGCGAGGACCTGCAAGGTCCGCTCCGACATGTCGGCCAGGGTGAGCGTGTCGCGGGTCGGGACGGGGTTGCCGATGCCGGGCTGCACCTCGCCCCACCAACCGTGATAGGCGCCGCACAGGCGTACGATCCGGCGCCGTCCGGTGTGGTAGCGAGCGAGCCGCACGGCCTGCATCACCGCCTCGGTCCCGGACATATGGAACGAGACCTCGTCGAGGCCGGACTGCGCCTTCAACCGCGCGACGTTGCCGGTGACCACCGGGTGCAGCGGGCCGAGCACCGGGCCGAGCGCGGCGACGCGCGCGGCCCCCTCCTCCAGACAGGCCCGGTAGAAATCGACGCCGAACAGGTTCACCCCGTAGGAGCCGGCGAGATCGTAGGCGACGTTGCCGTCGAGATCCGTGACGGTCACGCCCTCGGAGGCGGTCGCGAAGGCGCCGGTGCCGAGATGTGCGCGCACGTGCCGGGCGTACTGGAACGGCACCCGGTACAGGCCGGTGAATTGCAGGTCCGACAGGCCGTCGCGCACGGCCTCGGTCTCGGCGCGGGTGCGCGCGTAGCGCGTCCGGAACAGGTCGGAGAGCCGCGCGAAGCCGGCCTCGCGCCGCTGCGCCACCGCTTCCTCCGGATCGTCAGAGCGGAAGAAGGCGCGCTCGGAATAGGCGTAATTTGGAATGAGCCCGGCGACGCGCCGGGCCATCCGGGCATGGCCCGTGAGCGAAGGATGTTTCGCCCGGGACAATCGCAGGCGCTCTGCGGCGCGCGGAAGAGCCAGAACCGCGGCGGCGGTGGTGGCGGACAGAGTGGCGAGGAGTGCGGACATCGCCCCGCGCCTTATCGGAGGCGGTTCACGGCATGATGACGGTTTCCGGATCGCCGCTGCGGCGGGCCCTGGCACGGGTCGGCGCCCAGGAGGACCTGAACTTCCTGCTGACCAACCGGCTGCCGCGCCGGCTCGCCACCCGGTTCATGGGCTGGTTCAGCCGCATCGAGCAGCCGCTGGTGCGCGACTTCTCGATCGCCACCTGGCGCCTGTTCTGCGACGTGGACCTCTCCGACGCCCGCGAGACGTGTTTTCCGAGCCTCCACGCGGCTTTCATCCGGACGCTCCGGCCCGGGGCCCGGCCAGTCGAGGCCGATCCCACCATCCTCACCAGCCCGAGCGACGCGATCCTCGGCGCCCACGGCCGGATCGAGGCGGGGCGCCTGTTTCAGATCAAGGGTCTGTCCTATCGCCTGGTGGACCTGCTCGGGGGCGATGCGCAGCTCGCCGACGCGCACGAGGGCGGCACCTACGCCACCCTACGCTTGACCGCCGGGATGTATCACCGCTTCCACGCGCCCCACGACGCGCGGGTCGAATCGGTCCGGCACATCTGGGGCGACACGTGGAACGTGAACCCGATCGCGCTGAAGCGCGTCGAAAACCTGTTCTGCCGCAATGAGCGTGCTGTCCTGCGGCTGCGCGTGACGGAGGCGGGGCACGCGGTCACGCTCGTGCCGGTCGCGGCGATCCTGGTGGCAGGCCTGCGCCTCGGCTTCCTGCCGGAGGGCAGGGTCCTGCGCGGGACGGGCGGCCGGACCTTGCCCTGCACGACCCGCCTCGCCAAGGGGGACGAGATGGGCTGGTTCGAGCACGGTTCGACCATCGTGGTGCTGGCACCGGAGGGCTTCACGCTCCTGCCCGGGTTGACCGAGGGCCGAAGCCTGCGCATGGGCGAGCCGCTGATGCGCCTGCCCGCGGCAGCGAGGCCCGAGTGACGGGCCCCGCTGTCGGTCAGGCCGCCTGGACGGTTGCGAGATAGTCCGCCACGGCGGCGCTCAGTGCATCCGACTGCCGCGACAGTTCGGTCGCGGCCGTCAGAACCTGGGTCGCGGCGGTGCCGGTCTCGGCGGCGGCGTGCGTGACCGCTCCGATGTTGACCGTCACCGCCTGCGTCCCACCGGCCGCTTCGCTGGCGCTGCGCACGATCTCCTGCGTAACGGCCCCCTGCTCTTCCATCGCGGCCGCCACGCCGACCGCGATGGTCCGCAGATCGAGGACCGTGGCGGTGATAGCCTAGATGGCGTCCACGGCGCGGGTCGTTTCGCCCTGAATGGCATTCACTTGGCCTGAGATCGTCTCGGTGGCCTTCGCTGTTTGGTTGGCGAGTTCCTTGACCTCCGCGGCGACCACGGCGAAACCCCGGCCGGCCTCGCCGGCCCGGGCCGCCTCGATCGTGGCGTTCAGTGCCAGCAGGTTCGTCTGCGCAGCGATACCCGAGATGAGGCCGATCACGGCTCCGATCCGCTCGGCGCCCTCGGCCAGACCCATGACCAGTGTGTTGGTCTCATTGGCGGTCGTTGCGGCGCGTTCGGCCATTTCGGAGGACCGCGTGATCTGACTGTTGATCTCGGCGATCGAGGTCGACAACTCCTCGCTCGCCGCGGCGACGGTCTGGACGTTGGCCGAGGTCTGTTCGGCCGCCGACGAGACCGTAGCGGATTGGGCGGCGGTCTGATCGGCATTGCGGCTCATTGATCGGGCCGTCGCCTGCATCTCGTCCGCTGCGCTCGTCAGCGTTTGCGTCATGCGTTCGACCTGAGACCGGAACGCCCGTGTCGCCCCATCCAGGACCTCCGCCCGGCGGGCTTTGTCCGCGAGATCCTGCACGGCCGCCTCATCGGCCACGCGCTTGGCGATCAGCGCCTCGCGGAAGATTTCGAGGGCCTTTGCCATGGCGCCGATCTCATCGGACCGTTCGGCGCCGATCACCTGCGTGTCGAGGTCGCCGGAGGCAAGGCGACCCATCGTCAACGTGGTCTCCTTGATGGGTCGTGTGACCTGACCGAGGATCACCCTGACTCCATATGCGACCGCGACCACGGCGATAAGCAGCGCCGCGAGTTGCAGGATGCGCAGGATGTCCGCCAAGGCTTCCGCGCGCTCGAACTCCGCGCGCGCCTCGCTGACTTGCAAGTCGCTGAGCTTCGTCACCCCCGCCATCGTCACTGTCATAGCCTGAAGCAACTCGGCCGTGGCGGATGCGGTCGCGGCGGTATCCTGCGCCTTCAGACTGCGGCTCAGATCGTGGAGGATGACCGCGTCCCGCTCAAGATGCGGCTTTAGGGCTTCGACGAGGCGCTCCTCTTCCGGTGTCAGGTAGGTGACCAAGTATTCGGACCAGACCTGCTTGGAGCGTGCAAGTTGCCGTTCCAGGATTGCGGCTGCCTCGGTCCTGTCCGTCGTTGCTTTATCGATGGACCGCAGGACGACGAGCATGGCGTCGTAGGCGTCCCGGAACGTGCTGAACTGGCTGAGCGGTAAAATTCGGTCCTCGACAATCGTATGAAGGCTTCTGTCGCTGCTGCGGAGCGCAAAATTGCCGAGCGCCGCGGAACCAAGAAGTAGAGTGCCAAGCATGACGAGGAGTGCGATGAGTCGCACTTTGATCGAAATTTTCATTTGAAGGGACAAGTCCTAGGGTGCGCAATTTCTCAAAATCTTTGACATCCTAGTGCTTTGCAAAAGAAACTCAAGTGTCATACTTCGATGTCGGTAATAATTCGATATCTCAGATGATGTACGGACTGATTTTAGGCAAAAGGAATTCAATTTGGTCGATCGCGCGCAACGATAGTCAATTGGAGATCTGGTTTTGCTGAAGATTTTTGATGCGAGCGAATCGGATATCGGATCCGATCAACGGCTCTCGAATTTTTGATCGGAGATCGTCTTTTCCGAAAGACGGGGACGCGCTTTTGGATGAGGTTCGATTACCGATTCGTCTGCCGCGACGGCCTCGTGCGTCACGCTGCCCGCGGACGAATGACGACTTCCGAAACGCAACGAGCCGCCGGCCCCGTTCAGGGGCCGGCGGCTCGCGTGCTCGGCGCGGTCGGCGCCGGTCTATACGTCGAGGTTGGCGACGCTCAGCGCATTCTCCTGAATGAACTCGCGCCGCGGTTCCACGACATCGCCCATCAGCTTGACGAACAGGTCGTCGGCATCGGTGACGTCCTTAACCTTGACCTGCAGCAACGAGCGGACTTCGCGGTCCAGCGTCGTCTCCCAGAGCTGCTGGGCGGTCATCTCGCCGAGGCCCTTGTAGCGCTGGAGCTGCAAGCCCTTGCGGCCGAAGGCCATCACCGCCTCGAACAGGGCGACCGGACCGTGCAGGACGGTCTCATCGGCCTTGCGCATCAGCGTGGCGGGCTCGCCGTAGATCTCGCGGAAGGCGTCCGCCCGCTCGGACAGGCGGCGAGCCTCTTGGGACGCGATGAGGCCGGCATCCAGCGTTGCCACCTGCCGGACGCCGCGCAGCGTCCGGCTCAAGCGGTAGCCGCCCTCGAAGGCTTCACCCTGCCAGCCGCGCTCGGTCTCGTCCGCGATGGCGTCGAGGCGGCGCGCGGTCACGTCGGCCAGCACCTCCGCTTCGCCCGGATTGTCTGCGACCTCGGCATCGAACGCACCGGCCAGCACCGCCTGCTCGACCACCGAACGATCGTAGCGCGTGTGCAGGCCCTGTAGGATGTTCCGGAAGGTGCGCGCCTCTTCGACGAGGCTCTTGAGCTGAGGTCCGGCGAATTCTGCGCCGGTGGAGAGCCGCAGGATCGCACCGTCGGTGCCCTGATCGATCAGGTAATCCTCAAGGGCACGCTCGTCCTTCAGGTAGATCGCCCGGCGCCCGCGCTCGGCTTTGTAGAGGGGCGGCTGCGCGATGTAGAGGTGGCCGCGATCGATCAGCTCCGGCATCTGCCGGAAGAAGAAGGTCAGCAGCAGGGTCCGGATGTGAGAGCCGTCCACATCCGCATCGGTCATGATGATGATGCGGTGGTAGCGCAGCTTCTCAGGATTGAAGCCTTCGCGATCCGTGGAGGAGCGCCCGATCCCGGCGCCGAGCGCCGTGATGAGCGTCCCGATCTCGGCCGAGGACAGCATCCGGTCGGCGCGCACACGCTCGACGTTCAGGATCTTGCCGCGGAGCGGCAGTACCGCCTGGAAGGTCCGGTCGCGGCCCTGCTTGGCCGAGCCGCCGGCGGAGTCACCCTCGACCAGCAGGATCTCGCACTTGGTTGGGTCGCGCTCCTGGCAATCGGCGAGCTTGCCGGGGAGCGAGGCGATATCGAGCGCGCCCTTGCGGGTCACGGTCTCGCGCGCCTTGCGGGCCGCCTCGCGGGCGGAGGCCGCCAGCACGACCTTGCCCATCACCGAGCGGGCCTGCTGCGGGTTCTCTTCGAGCCAGGTCGAGAGACCCTCGTTGAGCACGTTCTCCACCGCGGGCCGGACCTCGGAGGAGACAAGCTTGTCCTTGGTCTGCGACGAGAATTTCGGATCCGGCACCTGTACGGAGATGACCGCGGTCAGCCCCTCGCGGCAATCCTCGCCGGTGAGCGAGACCTTCTCCCGCTTGGACACGCCTGAGGAATCGGCGTAGCCGGTGATCTGGCGGGTCAGCGCGGCGCGGAAACCCGCCATGTGGGTGCCGCCATCCCGCTGCGGGATGTTGTTGGTGAAGGGCAGGACCGTCTCGTTGAACGAGTCGTTCCACCAGAACGCGACTTCGACGCGGATCCCATCGCGTTCTGAGCAGACGACCACGGGATTGCTGATCCCGTCGATCGGCTTGCGGGAGCGGTCGAGGTAGCGCACGAACGCCTCGATGCCGCCCTCGTAGTACAGTTCCTCGCGCTTCTTCTCGGCATGGCGACCGTCGGTCAGGACGATGCGCACCCCCGAATTGAGGAAGGCGAGTTCGCGCAGGCGCTTCTCCAGCGTCCCGTAATCGAACTCGATCATCGTGAAGGTGTTGGTCGAGGGCAGGAAGGTGACTTCCGTGCCGCGCCGGCCGTTGCCAGGCCCAACCACCCCGAGCGGTGCCACGGCATCGCCGTGGCGGAACTCCATCGCGTGCTCCTTGTCGTTGCGCCAGACGCGCAACTTGAGCCACGACGACAGAGCGTTCACCACCGAGACGCCGACGCCGTGCAGGCCGCCGGAGACCTTGTAAGAATTCTGGTCGAACTTCCCGCCCGCGTGCAGCTGGGTCATGATGACCTCGGCCGCCGAGACGCCCTCTTCCTTGTGGATGTCGACCGGGATGCCGCGGCCATTGTCGGAGACCGTCACAGACCCGTCCGCGTTGAGGGTGACGGTGACGAGATCGGCATGGCCCGCGAGCGCCTCGTCGATGGCGTTGTCCACCACCTCATAGACCATGTGGTGGAGACCCGAGCCGTCGTCGGTATCGCCAATGTACATGCCGGGGCGCTTGCGGACGGCGTCGAGGCCCTTCAGCACGCGGATCGATTCCGCGCCGTAATCGGCGTGCTCGGATTGGGGGGTGTCGGCCATGTACTTCCTCGGGCAGGCGGGCCTTGACGCGACGGAGGGTCTCGCGCCGTCAGGCGCCCACGCCTGAACTCTCACTCGGTCTACGCAATATAGGGGTTCCACCTTGAGTTTGCACGATTTTTGCGCGCTCGTGGTGGGACCGGTCCGTCTTTTCTGAGGCCCCCGGCTTAACGCCGCGTTAGCCCTCGATCCCGCCCGCACTGGCCGCGTCGAGCCGGGCAACGGACTCTGCCGACAGCGTCAGCCCGGCCGCACCCAACAACTCGTCGAGCTGCGCCACCGTGGTGGCACTGGCGATCGGCGCAGTGATGCCTGGCCGGGCGATGATCCAGGCCAGCGCCACCTGCGCCGGGCTCGCCCCGTGCGCGGCTGCAACCGAATCGAGCGCATCGAGCAACGCGAAGCCCCGCGGGTTGAGGTACTTGGCGACCCGGTTCTCCCGGGCCCGGCCGGCAGCGTCCTGAGCGGAGCGATACTTGCCGGTGAGGAAGCCCGCCGCCAACGAGAAATAGCCGATCACGCCGACCTGCTCGGCCCGGCACAGGGGCTCCAGCTCGGCTTCGTAGCCGCGCTCGGCGAGGCTATAATCGGGCTGGAGGCATTCGTAGCGTGGCAGGCCCGCCTTGGCCGAGAGCGTCAACGCCTCCTTGAGCCGCCCGGCGCCATAATTCGACGCCCCGATCGCCCGGACCTTGCCGGCCGCGATCAGACGCTCGCAGGCGCGCAAGGTTTCCTCCAGCGGAACCTCGGCATCGTCGAGATGGGACTGGTAGAGATCGATCCGGTCGGTTTGCAGCCGCCGCAGCGATGCCTCGCAAGCCTGCTCGATATGCTGCGCCGACAGGCCCTTCCCGGCCTCGCCCATATCCATGCCGACCTTGGTGGCCAGCACGACCCGGTCCCGCGCACCTGGGCGGGCCGCGAACCAACGCCCGATCACCGTCTCGGATTCGCCGCCGGCGTGGCCCGGAGCCCAGCGGGAATAGACGTTGGCGGTGTCGATGAAGTCGAAGCCGCGTTCGACGAACCGGTCGAGGATCGCGAAAGACGTCGCCTCGTCGGCGGTCCAGCCGAAGACGTTGCCACCAAGGCAGAAGGGCGCGACCGTGAGGTCGGAGCGGCCGATGCGGCGCTTGTCCATGGCGGTCAATCCTGCAGGAACGGGTTGGAAACGCGCTCCTCGCCGAGCGTGCTGGTCGGGCCGTGGCCCGGGATGAAGGCGATGTCGTCGCCGAGCGGCAGCACCTTCTCCTTGATCGCCCGGATGAGCTGATCGTGGTTGCCGCCCGGCAGGTCGGTGCGGCCGACCGAGCCCTTGAACACCACGTCGCCCACAAGGGCGAAGCGCGCGTCCCGGCTGACGAACACTACGCTGCCGGGGGAGTGGCCCGGGCAATGAAGGATGTCGAAATCGAGGCCGCCCACGGTCACGGCGTCGCCCTCGTCGAGCCAACGGTCCGGCGTTACGGCCCGAGCCTCACCGAGCCCGTAATTGGCCGCCGTCTCCGGCAGGGAATCGAGGAGGAACTTGTCTGCCAGATGCGGGCCCTCCACCGGCACGCCGAGGCGCTCGCGCAGCTCGTCGGCGCCGGCCGCGTGATCGACATGGCCGTGGGTCAGCAGGATTTTTTCCACCTGCACGCCCTGCTCACGGATCGCCGCCTCGATCCGGTCGAGGTCGCCGCCGGGATCGACCACGGCGCCGATCTTGGTGGCTTCGTCCCAGATCAGGGTGCAATTCTGCTGGAAGGGCGTGACCGGGATGATCCCGGCGCGGGGCGTACCTGGCATGGAGTTCCGCGGGTTGGCCGCGCCGGCTTCGGCGCTCGTGGAGGGGTTCTAGCGCAGAAGAGGCGCTGCGGCACCTCCGCACCTCTCCCTCCCCCCTCTGCGGGGGAGGGTGGCCCCCGAAGGGGGTCGGGAGAGGGGAGCGACGGGGCAGGATGTGGCTGTGCCCGTCTTGAAGGTCGCGTCTCTTTCGGAAGCCGCGCTCCCCTCTCCCGACCCATGCTGACGCAGGGGCCACCCTCCCCCGCAAAGGGGGGAGGGAGGGTGCATGTGCCAGCCGGGCCGCCCCATATGGCGACCGCGCGATGATCCCAAGCCGAATGTGTGAATCCGCGCATCTCCGGAGGTGGCGCTGTTCTCCCATCGGCGCTACACGGCCCCGTCCCAAGCCGACGCGCAGGTTTTCGCACGCGGATTGCGCGGGATCGAGGCCGGTCGCCCCCCTTACGAAGACCGGCCTTGCGGCAGCCGGTAGCCTACAACCGGGGCGTCAAGACCCGGAGCCGCCTTCGGCACCCGAGACCACGCGTGCGTCCGCCCCGCCCTGCGGCCGGCGGAAGCCGTCCTGAAGCTTCAGCATCTCGGCCATGCCCAGCGCCCGGCTGCTCCACCACGTCTCGGCGGTGTTCGTCTGCGTGAAGCGGTCGTGGGACTTGCCGCCATAGGCTCCGAACAGCACCCGTTCCACCCCATCGGAGGTCGGATCGGACCGGTCGATCCGATAGGAAGGCGGAGCGGCCTTGCCGGAGACGCCGATCCGGACCCAGGCGTCGCCGTAATGCTTCTGGCACATCCGCATCGTGACCAGCACCTGCCGAAGATAGGCTTCGCCGTCGGGGAGGTCGGGCAGGATGTCCGCGATCGTCGCGTCCGGGGGGTAAGGCTTCGTCCGGGCCATGGTTCACCTTGCTCCGGCGTGTCCTACCGGTTCGGCCGGCTGAGCGCGAGGCGTGATCGGACCTCCTTCATGCCGGACGCCGCTTCAGGAGCGCGTCGAGCCCGCCGACGCGGAACCAGTGATAGCCGTACCCCTCCAGGAACAGGCAATGCGTGCCGTCGTCCCGGACCTCGCTGCGTGACCCGGTGAGCACGTCGACCAGCACGTCGTGCTCCGGATCCGGGTTGCCTGATTCGAGCGCGATCTCCACCGGCTCCGCCGCGAGATTGTGGATGCAGAGGACCGCGTTGCCGCGCCATTCATAACGCAGGGCCAGCACCGAGCTTCGGCCCGTCGGCACCGCGACGACGTCGCCCCAGCCGATCTCCGGGGTCTCCTTGCGCTGGCGGATGATGCTCTGCATCCAGTTGAGCAGCGAATCCCGCTCGTGGCGCTGGTCGGCGACGTTGACATGGGCGTAGCCGTAAGGGCCGTGGTCGATCACCGGGAGCACGGTGGTGTCTGACTGCGAGAACCCACCCTGGTGCTCGCCGGTCCACTGCATCGGCGTGCGGGCGCAGTCGCGCTCCTTCAGGGTGAGGTCGTCGCCCATGCCTATCTCGTCACCGTAGCGCAGCACCGGTGTCCCGGGGAGGGTGAACATCAGCGAGTAGGCCATCCGGATGCGCCGTGGGTCGCCGGACAGCATCGGCGCAAAGCGGCGGCGGATGCCCCGATCGTAGAGCTGCATGCCCTTCTCGGGACCGAATTCCGCGAACACGGCCTCCCGCTGCGCCTCGCTGAGGCGGCCGAGGTCGAGCTCGTCGTGGTTGCGCAGGAAGATGCCCCACTGGCACGAGAGCGGGCGGGGCTTCGTCTTCTCGATCGCCTTGAGCAAGGGACGCGCGTCGTGCGCCGCGAGAGCGTAGAAGCTCGCCTGATTGACCTGGAAGTTGAACATCATGTGCATGCGGTCGGCGTCGTCGCCGAAATAGTCGAAATCCTGTTTCGGCAGGATGTTGGCCTCGGCCAGGATGATGGCGTCGCCCTGGCGCCATTGCAGGAATTCCCGGAAGTCGCGCAGCATGTCGAACTGCTCGCGCGGTTTGCCGCCGACTTCCGCGCCCTTCTCGGCGATGACGAAGGGCGCCGCGTCCATCCGAAAGCCCGACACACCGAGCTGGATCCAGAAGCCCATGATCTTCAGGATCTCGGCCAGCACCGCGGGGTTGGCGGTGTTCAGATCCGGCTGGAAGTTGAAGAACCGGTGGAAGTACCAGGCCTTGGCCTTCGAATCGTAGGTCCAGGTCGTGTCCTGTACGCCCGGGAAGACCATGCCCTCGTCGGCGGTGGCGGGCCGCTTGTCCGACCAGACGTACCAGTCTCGGAACGGCGAGTTCGGGTCGGATCGGGCCGCCTGGAACCAGGGATGCTGGTCCGAGGTGTGGTTGACCACGAGGTCGATCAGCACCCGCAGGCCACGCTGCTTGGCCGCGTGCGTGAAGGCCACGAAGTCGCCGAGCGAGCCGTAGGCGGGATCGACGCCGTAATAATCGGCGATGTCGTAGCCACCATCCTTCTTGGGCGAGGGCTGGAACGGCATCAGCCAGACCGCGGTGGCGCCCAGGCCCTGGATGTAGTCGAGGCGGCGTTCGAGCCCGGCGAAATCGCCGACACCGTCGCCGTTGGCATCCATAAAGGTTCCGACGGAGAGGCAGTAGATGACGGCGTTCTTGTACCACAGGTCGTTGATCATACTGCCCCCCGGCATCGTCGCGCCTTCAGAACGTGGGGCCGGCCCAAAGCGTTGCCGTTCGGCGCGTCCTTAAATCAGCCGCGTTGTGCACGCCCTGTTCAGACGCGTGCCCGGACGGTCCGGCGCACCCGTTGCGTCCCCGAACCCAGCCTGCATGAACGCCATCCTGATCAAGCTGTTCGCGACTGCCCTGACGCTCAGCCAGGTCACGACCCACCCGGATGCGGTCCGTACCCGCTTCGATCCGGCCACCGACGGACCGGAGGTCATACGGCTGCTGCGCGACGGCTGCGCCCACATGCGCAAGAGCTTCGACATCGAGGATATCAACCTCGACGACCTGATCTCCACCGCGATGGAGGATCCGACGACGGTCGCCGGCCCATCCGCGCCGAAGATCCTGCACGGGCTCGATATCAACGAGCTGAACGTCAGCTACAAGCAATTCTGCAAGGGTGAGAACCCGCCCAATTCCCCCTTCGATGCGAAGGCGGTGATCGAATTCTACGACAACGCCGTCAAAGACCTGCCCAGCGCCGAGACCCTGCGCGACAAGGCCCTGCCCGGCATGACCCGGATCCTCGACGGCGCGGGAAAACCCTTCGCCGAGGCGTCCGAGCCGAACGGGCGACGCGTCGTGGTACCGATCTCGGCGGTACCGCCGTTGGTACAGAAGGCCTTTATCGCCGCCGAGGACAAGCGCTTCGAGAGTCATCACGGCATCGACGAACGCGGCGTGATCCGCGCCTTTATCGGCAACCTCGCCTCGCCGGGCCGGCCCGCCGGCGGCTCGACCATCACCCAGCAGGTGGTCAAGAACTTCTCCGTGGGCGACGATGTCACCTACGAGCGCAAGATCCGCGAGATGATCGTCGCCTTGCGACTCGAGCGGATCCTCGCCAAGCCGCAGATCCTCGGCTTGTATCTCAACGGCATCTATCTCGGCCGCGGCGCCTACGGCATCGAAATGGCGGCGGAGAGCTATTTCGGAAAGCCGGTCGGCCAGCTCACCCTGCCGGAGGCAGCCCTGCTCGCCGGCATGCCCAAGGGCCCGAACTTCTACAGCCCCGACAAGTACCCCGAGCGGGCGCGGGAGCGCCGGGCCTACGTGCTGTCGCGCCTGAAGGAAGAGGGCACCATCACCGAGGCTGAGATGAATGCCGCGATCAAGTCGGATCTCGGCTTGAAGTCGATCGAGACCGCGCGACGCGATTCCGGGTTCTACGCGGTCGATTTCCTCAATCGCGAGGCCCGGACTTTCGCGGGCGTCGATTCCCTCACCACCGGCTCGTTCACAGTGCGCTCGACGATCAATGCCGGCCTGCAGCGCGCCGTCGAGGAGGCGCTGCAGGACGGTCTCGCCAATTACGAGCGTTCCACCGGCCGCCAAGCCTTTACCGGCCCTGAGCTCAACCTCGCCGACAGCGTCCGCCGCATCCAGGCCGCGACGCCGGCCCCTGAGGCATCGCCGCAATCGGCCCCCTCGGTCACCGGGGCCCGGGCGGATCCCGTCAAGCCGGACGCCAGGAGCCCGCGGACACCGAAGGTAGCGGTGACGCCGCAGCGGAAACCGGCTTGGCTGCTCGCGCTGGAGAGCGCGCGACCGGTGCTCTACGACGTGCGCTGGCCGATGGCCATCGTGCTGGAGACGGGGCGCGGCGGCCTCAAAGTCGGGCTCGCCGACGGCCGCACAGCCACCCTCGATGCCGGGATCGCCCGCGGCAAGCTGCAGCTCTACGACGTGGTGCGTGTGAAGGTCACGCAGGGCAAGGGCGGCGCGCATGCGCAGCTCCGCGTCCGGCCGACCGTCCAGGGGGCGGCTGTGGTCATCGAGAATCAGACCGGCCGGATCCTCGCCATGGCGGGGGGCTTCTCCTACCCGCTGAGCCAGCTCAACCGCGTCACGCAGACGGTGCGCCAGCCGGGTTCGACCCTCAAGCCGTTGACCTATCTCGCTGCCCTCAATGCCGGCCTGCAGCCGAACACGCTGGTGATGGATTCGCCCGTCACCCTTCCGCCGATCAACGGGACCGGCGATTCCTGGTCTCCGAAGAACTACGAGGGCGGCGGCTCTGGCCCCACGACGCTCCGGCGCGGGTTGGAATTCTCCAAGAATCTGGTGACTGCCCGCCTCCTACAGGGTGGTATCGCCCCGAAGGCGCCGGCAAGCCTCAAGCGCGTCTGCGACATCGCCCTCGAAGCGCAGATCTACGCCGAGTGCGAACCCTATTACCCCTTTGTCCTGGGCGCGCAGCCGGTACGGATGCTCGACCTTGCGGCCTTCTACGCGGCGGTGGCCAACGAGGGGGCGCGGCCGACACCTTATGCCCTCGAATCGGTCGAGCGGGACGGTAAGTCGCTGTACACGCATGCGGCGCGCGAACCAGTTCGGATCGGCTCGGCCGACCGGGTCTCATTCTACCAGCTCAAGACCATGCTCCAGGGCGTCACCCAGCACGGCACCGCTGCGGCGTTGTCGAAGGTCTCGGCCTACGTGGCCGGCAAGACCGGCACGTCGGAGAACGAGAACGATGCGTGGTTCGCGGGTCTGACCAACGAGATTTCGGTGGTGGTCTGGGTCGGCTACGACAATGCCGACGGCAGCCGTAAAACGCTTGGACGCGGCCAGACCGGTGGCCATGTCTCGGTTCCGATCGCCTCGGCGATCCTGCAGGCGGCCTGGGCCAACGGCGTGCCGAAGACGCCGCTGAAGGGGCCTACGTCCGAGGCGCGGCCGTTCATCGCCGATTTGGCGATCGATCCGCGCAGCGGTGTCCGGGTCGCGGGCGGCGGCTTTATCGAGCATTTCCGCACCAGCGGCGACGGCAGGATGGCCGATACCCAATACCGCCTCGTCCCGCGCGAGACGCTCTACGCGATGCGGCCGGACGCCGAGGATGGCGACCTGGGCGGTGCCGAGGACGGTGCGAGCGTGGCGGGCGACTATTACGGCACCATGACCGGCGAGCGTGCGCCCGCGGATCCGCTCGACCCGTTCGGAGACCGTCCGCCGCCGCGCAGCCGCCGTGCGCAGGGGGATCTGGATCCGTCCGGCCAGGACCCGTACAGGCCGTGGCCGGGCCAGGCCGCACGCTCGCCGTTCGGGGATGACGGCGTTCGCAGGCCCCGCCGCCGCGATCCGGACTACCTGTTCGGCGAAGAGTCCGGCTTCTGACCGCCCTCCCCCGTAAGATGAGACACCCGTTGCGAATGCAGCTTCCCGCCGCCCGAGTCCCCGCGGCTTTTGCCCTTGCGCTGCTGGCCGCGATCCCGGCCCGCGCGCAGACGCCCGCCGCCAACACCGCGCCGGCCCCCGCGGCCGACCGGATCAAGGAGGTGCCGTCGGTCACGGCCGTCGATCCGGCGACGATCAAGCCGGGCCAGATCCTGTTCACTGACCATCGCGACAAGCCGACGGCCCCGGAGAACGGGCTGATTCCGTATCTCGACTGGCAGAAGGCGCGTCCGGCCGAGGCGGCGGTGCTCGCTCCCTACCCCGGCTACAAGGAGCCCGACTACACCGTCACGGTGAACGGCGTGACCAAGCCGCGGCACGAGACCCTCAAGATCTACGTGGCCGAGGGCCGGTTCGTCGTTCCTCGGCCGCCCGAGTCGATCGACAGCGCATCCTACGCCAACCTCGCCTTCGTTCAGAAGATGGATCCGGCGATCAAGCACCGCGCCGTCTCCTCCGCCGAGGTGACGCCCAACAAGGATCCGGCCGCCGCCTTCGCCAAGCGGCCCGATCGGCCCTGGTGCGAGGGCGCCGGTGCCTGCATCGAGTCGCGTTACGATCTGGAGGGCAAGCTGCCGCTCGGCGTGAAGCTCGCCAACAAGCTGGAGGAAGGTTCGGCCAAGAAGATCGCCGAATATGTCTCGTTCCAGAGCGAGTTGCGGGTGCTCGGGCCCGACCAGGACGGGCCGCTCCGAGCCCTGACCAAGATCGATACGCCGGTGACTGGCGGGCTGGAGCAGACGATCTTCTGGGTCAACCAGATCCTGCGCTTCGGCAAGTTCCTGGCGGTGTTCCAGCCGATGCCGAATGACCCGGGCAAGACGGTCGTCACCACCTACATGGCGCTCGCCATCAAGGGCGACGTGCTCGACCGGAAGGCGGAATACGCCCGTGTGCCGGTGCTGAAGAACCTCCTGCCCGCCCAGGTGCTGATGGGCAATTCGAGCTTCAACACCGGCACGTCGATCAGTGCCGGGCTGCCGGTCTATGCCCGGAACCGGATCACCACCTTCGCGGACGCGCTGACGAAGCGCTGACGGGCTTCGATGGCCGGACGGTGAACGCGTCGCCTCCGCGTCCCAGCGGCAGCGACGCGTCACTTACATACCGCGGTTGCCGATCGTCGGCAGGGTCGGCTGCGTGTAGGCGCGGTTCACATCCCGCCGGGTCTGGGTGCCGTTGGTGTTGCTGGAGGCCCGGTAATTGTCGAGGTTGAAGCTCTCGGCGAGACCGCTGCGGGAGTCCGGCCCGTCGGTGGCGCAGGCGCACAGGCCGCCGATCGTGAGCGCGGAGAAGGCCAAAAGGACGAGGCGCATGGGAGGTCCTGACGGGTTCGGCCGATGATCGGCCTTGAATGCAGAAACGGCAGTGCCGCCATCGTCAGGCCCAGGTAGACCTCGTCAAGAGTGACCGCCAACCGTGAATCGGTTCTGCGGCCTCCGATGCGCAGCGGCCACGGAAAATCCACCACGCCGTTCGTTTGCAGCGGATAGGGCTTGGCACCCTCTGGCCAATCCGGGGCCTTTCGGGCGACAACCACCGGCGATGAGCAACGTCTTGCCCTTCCGTCCCCGCGCAAACGTCGCGCGCCTCGCCCGCTGTGAGGTCGTCACCGTAGCAGGCGACCTTCTCGAGCTGCTCGACCAGCTTGAGGACGTGAGCGCACGCGCCGCCGCTATGGGGCGTCCCGCGCGCGAGGTCGAACGCACCGTCCAGAACCTTCTGGATGCAGTAAGTGCGGTTGAACGGGCTTTGGATTGCATCGGCGAAGGTGAGCAGTCCGCTCCGGCCTGACCAACCGCACTGCGACGCCGGCCCGATCGGTCAAGCGTGTCTATAGCCTCGACCGAAGTCTCGAAGACCTCATATTTCAAACATCACGAAGTGAGTCTGCGGAGTGCGGCAATCTTGGAACTCAATCGCACAGCTTGCGGTTGAGGGTAAGATGCTCACGTCGAGGATCGGTTCCAGAGGGCGCTATGACGCTTCGCACGTGTTGCATGCTGGCTGTCGTCGCTGCCGCTGGACTGGTCGTCGGAAGCGGAACACAGGCCGAAGCCGCCGAAATGGGCTTCCTGGAAATGCTGTTCGGTGCACGCCCAGCGCCCCAAGCGGTGCAGCCGGCGCCGTCGTTTGAGCCCCAGACCACCGGGCACACCTACCAGCGCCTCGGCGCGGCCCGCCGCCACCTGCAGACTCGCTACAGCGCTTTGCCGGTGAGGATCCGCGTGAAAGAGGCGGATATCTCGCCGCGTCAGACCTCGATCGATATGAAGGCGGGAGCGACCGCGGCCTTGCTGAAGGACGAAACGCTCCGTCCCGGTGACATCGTCGTCCTCAACACCGGAGCCAAGGTCTTCGCCGGTGATCCCGACAAACGCCATACTGTCCGGGATTTTGAGCCGACGCAAAGCTCGCGCTTCGTCAGCAAGGGAACGCGCAAGGTTCTGGCTGGCCTGTTCACGCCCGTAGGCCTGCGTCCTGCCCAAGAGGCCGGGCGCATGGTGGCGCATGCCAACGTGCCGGTGACCGCGACGCCGATCCCGACCGAAAAGACCGCCATGCGGGTGATCAACCCATGGCGGGACGGACAGTGATCGGACGGTTCAGAAGAACCGCTCCTTGACCACGATCGTGTCGCCCGGCCTGACCGAGTAGGTCATCGGTACGATGCCGGAGACCAGCTTCCCGCCGCCCGTGTCGCGGGTCAAGACGGCGTAGTCCCGTGCCGCGCGCGGGCCGAATCCCGCCGCGATCGCCACCGCTGTCTCGACCGTCATCCCGTTCACGAACGGGTACTGGCCGGAGGTCGTGACCTCGCCCAGGATGTAGAACGGCCGGTAGGCGTCGACCTCCACGGTCACGTGCGGCTCTCGCACGAAGCCGGAGGCGAGCTTGGCCTCGACCGAGCGGGCCGCCTGCCCGGTCGTCTGCCCGCCGACCTGCACGACGCCGATCAGCGGCATCGCGATCCGACCGGCTCCATCGACCGCATAAATGTTCGACAGGTTGTCCTGGCCGAAGACGATTACCCGCAGCTTGTCGCCTGCAGCCAGGGTGTAGCGGGCGGCAATCGACCCGGTGCCGGTCGCATCGAGCTGATCGGTCCGGAAGGTCGGACGCAGGCATCCGCCGAGCGCCAGGGTCGTGCCGAGGGAGAGGAGAAGAGCACGCCGGTTCATCACCATCGCCGTCATGGATGCGGTAGAGGCCAGGACTAAGCTGTTAAGGTTAACGAAGTCTGATCAAACGTCACCGCTGAGCGTCTTGCCACGGACGGCCCGGCTTTAACTCTTGAGCAACCTTAATATCCGCTACTAGCCGGCGGGCGGCTTTACGTGCTGCCGGTCTGCCTCCGTGCCCAGAGCGTCCGCATGTCTCGTATTCGTCAACGCTCGACCGAAGCCCTGCCGAGCACGCTGTCCGGCGCCCAGGACGGTCTCGGTCTTGCGCAGGTGCCGCGCATCCTGGGCCGCTCGCTCGGCTGGATCGTCGGCCCGACGCTCGTCGTTGCCCTGGGTGCCACAGTCTTCGTCAACGTCGTAAGCCCCCGCTACACCGGCGAGTCGAAGCTCATCCTCGAGAGCCGCGACCCGGCCTTCGCCCGCACCGCGCAGGAGCGGGGCGATCAGCTCGCGCCGATCGACGAGCAGGCGGTGGCGAGCCAAGTGCAGGTCGTAATGTCGCGCGATCTCGCCCGGGAGGCGATCCGCCGGCTCAAGCTGGTCGGCAATCCTGAATTCGACCCCGGCGCAACCAGCATCGGTCCGGTGCAGCGCGTGCTGATGATGCTCGGCATCGGCGCCAACCCCCTCGACCGCCCGGCCGAGGATCGGGTGCTCGACGCCTATTTCGAGCACCTGCTCGTTTATCCTGCCGGTAAGTCGCGCATCCTCACGATTGAGTTCCGCGCGAAGGATGCGGCACTTGCCGCTGAAGCCGCCAATACCATCGCAAAGCTCTACATCGCGTCGCTCGAAGCCGACAAAGTCGACACAGCCCGCTACGCTTCCTCGTGGCTCGGCGGTAATATCGACGGACTGCGCAAGCGCGTCGCGGAGGCCGAGGCGAAGGTTGAGGTATTCCGGGCCAAGAACGGCCTCGTCGGAAGCGCCGCAGGCCGGCCGCTCAACGCACAGCAGCTCGGCGAGCTGTCTAGCCAGCTCTCCGCGGCCCGGATCCTCAAGGCGGATCTCACCGGCAAGGTGAAGGCCATCAAGGATCTGATCAAGGACGGGCGGTCCTTCGAGATCCCGGATGTCGCCAACAACGAGGTCATCCGGCGTATCGTCGAGAACCGCATCGCCGTGCGGGCGCAGCTCGCCCTTGAATCGCGGACGCTCCTGCCGGCCCACCCGCGCATTAAGGAGCTGAAGGCGCAGCTCGAAGATCTCGACGCTCAGATCAAGGCTTCGGCCGAACGCATCGTTCGCACGATGGAGAATGATTCCAAGATCGCGGAAGCCCGCGTCGAGAGCCTGCAGGCCGCGGTGGACGGCCAGCAGGACGTCGTGGTCCGCGGCAATTCCAGCGAGATCCAGCTGCGCGCCCTGGAGCGCGAGGCCAAGGCGCAGCGCGAGCAGCTCGAATCCTACCTGTCGCGCTACCGCGAGGCGTCGGCCCGCGACGGCGAAGCCGCGACCCCGGCGGATGCGCGCATCGTGTCGCGCGCGGTCACGCCGGAGGTGCCGTCCTTCCCGAAGAAGCTGCCGATCGTCGCGTTCGCGACCCTGATCACGCTACTGCTCTCAATCGGTGCCATCATCGCCCGCGCCCTGCTGACCGATGCCGCCCGGTCCGCGTCCGATCGGGACGAGGCTTTCGATCCCGCTGAGGCTCGCCAGCGCCGAGAGCCGGTTCTGGATCGGCCACGCTTCGCCTTCCCGGAGGCCATGTCGCCGACCGGTTGGTCCGATGCGTCCGACGCTGAAGCGGAGCCTACGGCGGCGGCTCCGGAAACGGCGCCCGCAGCCACCGCGGAGGCATTCGACCTCGCGCCGCTGATCGCCCGGATCTCGGCCGCTCCGCGCGCCGCCGACGCACCCTCCGGCCGGCGCGTCCTGATCTTGGAGACCAGCCGGACCAACGGTGTGGCAGGGCTCTCGACCGCCTTGACGCGGGCGCTCGGCGGCGCCGGAACCCTCGTCGCCGTCGCGCTGAACGGCGGACATGGAGACGGGAAGCTCGGCTTCACAGATCTGGTGGCCGGCGAGGCCGCCTTCCTCGACGTGATCCAGGCCGATCGCTCCAGCGGCCTGCATGTGATCGAGGCCGGGCGGCACACGAGCTCTGTGTTGTCCGAGGAGCCGGATGCCCTGACCCTGACCTTCGAGGCGATGGCGGAAGCCTACGACTGGGTGGTCTGCTGCCTCAAGGCCACCGCGGATGCCGACAACCTTCTCGATCTCGTCGCCGGCTACATGGATACGGTGGTGATCGCCTCGAACGCCTCGGCGGAGGATCCGGCTTTGGCCGATCTCTACGCCGCCGCGCAGGAAGCAGGTGCCAGGCAGATCCTCGTGGCCCAGGACCGGCCGACGGCCGGCGCTGCGATCGACGCCGATCTGCGCCTCAACGCCGCGTGATCGCTGAGAGCGTTCCCGGGCCGTCGGCGACCCCGGCGGTAGGGATCGCCGACGAGCCGGCCGCGGGATACTGTCGTGTACCGCGGGGCAGCCGACGCGAATCCGGTCAGGCCCGCCGCCACGTCCGCAGCCGCTGAAACGCAGCATACAGGCGCGGGTCACGCTTGATCCCGCGCTTGGCGCGCACGAGACCCTGCCGGACCGCCCCGTAGGTTCGGCCCGCCAGCGTCACCGGGATGATCTTCTCGACGAGTTCGATGGTCTCGTCGCAGATGCTGGCCTTGTACCGCGCTTCGCCGACCCCAAGATCGAAGCCGAGGCGACCACGGGTCGCCTGCTCGCGCACGAGATGTTGCAGCAGCAGATCCCCAGGGCTGTACCGGGCGATTTCGGAATCCGGATCGAACGCCGTCATCATCCCGCTGTAGCGTTGCGCATTGACCGCTCCGCCGAACGTCGCCAGCACCCGACCACTCTCGGCGATGCACAGCGCATGGATCTCCAGCGCCGAATTCGGGCCCGCCGCGGCCGCCGCCAGGAAGGCCTGGATCGACGGATCGGCGTAAGGGTCGGCGATGCCCATCGCGGCAAACCGGATGGCCTTGTGAGCGTAGAAGGCCGCCAGGAACCGGTTCGCCTCCTCGGCCGTCTCGGCGCGGCGATAGACGACGGGTCCATGCGCCTCGATCAGACGCTTCTCCTTCGAGCGCAGCTTCTTGCGGGCATCGGCACTGAAGACCCGTCGCATCGTGGCTTCGGGATCGGGTTCGAGGGTCAGCCCATAGCCATTGCTGGCCTCCGGCTCGCCGCCGGTCGCGAACGGGTTCGCCGTGCCGTCCCAGGACCGGGGTTGATGCTGCAGCGCGTAGACGTCGATCCCGGCCGAACGCGCGGCGCGCGTCAGAGCTGCTGATATGTCCTCGGCCCGGATCGACGTCGCGTCGCGGCTCGCGAACAGGGGCAGATGATAATTCGCGTGGGTGTCGCCCACAGTCCGGGCGACGCGCAGGCCGAGCCGTCGCTCGACAAGCAGCGGCAGGAGGATCTGGGGACGACCGTCCCGATCACGGAGGACCAGGATCCGCGCGGTGCCGACCTGACTGCGCGCGCGCAAGTAAGCCATGGTCCAGTCGAACCGCTGATAGGGGGTCTGAATGCTGTCGGGATCGCACTCGATCTGGCGCCAGACGGCTTCCGCGGCGGCCGGGTCCGCGATAATTTCCGCTGCGAGGGCTCCGACCGACGGAGCATCGACCCTATCCGCATCCGTGACCCGAAGGGCGACCGCCATTGCCTCTGACCTTTGCTGGACCGCGCCCGGTCGCCCGTCGCGTCCAGACCTTCGCCGCCTGCGGCTGAACAAGCAGTGGAATTCTCGGCCTGGTAAGACACTTCACGCGTCGGCAGGCGCTCAAAAACTTGATGTGGCTAACGCCCTGTTGCGTGCATATTGACCGTCGTACAGTCTTCGAACTTTGTTTACCGCGACGCGCGCAGGGTGCCGGGCGCGGGCCGATCGGCCTGATCGGTGTGAGATCATGCTGTCGTCGGATACAAAGCATCGGGTCTTCGCGACCGGGTTTCGCGCGATCCAGGCGATTGGGGCAGATCGCTGGATGGCTCCGGCCTCCCGTGGGCTCGGCGTGATCCTCACCTTCCACCATGTCAGCCCGGACGCGCCGCCAACCTTCGCCCCGAACCGCCTGCTGACCATCACCCCGGACTTCCTCGACCTGACCCTGCGCGAACTCGATGCCCGCGGTTTCGAGGTGATCGGCCTCGACGCCGTGCCGCAACGCCTGGCCGAACCCGACTACGGCCCACCCTTCGCTGTCCTGACCTTCGATGATGGCTATCGGGACAATGTCGCGCACGCGCGACCGGTTCTGGCCCGCCATAACGCCCCCTGGACGCTATTCGCCACCAGCGCCTTCGCGGATCAGACCGGACGGCTCTGGTGGACCGAATTGGAGCGCGCCATCGCACGGCTCGACCGCGTCCGCATCGACATCGGCGCGCGCAGCGTCGATCTGCCGGCGCGCAGCGCGGGCGAGAAGGCGCTCGCCTTCGACGCGATCTATCGCGACCTGCGCGGCGGCGGCGAGGCCGAACTCCTCGCCCGGATCGCGGCGCTGTGTCGTCAAGCTGGTTTCGAGCCGGGGCAGATCGCGTCCGAACTGTGCCTGTCCTGGGCGGACCTGCGCGATCTGGCCAAGGATCCCGCCGTCACGATCGGGGCGCACACGGTGAGCCACCCGATGCTGGCCAAGCACCCGGAGGCATTCGCCGCCCAGGAGATCGCCGAGGGGCGTGCGCGGATCGAGGCGGCGCTCGACCGGCCCGTGCGGCACTTGTCCTATCCGGTCGGCGATCCGGGTTCGGCCGGGCCGCGGGAATTTGCGCTGGCCCGGAGCCAGGGCTTCGCCACCGCGGTGACGACCCGGCCCGGCCACCTCTTCGCGGGCCACGCCGGGCATCTCCACGCGCTGCCCCGCGTGTCGATCAACGGCTGCCATCAAACGCGGGCAGCCCTGGGCGGTCTGCTCTCCGGCGTGCCGTTCCTGGCCTGGAACCGCGGTCGCCGCCTGAACGTGGCTTAACGGACGCTAGCGCCGCCGCCGGTGCCGATACCCGCTCGAGAACGAGGCGTATTGCCGACCGCGATGCCCGCGGTAGCGTCGCCGTCCGCTCGTCACGGGCTCCGCTGTCTCCTCCAACTGCGGGATGGCTTCCGCCATCGCGGCGGCGGGCGTCGGGGCCGAGTCGGAGGATGCGAAGCCACCGGCCACGTTCTTGGCGGCAGGACCAAACATCGCCAGGCACTGATTGTAGGCGAGATCGTTCTTCAGCCGCTCGCATTCGCCGATCGAACGCGGGGTTCCCTGGGCCAGGGCCGGCAGGGGCGCGAGCAGCGCGATCAGGGCTGCCAGAGGCATGAGGCGCATGGGGGGACGGAGCACGACGCAGCGATCTCGGAAGAGGACGCGTCGCTTCTGATCTCGGAGTGCGGCGAAATCGAGGGGTCGCGTCAGCGATCCGGCCGTTCCATCCAACGGATCAGCGGCATCAGCGGGAAGATCCAGGCGATTCCCAGGATCGAGTAGAGCACGGCCTGCATTGCTGCCGGCGTCTCCGCGATGCGGCTGTCCGCCAAGGTCATCGCCAAGGGTCCGTAGACGCAGACGAAGGCCAGGATCGCGAGGGTGCCGATCAGGGTCCGGGTTCGTCGTCGCATGGCGTCTCGTGGTGGTTCTGCTTGGAGCCTCTGCAAAGGGGCTAGCGCTCACGCAAGGGCTTGGCAACGCGCAGCCTGCCGCGGGCTGCGGCGCCGCCGACGTTGCTGCGGGCCCATGCATCTTTTAACCCGGCAACCGGGATCGGCACATCCCGGTTCTAGGCCGAAGGACTGCAGATGGTTGTCAACAATGCGGAGGAGCCGCGCTCCGGCGCCGTGCGGACCTGGCTCTACGTGGTCGCCGCACTGGTGGTCGCCATGGTGGCTGTCGGCGGTGCGACGCGTCTCACGGGATCGGGTCTGTCCATCACCGAATGGCGACCGGTCACCGGGATCATCCCGCCCCTCTCCGACGCCGATTGGGCGGCGGAGTTCGCCAAGTACAAGGACACGCCGCAATACAGCATCCTCAACCAGGGTATGGGGCTCTCTGCCTTCAAGGTCCTGTACGGTTGGGAATGGGGTCACCGAGTGCTAGGCCGGCTGATCGGTCTCGTGTTCTTCCTCCCGCTGATCGTGTTCTGGTGGCAGGGCCGGATCAGCCGCACTCTGGGACTCGGCCTGCTTGGTCTCGGCGTCCTTGGTGGGCTGCAGGGTGCCATTGGTTGGATCATGGTGGCCTCAGGCCTCCAACCCGGCATGACCGCGGTGGCCCCGCTCAAGCTCGCGCTTCATCTGACCACCGCAAGCCTCATCCTGGCGGGCTTGGTCTGGCTCGCGGCGGGTGAACGCGGCGGTGCGTTGGAGCCGGTGCCGACCCGCCTGCGCGCGATCGCGGCGCTGCTTCCGGTGCTGATCCTCGTGCAGATCTTCTTGGGCGGGCTCGTCGCGGGCTCGCATGCGGGTCTGGTCTACAACACGTGGCCGACGATGGACGGTACTCTCGTCCCGCCGGCCGATACCCTGTTCGCCATTCGGCCCTGGATCGAGAACTTCGTGGACAATCACGCGTTGGTTCAGCTCGACCACCGGATGACCGCCTACTTCGTGATCATCGTGGCGATCCTGCACGCGGTGGATGCCAAGATCACCGGACCGGCCGGTGCAGCGGGGCGCGCGGCCGGCGTGGCCGTTCTGGCATCGGCCCAGGCGGCGCTCGGGATCGCGACACTGTTGCTCGCGATCCCGCTCTGGGCAGCGCTGGCCCATCAGGTTCTGGCGATGGCGGTCCTGATCATGGCGACGGTCCATGCCCGCCTCAGCCGCGGGGTCGGATTGGGAATCGCCCGGGTTCGGTCGGTGCCGTCCGACCCACCGATCGGTTTTGAGGGGCTGGCGGGACGCGGCGTTTAGTCTTTCCTGCAATGCGGCGATGCTGCTGCCATTGCACGAGAGCTATAAGTGCTCATGTGAATCCTCGGGATAACTCCCGCTCAGCACTCTGCACATGGAACGATCAAGACGTTTTAAGCTTTAGACTGCAGGCGTGGCAGGAGGCTTGATGATGTCTCTCGCGGAGGATGGTCGCCCACTCTCTCTGACGTGGCATTACACGCCCCGCGAGATCGTGGCGGATGGCGTGATCCACGGTCTCGGGGTCGTCCTCGGATTGGCTGGCGCCGCCGCGATGGTGGCGACGGCGCTCACCGCGCATCTTGGTGTGGCCGAGCGTGTCGCCGTTGTCGTGTACGCGACCGCCCTCGTGCTGATGCTCGGCGTCTCAGCTCTGTACAATCTGTATCCGGTCAGCCCTCGCAAATGGCTGCTGCGCCGGGCCGATCACGCGCTGATCTACCTGATGATCGCCGGCACCTACACGCCGCTCGTCGCCCTCGTTGGATCGGGATCGCGTGCCTACCTGCTGCTTGCGATGATCTGGGCCGTCGCCCTCGTCGGTATCAGCGTCAAGCTATTCCTGCCCGGCCGGTTCGACCGGCTGTCCATCGGGCTTTACCTGATGCTCGGCTGGAGCGGTTTGTTCGCCTACGAGTCGGTGATCGCCAGTCTTCAGCCGACCGCGCTCTGGCTCCTGGCCATCGGAGGTGCGCTCTACTCAATCGGCGTGGTGTTCCACATCTGGCGGACATTGCCCTTCCAGAACGCGATCTGGCACGGCTTCGTGTTGGCCGCCACCGCCTGCCATTACGGCACCATCTGGGCCAGCCTGAACGGCTTACCAATGACATGACTTGTTTTCGGCGCAGTAAAACTCCGCTTACCGTGTCGATGAAAAGGATGCGCCGGATGAGCTGCGTTTAAGAGCCCCACGACCACCGGCGCACCATAAATCCCGGGACAGTTTTCACCGGGAGCGATACCGTGGTCGCCAAGTCGAACGACGCTCGAGCCACAGAGCGTTACCGGATCCTACACATCTTCCGGGCGCCCGTCGGCGGGCTCTTCCGGCACGTGATGGATCTGGCCTGCCTTCAGGCCGCTGCGGGACACGCGGTGGGGATCATCTGCGACTCAACGACCGGCGGCGAGCGCGGCGAGCGGGCGCTGTCCGACCTGCTGCCCTGCCTCGAACTCGGCCTCCTCCGGATCCCGATGCGGCGCAATCCGGATCGATCCGATTGGAGATGCCTGAAGGCGGTCGGCCGGCGGGCGACCATGGTGGGTGCCGATGTCCTTCACGGCCACGGCGCGAAGGGTGGCGCTTATGCCAGGCTCGCCCGCAGCGGCGCAGCGATCCGCAGCTACACGCCCCATGGCGGCAGCTACAATTACCGGCCCGGCACCGCGTTGCACCGCCTCTACATGAGCGCCGAAGCGGTCCTGGCCCGCCGGACCGACGCATTCTTGTTCGAAAGCGAGTACGTCGCCGGCCGGCACCGACGCTTCGTCGGCGGCCCGGAACAAGTGACACGCATCGTCCATAATGGCCTCGCCGACGCCGAGTTCGCACCCGTCGAGCGCGTCGAGGACCCCTTCGATCTGCTCTACGTCGGCGAGCTGCGGGAGGCCAAGGGCCTGCCATACCTGCTCGAGGCCCTCGTTCAGCTCCGAGCGGAAGGCCGGGCGTTGCGCCTGCTGATGGTCGGGTCCGGGCCGGACGCCGAGATCCTGCGGCAGAACGTCGACCGCCTTGGGCTCGGCGGCGCCGTCTCGTTCGAGCCGCCGCAGGCGATCCGCTCCGTCCTGGCGCGGGGCCGGATCCTGGTGGTTCCGTCCCTTGCGGAATCGCTGCCCTACGTGGTCCTGGAAGCCGCAGCCGCCGGGCAGCCGCTGGTCGCCACCCGGGTCGGTGGGATCCCCGAGATCTTCGGGCAGGCGGCGGGCGATCTCATTCCGCCCCGGGATCCGGTGGGCCTCGCCTCCGGCATCCGTCGGGTCCTCGATGAAGCGCCGGAAGCGCTCGACGCCCAGGTGCAGGCGCTCAGCACGTCGGTTCACCAGCGCTTCTCCCTGGAGCGCATGGGCACCGAGGTGATCTCTGGCTACGCCGCCGCATTCCAGGCCCGCGGTGACCGTCGCACCGTCAAGGTTCCGGAACTCGCGGCGCCGCGGACGGCCTGATCCGCGGACCGGATCTGAGTGACCAGCCACCCGCGCCCCGACGATCAATAACGTCGCGGGTGGCGTGGTCTTAAGTCTTCCGACAATGCCCCGTGCCACGCTGTGATTGACGAAACCGCCGGCTTGCGCGGAAGAGGGCCGTTCGATGAGTGCGTTCGACATCCGCGATCTTCTCGAGGCCGCCACTCCCCTTGAGGCACAACCCCACCATCGCGCCGACGCTGCGATGCCGCTGGCCGAGACGGCCGTTGCGGGCCGCACCGCGATCTCGCCGGTCGTGGTGGCGGGCCTGATCCGGGCGCTGGAAGGCGCCCTCATCTTCGCACTTGGTGCGTTGCTCCACCTTGTCATGCTGTATGGGCGGGTGGCCTTCGGCGTGACCTATGCCGGGGCGATCGGGTGCATCGCGGCGATCACGGTCGCCCTGCTCCAGACCGCGGGTTGTTACCGGATCGCCGCATTCCGCACCTTCTTCAAGAGCGCAATCCGGATCACCACCGCGTGGTCGCTGACCTTCCTGGTGGTCGCGGCGGGCTTGGTGCTCGCGAAGGTGGCCGACCATTACTCGCGCCTGTGGCTGGCGACCTTTTACGGCACGGGACTCGGCGCGCTGCTGATCGGGCGCTTCATCCTCTATCGGGTCATCGAGGCGCAGACCCGCGCGGGCCGATTCGACCGACGCACCGCGATCGTGGGCGGCGGCAAGCCTGCGGAAGATCTGATCGCCGCGCTGGAGGCACAGAGCGACACCGGTATCCGCATCGTCGGCGTCTTCGACGATCGCAACACGGACCGTTCGTCGGACGTTGTGGCGGGCCATCCGAAGCTCGGCAATGTCGATGACCTCGTAGCCTATGCGCGGCATGCGCGGCTCGACCTGATCGTCTTCACCATTCCCATCACCGCCGAAGCGCGCATTTTGCAGATGCTGGCCAAGCTCTGGGTGCTGCCGATCGACATCCGGCTTTCGGCCCATGCGGCCAAGCTGCGCCTGCGGCCGCGCAGCTACTCCTATCTCGGATCGGTGCCGGTGCTCGACGTGTTCGACAAGCCGATCGCGGATTGGGATGTCGTGGTCAAAGCGCTGTTCGACCGCTGCGTCGGCCTGTTGATGCTGCTCGCCCTGTCGCCGGTGATGATGAGCGTGGCGCTCGCCGTGCGCCTGAGTTCGCGCGGGCCGGTGCTGTTCCGGCAGAAGCGGCATGGCTTCAACAACGAGCTGATCGAGGTCTTCAAGTTCCGCTCGATGTATGTCGATCAGTGCGACGCGGGAGCCTCCAAGATGGTAACCCGTGGCGATCCGCGCGTCACGCCGGTGGGCCGCTTCATCCGCAAGACCTCGCTCGACGAGCTGCCGCAGCTGTTCAACGTTCTGAAGGGTGACCTCTCGCTCGTCGGCCCGCGGCCGCACGCGCTGCAAGCCAAGGCGGCCAACACCCTGTACGACCAAGTGGTCGATGGCTACTTCGCCCGCCACAAGGTGAAGCCCGGCATCACCGGCTGGGCACAGGTCAACGGTTGGCGCGGCGAGACCGATACGTCCGAGAAGCTACAGCGGCGCGTCGAGCACGACCTTTACTACATCGAGAACTGGTCGGTTCTCCTCGACCTCCAGATTCTGGCGACCACGCCCTTCGCGCTGCTCAAGACCGAGAACGCCTATTGAGCACGCCGACACGCGGCCCCGACCGGAATCCGGCGGGACCGCGTCATGCTTGCGACTACGGCAATGCGCCGGCCTTCTCCTTGGCCTTCATGATCGTGTCGCGGCAGCCCTGGGCGTCGCCGGCCTTGTCCTGCTCCCCCGCCTTGGCAACCAGCTTCTTGGCTTCCTCGACGCCTGCGGCGCTCGGCTTCACGGCCGCATCCGCCTTTGTTAGGGCCGGCGGCTTATCGAGCGCCTTCGGCGAATCCGAGGAGGTCACGCCGCCGGGCGGCGTCTTGCCCGTCACCATGGCCGCGCCGGCGCTGTCGAGCCGCCGCTGCAGGGTGCTGACCTCGTCGGCGCAGGGTGTCGCGAGGGCGGGCGTAGCTGCGGCGAGGGTGAGGGCTGCGACGGCAAAACGGAACATCATCGAGACAGGTCTCCAGGCATTGCGGTTCGTTCGGCGCGCGAACTCCGACAGGAGCTCAGCCGACTCACCGAGGAGACTCCGGGCGCACTGGCCCGTTCCCGAGACAGGAGGCCGCACGGCGACCTCTGAACGCAGACGGGCGCCTCGCGCGGCCCAAAGGCCGCGGAAGGCGCCCGCCCCTGTCGCCTGTGGCGTCAGTACTTGCGGATGATCGGCTCCGGCGCCATCGGTACAGGATCGGCACCGAACCGGTAGGTCAGACCCGCGTAGACCGAGAGCGGCTGGGCCAGGGTCGTGGTCCGCGGGTCGTTGATCGACAGGTTGCCGGCGATCGCTCCGGGCTCGGCGAAGGTGCCGAACGTCGCGTACCGGTTGTTGGTCAGGTTGGTGATCAACCCGAAGATCTCCAGGTTCTTGGTGACCTGATACTTCGTCGTCAGGTTCATCACATAGTAGGCTGGCAGCTTGCGGTTGAGGTTCGACTCGTCGCCGCGGAAATAGGACGACGAGAAGGCCGAGACGTTGAGGCCGAAGCGCCAGTTCGGCGTGATGTTGTACTCGAACCCGGCCTTGATCTGATGATCCGGGATCAGGGGCACCTTGTTGCCCTTGCGCACGTTGATCGCCCCGTCATCGGAGAACGGGTTGTTCGGCGAGGACAGCGTCTGGTTGAACTGGAAGGTGGCGTCGATCAGTGCGTAGTTGGCGTAAACCAGTAGGTCGGGGGTCACCACGTATTCGGCGCTGACCTCGATGCCTTGCCGCCGGGTCGACGGCACGTTCACGAAGTAGGCCCGCGCGGCGTTGCCCGCGACGGCGACCTGGATGATGTCGTT
This sequence comes from Methylobacterium sp. J-088, assembly GCF_022829295.1. Lineage (GTDB taxonomy): Bacteria > Pseudomonadota > Alphaproteobacteria > Rhizobiales > Beijerinckiaceae > Methylobacterium. Next base: position 163,789 of record NZ_JAKSYH010000057.1, read on the forward strand.
GGTCAGGTCGGTGCGGAACACACCGGCCTTGTAGGTCAGGGCGCCGCCCGAGAGGAAGCTCGGAATCACGCCGCGGAAGCCGACTTCGTAGGTTTGGCCGGTGACCTGCTTGAGCGGCGGGTCGGCCACCAGCGAGTTCGGCAACAGGCACGGTCGATCGGGATTGGCGCAGGCGAGTTCGAGCGGTGTCGGCGCCCGGTTCGATTCCGAGTAGCTGCCGTAGAGATTGAGCGCCGGGTCGAACTGGTAGGTCAGGCCCGCCAGCGGGTTGACCTTGGTGAACTCATGCGTGCCCGTGACATCCGGCGAGAAGCCGGTTTGATCGACCGAGCGGATATGCGCGTAGTTGAGCCGGAAGCCTGCGGTGAGCGAGAGCCGGTCGGTCAGGTCGAGCGTGTCGGTGGCGTAGAGGCCGAGATACAGGTTCGAGCCCTGCACCGAGCTGGGGGCGATGCCGAGTGCGCCGGCCGTCCGGATGTAAGGCGTGCCGAGCCCCGGGATTGTGCCGTAATACGGGTTGTTCGGGTCGGTCGTGATCGAGAGATTCGGGTTGATCACCCCGAGGGTGCTCGACGACTTGAACGAGTAGTCGGCCGCGTCGACGCTGCCGCCGATGACGAAGGTGTTCGGCAGGCCGAAGATCCGGTCGCGATTGGCCGCCTGCAGCGAGCCGCCATAGCCCTGCGATTCCGTCTGCGTGGTGTCGATCGTCCCGTAGGGGATGCGCGCGCGGTACGGGATCCGCTGGTTCTGCTGGCCCAGCAGCAGAAACTGGTTGCGGAACGCGTTCTGCGACTGGCCGGCGGAGGGGCTGAAGCCGTCATCCTGGTAGCAGAGTGAGCCGCGGAAGCTCGACCGCGAGCTGCATTGCTCGAAATTGCCGTCGTTGCCGTCGACGTAACGATCGCTGAAACGGCGGAAGTAGGCGTTTCCGGCGAGATCCCAGGTCGGCGAGATGTCGACCCGGCCGGTGAGCTGCAGCGAGCCGACCTGCGTGGTCTGCGTCTGGGGGTAGGTGAAGATCGCCCGCGGATCGACATGGGTGAAGTCCACCGGGGTCGCGGCCGCCGCGCCGTAGAAGCTGCGGGCGGCGAGCCCGATCAGGTGGAACTCCGAATCCTGCGAGCGATAGCCCAGATCCGCGTAGAGCCGCCCGATCGTGCTCGGGTTCTCGTAGCGCCAGCCGCGGTCGTTCAAGCCGTCGCCGGTGAAGTAGAAGCTCCAGTTGTCCGACACCTTGCCGTATTGCAGGTAACCGGCGGTGCGGGCGTCCGAGCCGCCCCAGGCCGAGATCTCGGTGCCCTGCCAGGTGAAGCCGTTCTTCATCTGGATGTTGACCGCGCCGCCGATGGCGTTGAGGCCGAAAACCGGGTTGCCGGTGACCACGTCGATGCGCTGGATCGCCTGCGGCGGGATCAAGCCGAAGTTGACGGTGTCGCCGAAGGCCTCGTTGATGCGGATGCCGTTCTGGTAGACGGCGAGCCCCTGCGGCACGCCCTGTACGGGGGAGGCGGTGAAGCCGCGGTAGTTGAGGTCAGCGCGGTTGCCGTTGCCCTGCGAGTCATTGAGGTTCACGCCGGGCGTCGCCCGGGCGAAGGTGGCGAGGATGTTGTCGGTGCCGCGGTCGACGTCGATCTGGCGGGGCGTTACCGATTGAACCGTGCTGGGGATCTTGTTGAGCGGTTGCTCGGAGCCGCGCAGGCGGATCGGGCCGGCGGGCGCGGTCGGCACGATCTGGCCCAGTGTGTCGAGGTTCTGAGCGCCGCTCGAATTGCCGCCGCCCGCCCCGACCGGTGATGTCGAGACGACGCTGATCTCGCCGAGGGTTACCGATTGCTGAGCCTGTACTGCACCCGGGGCGACCGATAGCGCCAATACTGAGGCAGACGCGAGCAAGCCGCTCCGAAGCGCCCGACGTGACATTGCATTTCCCCTGCCTTGAGACCAGCGTCCGGTTGTCCCGGGCTTGGCAATACTCATGGCGGGTCGATCGGACGTTCACAATCGGACCTGATGGTCCGCGACCACTTTTCGGATCCATTTTGGCGCCGGGATCGCGGAACGCCCCGGCCCGTGGCGGTGTCGCAACACTTTTTCGTGGTTTTTCAGCGACTTACGGACAATTTGGCAAGCTTGGCCGGGATCATTCGGCAAAGCCACCGAGCGTCTGATCAACCCGTCAAAGCTTCGCCTGAATCATCCGGGCAATCTCACCCAATCGCTGCTCAAGCAACTGCGGCACCTCGCAGACGTAGGTGAGCGACTGACTGCGCTCCTGGAAGATGCGGCGGTCCCAAGCGAACTTCGTCTCGAGATCCGATTGATCCTTAGGCAGTTCGGTGGCGTCCGTCGCGCTTGGCGCATCCTTGGTCTGGCTGATCTTATCGGCCTCGTCGCGAATCCGCTCGGCCATCCGGCGCTGGCCCTGGGCATAGCGTGCGATCCCGCCCACGACCTTGTCGCGCTCGCCGTTGAGCACCTCGAAGACGCCCGCGTAGACCCGGGTCAGGGCCTTGTCCTTAGCATCCTTGTCGGCGCCGAACGTGTTGGCGAAGTCATCCAGAAGCGGACCGACCTGCGACAGCTCGGTGCGGCGCGAGGCGATCTTCTGCGCCAGCACGGCGGCGTTGTTGTCGCTTCCCCAATCGCCGGCCGCCGCGATATCAGGCCCGGTCCAGAACTGGCCGGGGCTGAGCGAGGAAACCTTGCGCTGGACACAGGGCCAATCCGGATCGGTCTTGGGCTGGGCCAGCGCCGATCCGGTAAAGAGGGACAGCCCGAGGGCGGTGCCCAGAAGACGGCAGGCGATACGGTTCATCGAAACGGGCTCCATCAGGGGGTCTCGCCAGCCGGGCCGCCGCGCCGGGCCATGATGCCGCGGCCGGGGTCGTAGGCGACCACCGCCATGCCGAAAAACGCGAGCGTCACGCCCACAACGACGGCGCAGGCGACAGGTTCGAACTGGACGTAGAGAGCGAAACGAACGAGCTGGACCGCGTGGCTGAACGGGTTCAGCTCGCAGATCCAGTAGAGGGTCTCGGAGGATTCCCGGATCCGCCACAGGGGGTAGAGGGCCGAGGAGGCGAAAAACATCGGGAAGATCACGAAGTTCATCACGCTGGCGAAGTTCTCGAGCTGGCGCACCAGCGAGGACAGGAATAGGCCGATCGCCCCGAGCATCAGCCCCGAGGCCAGGAAGGCTGGAAGCGCTGTCAGGTAGCCGAGCGGCGGGATGTCGGTCTCCCAGAAATAGGCCACCGCCAGGAACGCATAGGCCTGCACGACCGAGACGGCGACGCCAGCGATCAGCTTGGCGAGCAGCAGCAGCCAGCGCGGATAGGGCGAGGTCAGCAGCACCTTCATGGAGCCGACCTCGCGGTCGTAGACCATCGAGAGCGACGATTGCATGCCGTTGAACAGCTGGATCATCACAGCGAGGCCTGGCACCACGTAGACTTCGTAGAGCACGTAGGTCTGGTAGGGCGGCTCGATCGAGACGCCGAGCGTATTGCGGAAGCCCGCCGCGAAGATGAACAGCCACACGAGCGGCCGGACCAGCGCCGAGAAGAACCGTTCCTTCTGATTGAAGAAGCGCAGCAGTTCCCGGCGGACGATGCCGCCGAGGCAAATCAGGTAGCCGATCGAATCGAGGCGGCCGATCCGGGCCGGCACGGCGCGGGCGGTCGTCGGCGCGACCGGCGTTGAGACGTGCGTCGGCGCCGTCATGAATGCCGTCCTCTATCCTGCGGCACGTCGCCCATCTGCATCCTCACGCCGCCACCCTCCCAGGCTCCGCCACGATGCGGCGGAACGCGTCGGCGAGTCCTTCCCCGGGGGCGCCGATATCGCCGGCCCGGCCCCGGGCGACGATCCGGCCGCGATGGAGAACGATCGCGTCGTCCTCGGGCGAGATCTCCTCGAAGATATGGGTCGCCCAAAGGACCGAGAGGCCCTCCTCGCGCACCAGAGCCCGCACGATCGCGACGATGTCGGCACGCGATTCGAGATCGAGGCCGACTGTCGGCTCGTCGAGCAGCAACAGGTCCGGCCGGTGGATCAGCGAGCGGGCGATCTCGATGCGGCGCGACTGCCCGCCCGAGAGTGTCCGAACCTTGTCGTGCCGCCGGTCGGCGAGCCCGACCCGATCGAGGAGCACGCCGACCCGCTCCTTCCCGGCGCTGCGGGCGATGCCGTGCAGGCTCGCATGGTAGAGGAGGTTCTGTTCGACGGTCAGATCGGTATCGAGGGTGCGCGCCTGGAACACCACGCCGAGCCGCGCGAGCGCCCGGGAGGGTTCCCGGTCGAGCGCGTGGCCGAAGATCGAGACCCGCCCGGTCTGATTGTTGTAGAGGCGGGTAATCACCGAGAACAGCGTGGTCTTGCCCGCGCCGTTCGGCCCGAGCAGGGCCGCGAAGCGCCCGTGCCCCACGTCGAGCGATACGTCGTCCAGGGCCGCCCGGGTGCCGAAGCGGTGGCCGACCTGCTCGACCCGAAGGGCCGCCTCAGTACTCATCGGCCGAGCACCTTCCGGGAGTCGGCGACGGCGTCGAGGCACTCGTCAAATTCGCCCTCCTTCTGCTCCCGCTCGGCGACGCGCAGCGCCTTGCGGAGCTTGGGCAATGCGGCTTCGGGCGGGTTCAGTGCCAGGGCGTCGCGGATCATCGTGATGCCTTCGGCGCAGGCCGCGGCATCGTCGGCGGCGAACGCGGGCCCGGCGAGGATCAGGGTCGAGGCAAGCAGCATCGCACGCATCACTTCACCGTCAACGTGCCGGTCATGCCCTTCGACTCGAGACCGTGCGCCGCCCAGGTGTAAGTGCCCGGCTTGATCGCTACGAACTCGATGGCGATCTCACCCGGATCGTCGAATTCCAAGTGGTCGGGCGGGCCACCGCCGTGGATCTCCTTATGCTCGATCACGATCTGGTTGAACCAAATGAACCGGAAGAATTCGGGCGCATAGAACTTGTATTCCTGATGCCCCTTGGCGACGATCCGCAGCCGGTAGGCCTTGCCCGATTCGAGGGTGATGTCCTTGTTCTCGACGACGAAGTCATTGCCCTGATCGTCGCCGAGGACGAGATCGGGCAGGTTCTCCCGCTTCTTGGTCAGATCCAGCGCCAGGGCCGGACCGGCCGCGAGCAGCCCGGCGCTGGCGAGAGCCGCCAATCGAAACATCCGCATCGTGTCGCTTCCCACCCTCTTGCAGAGCCGTGCCCGATTCCGTTGCAATCGTGCGCGGCTCTAAGCCCTTGTTGTGACGCGGTCTCCTGCGCCGAACCGGTGTCCATTTCCGCGGAGAGCGCTTTAGCCGGTCGAGCGGTCTCGATTGCTGTGGCCCCGGATCAGTTCGGCGAGATCGCCACGCCCCACGGCAGCAGGCCGACCGGGATGCTCTTGACCACCTTCTCGGAGGCCACGTCGATCACCGAGACATCGTTTGAGGTGCCGTTCGTGGTGAACAGCTGCTTCTGGTCCGGCGTGAAGGCGAGCTGCCAGACGCGCTGGCCCACGGGCAGATACTTCTCGACCGTGTAGGTCTTGGCGTCGATCACCGCGACCCGGTTGGCGGGTCCGAGCGCCACGAAGGCCTTGGTCCCGTCCTTGGTGATCCGGATGCCGACGGGCTGGATCGCCTCGTCATTCACGCTCGGGATCTTGAAGGTGATTTTCTTGATCACCCGGCGCTGGGCTACGTCGATCACGCTGACCGTGCCGCCGACCTCGGCTGAGACCCACAGGAACTTCCCGTCGGCCGTGAACTCGGCGAAGCGCGGCCGCGCATCCACCAGCACGTTGTCGATGACCTGGAAGGTCTTCGTGTCGATGAAGTGGGCCATGTTGGTCGTCTCGGAGGTGTTGACCAGGATCTTCCCGTCCGGCGACAGGCCCATCCCCTCCGGCTCGACGCCGACCGGCACCTCGGCCAGCACCTTGTTCTTCTCGATATCGATGATCGTGACCTGGCTGTCGTCCTCGTTGGCGACATAGAGCGGGTTGCCCGAGGCATCGAGGATGAACTGCTCCGGATCAGGCCCAGAGCGGAGCGAGCGGACCACCTTGCCGGTGCTGGTGTCGAGCACGTCGATCCGGTCGTCGTCGCTCGCGCAGACGAACAGCTCCTTGCCATCCTTGGACACGGTCACGCCGCGGGGGCGCCGGCCGACCTTCCACGTGGCGGTCACTGCCATGGTGTTGGCGTCGATGACGCTAACCGAGTTGCCCTTCTCGTTGGTGACATACGCGGTGAAGGCGGCGGCCGGCCCGCTTAGGGCGAACCAAGTACCGAGGGCGACAACGCTCAGTCCTGCCTCGATGCGGCGGCTCATGCCATTCCCTTCCCTTTTGTCGTCCCGGAGTCCCGTTCGGTCGCTCGACCCTGGGACATTCTCGCGGGCCAATAGTAGTGCGATATCCGCGCGTTGCGAGGGTCCGGGGCGCTCGTCAACGCCGCAGGCGCTCGGTCACTTGAACTTGCAGGTGGTCTCTGGAAGATCCACGCCCAGCGTATCAAGCGGCGTTCGCTGGTGCAGGAAACCCTGCTCGGGCGCCACCGAGACCAGCGCTTTCGGCTGCACCACGATGATCGCCTGCCGCAGCTGATGGTCCCAGGGGCGGAAGCTCAGCGGCACGCCCTTGTAGGCGGGCAGGGTGAACGCGGGCTCCGCGAGGTACGGCGCGATCACCGCCGGATCGTTCGTCTTTTTGGCGGTCACGGCCTCGCCCACCGTCCGCACCGCGGCCCAGACCTGATAGTCGAGCGGCCGCATCAGCCGCCCGGCGAGCCTGCGGAACCGATTTTGCGCCTGCGCGGCGCCCCAGGTTTCGAGGACCGGGGACCATGTGGTCGGAGTCAGGGCCTGCGTGCCGCCGACCGGCCGCGGGTCCACCGTCCGATAGGAGACGTAGTCGCCCCAATCGCCCTCTTCGTCGGCTACGATCGCCATGTCGTAGTCGAGGCCCCGGGTGAACACCATCGCCTCCGCACGGGTCGGGGTGTCGCCCCGTGCCTTGGCCAGAGGGCCAAAAGTCCAAGGTTTTTCCGCCGTGATCTTGAGGGCGAATTTTCGTGCCGAGTTGCGAACGGCGTCCGCGTAGGCCTTGTCGGCGTCGGTCGGGCCGACGATCAGAAAAACCTTCCGCCAGCGCATGACCGTTAGGTATTGCGCCAGGGCATCGGTGAACATCGCCCTAGACGGGAGGATGTGAAACACGTTGGCCCGGCAATCGGCGCCGCGCAGCCGGTCGTCGGCGGCGCCGGCGTTGAGCACCACGGCGCCCGTGTCCTTCACCGCGTCGGACACCGCCAACACCGCGTCGGCCGGCAGCGCCAGGACGAGGTAGCGGATGCCCTTCCCGACGAGGTCCTTGGCGGCGGCGACCGGATCCGGCTTGTCGTCCGTCAACGCCACATCGTCGAGGACGTAGGTCTGCTTGGTGAAGCGGCCGGTCGTGTTGTTGTCCGCGATACCCATCTTGGCGCCGGCGAGCCCCTCGTCCTCGGGCGCTGCTTCCGCGTCGTAGGAGGACGGGGCGGGCTGAGGCCGGTAGATCAGACCGATATGGGTGTCGATGGACTCCGTCGCAGGCTGCTGCGCCCGGGCCGCGAACGGCATCATCGCCAGCAGGGTGAGGCCGGCCCGGAGCCAGCGCCGCCGTGCCGCCCGACCGACGCGTCTTTCGGCTGCAGGATTGTGCATAGGCACGGCCTCTATCAGTTTCCATCCCCACCGCTCAATCGCGGCTCGCCGTTGCGCCGTTCACGTTCCCGACGACCGGATGACCGGTAGTGCGTAAGCCCCTCGTGGATCAGGCAGACGGGGAAGTACATTGCCAAAGTGTCCCGTCGCCCGACCTATGCTCCGAGAGAGGCCGTCCGAAGCGGCCGGATTGTCGAGAGGAACGCTTCGTCCATGCGTCACCTGTCCCTCCAAGCGACCACGGTCTGCGGTCTCCTCGCCGTCGGCGCCGTCCTGCCTGCCGCTGCGCTGGCCGCCGAGAAGGCTGCCGTGTTCCCGGTGGAGCTGTTCGAGCCAGGTGCCACCTACGGGGCCCGGGCGCGTCCCGCCGACACCAGGAAGCTGGCGCTCGTCACGGACGAGTTGCGCAAGGCGCTGCACGATCAGGCGGGGCTGGAGATCGTCGACACGGCACCGAAGGCCGACACCGTGGCCAAGGAAGGGCCGCTGTACAAGTGCAACGGGTGCGCGGCGGATATCGGCAAGAGCCTGGGTGCGGACCTCGTCGCGACGGGTTATGTGGAGAAGGGGTCGGGTCAGATCTTCAACCTGAACGTCACCATCGCCGAAGCCGAGACCGGCAAGGTGGTGCGCGGCGGGCTGGTCACGATCCGGGCCGACACCGACGATACCTGGGCCCACGCGATGCGCTGGCTGGTGAAGAACCGCCTGCTTGCCGAGCCGCTGCCCGGAAAATCCTGAGGCCTTTCACACTCTCCTCGAGTCAACCGTGCCTGCGTCCAACGTCCAGCTCAGCCCCCTGCCCCGACTGCTCGTCAGTGTCCGCGATCCGGCCGAGGCCGAGGTCGCACGGCTCGCCGGCGCCGACCTGATCGACGCCAAGAATCCTGATCGGGGAGCCCTCGGCGCCCTGGATCCGACCCAGGTCCGCGAGATCGTGGGCCGAGTGGCCGGCGGGGCGGTGACGAGCGCGGTGGCCGATCCGGAGCCCGCGGCGATCGCCGCCATGGCGGCCACCGGCGTCGATTGGGTGAAAACCGGGCTCGATTCTGACCGCCGGCGCGAACCCGCCGCATTCGCAGCCTTGGCCGCTGCGGCACCGAACCATCTGATCGCCGTGTTGTTCGCCGAGGACGGTCCCGCGGCCGACCTGATCCCGCATCTGGCGCGGGCGGGTTTCACGGGCGCCATGATCGACACCGCCGGCAAGCATGGGGCGCGGCTGCCCGATCTCGCTCCGCCCGGCGACCTCGCGGCCTTCACGCAGGCCTGCCGCGCCCACGGCTTGATGAGTGGCCTCGCGGGTTCGCTGCGCGTCATCGACATTCCGCCCCTGGCCGAACACGGGCCGGATTATCTTGGCTTCCGCGGTGGACTGTGCCGCGACTTCGACCGTTGCTCTGGGATCGATCCACTGCGAATCGCCGAGGCGCTGCGGGTGCTTCGCCCCAACCAGCGGGATGCCGCGTGATTTCGGTCGTCAAGATCGGCGGCAGCCTGGAGGCGGATCCGCACCGCCGGCGCGCGCTGCTGACCGAGATTGCGGATGGCGCGTGCGGACGCTGCATCGTCGTTCCGGGCGGGGGCACCTTCGCGGGCCTCGTGCGGGCCGCACAGGCGCGGGAGGGCTTCAGCGACGCCGAAGCGCATCGCCGGGCACTGGATGCCATGAGCGACGCAGCCGGGATCTTTCGCGGGATCGAGCCGCGCCTCGTCCACACTTTGGAGCCCTGGGCCGAGACTGCGACGGCGACGGCGCGCGTCTGGAACCCGCGCCTGCTGCGCGCCGGGCATCCCGATATCCCGGAGACCTGGGACGTGACCTCCGACAGTCTCGCCCTCTGGCTGGCCGGGCGGATCGCCGCCCGACGCTGCGTGCTGGTCAAATCCGTCGATGCGCCGTCGGGGCGGGACACCGACGCCCTCGCGTCCGGCGGCCTCGTGGACGCGGCCTTCCCGGCCTTCGCGGCCCGCTACGGCGGACCGATCGAGATCTGGGGACCGAACCGACGGGTCGCCGTCGCATTGAGGGATGCCGCGTGAGCGCGCCCGAACACATCGTCTTCATCACCGGCCGCCTCGCCCGGGCGCGGCTGGAAAAGGTCGCGGCTGGCCTCCCCGAAAAGTTTCGCTGGAGCATCGCGGATGCCGGCGTGAAGGTCGCGGCCCTGATGACCGAGGAGATCATCCGCCGCAGGATCGAGCTGCCCGAAGGCGCGACCCGGGTGATCCTGCCGGGCCGCTGCCGGGCCAACCTGGACCACTTGGCCGCTCATTTCGGCATGCCGGTGGAGCGGGGGCCCGACGAGGTGGTCGATCTGCCGGCCTGGCTCGGGCTCTCGGCCCGGAAAATCGATCTCTCCCGTCACGACCTTCGGATCTTCTCCGAAATCGTCGACGCCTCGAAGATGAGCGTCGAAGAAATCCTGGCCAAGGGTCAGGATCTGGCCCGGAGGGGCGCGGACGTGATCGATCTCGGCGGCCTGCCCGACACGCCGTTTCCCCATCTCGAAGACGCCGTGCGCGCGATGAAGGAGGCCGGACTCAAGGTCAGCGTCGATTCCTTCTCCCGCGAGGAACTCGCCCGGGGCGCCCAGGCCGGGGCCGACTTTCTGCTGAGCCTCAACGAGGACACCCTCGACCTCGCCTTTGAATGCGATGCGGTGCCCGTGCTGGTGCCGAAGCGCCCCGACGACCTGCCCTCCCTCGACCGGGCGATCGAGAGGATGCTCAAGGCCGGCCGGCCCTTCCTGGCCGATCCGATCCTGGAGCCGATCCATCACGGCTTCGTGGATTCGATCAGCCGCTATCGCGACACCCGTGCCCGCTGGCCCGACATCGCCATGATGATGGGCACCGGCAATCTTACCGAACTCACCGAGGCGGATTCGCTGGGTGTCACCGCCCTCCTCGTCGGCATGTGCTCGGAGCTGACGATCCAGAACGTGCTGATCGTGCAGGTCTCCAATCACACCCGCCGCACCGTCGAGGAGCACGACGCGGCCCGGCGGGTGATGTTCGCCGCCAAGGCCGATTCGGCGCTGCCCAAAGGCTACGGCAGGGCGCTGTTGGCGCTTCACGACAAACGGCCCTTCGTCCAGACGTCCGCGGATATCGTCCAGGCCGCCGCGGAGGTCCGCGATCCGAACTACCGGATCGCCGTCGCGGAGGACGGCATTCACGTCTACAACCGCGACATCCACAGGGTCGGCACCGACGCGATGGCCTTCTTCCCGGACCTGAACGTGGCGAGCGACGGCGCCCACGCCTTCTATCTCGGGGCTGAGTTGGCCAAGGCCGAGACCGCGTGGCGGCTCGGCAAGCGCTACGTGCAGGACGAGCCGCTGGATTGGGGCTGCGCCGCCGATGCCGAGGTCGAGGACGCCACCGCCTTCAAGAAGGCCGGCCACACCCGCCATTCCGGCCCCGACGCGCCGCCCCCCGGTACCCGGGACGCGCGGCTCGTGAAACCCGAGGCCGACGCGGAGCCGCCTGAGACGATTCCGGAAACGGCGGCCCGCGCCGAGGCGTCGCCGGAACGTCCGCAGGCGCCGAAAACCAAGCTGGTCTGCGGCCGGCTCGTGTCGGCCGATCAGGCGTAAGCCGATGCCGCTGATCCTGGAAACCATCGTCACCACGGTGTCCCCCGCGGGCGAACTGCACCTCGTGCCGTTCGGGCTGATCGGCGAGGATGACGGCTACGTGCTGGCGCCGTTCCGGCCCTCGCCGACCATCGTCAACCTGGAAGCAAATCCCTGCTTCGCGGCTTCGAGTCCCCGCGATATCCGGGTGATCGCCGGGGCTGTCACGGGGCGGCGCGACTGGCCGACCGTTCCCTGCGCGGTCATCGCGGGCCGGCGTCTCGCCGACAGCTTTGGCCATGCCGAGTTCGAGGTCGCGGTCGTCGAGGATCACGAAACCCGGCCGCGCTTCCGCGGCCGCATGGTTCACAGTGCCGCGCAGGCGCCGTTCATCGGCTATAACCGCGCGCAGGCGGCGGTGGTGGAAGCCGCTATTCTTTCCACCCGGCTCCACATGCTGGAACCCGAGAAAGTCTTGACGGAGATGGCCTACCTCGCCATCGCCGTGGGAAAGACCGCTGGACCCCGCGAACGCGAGGCCTGGGGTTGGATCGAGGACAAGGTCGCGGCGGCCATCGGCCCCGCGGCGCGGATCCTCGGTCGCGACGACCGCTGATCGCGGGAGGAGAAGGACAAGATGAAAAAAATAACCCTGGCCTTGGCGGCCACTGCGGCGCTGGTCGCCGCGACCGCGCAGGCCCATGGCCCGACCCGTCGCAAGATCAACGAGTCGATCGAGATCAACGCTCCGGCCGACAAGGTTTGGGCGGTGATCGGCGACGTGAAGAACGCCGATTGGATGCAGAACGTCACCAAGACCGAGCTGACCGGCGATCCGGCCGGCAAGTTCAAGCGGGTGCTGACACTGAAGAACGGCGACCAGATCTCCGAGACCAGCAACAAGTACAAGCCCGAGGACAAACTGTTCTCGTACTACATCGACAAGGTTGACGTGAAGGATCTGCCGGCCAACGACTATTCGGCCACGATCACGGTTGAGCCTGCCGGCGACGCCAAGTCAAAGGTCGAGTGGAAGGCCGCCTTCTATCGCGGCTACATGAACAACGATCCCCCGCCCGATCTCAACGACGAGGCCTCCGAGAAAGGCGTCGGCGACTGGATCAAGGCGAGCCTCGCCAACCTGAAGGCCAAGGTCGAGAAGGGCTCGTGAGCTCGGGCCGGGCGGCGCTCGTCGTCGCCCTCGCCCTCGCGGCCAGCATCGCCCGCGCCGAACCGGCGCTGGAGGCCATCATCACCGCGCAGCTCGGCGGTGCGGTCGAGGTGGTGGACCTCGCTGCCGGCAAGGTGGTGCGCCGGATACCGGTCGATGGGGCCCCGGCCGGGATCGCTCTGTCGGCCGATCACCGGCGTGCCTACGTGACCCGCCCGGAGGGGCACGGCATCGCCGTGATCGATCTCGATGCCGGCCAGCTTCTCGCCGAGGTGCCTTTGCCCGGCGGCCCGCTCGGCATCGCGGCTGATCCGCAAGGCGGCCGGGTCTACGTGGCCGATTGGTACGGGCGCCGCCTGTTCGTGCTGACCGAGCACGACGGCACCCTGATTCCGGATGGCGAGATCACGGTCGGGGCCTCCCCCTCGGGGATCGCCATAAGCCCGGACGGGCGGACGCTCTACGTAGCCAACCGCGAGGCCGATACCGTTTCGGTGGTGGACGCGTCGGCCCGTCGCGAGATCAAGACCATCCCGGTGGGCCAGCATCCGTTCGGCATCACCCTCGACGCCGCTTCGGGCCGCGCCTACACGGCGAATGTCACGAGTGACGACGTCTCGGTGATCGACGTTGCTGCGGGCCGCGAGATCGGCCGGATCGCCACTGGCCGACGCCCCTACGTGATCGCGCTCAGTCGCGGGCGCGGCTTCGTCACAGACCAGTATGCCGGCAGCGTCACCGTCTTCGACCTCACGACGCTCAAGCCGATCACCGATATCGACGTGGGCGATCACCCCGAGGGGATCGAGGCGGATTCGGAGGGCCGTCTCTACGTGGCCAACTGGGGCGACAACACGTTGAGCATCCTTGATGCCGCGACGCTCAAGGTGACGGCAACCATCCCGACCGGTAACGGCCCACGCGCGTTCGGGACGTTCCTGCGGTGACGATCCCTTGACCTGAGGCCTCTCAGAGCGATTGGCGCCCCGGACCCCGCCGATAGGCGACGCGGGCGGCTACCAGGGCGCCACCAACCTGCAGGAAACCGGTCTCGCCGAGATCGGGTGAGCCGAGATGGGCCTGGATCAGCAGGCGCGTGAGTGCGTTTAAGGCGAGCAAGGTCAGGCAAAAGGCTGCTGCGGCGAGCAGGCTGGCGACGAACTCGGGCATCGATGCGCTCCCGTTCCGAACGGGACCAACCTAGCAAGCGATGCGCCAAGGCCAAGCTGTCGTGAGAACCGGTCAGCGCCCGCGGGGAGCGGCAGCGGCCGGCTTGGCTTGCGCGGGCGGTTTGGCCTGAGCCGCCGGAGCCGCGCGCGGCGTTTCGACGAAGAGCCGCTTCACCGGCCAACCGTCGCTCCAGCGCTCCATATCGGCCAGGCGCGGGTTCGTCTTCAGCGCGGTGGCATCCGAGCCCGAGAAGGCCGCTGCGGCCGCAAGATCGAAGGTCTTCCAGAAGCCCAGGTAATCGATCGCATCCACCCGGGCGAGGTTGACTTGTGCGACGAGCGTCTGCTGCTCGCCCGTAAGGGCCATATCGGGGGACCACCGGAAGGGCGCCGGCTTCGCCCCGTCCTTCGGTGCATCTTTGGGCTCAGCCGCCGGCTTGATGGCGCCACCGTCGTAGACCGTATCCACGCCGGCCGGCGACGCCAGGGTCGCGGTGAGCGCCGGGAAGCCGTGATCGTCCGAAAGGACCCGCACGAACAGCTTGCGGTCCAGGGGCACCGCGCTCGCCTCACGCAATAGGCGTTTGGCGGCCATGTCGGCGGCCCGGGTATCCTTGTCGCCCACCATGGCGACGATGATCGTCGCCGGGTCGACCGTCGACAGATCGCCGAGCGTAATGCCCCGCGATTTCGGTCCGCTGGCAATGCCGCCGGGTGTCATGGCGAAGATCAGTTTCGGCACGGGCAGCCCCCGCGCCTTGGCATCGGCAGCGAGATCCATGGCCAGAGGCGCACCGGCCAGATGACCGACCATCGCGACGCGGGAGAGATCGGGCTTGGCCTCGGCGTCAGAGCCGAGGTCCGTCAGCGCGCTCTTGAGAAGCGTCTCGGCGATCATCGGCGCATCGGCGGGCCGCGTCCGGTTCACCTCCTGAAAGCGCGGCAGGACCACGAGCCAGCCCTGGCGGACCAAATGATCGATCCAGCCGCCGTAGCTCTGCGGATTCACGATCCCCCATCCATGCAGGAATATCGCGACGGGTCGCCCGGCCTCGGGCGCAGCCCCGGCGGCGAAGAAGGCGTAGCTGCTCGCAGTGCCGCGTCCGAGGAGTCGCTTCACCACGTTGACCTTTCGGTCACCGAAGCCGCCCGGCCCTTCGGCGGGCTGGGGTGGCGGCGTGGCTGCCTCGACCGCCGTGGAGCCGGCCAGGATCATGATCGCGACCGCGGCGAGCGACCCGCGAAGAGCGGTAGGACGCATGAAGGGCTCGATTGAGAAACGCCTGCGCTCGCAGGATTGGGGCCGCTGAATAGCAGATTCTTTCGTCTTGGCGACCCGATGCGGTTCAGCCAGCCGCTGCTGTGCACCGGACGTTGTGCATCGTCGAAGAGATTAGGCCGAGAGAATCCCCCGAACGCGATGAAATTACGTTTGGACCTGATGGGAGGCCGTCTGAAACTGGAGTTTTCACGAAGCTATGGCGGGTCCCGACGATCAATATCACCGGTTGGCTCTAAAGAGCACTTATGCAAAACCGGCCATATCAGGCCAGGATCGTCCGGTGCGCCATGCATCGATCGTTAGTTCGGCGTCTTCCGGTGCTCACGCAACGCAATCGCCGCTGCCCAAATGCGCAGAGTCGAGTTGACGGGCCAAAGCCGCCAATGAGAGCGGCACTGCAGTATCCGCCTCGCCATAGACGCTGCGCAACTCGTCCCGGACCGAATCCAGAACAACTGTTTCTACAGCTTCGTCAGACGCCCACCCGCCGGTGCGACTGAGGGAATCGGCGTGATTGGCAGCAACGATCTTCATGGCGACGCCTATGATCCCTAGTCGTGTGGAGAATCCCGGCGCCGGGTCCGGGTGTGGCATACAACGATGACCCTGCTTTAAGTTTCCAGGCCGGGACTGATAATTTTACCACCCGGGCCAATAATCGCCGGACCGGTGCCGCCGGAAGGACGGCCCGCCGCCTGCTCGACCCAGGCCAGGATGTCCTCGGCGCGCCAGGGCTTCGGGATGAAGGTGGCGGAAACTCTCAGGTCGCTGGGCTGATCGCCCGCATCTCCGGATGTCAGGAGAACGCGCACCCGCGGCCAGGTCACGCCGATGATCCGCGCCAGCTCGAACCCCCCGATCGGACCGGGCGTGCGGACATCCGAGAAAACGACGCTGACCTCGTCCCCGCGATCGTTCAGAATGGCGAGCGCGCGGTCGGCGGTTTCAGCCTCGATGACGGTGAACCCGGTATCCTCCAGCAGCGTAGCCGCGAGGAATCGCTCGTCGGGCTGGTCCTCCACGACGAGGATCACGGGCTTCCGGCCTGTCTGTACCGAGTCGTTCATAGGCCAGGACACTCTAGAGGGGCTGAACGGCGGCCGACGCAATCAGTTCAACGTTTTATCGCGACGATGGACCGGCGCCGCGCAGGCACCGAGCCTCCTGTGATCCTTGCACAATAGAGAAGTTGTTTTTGTGTCCTGAGTAACACAGCATTCCAGGAACGCCCGGATACGACCGCGGATTCGGCTTCCGGGCTCCAGGTACCGGTGTCAGCCGACGCCATGCGCCTTCAAGAAAGCCAGCGCCCGCGCCCATCCATCCTCTGCGGCCTCCCGGCGGTAGCTCGGACGGTAATCCGCGTGGAAGCCGTGCGGCGCGTCGGGATAAACGACCAGCTCGACGGTCTTTCCGGCAGCTTTTGCCCGATCGCGCGCCTCCTCGATCAAGGCGACGGGGATGCCCGTGTCGGCGCCACCATAGAGCCCGAGCAATGGCGCGTGGAGCTCCGCGGCGACATCGCCGGCCGTGCGCGGCTGGATATCCGTCCGCTCACCGCCGACGGGGCCGTACCAGGCCACGGCAGCCTTCAGGTCGCGCCGGTGCGCCGCGTAGAGCCATACGTCCCGTCCGCCCCGGCACCATCCCATGACCCCGAGACGCTGCGGATCGCCCTTGGCAGCCGAAGCGGCCCAGGCCGCCGCGGCGTCGAGATCGCCGATCCACTGCGCATCCGGCGTCTTGGAGATGACGTCACGGATAATGATCTTGGGATCCGTCATCGTCGAAAGGTCGCCCTGCCGGGCATACAGCTCGGGCGCGACCGCACAGTAACCGGCCTTGGCCAAGCGGCGGCAGATATCCTTGATGTAGTCGTGAACGCCGAAAATCTCTTCGATCACCAGCACGATCGGGAACGGGCCGGGCCCGTCCGGAACTGCGCGATAGGCCGGCATGGGCCCGTCGGCAGCCGGAATCTTCACCTCGCCCGCCTCGATGCCGGCCGCGTCGGTGTGAATGACCTGTGCCTCGACCCGGGTGGTTGCGAGCGTCAGACCGCTCATCAGGCTGGTCATGACGAAGCCGCGCCGAGACAGAGGCGACGTGATCAGCCCCTCAAGCCCTTCGATGCTGCCGGCCGTGTCCTGCTCCGCCATGCTGGTCTCTCCCTGATCGCTCCGGGAAGAGGTAACGCGTTTGGCAGCGATCGTCTCGTCGATGGAGGCTTACGCGTCCTCTTGTCCGAGGAGTGCGTCAATCGTCCGGATTGAGGCTGCCCGGAGCATCACGCGCTCGCGGCACTGAGCGCGCGGATCGTAGGCCTGGACGCGACCCGGCGCGTTGCCGGTGCTTCGCGCGGCTGCAGCATGTCGGCCAGGGTCACGAAGGTCTCCGCGGCCGGCGAGACGACCGCACGGATCCCATAGCCAAGGGCAAAGGAGAGGATCAGCTCAGCGTCGCGGGCGATACCGAAGCGGTCGAGGGCAGCGAGAAATGCCTCGCGGAACAAGCTGGGTCGGCACCAGCGCTTCTCGGCCATCTGGAGCGGCCAGTCCCAGAGTCCCTCGGCGCGCCGGGTCGCGAGCGCGTCGCGCGCGATGAAGTATCCGGTGTCCCGGTGCTCGATCCCGTCCGCCTGTACGGACCAATCATCGTTGCCGAACAGCTCGGCCTCGGCCACGTCGCTCATCGGGTTCTCCGCGCCGTCCCGGCGTTCCGAAGCATCGGAACAATGCTGGAACATTGACGCGGATCCCCGCGTTGGTCAAGACGTTTGTTCCCGGTGCGTTCGCGCTGCGCCCGGACTCTCAGCGTGTTCGGAACAGGGCGTGCTCGACGCGGTCTCCGGGCCGAATTCCGAGCTTGGCCGCCGCACCAGCGTTGAGTTCCAGCACGGCGACCACCGGGCCGCCAGAAGGGATGATGGCGGTGGACAGCGGCTCCGTGTCGGCCGCGATGTGGCTGATCGTGCCGTCCGGCCGGATGAAGACCATATCGAGCGGAAGATAGGTGTTCTTCATCCACATCGTGACCGGCTCGTCCCGCTCGAAGTCGAACAGCATTCCATGATCGGCCGCCATGTGCCGACGGAACATCAGGCCGCGCGACCGCCCGGCATCGTCGCGCATCACCTCGACGGCGAACCGCTTCGGCCCCGCCTTCGTGGTAATCGTGAGCGGCTCCGTCTTCGCCGTCGCAGCCTGGGCCGGCGCCTGCGCGCGGACCACCGGGACCGGCATGACGGCGATCAGACCGAGGCCGATTATGGCTGCGGCCGCCGCGAGGTGGGACGGGATTCTCACAGGCTGAAGCCTCTCGTGGAGCGATGCGTGGGGGATCTGCGGCTCGGCGCTCACATAGGCCAGGAATGCAGCCGAGGGAATCCGCGCTCGCGCAACGGGTGAAGGCGGAGTCTCGCGCGAGCGTTCTTCGCCGCATCGGACACCGGTTCAGCGTAGGAGCGCGCGTCAGAACAGAGACTGCGAGCCGGTCACCGCGCTAGTGCGACGCCGGAAGGGTCCCGTCGACCAGCCGGACCTCCGCAGCCATGACGCCCTTCGAGCCGTCTCCGTATCGGACCAGCACGGCCTCGCCCGGCTTCAGTTCGGCGATCCCGTACCGGCGCAATGTCTCCATGTGGACGAAGATGTCGGGCGTGCCGTCGCCCCGGGTCAGAAAGCCGAAGCCCCGAAGGCGGTTGAACCACTTCACCACGGCGGTCTCCAGCCCGCTGGTCGGCGTTACGGTCACGTGCGTCCGCGGCAGCGGCATCTCCGAGGGATGGACCGCCGTCGCCTGATCGAGGGAAATCACCCGAAAGGCCTGCCAGCCCCGGGGCCGCTCCACCGCCTCCACGACGATGCGCGCGCCCTCGCTCGCCGCCTGAAAACCGTCCCGCCGCAGGCAAGTGACGTGAAGCAGGATATCCGGGGTGCTGTCATCCGGCACGATGAATCCGAATCCTTTCGCGACGTCGAACCACTTGATGTGTCCGGCGACCTCGATGAGCTCCAGAGCCTCGTCCTCACGCAGGCCCATTTCGGCGCTGCGAGCACTCGTTCCATGATCAGGGGTTTCCGGCCCGGATCCGCGTTCGTCAGACATGGCCGAAAAACCTACCCTGAATCACGCCGCGCCGGTTCCCGGCAAGATTAACGAAGTCCTGACACGCGGGAAGCCCGTTTCAACGGCAAGCGAGCTATGCCGAGTTGCAATCTCGGCAGGTGTATGCGCGGCGGCAACAGTCGATCTGTCGCAGACGGCGTACGCAAACGCACCTCAGCGCCCGCGGAACGCCCGATCGAGCGGCGCCACCCGACTGTCCATGAACCAGTCTCGGCTGGCATCACGTTTCCGAGAGGTCGGCTTTCTCCCCGACGCCATTCTTAAGCCGAGCAGTAAGCCCTTTGCAGGTGCCGGGCCGTCATGATTTGGGTTCCTTGCCATGTCCGCCGACCCAACCCTCGCCGTTCGCCCGCCCGCCCCTCCGATCGAAGGCCGGGGGAATCGTCTGCCGGTCATCGATGGGGCGCGGGCTGCTGCGCTCGTCGCCATGGCGAGCTATCACACCCTGTGGGACCTCGGGTATCTGCGGCTGACCGCCGAGAATTACGCCGTCACGCCGGGCGGACATCTGGCCGCCGCGATGATCGCCGGCAGCTTCCTCGTGCTGGTCGGCGTCGGGCTCGTACTGATGAACGGTCGGGGTATCCGGCCCCGGCCCACGCTGCTGCGGCTCGCCCGCGTCGGGGGCGCCGCCCTCCTGGTGACCCTGGGGACGTGGATCACGTTTCCGGACGCCTATGTGTTCTTCGGCATCCTGCACTGCATCGCCGTGTCGAGCGTGCTGGGGCTCGCCTTCTTGTTCTTACCGGTCCCGATCACCGCGCTCGCGGCGGCGCTGGTGTTCGCGACACCGCATGTCGTGCATGCCGCGTTCCTCGATGCGCCCGTCTTGTTCTTCCTGGGGCTCGGCTCCGTGATGCCGCGGACCAACGATTACGTGCCGCTGTTTCCGTGGTTCGGGGTGGTGCTCGGCGGGATCGTGCTCGGCCGCATCGGGCTGCCGAGGCTCGCGCGGTCGCGCCTGGGTGCCTGGAGCCCACGCTCATCCCTCGCGCGGGCCGCGACCTTCGCAGGGCGCCACAGCCTCGTCGTCTACATGATCCACCAGCCGCTGTTGCTCGCAGCGCTCACCGGCTTGGTGACGGTCACCGGCGCCAATCCGCGCGCGGGCCTGCGGGCGTTCCGAGCCGATTACGCCACGATCTGCACCCGCACCGGCGGCGAGCCGCCGCTCTGCCGGATCGCCGCGCGCTGCACGTCGGACGCTTTGCTGCGCGAGGATCTGTTCCGCGAGGACGGACGGCCGTTCAGCCCACCGGAGCGGTTACGGGCCCAGGCGCTCTCGCAGGGCTGCTACGCAACCCTCGAGAATGCGGCGCACGCACCACGCTGACATCGGCCGCGGCGCTGCGCGACCGGCTAGGCTATCTCAGTCCTTCGCACGCTCGACGTAGGCCCCGTCGGCGGTCATGACGACGACGCGCGTTCCGGCCGCGATGTGCGGCGGCACGGTCGTGCGGACGCCGTTCGACAGCGTCGCCGGCTTGTAGGACGACGATGCGGTCTGTCCCTTCATGGCCGGCTCGGTCTCGGTGACCTCCAGGGTCACGCGCTGCGGCAGTTCGATCGTCAGCGGCACGTCGTTGTGGACCGAGAGCATGACGGCCATGCCCTCCTGCAGATAGGGGGCGGCGTCGCCGACCACGTCCGCCGGCACGGCGATCTGCTCGTAACTCTCAGGATTCATGAAATGGAACCCCTCGCCGTCGCTGTACAGGAAGGTGTGCTCGCGATCTTCCACGAAGGCGCGCTCGACCTGCTCGGTGGTCCGGTAACGCTCGGAGACCTTCACGCCGTCGGTGATCCGGCGCATGTCGAGCTGGGTCACCGGCGTGCCCTTGCCGGGATGGATGTTCTCGGCGAACAGGATCACGTAGAGCTTGCCGTCCTTGTCGACGACGTTGCCCTTGCGGAGCGTTGAGGCGATCACCTTCACGGAATTGCGTCCTGCATTGACATGGGGGGCGGCACGCGCCAAGCGCGGGCGCTGTATTGTCGGACCCCGCCACTATCGCATCTGCGTCCCGGTTGCCAGCGGGCGGCCGAATCGTCGTTGTGAGCCGCCGACAGGCCATGTCGTGTCCGCGCCGGGACCGGAAATGAGAATGGGCCGGATCGACCCGATCATGACAGGCGCCCCGTCTTCGCCCGCCCTCGAGAGTTCGTCGTGGTGACGGAACCCCCCTCCCCCTGGTGGGCCACCGATCGCCATGCCGATCGCCGGCCGGCGCTGATCCAGCGCAACCGCCTCACAGCGGCCTTCCGGTCTTGGTTCGCGGAGCGGGATTTCGTCGAGGTTGAGGCGGCCTGCCTGCAGGTCTCACCAGGCAACGAGGCGCATCTCTCGGCCTTCGCCACGGAAGCTGTCGGCATCAGCGGCGCGCGCACGCCCCTCTATCTGCATACCTCACCCGAATTTGCCTGCAAGAAGCTGCTGGCGGCCGGGGAGTCGCGGCTCTTCAGCCTCGCGCGGGTCTTCCGCAATCGCGAGCGGGGACCGCTGCACCACCCCGAATTCACGATGCTCGAATGGTACCGGGCCGGAGCGCCCTATACGGACCTGATGGCGGACTGCGCCGATCTGCTGAGGCTGGCCGCCGTGACGACGGGTTTGCGCCGCTTCGCGTATCGCGGCCGGGACGCGGATCCCTTCGCGGAGCCGGAGCGGCTGACCCTCGCCGAGGCCTTCGACCGCTTCGCCGGGATCGATCTGTTCGCCACGCTGTCGCGGACCGGCGAAACCGACCGGGAGGCCCTCGCCCGCGCCACCGCCGCCGCGGATCTGCGGGTCGCGCCGGACGACACCTGGGTCGATCTGTTCTCGCGGGTCCTGGTGGCCCGGATCGAGCCGCATCTCGGCATCGGCCGACCGACGATTCTGTGCGAGTATCCAGTGAGCGAGGCGGCGCTGGCCCGGCCGGCACCCCATGACGGCCGCGTCGCGGAGCGCTTCGAACTCTACGTCTGTGGCGTCGAGCTCGCCAACGCGTTCGGCGAGCTGACCGATCCGGCCGAGCAGCGCCGCCGCTTCGAGGACGAGATGGCAGAAAAGCTGCGCGTCTACGGCGAATGTTACCCGATCGACGCAGATTTCCTCGCGGCCCTCGCCATCATGCCGGACGCCTCCGGGATCGCCCTCGGCTTCGACCGCCTCGCGATGCTGGCCTGCGGCGCCGGCCGCATCGACGATGTCATCTGGACCCCCGTCGCGGAGACCCAGGCGTGACCCAGGCCCTGCGCAACACCGACGATCTCGCCGCTGCTGGCCTGATCTCCGGCGCGGAGGCCGACCTGCTGCGCGTCGTTCTCGCCCGCTACGCGGTCTCGGTGACGCCCGACATGGCCGAACTGATCGATCCGAGCGACCCGGACGATCCGATCGCCCGGCAGTTCGTGCCGTCCGTGGAGGAGTGCCGGGTCGAACCCGAGGAGCGGGCGGACCCGATCGGCGATGCCGCCCATGCGCCGATCACCGGCATCGTACACCGCTACCCCGACCGGGTGTTGCTCAAGCCGCTGCACATCTGCCCGGTTTATTGTCGCTTCTGCTTCCGCCGCGAGATGGTCGGGCCGAACGGGCTCGGAACGTTGAGCGAGACCGAACTGGAGGCCGCGTTCGCCTATATCGCGCAGGATCCTCGGATCTGGGAAGTCGTGCTCACCGGCGGCGATCCGTTCGCGCTCTCGGCCAGACGTCTTGGCGATATCGCGGAGCGGCTCGCGTCCATGGAGCATGTCCGCGTTCTGCGGATCCATACCCGCGTGCCGGTCGTCAAACCCGACAGCGTGTCGGACGATCTCGTGCAGGCGCTGCGCCGTTTCGGGCGCGCCGTCTTCGTCGCCCTGCACGCGAACCACCCGCGCGAATTCACGCCGAGCGCCCGCGCCGCCTGCGCTCGGCTGATCGATGCCGGGATCCCCATGGTCAGCCAGACCGTGCTGTTGCGCGGCGTGAACGACGATCCCGCGACGCTGGAAGCCCTGATGCGGAGCTTTGTCGAGAACCGAATCAAGCCCTATTACCTGCACCACGGCGATCTCGCTCCGGGGACGAGCCACCTGCGCACGGGCCTCGCCGAAGGGCAGGCCCTGATGCGGGCGCTCCGCGGGCGTCTCTCCGGCCTCGCACAGCCGACGTACGTGCTCGACATTCCCGGCGGCCACGGCAAGGTGCCGGTTGGACCGAACTACCTGACCGACACCATCGACGGGCAGCGGGTGACCGATCCGGACGGATGCGATCACGCTTATCCACCGAAGGCGGGAGACTGAAGGCGTGACGATGCGCAGGCTCTGGGGGCGGCTCACTTCGGTGAACGTGCAGAAGGCGATCTGGGGGCTCGACGAAGCCGGGCTCGCCTACGAGCGGATCGACGCGGGCGGTGCTTTCGGCGTCGTCTCCGATCCCGCCTACCGCGCCCTGAACCCGAACGGCCTCGTGCCAACCCTGGAGGAGGACGGCTTCGTCCTCTGGGAGTCGAACGCGATCCTCCGCTATGTGGCGATGAACGATCGGGCCCTGGCGCTGCCCGAGGATCCCCGGGCGCGTGCGCAGACCGATCAATGGCTCGACTGGCAGTCGACGAGCTTCACGCCGGCCATGCGCGACGCCTTCTGGCAGCTCTACCGTTCGCCGGAGCCCGACCGCGCCCTCATCGCCGCGTCGTTGAGGAAATCCGAGGCTCAGGCGGCGATTCTCGACGCCCATCTGGCGGATCGGGATTACGCGGTCGGCGACCGCTTCGGGATTGCCGACATCGCCCTCGGCTGCGCGGCCCATCGCTGGCTGAACCTTCCGGCCGAACGCATCGAGCGCCCGGCCCTGCGCCGGTGGTACGCGCGCATTGCCGCCCGGCCGGGGGCTGCGAACGCCCTGCGCGAGCCCATTGGCTGAGCGTTCCGACGGACTTGCCGTCGCGCGCGCCGGGTCCACCTTGGCAAGCGTGCGACGCGGATTGCACCCCTAAAGGAAGCCACGATGGCGATCGACCCGACCCTGCGCGACGCGCTCTCCGCCGTGACATCCGCAAGTCTCGCCCGCGCCCTGACGCGGGCCGGCGTCAAAGCGTTCAGCCCGCGGGGTCTGTTGGCTGGCAGCGGAACCGCGATCGGGACCGCGTACACCCTGCGCATGATCCCGGCCCGCGACGATGCCGCGGGCGATCTCGCCGCCGCGATCGAGGCCATCCCCGAGGGGGCTGTCGTGGTGATCGATGCTGCCGGATCGGGCTTGGCACTCCCCTTCGGTGCCATCCTGTCGGCCCGGCTTGCCCAGCGCGGCGCCGTCGGCCTCGTCACCGATGCCGCGTTGCCGGAGCCAGTCGGCCTGCCGCACTGGAGCGCGCCGCTGGGCGCGATCGGTGCACTGGCCCTGGTCGGCACGCAGCAGCCCGTCTCGTGCGGCGGTGCTGCGATCCATCCGGGGGACATCATCGTTTGCACCGAGGCCGGTATCGTCGCGCTACCCGTCGCCATCGCCGAGCGGATCGCGCTGGAAGCCGTCGAGCAGCAACGCCTCGATCTCTGGATTCAACGCGAGGTGGAGCGGGGTGAGAGCCTCGCCGGCCTCCTGCCCCCCGATGCGGCGGCGCTGGAGCGATTCCAGGCAGAGACGAAGACGGCGTGAGCACCGCCTTCTTCCCGCTTTCGAAGGTGATCTACTTTCTGATCACCCCTTCGAATGTCTTTATTTTCGCGGTCCTGATCGGCGTCCTGCTCCACGTGACGCGGCTTCGCCGGACCGGCACCGCCCTGGCGCTCCTGGGCGCCACCGGATTGGCCATCGGGGGATTGGCGCCCCTGTCCGAGGCGGTTTTGCTCCCGCTCGAACAACGCTTTCCCGCGTTCCCGGCGGACGGCCCGCCGCCCACGGGCATCATCGTCCTCGGCGGCGGGATCGAGTCCGGATTGTCTGAGGCGCGGGCGCAGGTCGTCGTCAACGATGCCGGCGAGCGGCCGATCTATCTGGCGGATCTGGCCCGACGCTTCCCAACGGCGCGGCTGGTCTTCTCGGGCGGAAGCGGCTTCATTGGGGGTGGCATCTCGGAGGCCGATATCGTCAGTCGGCAGGCCGACACCATCGGGGTTCCCCGCACGCGCCTGATCCTGGAGAACCGCTCGCGCAACACCCGCGAGAATGCGATCTTCACGGCGGCGCTCGTTCTGCCCAAGCCCGGCGAGCGCTGGCTCCTCGTGACCTCGGCCTGGCACATGCCCCGGGCGGTCGGCTGCTTCCGGCAGGCCGGGTTCACGGTCGATGCCTTCCCGGTCGACTACCGGACGCGCGGCTGGGGCGACCTGACTCGTTTCAACGGCTTCGCCTCGGACGGACTGCTCCAGCTCGACCTGGGCGTGAAGGAGTGGATCGGCCTCGTCGTCTATCGATGGGCGGGCTACACGCCGGATTGGTTGCCGGGGCCGGAGGCACCGGCGGGCAGCGACAGCCGATAGATTCCGCGAAAATCGTCCGGGTCCACGGGCTTGCCCTTGCGCAGGATCGCCACGCGGCCCGCATGGGCGAGGCGCACCGCAACGCGGCGCACCGGCTGCATCAGGGGGCCCCAGCCGTCCGGATGCGGGCCGCCCAAGGCCCGAGCGACTTCGGAGGGGCAGATGGTCTTGCCCGCGCCGCGCGCCGCCACGAGGTCCAGGATGGTCGTCTCGATCGCCGTGTCGTCCGGTCTCGCCTCGGTCATGTCCGTGCCTCTTGGAGGGGCGGCAGGAGCGAACCCTCGTGCGGGCCCTCGCCCGCTTCGAGGAGCGCCGTACGGATTTCGGACGCGAACTGCCGTCGCCACATGATGATCACAACCGCCGTTGTCGAGACGAGCAGCACGTAGGGGCTGATGAACCAGCCCAGATACGCCAGGGCGAAAAAGAAGGCGCGCTGCCCGCGCGCGAAGTGCCGCCCGGCGCTGACGTTCATCGCAGCGAGCCGGCGCACCGCCCGCAACATCTCGGTCTCGCTCGCCCCGGACCCCTTGGACGGCACCGCACCGAGCAGGATCGCCGCGTAGTTGAACAGGCGATAGGCCCAGGCGAATTTGAAAAAGGCGTAGACGAAGACCAGCGCGAGGCCGGCGACCTTCAACTCCCATGTCAGACGGCTGGCGACCATGCCGAACGGCAGGGTGGCGAACAGGTTCAAGACGTCGTCGCCGGACCGCGACAGCGTCAGGACCGATCCGAGCGCGATCAGCGAGGTCGACGCGAAGAAGGCGGTGCCGTTCTGCAGGGACGCGTTGATCTGCGTGTCGACCACGCGGTTGTCCCGGCCGATCACCTGCCGCGCCCAGTTCGAGCGATGGCCGTTCATGATCTGGCTGAGCGACACCATCCGGCCCCGCAGCCGCCCAACGGACAGACCGTACGCCACCCAAGCCAGGATGAAATACAGGAGCGCCCCAAGATCCAGGGGCGAGAACGCAGCCTGGCCAGCGGATAGATCGGTCATGCGTCTCGAAATGCGTGTTCGCGGCAGACCGCGACGCCATACCAGCCGAAGGGCCGGCGCAGAAGCCGCTCGAATGGCCGGGGTGACCGTCGGCTCAGCTGCGCAGGATCTCGAAGCCGCTCAGGCTGGGCGCATCCGCGTGCTCGCGGAGGGTGAGATCGGTGACGCGGGCGCTCGGCGGCCCGGACCGGCACAGCGTCAGCATCTCGGCCACGGCTTCTGGCGTGCCGCTGAAGACGGCTTCCACCGCGCCGTCGTCGCGATTGCGGACGGTGCCTGTCAGACCGCGGGCCCGTGCTTCGCTCTGGGTCCAGGCCCGATACGAGACCCCCTGAACCCGACCCTCGATGACGACGGAGACCGTCCGTGTCTCACCCATCCGGAACTACACCCACCCGGAGGACCCGCACGCAGGACGTGCGGGTCCGGATTGCCTTACTCGGCCGCGATGGGCCGACGCACGTTCGCGCCGACGGCCGCCGACCGGGTCGCGCCGGTCCGTACGTGGGTCGAGTAGAGCATCAGGCCGGTGAATGCGAGGCCGCCCACAATGTTGCCGACGAGCGTCGGGATCTCGTTCCACAGCAGGTAATCCATCACGGTCAGATGGCCGCCCATGAGGATCGCCGACGGGAACAGGAACATGTTCACCACCGAGTGCTCGAAGGTCATGAAGAAGAACACCGTGATCGGCATCCACATCGCGATCACCTTGCCGGGTACCGACGTGGACAGCATGGCGCCGATCACGCCCGTGGAAACCATCCAGTTGCACATCATGGCGCGGATGAAGAGCGTCAGCATGCCGGATGCGCCGTACTTCTCGTAGCCCAGCGTCCGGGCCTCGCCGATGCCGGCGATCAGCTTGCCGACGGCGTTCGGCTCTGTGGCGAAGCCGAAGGTGAACACGATCGACATCATGACGGCGGTCGTAAGCGCGCCCGCGAAGTTGCCGAAAAATACCAACACCCAGTTGCGCGCGACGCCGGCGACGGTCACGCCGGGACGCTTGTCGATCAGAGCCAGCGGGGTCAGCACGCAGACGCCGGTGAACAGGTCGTAGCCCAGCAGGTAGAGCATCGAGAAGCCGACCGGGAACAGCAGCGCGCCGATCAAAGGCTGGCCGGTGGCTTGGTTCACCGAGACCGCGAAGGCCGCAGCCAGCGCCAGGATCGCGCCGGCCATATAGCCCCGGATGAAAGTGTCCTTGGTGGCCATGAAGACCTTCGACTCACCGGCATCGACGGCCTTCTTCACGAAATCGGCGGGCGCCAGATACGACATGCAAAAACCCCCTCGCAGACGCGCGCCAATCGCCGTTGATCGACGGACGTGCTGCGCAATCACGGATGGCTGGCCGGGCGCGGTGAGACCCCTCGCCCGCCAGCTCGATCGTGGGCAAGCAGGTTGCGTACCAGTTGAGCTCCCATCAGATCGGAAGGCCGCGCGACCAGCTGCCGAGTTCTCGGAGATAGGCTGACGGCAGTTGCGCAGCACGTGCCGCCGCCAGGACGGCGTCGAGGTATCCGGACCGCGGGCGGCCGGGCGCGGTGGAGCAGCCGAGATAGATTAGAGCGCGCTTGACCCCCTCCGGGGTCCGGACCGGCAGGGTCGCCTTGGTGTAGAGGCCGCCCGCCACGCCCTCGTAGCGATCAAGGGCCGGGATGTCGTCGCCGGCCAATTCCCAAACCACGCCCCAGACAACGCGCGCCGGATCGCGCACCACCGAGGCGTAGCCCGCGCGCATGATGATGAATCGGTATCCCGGCAGATGCCCGCCGCCGATCAGCCGCGAGACCGGGCAGCGCAGGGCCATCGCGGCGGCATCCATGTTGGCGCCGTAGGCGAAGTAGAGGGGCATGCGGCAGACGTCAGGCGTCCCTCGGACCCGTCACTTGCCCGATTTGCGCTCGTCGCGCTGGATCGCCCATTCGTTCGCGCGCATCGCCGCATAGGCGACCGCCAAGGTCACAGCGGGTATGACGAAGGTGACAAAGATTTCACCCGAGCTCATGGCCTGATGCTCCGCAGCACGCGCCTCCCGACCCAATGTAAGCTGATCGCGGCGCAAAGCCAGATCGCCACGAAGAAGGCGGTTGCTCAGCGCAATGTCGATGCGTTGGCGATCCCGAAGCTCATCGCGGTGATCGGCATGACGAAGCCGATCACCGCGAAGGCGACTGCAACGTTGTTCGCCGCCATCGCCAGCAGCTTCGTCTGCTCATTGTGAACCGCACTCACGACGAAGGCGCACCGGCTCAGGCGAATTCGAGGATCACCGCGTCGACCGCGAGGCTTTCGCCCTCCTTGGCGTGGATCTTCCCGACGGTCGCGTCCCGCTCGGCGCGGAGCACGTTCTCCATCTTCATCGCCTCGACGACCGCGATCGGCTCGCCATTCTTCACCTCCTGGCCTTCCGCCACGAGGATCTGCTTCACGAGACCGGGCATCGGGCAGAGCACCTGCTTGCCCGAGCCCGCCTGCTCCTTGACCGGCATCAGCGCAGCGAGTTCGGCCTCGCGGCGGGTATAGACCCGGGCCTCGGCGGCGGCACCGGCATGCTGCAGGAACACGCCGTTCAGCAGGCCGCGCACCTGGATGGCCACCCGCTCGGACCCGATCGTGCCGATCCAGACCGGCTCGCCGGGACGCCACACGCTCGCAACCGAGAGCGACTTGCCGTCATCCTGGGTGACAAGCATATCCTCGCCCTCCGGCTCCACCGTAACGGCATAGGTTTGCCCGGCCAGAATCACCACCCGATCCCGCTCGAAGGCGAACAGCCCCGGCGCGCGCATCTGCCCGGAGATGCCACGCTTGCGCTGGTTGAGCTTGTGGTCGATCGCCGCCGCAGCGGCCATCATGCGGCGCGACACGTCGCCCGCGGGCTCCGGCGCGGTGAAGCCCTCTGGGAACTCCTCGGCAATGAAGCCGGTGGACAGACGGCCCTCCCGCCAACGCGGATGCGCCATCAGCGCCGACAGGAACGGGATGTTGTGGCGGATGCCGTCGATGGCGAAGGCGTCGAGCGCCTCGCCCTGGGCGGCGATCGCCTCGGCGCGGCTCGGCGCCCAGGTCACCAGCTTGGCGATCATCGGGTCGTAGTGGATAGCGATCTCACCGCCCTCCTCCACACCGGTATCGTTGCGCACGATCGCCTTGCCCCGTTGCCCCTCCTCCGGCGGCCGGTAGGTGGTCAGTCGGCCGATCGAGGGCAGGAAGTTGCGGGTTGGATCCTCGGCGTAGACGCGGCTCTCCACGGCCCAGCCGTTCAGCTTCACGTCGTCCTGGGTCATCGGCAGCTTTTCGCCAGCCGCGACGCGGATCATCAGCTCGACGAGATCGAGACCGGTGATCATCTCGGTCACCGGATGCTCAACCTGGAGCCGGGTATTCATCTCCAGGAAGTAGAAGGACTTGTCCTGCCCGGCCACGAACTCGACCGTACCGGCGGAATCGTAGTTCACCGCCTTCGCCAACGCGACGGCCTGCTCGCCCATCTTGCGGCGGGTCTTCTTGTCGAGAAGCGGCGACGGCGCCTCCTCGATCACTTTCTGGTTACGGCGCTGAATCGAGCATTCGCGCTCGCCGAGATACACGACGTTGCCGTGCTTATCGCCGATCAGCTGGATCTCGATGTGGCGCGGATCGGTGATGAACTTCTCGATGAAGACGCGGTCGTCGCCGAACGAGGAGGCGGCCTCCGATTTGGCACGGGCGAAGCCCTCCGCCACCTCGTCGCCCGAATGGGCGATGCGCATGCCCTTGCCGCCGCCGCCCGCGGAGGCCTTGATCATCACCGGATAGCCGATCTCGTCGGCGATCGTCTTGGCGTGTTCGGGCGATTCGATCACGCCGAGGAAGCCCGGAACGGTCGAGACCTCGGCGGCGGCGGCCGCCTTCTTCGACTCGATCTTGTCGCCCATGGCGGCGATGGCGGCGGGATTCGGGCCGATGAACACGATGCCCGCGGCTTCGAGCGCCTTGGGGAAGGCCTCGCGCTCGGACAGGAAGCCGTAGCCGGGATGGACGGCCTGCGCGCCGGTCTGCTTGCAGGCCTCGACGATCTTGTCGATCACGAGGTATGATTCGGACGCGCTCGCGGGGCCGATATGCACGGCCTCATCCGCCATGGCGACGTGCACGGCGTCGCGGTCGGCGTCCGAGTAGACCGCAACGGTCTTGATGCCCATTTTCCGGGCGGTCTTGATGACCCGGCAGGCGATCTCGCCCCGGTTGGCGATCAGGATCTTGTCGAACATCGCTGGCGCACTGCTTCCGAGATCGCCGGATTGAACACCGGCTTGACTGTCCCGATAGATCAGATGCGTCCCAGACGGAAGCTGCGCCTTGGTCTGAGGTTCAGGCGGCCAGCGCAAAGGTCATGCGGGCGGGCTGGACCGCGTCCCGGATCCGGCGATTGGCCTCCAGGGCGAAGGCCATCAATGATTCGGCGCTGCCCTGGGCCTCCTTGACGACTTCCATGGCGATCCGCGCCCCGACGACGCTGGGGCCTTCGCGGCCGCTGAGCGACGCGGCGAGCCAGGCGGCCACATCCGCGTTGATGTAACCGGTCGGCCGGCATCCCCACACGGCGAAGTCGACCACGGAGGCGACCAGGAAATCCGCGAACGCGTCGGAGCCGATCACCGCGCGCTCGAGGGCGATCAGCAGATCGGCATCGTCGCGGCTCATCAGGCCATCCGGGATAACCTCACGCTTGAGGACCAGCAGATCCTCGTCGCTGATCAGGCCCGTCGAAACGGCATGGTTGCAGAACTGTTGCACGGAAATCATGGTCATGGTCGCCTGCCTCCCCGACCTTTGCTGCGGTCGGCGCTAGTCCCTGTGTGTCTTCAACTTACGGGACAGCTTCCCTGCCAGGAGTTAATGGCCAGATCTGAATGGCAGTTCAGGTAAACACCTCACGAGCAAGCAGGCTTATTGGGACGTTGACCAGTTGCGTTATCGGACGATGACCGAGGCGCCCACGGGGACGCGATTGTAGAGGTCGACCACGTCGATGTTGCGCATCCGGATGCACCCCGACGAGACCGCCTGCCCGATCTTCTCGGGCTCGTTGGTGCCGTGGATCCGGTAGAGCGTGTCCCTGCCGTGGTCCGTCAGATAGAGGGCGCGGGCGCCGAGCGGGTTCATCGGGCCGCCCTGCATGGCGTGGACGTGCGGCCAGCGCTTGATCATCTCGGCCGGCGGGTTCCAGGCGGGCCATTCCGCCTTGCGGTCGACAACGGCTTTCCCCGTCCAGCCATAGGCCTCGTCGCCGACCGAGACGCCGTAGCGGAGCGCCTTCCCGCCCGGCTGAACGAGGTAGAGCTGCCGTTCCTTTGTCTCGACCACGATCGTGCCGGGTGGCTCGTGGGTCGGATCGCTCATTTCGTACCGGGCGAAATGCGGATCGAACTCCGCATCGGGCACCAGCGCCATGAATTCCGCGTCGCGGGCCGACAGCGTTGGATCGGGCACGGCCTTGAAGGTGCAGCCTGCCAGGAGGCCCACACAGACGATGATCGGGACGATGCGCAAGCCGCCAATGTTCATGCTGCCAGTCTCGAAGGAGCAGACCCGCACCGAACAGCGTTCGATAATCGGGAAAAGGTGAAGATGAGTCGGACAAGCCTAGTCGTGGCGCGCACGCGGCCGTAGTCCGCGCGTTACGACCGTGGCACATTGCCGGCTCCTGTTGCAGGCGCGCGACAGGATCGGACCCGGGAGCGACCGTCGTGACCACACTGTACGTGAGCCATCCCGCGAGCTTCGATCATGAGGTGCCGGAGGGCCACCCTGAGCGGCCCGCCCGGATGCGGGCCGTCGAGCGCGCGCTTGAGGACGAGCGCTTCGCCGGCCTCGTGCGAGCTTCTGCGCCGCGCGCCGAGCTGGAGACCGTGGCGCTCGCTCATCCCCGAAGCTATGTCGACGCGCTGGTCGCGGCCGTGCCGGAGCACGGCATGGTCGGGATCGATTCCGATACGGTCCTGTCCGCGGGAAGCCTGGAGGCGTCGCTGCGCGCCATCGGCGGCGCGGCGCACGCGATTGACGCCGTCGTAGCCGGCGAGTGCCGCAACGCCTTCGTGGCCATGCGACCGCCCGGCCACCATGCGGAGCGGACCCGGTCGATGGGATTCTGCCTGTTCAATCACGCGGCCATCGCGGCCCGCTACGTGCAGACGAAGCACGGCGCCGAACGCGTGGCCCTCGTCGATTGGGACGTTCATCACGGCAACGGCAGCCAGGATATCTTCTGGGACGACGGTTCGGTCCTGTATTGCTCCACCCATCAGATGCCGCTCTACCCCGGCTCCGGGGCCGCGTCGGAGCGCGGCGACAAGGACACGATCGTCAACGTGCCCCTGCGCCCGAATGACGACGGCGCGGTGTTCCGCGAGGCGTTCGAGACCGGCATCCTGTCGCGCCTGGAGACGTTCCGACCGGACGTCATCGTGATCTCGGCTGGATTCGACGCCCATCGCCTCGATCCCCTGGCCAATCTGCGGCTCGAGGCGGAGGACTTCGCTTGGGCGACGCGCCGTTTGATGGAACTCGCCGAACGCTGCGCGGGCGGGCGGATCGTTTCGGTGCTGGAGGGCGGCTACAGCCTCGAAGGTCTCGCCAAGTCGGCCGCCGCGCATGTCGACGCGCTGATGGGGCGATAGGCCCGATCAGGCGGTTGCGAACTGGCTGGATCCGGCCTTAGCCTGAGGCGTTCGGGAATTGGCATCGTGACGGGGCCATCGATCGCCGCAGATCGAGACGTGTGCAATGACGGCCTCCGGTTTCCTGGCGTATGTGCTGGCGCTCAGCATCGTGGCCGCCATTCCGGGCCCCGGCGTCGTAGCGCTCGTTGCGCGGGCGCTTGCTTCGGGGTTCAGGGCCGGCATGGCGTTCGCCGCGGGCCTGATCCTGGGCGACCTGACCTATCTCGCTGCCGCGGTCTTCGGGCTGAGCCGCATGGCCGAGGCGCTGGGCGACGTGTTCGTTGTCGTCCGGATCGGCGCGGCGCTCTATCTGGGCTACCTCGCGGTCCAGCTCTGGCGCAGCGCAGCGCGCACCCAGACCGTGACGGGCCGCCGGGGCGACCGTCCCTGCGCGAGCTTCCTCGCCGGGCTCACCGTGACGCTCGCCAACCCCAAGACGATCGTCTTCTATCTCGCGGTGCTGCCGACCTTGCTGGATCTGCGTGCGGTCACAGGGCGTGACTTCGCGACGCTCGTCGCCGTTACGGCCCTCGTCCTGATCGTCGTGATGACGCCCTACGCGGCTCTGGCTTCGCGGGCGCGGCACACCTTGCAAAATTCGGCGTTCCACCGACGGCTGAGTCGCAGCGCTGCTGCCATCATGGCGGGCGCCGCAATCTGGACGGTCGCGCGGCGCACCTGAGACGACGGTTAGGTTTCCAGGGGCTCGTCGCCCAGGTGCTCGATACCGAAGCCCGCCAAGCCAACATAGGCGCGCGACGAGGTCGCGAGGTTGCGGAACGAGGCCACGCCGAGATCGCGCAGGATTTGTGCCCCGAGACCGACTTCGCGCCATTGGCGGGCGCGCAGCGCTTCCGTCCCTTCGTCGGTGGCACTCATGACCGGCACGCCCGCCGTTCCATCCCGGAGATAGACCAGCACGCCGCGACCGGCCTCCGCGAAACGCCGCAGCACCGCGTCGATCTGCCTGCCGCCGCCGATCACATCGGCGGCGACATTGGAGCGGTGGAGACGCACGAGGATGTCACGTCCGTCGCCGATCTCACCCATCACGAAGGCGAATTGCTGGATCGTCTCGAAGGGCGTGGAGAACACGTAGGCGGTCATGTCACCGTGGTTCGACCGGACGGGGAAATGACCGACCCGCTCCACCAGCCGGTCCCGGGCCTGCCGGTAGGCGATGAGATCGGCCACCGAAACCTGCTTGAGCTTGTGCTGCTCGGCGAAGGCCTCGATCTGCGGCCCCTTCATCACGGTGCCGTCGTCGTTGGCGAGTTCGCAGATCACGCCGACGGGGGGCAGGTCCGCCAAGCGGCACAAGTCGACCGCGGCCTCGGTGTGGCCCGAGCGCATGAGCACGCCGCCATCGCGGGCGATCAGCGGGAAGACGTGCCCGGGGCGGACGAAGTCGCCCGCGCCCATGTTGCCGTTGGCGAGCGCCCGGACGGTGTTGCAGCGCTGCTCCGCCGAGATGCCCGTCGTCAGACCGTGCTTCGTGTCGACGGTGACCGTGAAGGCGGTCCCGAGCGGTGCGTCGTTCGAGGCGACCATCGGCGCGAGGTGCAGGCGCTTGGCCTCGCCCTGCGTGATCGGCGCGCAGACGATGCCGCAGGTGTTGCGGATGATGAACGCCATCTTCTCCGGCGTGCAAAGGGATGCCGCGACGACGAGGTCGCCCTCGTTCTCGCGGTCGTCGTCGTCGGTGACGACGACGATCTCGCCCTTGGCGAAGGCCGCGATGGCCTCGGTGACGGTGCAATGGGGCACGGGCATTCTCGAATCGTTGAAGGCGGGGCCGGGATCAGGGCTGCTGCCCGACCTGTCCACGATGGCGCAGATAATGATCGGCGAGCACGCAGGCCATCATGGCCTCCGCCACCGGCACGGCCCGGATGCCGACACAGGGATCGTGGCGGCCCTTCGTGATGAGGTCCACCTCGGCGCCGTCCCGGGTCACGGAGCGACGCGATGTGAGGATCGAGGATGTGGGCTTCACGGCGAAGCGCACCACCACCGGCTCGCCGCTGGAAATGCCGCCGAGGATCCCACCCGCGTGGTTGGCCAGGAAGCGGGGGCGCCCATCGTTGCCGGCGCGCATCTCGTCGGCATTGTCCTCGCCGCGGAGAGCTGCCGCCGCGAAACCGTCGCCGATCTCGACACCCTTCACGGCGTTGATCGACATCATCGCGGCGGCGAGATCCGCGTCGAGCTTGCCGTAGACCGGCGCGCCGAGGCCCGGCGGGACGCCTTCGGCCACGACCTCGATCACGGCGCCGACCGAGGAGCCGTCCTTCCGGATGCCGTCGAGATAGGTCTCGTAGAAAGCGGCGGTCTCGGCATCGGGGCAGAAGAACGGGTTGTTGCCGGTCTCGGCCCAGTCCCAGCGCGACCGGTCGATGGCGTGCGGGCCCATCTGGACCAGGGCCGCCCGGATGGTGATGCCGGGTACGACCTTGCGGGCCACGGCACCGGCGGCCACGCGGGCCGCGGTTTCGCGGGCGGAGGAGCGCCCGCCGCCGCGATAATCGCGGATGCCGTACTTGGCGTCGTAGGTGTAATCCGCGTGGCCGGGCCGGTAGCTGTCGCGGATCTCGGAATAATCCTTCGAGCGCTGATCCGTGTTCTCGATCATCAACGCGATCGGCGTGCCGGTGGTGAACTGGCGGCCGTCGGTTCGGTCGTCGGCGAACACGCCCGACAGGATCTTCACCTGATCGGGCTCACGGCGCTGGGTGGTGAAGCGCGACTGGCCGGGCTTGCGCCGGTCGAGCTCTGCCTGGATCTCCTCGGCCTCCAGCGGCAGGCCGGGCGGGCAGCCGTCGACCACGCAGCCGAGCGCGATCCCGTGGCTCTCGCCGAAGGTCGTGACGCGGAACAGGTGGCCGAAGGTGTTGTGCGACATGGCGCGGCTGCCTTAGCGCGGGAGCGGCGAGGGCACAAACCGGGGGAGACCGTCGGGTATAGGTCCCGCCTGTCAGCGTCCGTCGGCCCACCGCGCATAACGCAATGCGCCTAAGCCAAGGATCAGGGCGGCCGCAGGCACGCGTAGCAGTGTCAGGATGTCCGAAAGGCCCATCACTGCAACTCCTTCAAATAACGCCGCGCGGAGTACTGTAGCGTCGCGCTCGTCATCCAGCAAACGATAGCCACGCCGACGATAACCGGCAGCGGCAAAGTCGGTGGACCAGCTGTTAGACGTGTGGCCAAGATGGGCGCCAAGCCACCGACCGTGAAGATCGCATCCGCAATCGCATTCACATACGTCGCCGTCAGCTTCGTGCGGTCGTTTGCGACCAGCACGGACCGGGCTGTCGGCTTTGGCGGAAACAGAGAGCGATCCATTCTAAGCAGATTTGCGTTGGCAAGCCACACGGTACACGACAGTGACACCACCGTCGCCGAATAGGGCGCGGGTCCCCTCTCCCGTGCGGGAGAGGGACAGGGTGAGGGATGAGAACTTTCCGGAAGAGGCGCACCCTGTCAGCGCCTTGAAGGTGCGCGCGATCC
>NZ_JAKSYH010000064.1 GCF_022829295.1 Methylobacterium sp. J-088
CTCCTGCACGTGCATGGTCCGGAACTTGTAGATCAGGAACGAGCGCCCGTTCAGGCCGGTCCGCGTCTGACGGAACAGCGCCGGACCCGGGCTGTCCAGACGCACCAGCAGCGCGACAAGCGCCAGAAGCGGCGCCAGCAGGACCAGCGCCAAGGCCGCGGCAGCGACATCCAACCCGGTTCGCAGAGTCGCGCTTGGCTGCTGGCTGCCGGACGTCATGGGCGCCAACGGTTCGTCCGCAGCCAAGCTGCGTTCTACAGCGTTCATGCGATGAGCCCCTATACAGATCCGGCTGGGTGGGCGTAGCCGCCGGGTACCTGAAGACGGCGACGCCAACCGAGTCCCAGTCCGCGCGCTGCCACAGCTTTGCCGTTTAGCTCGGCGTTAAGCTTGATACAAGTAATAAACCTAATTGATGGCGGTGACGGCTCGTATGTAATAATATTTTAGAGCGAATTGAGGCTCTGCCCGTTTCAAGTGGAGCGCTATAATTCTTTTCTCGATACCGACACTTTGCAGGCGTCTGGGATAAGGTCTTCAGTCTGGGCGTCGGCTTTTAGGCTGGCGTGATCGCATCCAGACACGTCGTCTGCTGATTTCCGCGTTTTTATCAATAGTTACTGGCGTCCGATCATCCGTCGCGTATGCGACGAGACAAAGAGAGGTCTGCCGCCGTTCTTCGCGCGCTAACGCGTTCATATTCAGATCGAACAGAAAACTGCTGAGTGATTATGTACTAAGTCGCTGATGACACGTGCGCCAAGTCGCTGGAACGAGCAGCGATTTTTGCCTTCGCCGCGCAAGTTTGCCGCCGGGCGATGGGGTGGGCGGTGATCGGACCCTCCAACGCTCGAAGGCCGACCCGGGCCCGCGCGGACGCACGGTTGATCTCCGGCGGCCGTATGAGCCAGTCAAAGGCCGGACACGCGTTCGGCGTTTGCTTCGGCTCTTGGGCGCTCTTCGGGCCGCGCCCGATCGCGATACACGACAGTATCCCGTTGCCGGGTCATCGGCGATCCCACCCAATTTCCCTCTTTCTGAGATCCGAGCGCAGCGAGAGCCTCGAAGGAGGGTGCCAGCCAGCCGCACGAGCCCCGGAGGCCTCCTTCGGGGCCTCCGCTGCGCTTCGACGCCTCAGGATCAGGGCGTCGGGTGGGACGGCCGGGGGCGTTCGGTCTTGTATCGTGTACCTTGCGGTTCGCCAGAGCAAATCCGCTAGCGCTCACGCCATGCCTTCGACACCTGATCCTGAAGCGGCTTGAGGAGGTAGCTCATCACCGTACGTTCGCCGAGCTTGAGATTGGCCTCGACCGGCATCCCGGGCACCAGCCGCACCGTTCCCAGCCGCTCCAGCTGGTCCGCCGGGATTTCGACGCGCACGGTATAGAAGCTCTGTCCGGTCTTCGGATCGCTGGTCACGTCGGCGGACAGCCGCGAGATCCGGCCTTCGATCTCGGGCGTGGTCCGCACGTTGAAGGCCGGGAAGCGCAGGACCGCAGCCTGTCCCTGCTGCACGCTGTCGATGTCCTGCGGCTGCATGCGCACTTCCACGGCCAGCCGGTCCGCATCGGGTACGATCAGCATCGCGGGTTCGGCGGGCACCACCAATCCGCCCACCGTATGCACGCTCATCTGATGCACGACCCCGTTCTGCGGCGCCCGCATCTCCACGCGCCGCAGCTGATCCTCCGCCGCGATCCGCTTCTCGACCAGTTCGGACCACTTGCTTCGGATGTCGGCCAGATCCTTGCCGACTTCCGTCCGCATCTCGGCGTCGACCTGCAGGATCTGCAATCGGATTTCCGAGATCTTGCCCTTCACGGAGGCAATCGAGGCGACGAGTTGGCCCCGCTCGCCATCCAGGCGCGCCGCATCCCGCTCCAGCGCACTCACCCGGGTGACCGGGACCAGGTTCTTGGCGTACAGACTGCGGACGCCCTGCAGCTCCTCGCCGATCAGTCTGATCTCCCGGGCCTTCGCGGAGGCTTGCTCGGTCAAGCCGCCGCTCTCCTGTTCGAGCTGCGTGATGCGCTCCGACATCTGCGCGCGTTGTCCATCCCGACTGGCCAGTCGGGCCGAGAACAGCCGGCTTTCGCCGTCCAGAAGGGCGGCGATTTCCGGGCTCGATCCCTTTCGCATCGCCAGATCCTGCGGAAACAGGATCGCCGCGGAACCGTCCCGCTCGGCCTCTTCGCGGGCGCGGCGCGCCGCCAATTCGTCCAGCGCCTTGAGCGTGATGTCGAGATTGGCCTGGACCTGCGTCTTGTCGAGGCGGATCAGGACGTCGCCGGCCCTGACATGGTCGCCATCCTTGACCAGCAATTCTCCGACGACGCCGCCGGTCGGATGCTGGACCTTCTTGATTTCGGACTCGACCACGAGCTGGCCGGGGGCGATGATCGCGCCCGCGAAAGAGGTCATGGTGGCCCAGCCGGCCAGACCCGGCACCAGCGCCACGGAGAGGACGCCGGCGAAGACGAGCTGGCGCCGTATGGAGGCGCGCGGATGGCGTCGCGGCCGCGTGCGTGCGGTCAGATCCATGCCGGATCCGGTGAGGATGGGGGATCCTGCCGACATCACGCGCTCACCCTCTGTTGATCGGCACGCTCTGCCCCGACGGGCCGCAGAACACGCTTGAGGACGTCATCCTTCGGGCCGAACGCCTGCAGGCGTCCGTCCGCCATCACGAGCACGGAATCGACGGCGGCCAGCGCGCTCGGTCGGTGGGCGACGACGATGCAGATCCCGCTGCGGCTTCGCACCCCCTGGATCGCCCGCGTCAGTGCGGCCTCGCCATCGGCATCGAGGTTGGCATTGGGCTCGTCGAGGATCACGAGGAAGGGATCGCCGTAGAGCGCCCGGGCCAGACCGACGCGCTGGCGCTGGCCGGCCGAGAGGCCGGCACCCCCGTCGCCGAGCGGGGTCTGATAGCCCTGCGGCAGGCGCAGGATCATCTCGTGCGCCCCCGCGGCCTGGGCCGCCGCAACGATCGTCCCGGACTCGGTGCCGCTCTGGAAACGGGCGATGTTCTCGGCCACCGTCCCGGCGAACAGCTCGGCCTCCTGCGGCAGATAGCCGATATGCGGGCCGAGCCCCTCCGCGGACCACTGGTCGAGGGAGGCGCCGTCGAGCCGAATCTCGCCCCGTGCCGGGGTCCAGACGCGGACGAGCGCGCGCACCAGGCTCGACTTGCCCGACGCCGACGGGCCGATGATGCCGAGGGCCTGACCGGCCGCGAGGCGGAAGCTCACGTCTTGCACCGTCAGACGTCGCGTGCCCGGCGGCATCAGGTCGAGGGCCTCCACCGACAGGGTTCCGCGCGGCGGCGGCAATGCCAGCGTCTCGGCCTCGGGGGGCAGCTGGGCGAGGGCGAGCGTGAGCCGCGCCCAGCTCTGACGCGCGGCGACGAACCCCTTCCAGTTGGCGATGGCGAGTTCCGCCGGTGCGAGGGCGCGGGCGACCAGGATCGACGAGGCGATCATGATGCCGCCGGTGGCTTGGTTGTTGATCACCAGCCACGCGCCGAGCGCCAGAACCCCTGACTGGAGCGCCATCCGGCAGGCCTTCAGGATCGAGCCGAGACCGCCCGACACATCGGAGACACGCAGCTGCGCCTCGATGTAATCCTGATGGCTTTCCTCCCAGCGGCGCGCGAGGGCGCTCTGCAGGCCCAGCGC
Source organism: Methylobacterium sp. J-088 (assembly GCF_022829295.1). Taxonomy (GTDB): domain Bacteria; phylum Pseudomonadota; class Alphaproteobacteria; order Rhizobiales; family Beijerinckiaceae; genus Methylobacterium. Next base: position 3,678 of record NZ_JAKSYH010000064.1, read on the forward strand.
GGCGACGACCTCGGCGTTCCGCCGCGCGGCCTCGGACAGGGCTTGGCGCCGCGCCGCGTGCGCGGAGGCCGCGCGGATCGGCCGCCGCGTGTTGGCTTCCGTGATCCAGGTCAGGGCGACGAGCAGCAGAGTCCCGCCGACCGCCGCAGCGCCGATCAGGGGATGGAACAGGAAGCACAGGGCGACATAGGCCGGCAACCAGGGGAGGTCGAAGAGAGCGGCCGGCCCGGACCCGCCCAGGAACGAGCGGAGCTGATCGAGATCCCGCAGGGGCTGCCCCGCTTCCTCGGCCCGCGTGCCGCGCAGGGGCGCCCGCAGGCTCAGGCCGAAGATGCGCGCGCGGATGTCGAGGTCGAGGGCGGCGCCGATGCGCGAGAGGATGCGCGCGCGCGAGGCTTCGAGCAGGCCCTGGGCCGCGAACAGCGTCAGCGCCAGGATGCACAGACCGACCAGCGTCGGCATCGACCGGCTGGGGATGACGCGGTCATAGACCTCCAGCATGAAGAAGGAGCCGGTCAGGGTAAGCAGGTTCACCAGGCCGCTCATCGCGGCGACCGCGAGAAACGCGGTCGAACTGCGCTTCAGCGAGGCGCTCATCTCACCCGCTCGTAAGCTTTCGGGCATGCTCAACTTCCTAATTGGGCCGGGCAGCGGACCTGAATCCACGGTGATGGGCACGGCACGAATTCAGGCGAAAGACTGAATAGTTTCGACAAAACCACTAGGAGTTTTTCGTATCATCCGGGTTGATGAAGGCCGCCGGCCCGAGGCGGCGGACTGCGAATCCGGGATTACGACTAACGAAGCGTTCTGGGCGGTGCGTCGCGCCTCGGCATGGTACGGACGCCGCGCCGCTGCAGCCTCACCGCTGTGGTCGGGCTGCCTGCGTCGCCTCTCGGTACCGCGCCGTGGGCTAGGGCCCGATCCGGGTCATCCCGGCCTGGCAGCGACCGGCTTCTGGGCTCGGATCCTTTCAGGCCGACCGTATGTTGAGGGAGGCGTTCCGTCTCGCCGCTGCCGCCCGGTCGGATGCGCGTTCCCCGATCCCTCGGCGATGGCCCTCGAAACGCGCGAGATTCCCCCGACGCGACTTATCGATACGATGGGCCCTGCCGATGAAGGATCAGCGTTCGGTTCGGGCGCATGCCAAGACCGCGGTATGACGGGGCGCGGCCTGCGGTACGCAGGGGGTGGCGTATCGGATGTGGGGCACGTCGTCCCTCGAAAGGCGAGGACAAGCGATGACGAGGAAGATTATCGAAGCGCCCGATTTCGGAACTCTGGGCTTTCCGACGGCGCCGGGTTTCGACGCGCCGGTGGTTCAGGCCCCGATCGTGACGCCGGGTGACCTCGCCGATCAGTCCGGTGATCTCTGGCTCGATGTTCTGGGTGATCGGCTCGTCCATGGCGAACTCGCTGTCACGCCCGAGCAGGCGGACGCAGCCGCCCGTTATGGCTGGGCTGCAGTTCCGAATAGCGAGCATGCGGGAAAGATCACGGTCCGGAGATCCGATCCGCATCCCGATCAGGATTGAGATCACCGACGCTGGCTGTCGAGGCCAGCGACACGATCGGTCCTCAGGCCTTGCCCCGCGGATCCGGCGAAGGGCGGAATGGCCCGTGTGAGCGGGCGGTCCGGAGAGCCTTGGCGGAACAGGGCCTGCCGCGAAACGCTGTACGCGTTGGCGACGGGAAACGCTCAGCCTGCGCGATCTTCGAAGCTCTTCTGGCTTACGAATACCTTCAAACCATCAACAAATCCGATCTGTTACGGTATCGCGCGCGCTTCCCAGCCGCGCCGGGATCGGGTTAAGCAGGACCGGCACAGGTCACCGCCAGAGATGACCGGCCCGCGAGGAAGCCCGAGAGGTCCGTCACGCCGCCGTCGCGGCTTTGTTCGGCCTGCCTCGAATCCGCGCGGACCCCGCGACGCGCGACGAGGACAGGCCCCATGACCGGCCCCATAACTGGCTCTGCGACCACCGACCCGACACCCGGCTCCCCGGAGGAGGCCGCCCTCGAACGCTCGGCAATCCGACGCATCAGCTGGCGGCTCGTGCCGTTCCTGATCCTCGCTTACTTCATCTCCTTCCTCGACCGCGTGAATGTCGGCTTCGCGGCGATTCAGATGAACCACGATGTCGGCCTCTCGGCGACCGTGTTCGGCTGGGGGGCCGGGATCTTCTTCCTCGGCTACTTCCTGATGGAGATCCCCAGCAACCTGATGCTGGAACGCTTCGGGGCGCGGCTGTGGATCGCCCGGATCATGGTGACCTGGGGGGTGATCTCCGCCGCCATGGCGCTCGTGCAGGGGCCGTGGTCGTTCGTCGGCCTGCGATTCCTGCTGGGGCTGGCCGAGGCCGGGTTCTTCCCAGGCGTGATCCTCTACCTCACTTACTGGTTCCCCTCGGCCTACCGGGCGCGGATCATCGGGGTGTTCATGATCTCGATCCCGATCTCGTCGTTCCTCGGGTCTCCGATCTCCGGGGCGCTGCTCAACGTGACCGGTCTGGGGCTCGCCGGTTGGCAGTGGCTGTTCATCCTCGAAGGGCTGCCGGCGGTGCTGATGGCCGGCGCGGTCCTGTGGCTGCTGCCGGACGGCCCGCGGGACGCGGCTTGGCTCCCGGCGGCCGAGCGCGACTGGCTGGAGCGGCAGCTCCAGGCCGAAACGGCGCGCAACACGAAGCGCGGGCAGGCGGCCAAGCCGCCCCTGTGGGAGATCCTGCGCGACCGGCGTCTCGCGCTGTTCGCGGCGATCTATTTCGGCTCGACGGCGAGCAGCTACGGGCTCTCGTTCTGGACCCCGCAGATCGTCAAGAGCTTCGGCCTGGGCAATTTCGAGACCGGCCTGTTGAACAGCATCCCGTACGGTTTCGCGTCGGTCGCCATGATCCTCTGGGGGCGGCACAGCGACCGGATGGCCGAGCGGCGCTGGCACCTCGCGCTCTCCTTCCTGGTCCTGGCGCTCGGGCTCGCGGGCGGCACCGTGCTGACGGGCCTCGGCCCGGTTGTCGCGGCGCTGACCGTGGCGGCAGTCGGCGTCTACATGCTCAAGGGTCCGTTCTGGGCGCTCGCCACCGAGCAGATGCTCCCCGCCACCGCGGCGGCGAGCATCGCGGCGATCAACGCGGTCGGGAACCTCGGCGGTTTCCTCGGGCCCTACCTGATCGGCGCGATCAAGGATGGGACCGGGAGCTTCACCCTGAGCCTCCTGCCCCTGGTGGTCTTCGCCCTGCTTTCGGCCGGCCTGTCGCTGGTGCCGGGGCGCGCCTCGCAACCGGGCTCGGGCGCCCGCCGACCCTCGGTGGCCTGAGCGGCCGCCTGCGAACCGGCGGTTAGCCGCGCGTCGCTGGCGGAACCACCAGAGGATTGTGCTCTCCGCTACGCGGCTGACGGGGAGCCAACTCGATGGATCTGAACACCACCGTGCGGGACGCCATCCTGGCGGAACTGAAACGCCAATCGGAGGCGGACGATCCCGCGCCGACGATCGACCTGTCGGAGTCGGGCTACGCACGGATCGACGGTCGGATCGACATCGAGGCGCTGATCATGGTCGTTGCGGGCGCGTTCGCCGGCGGGCCATGACGGGAGAGGCCGCTGCCGAAACGGCAGCGAGGCCGCTCCCTTGCGGAAGCGGCCTCGCCGAACGTCAGGTCAGGGGCGCGGCCTGAGCCGCGCCGATTCTCGGTCTTAGTACGAGCCGAACTTGTAGTTCAGGCCGGCGCGGACGACGGCGAACTCGTCGGAGCGGCGACCGACACCGCTGGTGACGACCGGGAAGTTGTTGGCGGCGTTGATGACGAACGCGCCCTG
>NZ_JAKSYH010000071.1 GCF_022829295.1 Methylobacterium sp. J-088
CATGATCAGGCGGCACTCCTCCGGCTTCAGCCGGTAGAGCAGCGACAGGATCATGGTGTTGATCGCCACCGACTTGCCCGAGCCGGTGGTACCGGCCACCAGCAGGTGCGGCATGCGCGCGAGGTCGGCGATGATCGGCTCACCACCGATGTTCTTGCCCAGGCACAAAGCCAGCTTGTGCTTGCTCTCGGCGAAATCCGTGGAGGCCAGCAACTCGCGCAAGTACACCGTCTCACGCTTGGTGTTCGGCAGCTCGATGCCGATGGCGTTGCGGCCGGGCACGACCGCGACGCGGGCCGAGACCGCCGACATCGACCGGGCGATGTCGTCGGCCAGCGCGATCACGCGGCTGGACTTGGTGCCGGGGGCGGGCTCCAGCTCGTACAGGGTGACGACCGGGCCGGGCCGCACCGCCAGGATGTCGCCGCGCACGCCGAAATCGCCCAGCGTCGCCTCCAGCAGGGTGGCGTTCTGTTCCAGGGCATCGGCCGAGATCTGGCTGGCCTGTGACGGGCCGCGGGGGGCCGCCAGCAGGTCGAGGGCCGGCAGGGCGTAATCCTCGGGCCGCAGCGCGGGGGCCGGACCGCGGCGGGCCGGCACCGGCGCGGCGGCCGGCGGGGCGACCCGGGACGCGGTGGGCTCGGCCTGAGGCGGCTGGGGACGCTGCGGCGCGCGCGAGGGGAGGGGGCGCGGCGCGGCCTCGAACGCGTCGGCCTCGTCGTGCGGCGCCACGGCGTGGTCGGGCTCGCCCTCGGCGGACGGGGCGCCGGGCGCGTCGAAGACGGGCTCGCGCCGGCCGGGCCCCGGCTGAGCGTCCGCGGGGAGGTGGTCGGCCCAGGGCAGGTCCGCATCCGTGAAGGCGCGCCGGGCCGCAAGCGCCGGCGAGGCGCCGTCGAACGGTTCGGCCCGGCCCGCACGCCACCCGGCGATCTTGTCGGACGCCGCGAGGCGCAGCTGCATCAGGCCCTGCGCCAGGGCGCCGACACCCACGAGGCCGAGGCCCGGCTCGTCGGTATCGTCGCGCCCATCGCGAGACCGGACCGGCACACGCCGGACGGGATAAGGCTCGTCGTGGAACGCGTCCTCCTCGACAAGGCCGAAGCGGCAGGCCCCGGTGAGGCTCAGGATCGCCACCGCGGCGTAGCTGAAGCCGACGAGGTGGGCGGCGGCCGACGAGACCGCGCCGACGATCACCCGGGCCATCGACAGCAGCCCGTCGCCGGCCACGCCCCCGAGGCCGGTGGGCAGCGGCCAGCGCGTCGTGGGCGGCAGCGCGCTCGCCACCGCGCTCGCCGCGCAGAAGCCGATGATCCAGAGCGCGATGCGCATTCCCCCGTCGGGCAGGTTGCGCTCGCGCATCAGCCGCACGCCCCAGAGGGCCGGGGGCAGCACGAAGGCGAGCGATCCGAGGCCGAGGATCTGCATGCAGAGATCCGCCACCACGGCGCCCGGCTGGCCGAGCACGTTGTGGGCGGCATGGTCGGTGGCGTGGTTGAGGCTTGGGTCGTCGATCGACCACGTGGCCAAAGCCACGGTCAGCGCCACGGCGCCGGTGAACAGCACAAGCCCACCGAGTTCCGTCAGGCGCTTGCCCAGGAATGGGCGGACGCTGTCGACGAAGGTGTCGTAGGGCGATGCGGGACGGCGAAGCGAGCGCATGCGGGACCGGACGCGGAGCGGGAACTTACCCCCTGAGGCTAGGCATGGCCGCCTTAACGAGCCGCTAAGGTTGAGGAAGCCTGACCGGCCGCTGGTTGCGCGTCCCCAGGCGGGTGCGATGCCGTTCCGAAGGGTGCAAACCGCGTTCTGCTGTGGCACAGGTTCGGCCATGAACATCGACGGCCAGCCCTACCGCACGATCTTCCCGGACCCGGACGGCGTCAGCGTCCAAGTGATCGACCAGACGCGCCTGCCCTTCGCCTTCGAGCTGAAGCGCGTCGCGACGCTGGACGACGCAGCCGTGGCGATCCGCACCATGGTGGTGCGCGGCGCGCCCCTGATCGGCGTCACCGCGGCCTACGGGCTGGCGCTCGCCATGCGGGCGGATGCCTCCGCGGAGGGCCTCGACCGCGCGGTGGCCACGCTCGCCGCCACGCGGCCCACGGCGATCAACCTGCGCTGGGCGCTGGACCGGGTCGCCGCCAACCTGCGGCAGGTCCAGCCGGGCGAGCGCTTCGACCGCGCCTTCGCGGAGGCCGGCCGCATCGCCGAGGAGGATGTCGCGAGCTGCCGCGCGATCGGCGCCCATGGCGGCCGGATCATCGCCGACCTGTACAAGGCCAAGGGCGGCCCCGTCACCGTGCTGACCCACTGCAACGCCGGCTGGCTCGCCACGGTGGATTGGGGCACGGCGCTGGCGCCGGTCTACGCCGCGCATGCGCAGGGCGTGCCGGTCCACGTTCTGGTCGACGAGACCCGCCCGCGCAGCCAGGGGGCGGCGCTGACCGCGTTCGAGCTGAACGGTCACGGCGTGCCCCACACGGTGATCGCCGACAATGCCGGCGGGCATCTGATGCAGCACGGGCAGGTCGATCTGTGCATCGTCGGCTCGGACCGGACCACGGCGCGCGGCGACGTCTGCAACAAGATCGGCACCTACCTAAAGGCGCTGGCCGCCCACGACACCGGCGTGCCATTCTACGCGGCGCTGCCGTTCTCGACGATCGATTGGACGCTGCAGGACGGCGTGAAGGAGATCCCGATCGAGGAGCGCGACGGGCGCGAGGTCACCCACATGACCGGCCGGCTCGCGGATGGCGGCTTCGCCACGATCGAGGTGGTCTCGCCGGGCAGTCCCGTGGCCAACCCCGCCTTCGACGTGACGCCGGCGCGGCTGGTGACCGGCATCATCACCGAGCGCGGCGTGTGTGACGCGAGCGCCGAGGGGTTGTACGGGCTCTACCCGGAGCGGCGGCAGGCGGCGTGAGCCGCACGCTCAGGAGCGGCTGCCGGGTTTCCGAGCCGCATGCCGGACGGCAAGGATCGCGATGGCATCCGCCGGTTCGTCCACCCGGTAGAAGTTCAGCTCCGGATAGCGGGGCAGGGCCAAGGGGCGGACACGCTGGCGCCCCATCGGGCCGATCTCGGGATAGCGGCCGATGAGGATCGGCGCATCCTGGATCGCCACCTCGACGCGCCGCGCGCCGAGCGGGTTGCGGGCTTCCAGATAAGCCGCGACGGCTTCCACATCGGCGAGGGCTTGCGGGGTGAGGCGTTGTCTCACCGTGTTCCGCGGGCGCGTGCAAAAAAGGCGACAGAGCCGGCCGGGGTGATCGGCACCCCGGGGCTGTGCAGGCTCTAACCCGGAGCGCCGGAACGCGGCATGCGCCGCCTCAGCGCACCCCGGGCCGGCCCGATTCCGCGAGCTGCTGCGCCCGGACGCCCTGGCGCTCGAACATCCAGCCCGGATACTCGGCCGGCAGGGCGCTCACCGCGTCGAGGGCGTCGAGTTCCGCGTCGGTGAGGCTGAGTTCGGTTGCCGCGATGTTGTCCTCCAGCTGATCGAGGCGCTTGGCCCCCACGATGACGCTGGTCACCGCCTTGCGGTGCAGGAGCCACGCGAGCGCCACCTGGGCCACCGAGACGCCACGCGCCTCCGCGACACTCCGCATCGCGTCGATGCAGGCTTCGGCCCGGGGCCGGTCGACCGGCGGGAAATCGAAGCTCGCGCGCCGGCCCTCGCCCGCGCCGCCGGCATACTTGCCGCTGAGCAGGCCGCCGGCCAGCGGGCTCCAGACCAGAAGGCCCAGCCCCTCCGAGTGCAGCATCGGCACGATCTCGCGCTCCAGGTCGCGGCCCGCGATGGAATAGTAGGCCTGCAGGGTCTCGAAGCGGGCAAGCCCGGCCCGTGCGCTGATCCCCAGCGCCTTCACGATTTGCCACGCCGCCCAGTTCGAGACACCGACGTAGCGGACGTGCCCGTGCTGCACGAGGATGTCCAGCGCCCGCACCTGCTCCTCGATCGGCGTCACCGGGTCGAAGCCGTGGATCTGGTAGAGGTCGATATGATCGAGCTGGAGCCGCTTGAGGCTCGCCTTGCAGGCGTCGATCAGGTGCAGGCGCGAGGCGCCTTTGGCGTTGGCGCCCGAGCCGGTCGGCCCGTAGCCCTTGGTGGCGACGACGACGCTGTCGCGCGGGACCTTGAGGTCGCGCAGAGCTTGGCCGGTGATCTCTTCCGACAGCCCTTCGGCATAGACATCGGCGGTGTCGATGAAGTTGATCCCAGCCTCGATCGCCCGCCCGACGAGGCGCCCGGCCTCCGCTTGGTCGAGGGCGCCGATCTGGCGCCACATCCCGGCCCCGCCCCCGAAGGTCATGGTGCCGAGGCAGAGTTCGGAGACGAACAGCCCTGTGTTGCCGAGCTTCTTCTGGTACATGCCTGCCTGATCCCGTCCGTGTCGTGACTGTCAACGCCCGGGGCGAGGCCTGGTGCGCTCAGGGCGCCCAGCGATGGAACACCGCGCTGTCGAACGAGAAAACCGGCTCGCCGCGCTGGTTCACCCCGGTGTTGCGGGCGAAGGCCAGGCCCCAGCCGGGCCGGGATGCGGAAGCGCGCTTGTCGGTGAGCTTGGCACTGAACCGCACCGTGTCGCCGGCATAGACCGGCTTCAGCCAGCGGAGATTCTTGAAGCCGGGGGAGGGGCCCGCCTCGGGCACGGGTCCGCGCGCGGCCGTGTAGGCCGCGTCGCGGGCGCGGGTCGTGAGCAACCGGTTCATGTAGGCGGCGGCCGTGTGCCAGCCGGAGGCGCACAAGCCCCCGAAATGACTGCGCTTGGCCGCCTCCGGATCGAGGTGGAAGGATTGCGGGTCGTAGGCGCGGGCGAACGCGATGATCGCCTCGGCGCTGAACGGGTAGGGACCGAGATCGCGGGTCGCGCCGATCTCGGCATCGCGCAGGAACGGCAGGATCTCGGCATCCTCCGGCTCCGTGACCGGATCCGGTTCGCCGATCTGAACGGGGCGCGGGGGCAGGGGATCGGTGCCGCGCCGGGCCAGCATGAAGGTGAAGCGCTGGGTCAGCACGGTCTCACCGCGCTGGCTGCCGAGGGCGACCTCGGCGGTCACGAAGCCGAGCCCGGGCTTCGAGGCCGAGTCCCGCAGGCCCAGCACCCGGAAGGTCAACGTCAGGGCATCGCCCGGCAGCACCGGCGCGAGCCAGCGCAACTCGTCGATCCCCGGCGCGCCGAGCGACGAGCCGCCCCGGAACGGCCCCTGCTGGAGCAGCCGCATGCCGAGCGCGGCCGTATGCCAGCCCGAGCCGATCAGCCGGCCCGCGAAGGTCCCTGCCGCCGCTGCCTCGTCGAGGTGGAACGGCTGGAAGTCGAACGCCTTCGCGTAGCCCACGATGGCGTCGCGGGTGACCGTCAGCGGCTCGCCGACGATCACGTCACCGACGGAAAAGTCTTCGAGGGCGGGATCGGACATGGCGGGCGCGTCCAGGGATGATCAGTTGGCGAAGCGGAAGTGCAGCACGTCGCCGTCCTGCACCACGTACTCTTTGCCCTCCAGCCGAAGCTTGCCGGCGTCCCGGGCCCCGGCCTCGCCGTTCAGCGTCGTGTAGTCCTTGAACGCGATGGTCTCGGCCCGGATGAAGCCCTTCTCGAAATCGGAGTGGATCACCCCGGCGGCGCCCGGCGCACGGGTGCCCTTGGTGATCGTCCAGGCCCGGGCTTCCTTGGGGCCGACCGTGAAGTAGGTCACGAGGCCCAGAAGATCGTAGCCTGCGCGGATCACCCGGTTGAGGCCGGGCTCGGCCAGACCAACAGCCTCCAGGAACTCGGCCTGGTCGGCCTCGGGCATCACGGCGATCTCGCTCTCGATCTTGGCCGAGACCACCACCGCGATGGCGCCTTCCGCCTTGGACCGGGCGAAGACCGCGTCCGAATAGGAGTTGCCCTTGTCGGCATCGCCCTCGTCGACGTTGCAGACGTAGAGCACCGGCTTGGCGGTCATCAGGCCGAGCGACTGGAACAGCTTCTCCTCGTCGGGCTTGCGCTCCACGAGGCGGGCAGGCTTCCCTTCGCGCAGCAGCGGCAGGGCGCGGTTGACGAGGTCGAGGCTCTCCTTGGCCTCCTTGTCGGCACCCTTGGCCTTCTTCTCCAGGGCGACGGCGCGGCGCTCCAGGCTGTCGAGGTCGGCCAGCATCAGCTCGGTCTCGATGGTCTCGATGTCGGCGGCCGGATCGACCTTGCCCTCCACGTGGGTGACGTCGCCGTCCGTGAAGCAGCGGACCACGTGGGCGATGGCGTCGACCTCGCGGATATTGGCCAGGAACTGATTGCCCAGGCCCTCACCCTTCGAGGCGCCGCGCACGAGGCCGGCGATGTCTACGAAGGTCAGCCGCGTCGGGATTTTTTCTTTGGACGCGGCGATGCGGACGAGGTCGTCGAGCCGCGGATCGGGCACCGCCACCTCGCCGACATTCGGCTCGATGGTGCAGAACGGGTAATTGGCCGCCTGGGCGGCCGCCGTCTGCGTCAGCGCGTTGAAGAGGGTCGACTTGCCAACGTTCGGCAGGCCGACGATGCCGCATTTGAAGCCCATGGATCGGTCCTAGTGTTCGGTCACGACGGCCTCGGGGCCGACCATGAAGGGGTTGAGGATGGCGGTGCCGCGGACCGTGCGGTCGTGCTGGTAATCCTCTGAAAGAAGATAGCGGCACCCGGCGCGCGTCGCAGCTGCGAGAATGATGCAATCCCACCACTGGAAGGTCGTCTCGGTCCGGCTCGACCAAGCCCGCGTGATGAGTTCGAGATCGGTTGCGCCCTGTGAAAAGGGTTGCGAGTCCAGTGTCATCCGCCGCAACTCCGCGCTGGCGACGACGACCTTCCCGCGCAGGACCGCGTTGTGAATCTCGCCGATCACCTGCGGACTCACGACGAGGGCCTCGCGGGCCGCGAGCGTTGCAAGCCAATGCGTGGCTGTCTGCTGCTTGTCCGGGAAACGATCATCGCGGGCATACAGGAACACGTTCGTATCGACGAAGACCAGATCAGTCGTCATCGTACAGCTGGTCTCGGGTCGGAGCCTTCCCGTTCTCGTCCAGAACGTGGAGGGGCGGTCCGGCCAGGAACCGCTCGATCGCCTCGAACTGCGTCAGCCGCCGGCCGACACGCTGCTCGACGGCCTCGGCGATGAAGCGCGACAGGCTCTTGCCGTCGCGCGCGTCCGCGACCCGCGCCCGTTGGAGCAGGGCCTCGTTCATCGTCACGGTGACGTTCTTCATGGCAGCCTTCACGGCCGATCCATATCGTGTCCCCGTGTTTTCGTGTCAATTTTTCGCAGCCAGCGTCTTCACCTCATCCCAGCCGCGACCCGCCATGGCGAGGTGGACCTTGTTCTGGAAGCTCGCATCTTCTCCTACCGCCAGCAGGGCGGCGTGGTCGGCGACCGCGTGGCAAAGATCCTCGACCCAGGGCTGCTCGGCCTTGCCGAAATCGTTGAGCACGTAAGCGTGCACCAGCGCCTTGTCGCCGGGATGGCCGATGCCGAGCCGGACCCGGCGATACTCGTTGCCGCATTGCGCCGTGATCGAGCGCAGTCCGTTATGGCCGGCATTGCCGCCGCCGCGCTTCACCCGGAGCTTGGCCGGGGCGAGGTCGAGCTCGTCGTGGAGCACGATCACGTCGGCCAGCGGAATCTTGTAGAAGCGCTGCGCCTCCGCGACCGCCCGGCCGGACTCGTTCATGAAGGTCGAGGGCTTCAGCAGAATCGCCCGCTCGGTGCCCAGCACCACCTCGGCGGCCTCGCCCTGGAAGCGGTGGCGGAACGGGCTCGCCCGGTGCTGGCGGGCGATCGCGTCGATGGCCAGGAAGCCGATATTGTGCCGGTTGCCCGCATAGCGCGCGCCCGGATTTCCGAGGCCGACGATCAGCCGCATGGTGGTTGCATCCCTTTGAGGCCGCGGTCTGTGGCACGCTTCCGCGCGGGACGCACCCCCATGCAGAATCCTCGCGGAAGTCACCGGATCGCGTTTCCCCGGTGCGCCAGCGCACGGCAGCCCGTGAACCCGAGGCAGACTATCCCCGTTGAGATGTCACATTCGGCCAAGCAAAGCCCGAGTGATCAAGACCGCCGCACCGACGATCTTCCTCACCCGACACGGTTGACCGGATGACTTCCCACTGAAGTCAACCGAAGACGTTCGGAGATCATCATGACCATTCGCATGCTCGCCGCCGCCGCCCTCGCCGCCGCAATTGCCACACCGGCCCTCGCGCAGGGCCTGGATTCGAAGCACTCGCCCTATCCCGCCTCCGCCTATTCGGGCTGGGTCGGCAACGCCACGGTGGCGTCGCAGGCCCCCGCCCCCTACGGCCGGCCGCTCGCCTATCGCTACGCCGGCCCGCATGCCGGCGGCCCGGCCAACGCCATGCCGCGGTTTTGACGCGACCGGGATCCAGGTTTCAAAAGGGCTCAGCCCTTTGACGGGTTCTCAGGGCTGAGCCCTGGGATCTCTGGCTCTGGGATGTTCTCCAGGGCTCCGCTCTGGACCCGCGAAAGGTCTCGACCTTTCGAAACCATAACAGGTGCGCCCCCGCGGATCTCGCCCGGCCGCAGAGTCCCAACCAGCAGATCCACCTGGCTCACGAGCCGGACGAGCGATTGCCCCCGGTCGAGGGCAGGCTGCTCCGGCAGCGGCCGGTCCTCGCCCAAAGCCGCCAGGGTCGCGGCGATCCAGGCCCGCCATGGTTCCGCCGAGGGGTCCACGGCCTCGGGGGCGTGCCGCAGCACGGTGAGCCGGGCGCTGATCCGGCGCAGGGTCGCGTCAGCAACCAGGGCGGATTCAACCTCCGGATGGTGGCCGGCCCGGGGCTGCTGCAGGGCGCGGGACAGCGCCGCCTCCAGATCGTTGAGGGCGAGGCCGGCCGCGCGGGCGCCGGCCAGGATCGCGGCCTCCCGCTCCGATCCGGTGGGTGCGCGCAGCACGGCCTGCGCGAAAACCGCATGGGCCTTGAGCGCGCGGCGCAATTCCTGGCGGACCTGATCGGGCTCCCAGATCGGCCAGAGCACGAGGCAGCTCGCCACCGCGATCACGCCGCCCAGGACCGTGAAGCCGCCCCGCATGGCGACGATCTCCCAGGAGCTGTGGCCGGGCTCCAGGAGCTCGACCAGCAGCACCACGAGGGGCGTCAGGCAGGCGATGAAGAAGCCGTAGGAGATCTGGCGGGCCGCAAAGCCCACGATCGAGAGCACGAGGATCAGCCCCGCCTCCGCCAGCGGGGTCGTGGCGTAGTAGGCCAGCACCGCCCCCACAAGGCCGCCCAGCACCGTGCCGCCGATCCGCTCCAGGGCGCGCTGCCACGTCGCCGCGTAGAAGGGCTGCATGGTCAGCACCACGGTCATCACCAGCCAGTGCGTGAAGGCGCCCGCGTAGCTCAGCGTCGCGGCGAGCGCCGGGGCCGAGACCGCACTGGCCCGCAGGGCATGGCGCAGATTGGGCGAGGCCAGGGTGAAGTTCTGCCGCAGCGGTCCGAGATAGCGGGTCCACCGGCCCAGACTGCCGCCCTCCATCAGCGTGCCGCCGGGGCGATAACCCTCCGGGGTCGAAAGCTTGGCGCCGATCCGCACGCGCCCGACGATCCGCTCGGCCAGCCGCGCCAGGGTCGGATCCTCCGCCAGGCCCTCAGCCGTCCGGGCGATGGAATGCTCCAGGCGGGCAAGGTCGAGGGCGACATCGTCGCGGATCGCCCGCGCGATGGTCACCAGCAGAGGGCGCAGGCGCCGCAGGAAGACCTTCGCGAGGGTCCGGCGGTGCGCATCCGGGCGGCTGTCGATCAACTCACCGACCGCGATCAGAGCCGAAAAAATCTGCTCGGCGCTTTCCAGGCGCAGCAGCGCCTGGGCGGTCCGGTCGGAAACGCGCTCGCGCGAGCGGGCGAGGTCGAGGATCATCGCCCGCGCGGTCTCGATGCTCGTCCGCACGCCGCGGCGGTGGCCGCGCGCGTGGCCGTCGAAGGCCTCGGTGTCGGGCTCCGGCAGGGCGATGAGCCGTTCGAGGTCGCCGCACAGCCGAGCGAGGTCGCGCCAGACCTCCGCCACCGCCCGGTGTGCCGGCCGGTAGGGGTGCAGCCGCCAGATCACCAGAGCCAGGAACGTCGCCCAGAGGCCGCCGGCCGCAAACATCAGCACGGTGGTGCCGGCCTGCTCCAGGGTGAGCGGCCGGTCGAGGGCGATGCATAGCACCACCACGAGGACGTTGCCGGCCGCCTGCGCCTGCACGCTCCAGACCCGGGCGTACGAGCAGGCGAAGATCAGCGCGCAGGCCACCGGGACGACGACGGCCAAGCCCAGTGGCTGGATCAGGCCGAGCCCGGCCCAGAGCAGGCCGCCCAGCACCGAGAAGGCGGTGAGCACCCGCAGGCGCACCCGCATCGGCCCGCCATTGTCGCAGAAGCAGGCGAGGTTGGCGGCGAGCGCCATGGTCAGCAGCGGCGGCCATTGCAGCCAGATGTTGATCAGGATGACCACGCCGAACGCGAAGGCGGCGCGCACGCCCTCCACGAGCCGCACGTTCCGCAGGTCGAGCCCAGTCGGCAGGCGGCGCAGGTCGGCGCCGGGGCGGTTCAGGCTGCCCCGGCCGGCGGCGATCCGGCGGCGGCGGACGCGCGCGGGCGGCGAGGCTGGGGGACGGGATGCTGTCGGACTCGGGGCGGACAAGCGCGGTCTCCGGACGCGGGCGTGACGCCCCGGCATGAACCGGTGCCCGGCCTGTCCAAATCCGGCCGGCGGCGCAAGCTCTTTCGTGCGCGATGGGCCTGCTCCGGCCGACCGGCCACACACGCCAGCCCCGATCCCGCCACGACGGCTCGACGTGCTGTCTCTCTGCGGGATGAAGACGGTCTCATGAGCGACATAAGTGTTTTGAATGATTAAAAATCCAAATTTCCCATAAAATAGAGACGCATCTTGCCGAACCATCGGCAAAATGAAACATCTCGCGAAGCGTGACAGGGCGAGAAATCGAATTTTTCTGAAAGAATGCTTCGATTGACGTCTGCTGGTTACGCGCGGTGCGGGCGCAATGATTTTCGTGATGACCATCAAGCTTTACCGAACGGTCTTCTCTTCGCTCGTCGCCGCTGTATTCGTGCATGGTATCGGTTTGGCCCAGGCGGCAGGTCCCGACGTCACCCTCGACGAACTCTCCGTCGAGGGCACGTCCGCGCCGCGCGGACTCGTGCCGGCCTATGCCGGCGGGCAGGTGGCGCAGGGCGGCCGGCTCGGCCTGCTGGGCAATGTCGATGCGCAGAAGGCGCCCTTCAGCATCGCCAGCTACACCGACACCCTGATCCGCGACCGGCAGGCCCGGACGGTCAACGAAGCTCTGGTCCTCGATCCGTCGGTCCGCGCGACCCAGAGCACGGGGGCGCCGTTCGATTCCTTCTCCGTACGCGGCTTTCCCGCCAACGAGAACACCAGCGGCGAGGTCGCGTTCGACGGCCTGTACGGCATCGCGCCGAGCTTCCGCTTCTTCTCCGATGACGCCGAGCGCATTGAGGTGCTGAAGGGACCCTCCGCGGCGCTGACCGGGGTCTCGCCGAACGGCGCGGTCGGCGGCGTGGTCAACGTGGTGCCCAAGCGGGCGGGCGAGGATCTCACCCGGGTCACGCTGGATTACAGCTCGGCCGCGCGCGGCGGGAGCCAACTCGACACCGCGCGCCGCTGGGGGGCCGGTCGCGAATGGGGCGCCCGGATCGTCGGAAGCCTGCACGGCGGCGACACGCCCTTCGACCACCAGTCCGAGACGACCGGCGTCGGGGCGCTGGCCCTCGACTACCAGGGCGAGCGGTTCCGGGCTTGGCTCTACCTCCTGGCGCAGACCGACCGGTTCGACGCGCCCCTGCGCCCGTTCCAGCTCAAGGCCGGCGTGCCGGTGCCGCGGGCGCCCGCCGGCCGCCTGAACCTGACCCAGCCCTGGGAATGTTCCGACATCGACGATCGCGGCGGCCTGCTACGAACGGAGTACGACCTCACCGACCACCTCACGCTGTTCGCCGATCTCGGCGGCGCGCGGACCGGGGTGGAGCGCTACTTCCAGTCGGCCCCGACGATCCTCAACCTGCGCGGCGACATGACCAGCACGCCGCAATTCTACGGCCTGAGCGTCGACCGCCTCACCGTCGATGGCGGCCTGCGGGCGCGGTTCGAGACCGGGTTCGTCCATCACGCCGTCACGGTGCAGACCTCGACCTACGCGGAGGAGACCGGACGATGGTTCTCCGCCGGGCGCGGCGCCTACCTGTCGAACCTCTACGCGCCGCGGCACATCGCCTATATCGCGCCGATCTACGGGGCGGGCCGGCCCCGTTACTCCGACAGCACCCTGTCGGCGGTCTCGGTGGCCGATACGCTGTCGGCGCTGGACGAGCGCGTCCTGCTGACGCTCGGCGTACGACGCCAGCGGGTCGAGGCCCATAATTACGTGTCGAATGTCGGCGCCCTGGCCTCGTCCTACGACAAGGGCGCGGCCACCCCGGTGGTCGGTCTCGTGATCCGGCCCTGGGAAGCGGTCTCCCTCTACGGCAACTCTGTCGAGGGCCTGAGCCGGGGCGATGTGGCGCCACTGGTGGCGAAAAATTCCGGCGAGATCCTGACCCCCTACGTGGCCCGGCAGGTCGAGGCCGGCGTGAAGATTGATCTTGGCGGGATCGGCGCGACGCTCGGCGCCTTCCGGATCACGAAGCCCAGTGGCGAACTCGGGCCGCAGAACCGCGCCGCCGCGACCGGCGCGCAGCGCGTGAGCGGGCTTGAGCTCAACCTGTTCGGCACCATCACCCCACAGCTGCGGGTGCTCGGCGGCGTGACGCAGTTGGACGGCGTGCTCACCCGGACGGCGCTGGCGGCCAATCTGGGCCACCGGCCGATCGGGGTGCCGACGGTGCAGGCGAGCCTCGGCGCCGAATGGGACCTGCCGGGGCCGCCGGGCCTGACGCTCGACGGGGCCGTCATCTACACCAGCCGCCAGTTCGTCGATCTGGCGAACACGCAGGCGCTGCCGGACTGGGCGCGTCTCGATCTCGGCCTGCGCTACGCGACCGTCATCGGCGACCGCCGGACGACCTTCCGGGCCGCCGTGCAGAACGTGACCGGGGCAAATTACTGGACCGGCGTCGCCACGTTCGGCACCTTCTTCCAGAGCGCGCCGCGCACCTACCTCCTGTCGATGGCGGTGGATCTCTAAGCGGGACGCCGCGCGCCGGCCGGACGCGAAGCCGCTGCCGATCGCGGCTCATCCGGGGCGATCCTGGCGGGCTCACGCGGGCGGCCTGACGCCGGTGGTCGCGCGGCTCGGCAAACCAACCCGGACGGCGCCGGCCGAGTCGCCGTGCGCCCTGCCTGCCCAAACGCAACCATGACCTTGCCGCCAGCCGAGACCCGGAGCAAGATCGGGACGAGGCGGCCAAAGGACAACGGGAGCCGTCGTCACCGGGCGCGGCCAGGAATCCGCTTTCATCGGGCTCCGGATCCGGGCCCTTCCCGACATTGCCGACACTTCGAACGTCACCTGCGCGCGATATCTCGGGATTGCTTATCCAGGAACGAGATGATCTGGTTTGGCATATTCTGGCTGATCTGCCTCACGATCGTTCTGAGGGAAGTGTTGTGCGCACCGATACTTCCGCCAACCGCGGATGACGGCGAGCCCGACGAATCCGAGCCCTGTCGCCAAGCTGGCCGCGAGAGCGAGCATCAGGATCCGCAGGATTAGGCCGTTCTCCGCCGATGCGTGTACCGGGTCGGCGCAAACGCGCGCGTCACAACAGGGCTTTCGTCTTGAGACGGGCGGCAGATCGACTTGTTTTGCTCGATCTCAATCCCCGACATCTGCGCCGACGGAAGCCGGTCGCGCATCTGCCGACTGGGCCGGATCACACGGCTCCATCGGCCACGCGCATCTTCCCCGCCACCTCCGCTTGCTCGAATCGTGGCGCGATCGGGTCCGCGAAAGCCCGCATCGAGCTGGTCCAGCGCGATGCCGCCACCCAGAGGGGCGCGCCGTACATGTCGGCACACGATGGATATGCCACAGTCGTTAACGATGTCCCAGACTCCTTCAAACAGGAAACAACCCCCCAAGAAAGGTCGATGATCGAAAGCAACCGGCCGATTTAGGCAGATGTGTATGGTCCGGATTCGGGAAAGCGACGCCATGGCTACGGGATAAGGACGCTGACGACCGCATCCGCGCACGTCCATTGTGCTGCCAGACGGCGCCCGACCCTTGCCGCAATGCACCTAAAACAACAAACTGGCTTGCGGCCCAGGGTAATAAGGATCAGCTAAGCCGCATCGTAAGCAAGCGACAAATGATTTTCGGGGCTACATTCGGATCAGCAGTAAAAGAATTTGTTGTCTACATTCCCGCAGATCGGGAGCGGGTGCGCTGCACCATGAAGTGCGCGCCGATGCTTTGCCGATTTCTGAAGGATCAACCTGTAGTTCCTACAAGTCTATACGACATTGGACGCTTGAAATTGGGCTAATAGTACGCTAACTCGGGTCATGATCCTGTTGCTCAAAATGGGACATGGTTTCAACTACTTATTTGACCGGTAGCCGTGCCGGGCTGCGGATCAAGGAGGGGCGAGGTAGCATGGACGTGCTCGAGGTAACGCGAGCCAACGAAGAGGCTTGGCACTCGGCTACGGTGAGCGATCATCGTCAACCGCGTGCCCTTCTCCGCGCCGGCTTCGACGGCCTTGTCGCTGCGCTGCTGCTCACTCTGCTGGCGCCGCTTCTGGCGCTTGTCGCGCTGCTGGTGCGTCTGGACAGCCCGGGTCCGGCGCTGTTCCGTCAGACGCGGACCGGCCTGAACGGGCGCTCGTTCCTGATCTACAAGTTCCGGACCATGCACGTGCAGGAG
>NZ_JAKSYH010000078.1 GCF_022829295.1 Methylobacterium sp. J-088
CTTCGCCATCCGGGTCTGACCCGACCTGGTCATGGCGCGCTCCGATGGCAACCTTTGGTCGATCGAGATGCTACTGCGCACCATGCACGCCCGCCACACCATCCACACGCTCGATCTGTTCCTGCCTGACACGCACCTGCCGCTGATGCGGGCGGCACAACGCCTCGCCAGCGCGGACTGCCTGCTGCTGATGACCACCACCCTCGCGACGCGGCGCGCACTCCAAGTCTACAGGAGACTCTGTGGGATCGAGGGTCTGTTAGGTGACGCCAAGACCCGTGGCCTCAGCCTCGAAGACACCCGCCTGACCGCTCCAGCCAAGATCGAGACGCTCACCGCCGTCCTGACGCTGGCCATCACTTTGATCTACCGAACGGCGACCGCCGCCATGGGCCTCAAAGCCATTGCGCGAAAGACCCATGGGCGGCGCGGGAAATCCTGGTTCAGCACCGGCCTCGATGCCCTACGCGGCGATCTCCTCAATGCCCCTCAAAGCGCAGCGACCCTCTGGGCCAATCGATGCCCAAAACGCCTCCCAGCCTTGTGAGTCGTGTACCGTGCGCGTTGCAATCGGGCGCGGCTCTAAGCTCTTGTTGTGACACGCTCTCTTGCGCCGAACCGGTGTCCACTTCGGCGGAGAGCGCTCTAATGCCGCGATTCGTCCTCGGGCTCCGGCAGGAAGCGGGCGAGTTCGAAGCCGATCTCGATCATCAGGTGCTCGATCCGGTCCGTGAGCGCAGGCCGTTGCAGGGCCCGGGCGAGTTCGCGCAGGGCGATGACGTGCTCGGCCATCCGGTTCACCACGCGCTCGCCCTGCACGAGGTTGGCCGCCTGCTCCTCGGTCCGGTCGATGGCGATGCCCCGCCCCCGTGTGGCCCGGCCGTCCGGATCGTGCTCGATCCGACCGCGCATCAGCAGCGTGCGGATGCCGGCGCGGGTCTCCCGGGTCCGGAATTCCGCTTCCATGGAACCGCCGATCACCGCAGCCGCGTGCAGGTAGCTCTCGATCCGCAGACGATCCTCGGGATGCGTGCGGTCGAGGAAGGTTTCGAGGGAGACGCCGCTCGCGGCCGCCTCCGGGTCGAGGCCGAGCAGGCCCGCGAAGGAGGCCGAGAGTTCCAGCTGGCCGGCCCAAAAATCGTGGACCCATGTCCCGACCACGCCGGAGGCATCGAGCACGGATTGCGGGATCGGAATTTCGGCCATGCCATTCCTCGCGGAGGCGCCCGGCGTCTTTAAACTTGAGGTTTTCAACCCCCCCGGCCTCCCCATTGTCACGCAGATAAGCTAGAGTATCAGCCCGCCGCTGGGAAGTCTCTAAACCCATTTCAGGCCAAAAATCTTAACCTAAAGTTGAATAGGCTTCTCAGGCACAGGATCAGCGTGCAGGGTTCGGGCCAGGCACGATCTTAACGAGTCGTTAACCATAACGGCCACACCGTATGTCGAGGCATCCGCGGGTTACCGGATCGCAAACGGATGCGAGTCGATAACCTGAGGTTGGCCTCGACGGCGCAGTGACCCGGGAGTCGCTCGCGCACGGACGGACGCGCGGGGCCTTCTGGAGGACGCCCAGGATGAAAGCGATTACCTTCGTCACGCAGAAGGGCGGCAGCGGCAAGAGCACGCTGTGCATCTCCCTGGCGGTGGCCGCCCGGGAGGCGGGCCACACGGTCTGCATCCTGGAGATGGACCGGCAGGCCACGATCTCGGACTGGCTCGACCACCGCACCGTCGACGGCCCCGAGGTGGCGCAGATCGACGCCACCCAGATCGACGCAGTGATGGAGCGCCTGCGCGACTCCGCCTACGACTACGTCTTCATCGATACGCCCGGCGTCGATTCCACCGGCACGCTCTCGGCGATCCGCGCGGCGGACCTCTGCATCATCCCGTGCCGGCCCACCCCCGCGGACCTGCGGGCGTTCAAGCCGACGCTGGCGGCCGTCTACCGGCTGGAGAAGAAGTTCGCCTTCGTGCTGAACCAGACCCCGCCGCGCTCCTACCGGGTCCGCGACGCCTCGGACGGGCTCGCCGTGCTCGGCATCCTGCCCGACGTGAACATCGTCGCCCGCACCGACCACCAGGACGCGATCGGCCTCGGCCAGGGCGTCACCGAGTTCAACCCCAAGGGGCAGGCCGCCGGGGAAGTCCGCCGTCTCTGGTCGTGGATCGAGCGCCGCACGCAGTCCCTGAGGACGGGCCAGCATGTCCAAGCCGCCTAAGCTCAGCCTCGCGGCGATCGTGGCCTCGGCGAATCCGCCGGCCAAGTCGCTCGCCCGATCCGCTTCGGCGGCCCGGCCGCAGGGCGCCGAGATCGTCTCGCTCGCCCTGGCTCCCCCGGCGCCGCAGCAAGCGGCCACGCTCAAGCAGCGCGCCCGGCAGATGTCGGTCTATCTGGAGCCGCCGGTCTACGACCAGCTCCGCGACCTCGCCTACGCCGAGCGGACCAAGATGCACGCCCTGATGCTGGAGGGGCTGGAACTGCTGTTCAAGCAGCGCGGCGCCCGCTCGATCGCGCAGCTGACCGAGACGCAGGGCCGCTGAGGGCAGCTTGGCACATCGCCCTCCGAGACGGGGCGCGATCGGCCCTGCATCTCGTCTGTCTCCCGCAACGACGACCGTCACACATCGCTGGCCGCTGGGCTCTCTCCCCCCCAGGCGCCCCCCCCCCCAAGCTAACGGATACACACATCTCCCTTGGAGAGGCGAAGGCGGCTCCGCGCGTCTCCCTCCCCCCTCTGCGGGGGAGGGTGGCCCCGAAGGGGGTCGGGAGAGGGGAACCCGGCTTCCGAATAGGGCGTGGCCGTCTTGGAGGGCGCGCCCTTGCCTGAAACGTCGCTCCCGTCTCCCGCCCCCTGCTGACGCAGGGGCCACCCTCCCCCGCAGAGGGGGGAGGGAGGGCGCACGAGCCATCCGGGCCGCCTCACTTGGCAACCGCACGATGATCCCAAACCCGATGTGTGAATCCGCGAAGCCCCGCGGGGGGATCTCTGCAGTCATCGTCGGCGCAGCGGGCGCCGTAGACAGGCTGGACTCTGTTCTCGGACAGCACCTTACCTGTCGCTCTTGAGATCACGCGCGACCCGTCCACAACCGCCGGACGCGGCGCCTGAACCCCGGCCGCCAACAGCGTTCAGGCTTCCTTTACGCAACCGATACAAGTGTGGGTGGACCCGGAAGCGTCCCTCTTGCGCATTCGGGTCCGGTCCGCCGTCGGACCCCGGTCACGCGTAGAGTTTGGTGAATCCCACGATGGTGCGCACGACCCTTCCCCGGCCTGCGCGCCTCGCCCTGCGGCTCCTGGCCGTCTCGGGCGTGGCCCTGGCCACGGCCAACTGCGCCACCACGCCCCAGCAGCAGAAGCTCGGCGCCGGCAACGGCGTCGACCCGAAATACGGGGTCAAGGCGAGCCCGCGCCTCTACAACGAGGGCGACGTGATCCCGAAGGGCGGCGGGCGCCGCTATACCGGCAAGCCCTACGTGGTCGCGGGCCAGACCTACGTCCCCAAGGAGGATCCCCGCGGCTACGTGCGGGAGGGCCTCGCCTCCTGGTACGGCTCCGCCTTCCACGGGCGCATGACCGCCAACGGCGAGGTGTTCGACCGCCACTCGATCGCGGCCGCCCATCCCACCCTGCCGCTGCCGAGCTATGCGCGGGTGACCAACCTCGACAACGGCTACTCGATGCTGGTGCGGGTCAACGACCGCGGCCCCTATCATGCGGGCCGGGTCATGGACGTCTCGGAGGAGGCGGCCGAGGCCCTGGGCTTCCACCGCCGGGGCACCGCGCGGGTCCGCGTCGAATATGCCGGCAAGGCCTCGGTCGCCGGCAGCGACGACCGCAAGCTGCTGGCCAGCCTGCGCACCGACGGGCAGCCAGCCGGCCGCTCGACCGTGATGGTGGCCGATCTCGGCCCCACCGCGGAGACCGAGCGCTACGAACGCTCCACCCCGGCGCCGCTCGCCTTCAAGCCGGCTCAGGACCGTGCGCAAGAGCCGGCGCAGGAGCCCGCGCAGGCGCGCGAGGATTCCGCCCCGGCGCCGCGGCCCGCACCGGTCCGCGCCCCGATCGTGCTGGCCTCGGCGGCCGTCACGGTCCCGGCGGCGGTTCAGCCCACCGCGTCGCGGGCGCGGGAGTTCCGCCCGATGCCGGTCGTGGCCCGGGGCGCGAACCTGCAGGTGGCGGGCCTCAACCCGGCCGCCCTCGCCCCGCCCTCGGCCGGGCACGGGGGGGCCTCGAAGGTCGCCGCGTCCGGCCGCAACGCCCTGGCGGAGACCGCGCATCATCCGGGTTCCGCCCGGCTGGCCCAGGGTGGGCCGGCGGCGATGCCGGGTCCGGCCAAGCTGGCCCTGGCGCGCCTTGCCGCGGCGGCGCCCGCCAAAGGTCCCGCGCCCAAGACCCTGCCGTTCAAGGTCGCCGCGGCCCGGCCTGCGCCGGCGATGCACGCGGCCGTGCCGCAGACTGGTCCGGCCAAGGCGGCCTCCATCAAGACGGCGTCCGCCCCGGTTGCGGCGAAGGTTGCAGCGGCGAAGGTCGCGCCGGCCAAGGGGGCGACAACCCAGGCGGCCGCCAAGGCGCGGCCGTCCCGCATGGCCGGGATCTACTGACGCCCGCACGGCCTCCGCGCGGCCGCCCCGGCCGCCGATGCGGCATTTCGCATTCGATCCGGCACTGAAACCGTAATATGGTCACGCTTGTTATTGGGATACGGCCGGATTGCCTCCGGCCGGGCCACGAGCGCGGGACGGAACGGCGATGCGCAGGACCCTTCTCACCCTTCTGGCCGCCGCCTGCGCGTTGGGGGCCGGCCTCGCCGCCGCGCGCGCGCAGGGCTTCCAGACCGCGGCGCCGCACGCGATCCTGATCGACGCCGATTCCGGCTCGGTCCTGTTCGAGAAGGCCGCCGACGAGCGGTTCTCGCCGGCCAGCATGGCCAAGCTGATGACCACCGACATCGTGTTCGAGGCGCTGAAATCCGGCCGCCTGTCCATGGACACGGAGTTCACCGTCACCGAGGACGCGTGGAAGCGCGGCGGGGCGGGCGGCGGCGGCTCGTCGATGTTCGCGCAGGTCAACAGCCGCATCAAGATGTCGGACCTGCTGCGCGGGCTGATCGTGCAGTCGGGCAACGACGCGGCCATCACCATCGCGGAGAACATGGCCGGGTCCGAGGACGCCTTCGCCGGGCTGATGAACCAGCACGCCAAGGAGATCGGGCTGACGAACTCGACCTTCCGCAACGCCACAGGCTATTCGGCGCCCGACCAGAAGGTCACGGCCCGCGACATGGCGAAGCTCGCGCTGCACATCATCGAGACCTACCCGGATTACTACAAGATCTTCTCCGAGAAGGAGTTCACCTGGAACAAGATCCGCCAGCAGAACCGCAACCCGCTGCTCGCCCTCGATATCGGCGCGGACGGGCTCAAGACCGGCTACCTGGAGGAATCCGGCTACGCGCTCACCGGCTCGGCGGTGCAGAACGGCCAGCGGCTGGTGCTGGTGGTCTCCGGCCTGAAGACCGCCCGCGACCGCGCCGCCGAGGCGCGCAAGCTGATGGAATGGGGGTTCCGCGCGTTCGAGCCCCGGCAGATCTTCGCGCCCGGCGAGACGGTCGCGGAGGCCTCGGTGTTCGGCGGACAATCGGGCTCGGTGCCGCTGGTGGCCAAGAAGCCGGTGCGGGTGCTGCTGCCCCGCGGCTCCAGCGACCGGGTGAGCGCCCGGGCGATCTACACCGGCCCGCTCGTCGCCCCCGTGGAGGAGGGCCAGCGGGTCGGCGTGCTGCGCGTCCAGCGCGGCGACACGATCGCCCTCGACCAGCCGCTCTTTGCCGGCGCCGCGGTGGAGCCCGGCACGTTGCCGCAGCGGGCCATGGATGCGGCGCTGGAATTCGGCACCGGGCTCGTGCGCAAGGCCCTCGACCGGGCCGGCAAGGGGAATGACAAGGGGGGCGACAAGGCCGCCGCCGGGGCCGCCAACCCGTCGTGACCGTGCTGCCGTGACCGTGCCACGCATCGGGGACGCCGCGGAGCGGCGGGGCACCTTCATCACCGTCGAGGGCGGGGAGGGCGCCGGCAAGTCGACCCAGATCGCCCGCCTCGCCGCGACCCTGCGGGCGCGCTCCGGCCGGGGCGTATGCGTGACCCGCGAGCCCGGCGGCTCGCCGCGGGCGGAAGAAATCCGGACGGCGCTGCTCGGCGGGCTCGCCAAGCCCTTCGGCCCGTTCGCCGAGGCCCTGCTGTTCAGCGCGGCCCGGATCGACCACCTCGACCGGCTGATCCGCCCGGCGCTCCAGCGGGGCGAGACCGTTTTGTGCGACCGCTTCATCGACTCGACCCGGGCCTACCAGGGCGCGGCCGGCGGCCTCCAACCGGGCGTGCTGGACGCCCTGGAGCGGGTCGTGGTCGGCCCGACCCGGCCCGACCTCACCCTGATCCTCGACCTCGACCCTGCGGCCGGCCTCGCCCGCGCGGCCGGCCGCGGCGCCCGGACCGGGCAGGGGGCCGACCGGTTCGAGGCGGAAACCCTCGATTTCCACATCCGCCTGCGGGAGGCTTTCCGGGCGATCGCCGGGGCCGAGCCGGGGCGCTGCGCGGTGATCGACGCGGGCCGCGATCCCGATGCGGTCGAGGCCGCGATCCGCGCGACCGTCGCGGCCCGGCTGCCGGATCTGCTGCCGGGGGCGGGGAGCCAGGGCGATGCGGCGTGATCGGGCCGGACGGTTTGCGGCGCGTCCGGTCTGCGCTATCTTCGGGCATGGGACCGGCGGTGACCGCCGCCGATTCCTGGCCTTCACCCGTTAAGGTGTCGCCAACTCAAGATCAGTGGGTGAATGGCTGGTTGGAGATGGAACCTCCGCGCGCCATTTTCCGATCTCGAGAACGCCAGAGAGAGAACCATTCTCTGCACGCCCGGCCGCATCGGGCCGCGTGCGGCCGTCGCGGAGTGGGTTGGTGAGGCCCACCGTGCGAGGCCGATGTGCGACCGGCCCCGAGGCGCTGGGCGCCGCCTGTCCACTTCTGTAAGCGGAGCCGTGGCGGCGTCGCCAGAGGGGTTGGAACCCACCAGGACGAAATTTCGGGACGCGCCATGAAGCCCATCGACCGCGCCGCCGACGACGTCGAGCCTGGCGACCTGCCGGGCATCCCGCGCCCCCGCGAGACCCTGGCGCTCGTCGGCCACGCGGCGGCGGCCGAAGCCTTCGCGGCCGGGATCGCGGCGGGGCGCCTGCACCATGCCTGGCTGATCGGCGGCGCCCCCGGCATCGGCAAGGCGACGCTGGCCTACCGGGTCGCCCGCCGCCTGCTGGCCCATCCCGGGGGCCGGGGGCCGGCCGGGCTCGACGTGGCGCCGGACGATCCCGTCGCCGGCAAGGTCGCGGGCCTGTCGCACCCGAACCTCGTGGTCCTGCGCCGCCACCGGGTCGTAGGCGCCAAGGCGCTGCCGACCAAGATCTCGGTCGACATGGTCCGCAGGGCGCTCGACCTGTTCGCCACGACGGCGGCGGATTCCGGCTGGCGGGTCTGCATCCTCGACAGCGCCGAGGACCTGAACGCCAACGCGGCCAACGCCCTGCTCAAGGTGCTGGAGGAGCCCCCGCCCCGGGCGCTGTTCCTGATCCTGTCGCACCAGCCCGGCCGGCTGCTCCCGACGATCCGCTCCCGCTGCCGCGCGCTGATGCTGCGGCCGCTCGTGCCCGAGGAGGTCGCCCGGGTCGTGCGCGCCCTGCCCGCGCCGTTCCCGCAGCCCGACGACGCGGCCCTGGCCCGGGCGGTCGCCGCGTGCGAGGGCTCGGTCGCCCGGGCGCTGGCGATGCTCGACCCGGTGACCGCCGGCCTCGTGGCCGAGGTCGAGACGCTGCTGGCGCGGGCGCGCAATCCCGATTGGGGCCGGGTGCTCAAGCTCGCCGAGACCCTGGCGGGCCGGGACGCGGAGGCGCGGTTCGAGGCCGCCCAGGACGCGGTGCTGCGCTTCGTCTCGGGCGAGCTCGACCGGCGCCGCGACGAGCCGGCGGCCCGGCTGGCCGCCCTGGTGGAGGTCGCCGAGCGGTTCGGCCGCGCCGCCCGGGAGGCGGCGATCTACAACCTCGACCGGCGCCCGGTGGTGCTGTCGCTGTTCGGGGATCTGGCGGAGGTGGGGTAGGGCGGGGGGGATCGACCCCTGGGTTTGCCGGAAGCGATCAGACGTCGGCAGACCGGCAAGTTCGGCTGAGGGTGGATTTCTGCCGGTCCGCTTCGGCCCAAAGGGCGGAAGCGGACCTTCGAGGGGGCGCGTTATCCGCGCCGTGCGAGCGCCCGCCCAATCCCGAACAACAGCATCTCGGATATGCGATGCAGATCGAAGTGGCCGCCCCTTCCAAGCGCCGCGTGCGCTGCGATGCAATGATCTGCCGCTACGTCTAATGTGCTGACAGTCTCTTGGTTGAGCGAGGCAGCGGAGATGAACGCGTCGCGGTGAGCATCGGTGGTATCGATGTAAGCGCCACGACCTTGCATCGCACCAGTTTCATCGGGTGCGAGAGCCCCGCGGTTCAGCACCCAGCGGACATCGTTCATTTCTGTCAGGATCCGGAACTCCGCCGAGATTGAGCCGCCAGTTTGCCGAACGCGACGAATGCGCTCGAATACCCAACTGCGATCGTCCGGGTGTGTCCGTGCGAGGGCTGCTTCAAGGGGAAGCGGTTGGCCAGCCAGATTGGCATTGCCCGCCAGCAGGGCGGCCGCACCCTCATCGAGCACGGAGCGACCTGCAGCGACGTTCGTTCCCCAGGTTCCGATTAGGCCAGCCGCCCGTAGGGCAGGATCCATTCCAACTATGGAGACCATTCAGCCACTCCGCTGCGCACGCGTTCTCAACGCGAGAAAAACTGCGCACTAACAACGAGGATGGCACTAAATTGCCTCCCGCTCGCAGGGCTGCGACAAGTGCGGTGCGTTGCCGCAATCGTGAATTGTAATTTAGTACAAGACTGCACGCCTGAGGTAGAAGATTGTTCTCTTGGCCAGGGACGGCGCGGGCGGTTCGCCGTCGGCACTAAAGGGTGACGAGAATGGCTGAAGACTGCACCAAGAGCGCCCTCAAGCGCGTGGCGCAGGCGCTCAGCGTCAGCGAGGACGTATTTTTGAAAGGCCATCCCCGAGGTGTGTCGCCTACCGCGACCATATCGGAGGAATTGGAGTTGCTGAGGCTGTTCGCGACGATCACAGATCCTGAGGTGCGGCGAACCTG
This sequence comes from Methylobacterium sp. J-088, assembly GCF_022829295.1. Lineage (GTDB taxonomy): Bacteria > Pseudomonadota > Alphaproteobacteria > Rhizobiales > Beijerinckiaceae > Methylobacterium. The sequence continues at coordinate 9,233 of NZ_JAKSYH010000078.1, forward strand.
TCTCCGATATGTGCAGAACCTCGCCGACACCTCCGACATGGCAGCTGGATAGCGGTCTGTGCTCGCCCGTCGAGAAGCGATCAGCGCTCTGCCCAGGATCCCAGAGCCACCGCACGTCGCACAGGTGCGGGTGACGGCAACGAGGAACGCCGAGGAAGCGCAGCTTTTGGGCAAGGCCTATAGCCATCGAGGCGACTGGGCTGAGTCGCATGCGGAATGGCAGCTTCGGGCAGAGTCTTGCCGCCCCAGCCCCAGCCTTGACAATGTTCCTATTTTGTGCTCATTAGCCGCCACCTGTCCACGGCGGCCCGGGAGCGATCCCGGGGCGTCCTTTACGGGGCCCGCCCGGTGGCTGACCGGGCGGGTCCGTGGACGGGGCGGCGCCCGCGTCGGTGG
>NZ_JAKSYH010000079.1 GCF_022829295.1 Methylobacterium sp. J-088
GCCGGCCCCGCCCTGCCGCCCGTCGACGATCTCGCCAGCGCCGACGCGCAGGTTGCCGCGCTCACCCCGCATGTCGACGCCGCGTTCTACGCCACGTGGTACGGCATTACCGCCGATCCCGTGCGCGACTATCTCGTCCACGGATGGCGCGAGGGCCGCGATCCCCGCCCGGACTTCTCCTCCGCCGATTACCTCGCCGCGCACCCCGTCCTGGCCAAAGCCGGCATCAACCCGTTCCTGCACGCCCTCGTGCGTGCCGCCGGCAGCCTCGCCGCGGCCAGCACGGCGGTTCTGTCCCCGCCCGACACCCGCCAGGCCCAGCGTCTCGCCCGGCGACTGGTCGATGGGCCGTTCTACCTCGCCGGAAACCCCGACCTGCAGGCCGCCGGCGTCGATCCGGCCGCGCACTACATGGCGTCGGGCTGGCGCGAGGGCCGCGAGCCGGCGCCCCAGTTCGACACCCTGGCCTACTGCCTGACCCGCGGCCTCACCTACGCCACCCAGAACCCGCTGGTGCACTACGTCCTGCATGGCGGCCCCGCCCGGCCGGACCGCGCGGCGGCCCTGGCGCTGCGGATCGAGACGCTCGCGCCGTACTTCGACGCCGCCCACTACCGGGCGTCGCTCCGCGGGCCGGTCGCGGACGCGATGGCGGAGGCCTCCGAGGCCGAGTTGCTGCGGTCCTACGTGGAGAGCGGCTGGCGGGCCCTCGTCAGCCCGCGCCCGGACTTCGACCCGGCCGGCTTCGTGCAGGCACGCGCCGGCAGCCGGGCGGTTCAGGACGACCCGTTCTTCCGCTACGTGGCCGAGACGCGTCTGTCGGGGGCCGAGCCGTTCGTGGAGGCGGGGCGGCTGAACCTGCCGGCGGTGGATGCGGACTGGTACCGGGCGACCTACCCGGACCTGGGCGCGCAGGCGCCGTACCTGCACTTTGCCGGGGCTGGCTGGCGGGAACTGCGCGATCCGGGGCCGGGGCGTTCGACGCTCGACGCGCTGTTGCGGGTGTGCGGGCTGCGGCCGGCCCGGGCGCCGATCGACGACACGGCCTGGCTCGGGGCGATCGGGCGCGAGCCCGTGGATAAGGCGGCGGCGCTGGAGCGTCAGGCACAGCTGATCGCGAAGCACTTCGACCACGCGTTCTACCGGCAGCGCTACGGTCTCGCGCCGGAGGCGGACGCGGTGGGCGACTACTGCGACACCGGCTGGCGACGCGGCCGCAACCCAAGGCCCGACTTCAACGGGCAGGCCTATCTGGAGGCGCATCCGGGCGTCCGCGAGACCGGCTTGGCGCCCTTCGTCCATTTCCTGGCGACGGCGTTGCTGCATGGGGCCGACCTATCTGCCGGCGCCTTCGATCCGCGCTACGGCACGCCGGAAACGCGGGAGGCGGCGCTCGAAGACGACATGCGCCTGATCGCGCCCCATTTCGACGCCGCCTATTACGCCAAGCGTTATCCCGATACCAAGACCGCAGCCGGCGGCCCGCTCGCGCATTTCGTCGCCTATGGCCAGCACGAGGGCCGCGACCCGAGCAGGACCTTCTCCATCGCGTTCTATGCGGAGACCTACGGCCATCTGTTCGGTCCTGGGGAGTCACCGTTCCTGCACTACGTGCGCGTCGGCCGCGCCGCCGGCCTGATGGGCTGCCCCGAGGATCTCGGGACGCTCCCGCCGCTCACCGCCCCCGATCCGCATGACTGGGACGGCCTGCCCCCCGCCCGGCCGATCGCGGACGCC
>NZ_JAKSYH010000081.1 GCF_022829295.1 Methylobacterium sp. J-088
CCGCGTCTTCAAATCCCACGCCGACATCCTCGACCACTGCTGCCACGCCTGGAACAGCCTCATCGACCGACCCTGGCGCATCATGTCCATCGGACTGCGCACCGGGGCTCAGGAGTTCTGATCAATCAGCGTTGGTATGAGTAGCGCGATCTGGGAGCTAGTGCATCGATCCAGACGGGGGCGTCAGCCGAGTCTGGAAAAATTGATGCAAAACCAAAGAACTAGTGCTCACTCGCATGAACGAAGTGAATGCGTCAGAGCACTAGGAGCCCGTCCGAGTAATCCTCTCGACGGCGGGGCCGGAGGGTGATTCACTTGGCTCATGGCCAAGGTGTTTCGCTCCTGGGATGTGGATCAGGGCTGGTTGCTGCCGCCCTCGCTGCACGAGTTCGTGCCGCCCGGGCACATGGCGCACTTCGTTCGCGACACGGTGCGGGAGGCGCTCGACCTCTCGGCCATCCTCGATACCTACAGCGAGGAGCGCGGCTGCCCGCCCTACCACCCGGGAATGATGGTGGCGCTTCTGCTCTACGGCTACAGCCGCGGTCTGTACTCGTCGCGTCAGCTCGCTCGGGCCTGCGAGGAGCGGGTCGACGTCATGGCGGTGACCGGGCTGAAACGGCCGGACTTCCGCACCATCGCCGACTTCCGCAAGCGTCACCTCGTGGCCCTGTCGGACCTTTTCGTGCAGGTTCTGCGCCTGTGCCGAGCGGCCGGTTTGGTCCAGTTCGCCCACGTGGCGGTGGACGGGACCAAGGTGAAGGCCAACGCCTCTCGCCACAAGGCGATGAGCTACGGACGCATGAAGACGGCCGAGCCGGCGCTGGCCGCCGAGGTCGATGCCTGGCTGGAGCAGGCGCGCGAGGCGGACGCGGCCGAGGATGCGGTGCAGGGCGCGAACCGACGGGGCGACGAGACACCGGACTGGATGGCCGACAAGCAGCGACGGCTGGAGACGATCCGCGCCGCGAAGGCCGCGTTGGAAGCGGAAGCGGTCGATCCGCCCACCCCGGAGGACGAGAGCGGGCCGGGTGCGTCCTCGGGCATGCGCTGGCAGGGTCGACCCCTACGTGGTGAGGACGGCGGTCCGCCAGATCGGGCGCAGCGCAACTTCACAGACCCGGACAGCCGCATCCTGCCCACGCGCGACGGGTTCGTGCAGGGCTACAACGGGCAGATCGCCGTCGATGCCGCGCATCAGATCATCGTGGCGCATCGCCTCGTGACGAACGCCGCCGACGCCCGCGCCCTCGTGCCGCTCATCGACGACGTCCGCGCTCATCTCGGGCGTAAGCCGTGCGAGGTCTCGGGCGATGCAGGCTTTGCCAACGAGGCGAACCTGGCCGCGCTGAAGGAGCGGCGGATCACCGCCTATCTGGCTCCGGGTCGGGCGCGTCACGGCGAGGCGGATGCGGCCGGTCGTCGGACGCTGACAAAGACGCCCCTGATGCGTGCGATGGCCGCGCGGCTGAAGCAGGCTGGCCGCCGGAGCCGCTACCGCCTGAGGAAGCAGGTCGTGGAGCCGGTGTTTGGGCAGATCAAGCAGGCCAGAGGCTTCCGGCAGTTCTTGCTCCGGGGCCTCGATCAAGTCCGGGGCGAATGGGCGATGATCTGCACCGCCCACAACCTCCTCAAGCTGGCCAAGGCCAGTCACTGAGCCCAAAGCCGACGCCCACGTCTGCCCACACTTCCACCCTCATCCCACCGCGTAAACTCGTTACTCGGACGGGCTCCTAG
>NZ_JAKSYH010000093.1 GCF_022829295.1 Methylobacterium sp. J-088
CAGAGCCGCTCTCGATCGCACTGCTCACGGTCCACGACAGTGACGCCACCATCGCGGACTGAGGCGAGGGTCCCCTTTCCCGTGCGGAAGAGGTCGTGTTTCGCAGAAAGCCGGGTGAGGGATGAGACCTGTCCGGAAGAGGCGTACCCTGTCGGCGCCTTGAAGGTGCGCTCGATCCTGAACCTTCTCGACCCTCACCCCAACCCTCTCCCGCACGGGAGAGGGGGCAGGTCGCGCTTGCCGACCCAGGCGGTGGACAAATGTCGTGTCCCGTGGGCGCGGCGAACGGGAGTGGCTCTTCACGGTCGGTAAGGGTTTCGTAAACAAACGTCCTTAACGAAGGCTTGCAGTGACGTCCTGCACCGGAGTTGGGGGCGATGACCAAGACCGAGACCAAGCCGGCCGTTTCGCCGGACGACCTGCTCAAGGCCGTTGTGACCGGCCATGCGGATTCGGCCCCGGAGGCCGCCATGTCTCCGGAAGCCCCCGCGCGGACGCTGGCGATGCTGCGTTCTCTGCCGCGGATCGACCGGCGGGCCCTCGCGATCCCGGGCGTCTGCATCGCGCTCGGCGCCCTGCTGGGCGGTGGCGTCATCGCGATGACCCACTCGTCCGGCCTGTCGAGCGACGCTGTCGCGGCGCTCAGCACGACGCTGGACGCCGGCCGGACCGAGACAGCCCGTCTCAGCAGCGATATCGCGCAACTCCATCGTATTCTGGCCGACCTGCGCGCCTCGACCGACACCGCCCGCAAGGAGGCCACGAGCCGCAGCAGCGCGCTCGGCGAGCGCTTCGCGCAGCTCGACAAGAACCTGACCGCCAAGAACGCGGCGCTCGGCGAGCGGCTCGATCAGGTCGAGCGCGAGCAGAACGCGCGAATCGCAAGCCTTGCCGCGCAGATCGACCGCCGTTCCGCTGCGGTCACGAAGGCCGAGCCGACGCAGACCGGGAGCCTCGCCGAGCCGCGGAGCGTCGAGCCGAAGACCGTCGAGCCCAAGGTTGTGGAAGCCAAGGTCACGGACGCAAAGGCCGTCGAGACGAAGCTCGCCGATGCCAAGCTGGCCGACGTGAAGCCGAAGTCCACGGGCGGGGAGAAGGCCCCGGTAATCGACGCTTGGGCCGTTCGCGAGGTCTATGACGGGATGGCGATTCTAGAGAATCGCCGCCACCGGCTCCTGGAAATCGGACCGGGCGAGATCCTGCCGGGCTTTGGCCGGGTCGAGGGCGTCGAGCGCCGTGGGCGGGACTGGGTGGTCGTGACCCGCCAGGGGATCGTCACCCCACAAGCTTGGTAGCTGTCCGAGACTTCAGCGGGACGGGTAGGGCGTCGCGACCAACCCGTCCGCCGGGACCGGAAAACGCGGTTCCAGCGTCAGCGGATCGGCCATGGCGGCCGAACGCTCGGCGCGACGGCGGCCGTGACGCAGCGCGCGGGAATGCGCCGCCCGTGTCGGGTGCAGGATCGCGGCAAGGAGAGCCTGGCCCTCGAATGAACTGTCCAGATTCTTCGCTTCGAAGACGGGCATGGCCGGCCTGCTGGATTGCGGTCGCGAACGTCGCAGAAGGCGTCGATTCCGACCGCTCCCCAATAACGGGGATCGTGGTGACAGGTTCCGTCAAGCTTTCGCCCGGAAACTGTTTTTTCACGATCGTCCAGGCCAAGCCCGAATGCTGTGCGGCTGCGCACCCGCAGCGTGAGATCAGACGAACTGATTGAGACCTGGGATTGAGCCGAGGATCGGCCCCATCGCGTCTTCGCCGACCTTCTCGCGGCCGAACGCGAACAGCTCCTGTCCGAGAGGCTGCATCTGGCCCATCGGCACGCCGGCCGACATCAACTTCTGGCCGAGCGCCATGACGCCGCCGCCGCCCATCATGCCGCCGAGCATGCCCATCAGACCGCCACCGCTGGTCTCGCCGGCGTTGGATTCGGCGACCAGCGATTCCGACCCCGGCAGCGCCGTCAGGAGCTGATTCACCTCGGTCTCGGGCCCTTCCTTCTGCAGGAAGGCAAGGATGTGGCCGATCGCGGTCTGGGCCGTCGCGGCGTCGAGCCCGGTACGAGCGGTCACGCGGGCGAGCAGTTCTTCCATGGTGATGATCTCTTCGGAACGTTTCCAGACGTCCTTCGACTCTGGGGCGCGGGAAATCAAGCGCACGGGCGGGGTTGCGCCGGAAAGTCCCCCCGGGGGCGTGCTCTGGGTGCGTTGCCCGGGGTGACTTCCGAGGCTCGGGTCCCACTTTCCCGACCAAGGTCAAACCCGGAGCCGGATCATGCGCATCAGCAACGTCGCGGACGTCGTCGCCGAGACCCTTCAGGAAGCGGGTGTCGCGCGTGTCTACGGGGTGGTCGGCGACAGCCTGAACGGCATCACGGAGGCGCTGCGCGCGCGTGGGCGGATCGACTGGATCCACACCCGTCACGAGGAGGCCGCCGCCTTCGCGGCGGCCGGCGAGGCGCAGGTGACCGGACAACTCGCCGTCTGCGCCGGCTCCTGCGGGCCGGGCAACTTGCACCTGATCAACGGGCTCTACGATGCGCATCGCAGCCGGACGCCGGTGCTGGCGATCGCCGCCCACATCCCGTCGCCCGAGATCGGCTCGGGCTATTTCCAGGAGACCAAGCCCACCGAGCTGTTCCGCGACTGCAGCCACTATTGCGAGATGGTCTCCGACCCGGCCCAGATGCCCTTCGTGCTGGAGAACGCGATCCGCGCTGCGGTCGGGGAGGGCGGCGTCGCGGTCATCGTGATCCCGGGCGATGTCGCGCTCCGCGAGGCGCCGAAGCGCGCACTGGCGCCGCGGGCCGGGCTGATCCCCGCCAAGCCGGTCGTGCGGCCGGCGGATCCGGAACTCGACGCGCTGGCCGCCCTGCTCAATGCCGGCAAGCGCGTCACGCTGCTGTGCGGGCGCGGCTGCGCGGGCGCCCATGCCGAGCTGCTCCAACTCGCCGAGGCGCTGAAAAGCCCGATCGTCCACGCGCTCGGCGGAAAGGAGTTCGTGGAGTTCGACAACCCCTACGATGTCGGCATGACCGGACTGATCGGGTACGCCTCGGGCTACGCCGCCATGATGGCGTGCGACACGCTGCTGATGCTCGGCACGGGCTTCCCCTACAAGCAGTTCTACCCGCAGGAGGCGAAGGTCGCGCAGATCGACCTGCGCCCCACCGAGCTCGGCCGTCGCTGCCGAATCGAACTCGGCCTCGTCGGCGATGTGGGCGCGACGCTCCGGGCGCTGCTGCCGCGGCTGAAGTCCAAGACCGACCGGTCCTTCCTGGATGCCAGCCTGAAGCACTACGCCAAGGCGCGTACCGGGCTCGATGAGCTGGCCACCGGCAAGGCGGGCGGGCCGCTGCACCCGCAATACCTCGCCCGCACGATCAGCGAAGCGGCATCCGATGACGCCATCTTCACCGCAGACGTCGGCACGCCGACCATCTGGGCGGCGCGCTATTTGGCCATGAACGGGCGGCGCCGGCTCCTCGGCTCCTGGGTCCATGGCTCGATGGCCAACGCCCTGTCGCAGGGCATCGGCGCGCAGGCGTGCCAGCCAGACCGGCAGGTGATCGCGTTGTGCGGCGACGGCGGCTTCGCCATGCTGATGGGCGACTTCCTGACGTTGCGGCAGCACCGGCTGCCGCTGAAGGTCGTGGTGTTCAACAACGGCACGCTGGGCTTCGTCGAGCTGGAGATGAAGGCCGCCGGCTACCTCGAGACCGGCGTCGCCCTCGACAATCCGGATTTCGCCGCGATGTCGCGGGCCGCCGGCATCTTCGCCCTGCGGGTCGAGGATCCTGCCGAGCTGCCCGGCGCCATGCGCGAGTTCCTGGCCTTCGACGGCCCCTCGCTCCTCGACGTGCGCACGGCCCGCAACGAGCTTTCGATGCCGCCCAAGATCGACGGGCAACAGGTGAAAGGATTCAGCCTTTATGTCCTGCGGGCCGTGATGGATGGACGCGGTGACGCGGTTCTCGACCTCGCCAAGACCAACCTCATCCGATAGACCCTGAGGATCAGTCTCGAACCGTTCCAGGTCAACGGAGCGGCGATCCAGGGGGGTGCCGGACCATGCGGGTCGGCCTGTTCGTGCCGTGCTACGTCGATGCCTTCGAGCCGGAGGTCGGGATCGCCACCCTGGAGCTGCTGGAGCGGCTCGGCTGCACGGTGGAGTATCCGTTCGATCAGACCTGCTGCGGCCAGCCGATGACCAACACCGGCTGTCACGCGGAAGCCGCTGCCACCGAGGCCCTGTTCGTCAAGAATTTCTCGGGCTTCGACTACGTGGTCGCCCCGTCGGGCTCCTGCGTTCATCAGGTGCGCGAGCACCTGACTGCGATCCCGCAGACCGATGAAGTCCGCCACGTTCGCGCCAGCACTTACGAGCTGGTCGAGTTCATGCATGACGTGCTGAAGGTCGAGGCGCTGCCCTGGGCCAGCTTCCCCCACCGCGTCGCCTACCACACCAACTGCAACGCCCTGCGCGGCATCCACCACGCCCGGCCGAGCGAGCTGGTGAAGCCCTATTATTCGAAGCCCCTCGACCTGCTGCGCCTCGTGAACGGCGTCGAGCTGGTGGACCTCGCCCGGCCGGACGAGTGCTGCGGCTTCGGCGGGACCTTTTCGGTGTTCGAACCGGCGGTCTCGGCCAAGATGGGCTACGACAAGGTCGCTGATCAGAATCGGGCCGGGGCCGAATACGTCGTCTCGGCCGATTCCTCCTGCTTGATGCACCAGAAGGGCTGCGCCGAGCGCCTGGGGTTGCCGCTCAAATATATCCACATCGCGCAGGTGATGAACGGAGCCGCCGCATGAGCGTCGAGGATCTCAATCCCCGCGAGCGCGAGGGCGTCATCCACCCGGAAGTCCGGGCCCGTGACGACGAGGGCGAGCGCGCGCAGGACGGCACCCGGCTTCAGCACGCCGAGGCTGCTTCGAAGCCGATCCGCGCCCCGCAGGTGCGCGAGAAGCAGCCCCGGGGCGCCAAGATCCGCGGCAACCGGCCGATCGATCAGGCCGAGGCGGCCGAACGCTTCCTCGCGGCGCCGCTGCATCAGGCCGCCCATGACGAGCGCCTCTGGGATCTGCGCAAGAAGCGCGATACCGCCGCGCATGGCATCCCCGAGTGGGAGGAGCTGCGCGAGCTCGCCTCGCAGATCAAGACGCACACGCTGAGCCACCTCGACCAGTATCTGGAGCAGTTCGAGGCGGCCGCGAAGGCCAACGGCGTCCACGTCCACTGGGCCAAGGACGGGGCCGACCACAACCGGATCGTCCTGGAGATCCTGAAGAGCCACGGCGCCAAGACCCTGGTTAAGTCGAAGTCGATGCTCACCGAGGAGTGCGGCTTCCGCCACCACATGGACGCCAACGGCATCGAGGTGATCGAGACCGATCTCGGCGAGCGGATCCAGCAGCTCGACAACGAGGAGCCGAGCCACGTCGTCGCCCCGGCGGTCCACAAGACCCGGATGGACGTGGCCGAGGTTTTCGCCAAGACCCTCGGCACCGACCCCAACAACGACGACGCCCACTACCTCGCCGAGAGCCAGCGGGAGACGACCCGGCCGTACATCCTGCAGGCCGATGCCGGCATGACCGGCTGCAACTTCGCCATCGCGGAGACCGGCTCGGTCGTCACCTGCACCAACGAGGGCAATGCCGACCTGTCGGGCAACGTGCCGCCGCTGCAGATCCATTCGATCGGCATCGAGAAGATCATCCCGAAGGTCGAGCATCTCGGCGTGTTCATCCGCCTGCTGTCGCGCTCGGCTCTGGGTTCGCCGATCACCCAGTACACCTCGCATTTCCGCGCGCCCCGCAAGGGCACCGAGATGCACATGGTGCTGGTCGATAATGGCCGGTCCGAGCGCCTCGGCCTGGAGGAGTTCTGGACCTCCCTGAAATGCATCCGCTGCGGCGCATGCATGAACACCTGCCCGGTCTACCGGCGCTCGGGCGGACTGTCCTACGGGGCGACCTATTCAGGGCCGATCGGGCTGATCATCGATCCGACCTTCAACAAACGGAAATACTCGACGCTGCCGTTTTCTTCTACGATGAACGGCTCCTGCACCAACGTCTGCCCGGTAAAGATCAACATCCACGAGCAGATCTTTGCTTGGCGCAAGGTTCTGGTCGAGGAGCACCAGATCCCGGCGCTCAAGCAGGGCATGATGAAGGCCGCGGGTGCGGTCCTGTCGCGTCCGGCCGCCTACCGGGCGGCGATCGGTGCGGCGGATTCGGCGCTCAAAGTGCTGCCGCGCTTCGCCGTCTACAACCCGCTCAACACCTGGGGGAAGAAGCGCGAGATGCCCGAGGCGCCGCGCCAGACCTTCCACGCCTGGTACAAGCAGAACCGTATGAAGGACGCGGGTCGATGAGCGCACGCGACGCGATCCTGGCCGAGATCCGCCGGAACCGGCCGTCCGGCGATTTCCCGATGCCGGAGCTGCCGCTGTTCGCAGCCCTGGTTGGCGACGATCTCGTGGCCGAGTTCGGGGAACGGCTGAAGCGCATGGGCGGCCGGGTGGCCGAGCCCCGGGCCGGTGACGTCTTCGCGGAGGTTCGTGAACGGCTCGACGGTGCGAAGGTCATCGCCTCGGCAGTCCCGGAGCTGACCGGCAATCGCGACCTGCGGAGCGTACGCTACCCGCAGGAGGTGGAGGATGTCGACGTGGCGGTGGTCCGCGCGGTGTTCGGCATCGCCGAGACGGGCTCGGTCCTGTTCACGGAAGACCAGCTGATCGTCAACGCCGTGGCCTACCTCGCCCAACACCTGGTGGTGCTGCTCGATCCGGCCGATATCCTGCCGAACGTCCAGGCGGCCTATCGGCGGCGCGAATTCGGCCATTCGGCCTACGCGGTTCTGCACACCGGCCCCTCGGCGACCGCTGACATCGAAGGCGTACTGATCCACGGGGCGCAGGGTGTACGCTCGCTCACCGTGGTGATGCAGCCGAAAACAGCCTGAGCCGGAACCGGCAATCGGGCCCGCCCCTTGCTTGGACGGCGAAAAGGGCATCGCCCGGCAAGGAAATCCGATGCGCTACACGCTTGGTTGCAGCCTGTCCTACAACATACTCTCGGATACCACCTTCATCTTCAATCTGGAGGTGGCCAAGCTGAAGAGCGTCGAGGTCCTGAGCGAAAGCCTCGTCCTGACGCCAAATCTCAAGCGCGACATCTACACGACGCCCGACATGCTGAACCGCTACCTGGCGGTCAATGTGCCCACCGGCCAGTTCGCGCTGGAATACAACGCCGAAGTTGATCTGACGGTGCACCGGGCCGATCCCGCCACCATCAACGAAACACCGATCGGGCAATTGCCCCTCGACATCCTGCCCTTCCTGTTGCCGAGCCGCTTCGTCTCCTCGGACCGGCTGACGCCCTATGCCCTGGCGGAGTTCGGCGCTTTGCCGAAGGGGCACGCCCGGGTGAACCAGATCTGCAACTGGATCCACGACCACATCACCTACCAACCCGGCACGAGCGATGGTGAGACGACCGCGGATGAGTCGCTGCTCAAGCGCGCCGGCGTGTGCCGAGATTTCGCGCATATCGGCACCGCCTTCTGCCGGGCATTGGGCATCCCCGCCCGGTTCGTGAGCTGCTACGCCCACGGCCTCGTGCCGAGCGATTTCCACGCGGTGTTCGAGGCCTATCTCGACGGCCGCTGGTGGCTGTTCGACGCCACGCGGCAGGCGGATCTCGACGGGCTGGTGCGGATCGGCGTCGGGCGCGACGCCGCCGAGATCGCCTTCTCGACGCCGTTCGGCAACATGCAGCCTGTGAACCAGCAGGTTCGGATCCAGCGCGCGGACGGGCAGGGCAGCCCGATGCCCCGCACCGTGGAGGCGATCTCGACCGAGATCCCGGCACCGCACGCCGGAGCGGCCTGATAGGCTGAAAACCACGGGACGTCCGACGGTCTCAGACTCCACCGGCTCTTCGTTCGTGGGGTCCGAAGCCCTTCCGGCATGGTGCGCACGACGATGGTCGGAACCGTCCTCGCCATAGGCGATGCGCTGGGCCCGCAGCCACCGTTCGCCCGAACTCAACCCAGCGCCCCGCGGATTCGCGTAACCAATCCGTCACAGATTTACAGTATTATCAAAATCTTTGTCTCTCACTAAAATACTACTCAAGTATAATTTAAGTTGTTATTTCCAGAATTTCTTCGATAGAAGTTTAGATGGGCGGAGAAACAACATCCGAACCCGCCCTGTCATTTAGAACGCCGTGGCAATCTATTTGCCGAATGGGTTGAATCTTTAACCTATCACCGGTTCGCGAAAAGCGCTGAAGCGTGGCTGTGGCGGGGTCGCAACACCGTAAAACGATCCCGGATCCGCCCCGAGACCTGCCCGTAAACGCCGCGATCCCGCCATAGTCCGGGCCCACCTCAACATCCGCGGTAAACGGCAATTTCGACAACGCTTTACCGTTAACGAACGAGGTTTTCCGAGCACGCGGATGACGGTTCCGGCGCATCGCAGATAGCGACGCGCCGCGGTCCTTCGCACCCGCTCGGGATCGGTGGTGCGAAGGCTGTGTCCGGGTTCATGGTGACGCGTTTGAACGACAAGTCGAAGCTGCCGAGCCGCCACGTGACCGAGGGGCCGGATCGCGCTCCGCACCGCTCCTATCTCTACGCCATGGGGCTGACCCGCGAGCAGATCCATCAGCCGCTGGTCGGTGTCGCCTCCTGCTGGAACGAAGCCGCGCCCTGCAACATCTCGCTGATGCGCCAAGCGCAGGCGGTGAAGAAGGGTGTCGCCGCCGCTCACGGGACGCCGCGCGAGTTCTGCACCATCACGGTGACCGACGGCATCGCCATGGGCCATGGCGGCATGCGCGCTTCGCTGCCGTCCCGCGAGGTCATCGCCGATTCGGTCGAGCTGACCATGCGCGGCCACGCCTACGACGCACTGGTCGGCTTGGCCGGCTGCGACAAGTCGCTGCCTGGGATGATGATGGCGATGGTTCGTCTCAACGTCCCGTCGATCTTCATTTACGGCGGCTCGATCCTGCCGGGCTCGTTCCGCGGCAAGCCGGTGACCGTCCAGGATCTGTTCGAGGCGGTCGGCAAGGTCGCGGTCGGCGACATGAGCCTGGAGGATCTCGACGAGCTGGAGCAGGTCGCCTGCCCCTCGGCGGGCGCCTGCGGCGCGCAGTTCACCGCCAACACCATGGCGACCGTCTCCGAGGCGATCGGCCTCGCGCTGCCCTACTCGGCGGGCGCGCCGGCGCCCTACGAGATCCGCGATAAGTTCTGCGCCACGGCCGGCGAGAAGGTGATGGAGCTGCTCGCCAAGCAGATCCGCCCGCGCGACATCGTCACCCGCAAGGCCCTGGAGAACGCCGCCACCGTGGTCGCCGCCTCCGGCGGCTCGACCAATGCGGCCCTGCACCTGCCGGCGATCGCGCACGAGTGCGGCATCGAGTTCACATTGTTCGACGTGGCCGAAATCTTCCGGCGCACACCGTACATTGCGGATCTGAAGCCCGGCGGCCGCTACGTCGCCAAGGACATGTTCGAGGTCGGCGGCATCCCGCTTCTGATGAAGACGTTGCTCGATCACGGCTTCATGCATGGCGACTGCCTGACGGTGACCGGCCGGACCATCGCGGAGAACATGGACCGGGTGACCTGGAACCCGGATCAGGACGTGGTCTATCCGGCCAACCGGCCAATCACGCCCACCGGCGGCGTCGTCGGCCTCAAGGGCAATCTCGCCCCGGAGGGTGCGATCGTGAAGGTCGCCGGCATGGCGGCCGAGAAGCAGGTTTTCACCGGTCCGGCCCGCGTGTTCGACGGCGAAGAGGCCTGCTTCGAGGCCGTCCAGTCCCGCACCTACAAGGAAGGCGAGGTTCTGGTCATCCGCTACGAGGGTCCGCGCGGCGGCCCCGGGATGCGCGAGATGCTGTCGACCACTGCGGCCCTCTACGGCCAGGGCATGGGCGACAAGGTCGCGCTGATCACCGATGGCCGCTTCTCGGGCGCGACCCGCGGTTTCTGCGTCGGCCATGTCGGGCCGGAAGCCGCGGTCGGCGGCCCGATCGGGCTGATCCGCGACGGCGACATCATCACCCTCGACGCGATCCAGGGCACGCTCAGCGTTGCCCTGTCGGACGAGGAGCTGGCCGAACGGCGCAAGGCCTGGACGCCCCGGGGCAACACCGCGACCTCCGGCTATCTCTGGAAATACGCGCAGGGCGTCGGCCCGGCGCTCTACGGCGCCGTCACGCACCCAGGGGGTGCCAAGGAGACGCAGAGCTATGCGGACGTCTAGGACTGACCTCAGTCGGCGCAGGGCGCCGGCCGGGGCCGATCCCAGTCGGTTCCGGATCGTCGGAAAAGCTGCGCTTGCCGGCTGGGCCCTGATCCTGCTGGCTGTGCCGACCGATGCGCCGCGCGCCCTAGACGCCAACATCCGGACACCCATCCCGGTGCCGGTGGCCGACAAGGCCTATCGCTCGGCCAAGGACGCGCTCCGCGCCGGGATGCGCGAGTACAATGCCGGCGACAAGCAGGGTGCCGCCCGGGCGCTCGAATATGCCGCCGGCCAGGGTCATGCTTTGGCCCTGTGGAAGCTCGGCCGGATGTACGCCGATGGCGACGGCGTGCCCCACGACGACCTGAAGGCGTTCGAGTTCTTTTCCCGGATCGCCGATGCCAGCACCGATGACGGGCCCGATCCGCAGAACTCGGCGGTACTCGGCAGCGCGTTCACGGCGCTCGGCACCTACTTCCTTGAGGGAATCAAGGGTACCTACGTGCGCCCGAACCCCGAGCGCGCCTACGATATGTTCAATTACGCGGCGTCCTACTACGGCGACCCCAACGCGCAGTACAATCTGGCCCGGCTCTACCTCGACGGCACCGGCGTCGAATCGGATCCCCGGCAGGCGGCGCGCTGGTTCAACCTCGCCGCCGAGAAGGGGCATCATCCCGCCCAGGCTCTGCTCGGCGACATGCTGATCAACGGCCTCGGCGGGGTGCCGATCCAGCGCGTGAAGGGCCTGATGTGGCTATCCTTGGCCCGGGAGGGGGCGGAGGGCCGCAAGGACGACTGGATCGTCGCGCTGTTCGACAAGAACTGGGCCGCCGCCGCCGAGGACGACCGCACCGAGGCGCAGACCCAGCTCCAGACCGTGGGTTCGATCCGCCGGCGGCGCTGAACGCCGCCGGCTTCGGCCGGGCCTCAGCCCTTCCGCGCCTCCAGGGCGGTCTGGAACGAGGGCCGCGCCAGCGTGGCCTCGACATAGGCCGCGAGTTTGGGCCAACGGCCGGAATCGACCTGCGCCTGCGCCAAGTGGAAATTGTAAAACCCGGTCGCGATCGAGATGTCGGCGATGCTGAAGGCATCCCCGGCCAGATACGGTCCGGAAATCTCACCCTCCAGATAGTCGAAGAGCGGCGGCAGATCCGTATCGAGCGCCTTGGTCACCGCGGCCTCGTCGGTGGGCTGCTTCTTCATGTTGGGCTTGAGCACCCGCTCGACAAACGGCACGATCAATTTGCCGAAGAGTTCGGTGTCGCCGAACTTGTCGAACCAGACGGCGCGGCCGAGGACCTTCGGATCGGTCGGGACCAGAGTCGGGCTCGGGTGCTTGCGCTCCAAGTACCAGAGGATGGCCGAAGAATCGGCGAGGTGGAATCCGTCATCCTCAATGGCCGGGATTTTCCCGAGTGGGCTGCAGGCCTGAAAGTCCCGATCGGGGTCGTGGAACATCAAGGGCTTGTGCTCGTACGACACGCCTTTCTCGACCAGCGAGACCAGAACCTTGCGGACGTAGGGCGAATAACCGGTACCGTAGACGATCAAGCGGAACTCCCATGCTGGTGGACGCGGCCGCTTCAGCGCCGCGACCCACCGCTTACATAGGGCGCCGTGTCAGCCTGCCGACAATTCGGCCGTGACCGGCACATGGTCGGACGGCTTGTCCAGCCCGCGCAGGTGTTTCTGCACCGAGGCCGAGACCAGGCGGTCGGCGGCCTGGGGCGAGAGCAGCAGGTGGTCGATCCGGATGCCCGCGTTCCGCTGCCAGCAGCCGGCCTGATAGTCCCAGAACGTGTAGAGCCCGTCGCGCGGGTCGCAGGCCCGAAGGCCGTCGGTGTAGCCCTCGGCAAGAAGCGCGCGGAACGCCATGCGGCTCTGCGGCAGGAACAGCGCATCCGAGCGCCACGCCTCCGGATCAGCGGCGTCGGCGGCATCGGGGATGACGTTGTAGTCGCCCGCCAGCACCACCGCATTCTCGTCCTGCATCAGCGCGCACGCATGGAGCCGCAAGCGCTCCAGGAAGGCGAGCTTGTAGGGGTATTTCGGGCTGTCCACGGGATTGCCGTTCGGCAGGTAGATCGAAGCGACGCGGACCGGCCGCGTGTCGGCCCCGGAGATCAGGGCCTCGATGTAGCGGGCCTGTTCGTCCTCGGTATCGCCGGGAAGGCCGCGCCGGACCTCGGTCATCGCAAGCGGCGCGCGGACCAGCAGGGCGACGCCGTTATAGGCCTTCTGGCCCAGCGTCTCGACCGCATAGCCGGCGCCCTCGACCTCCGCCCTGGGAAACGCGTCGTCCTGGCATTTCAGCTCCTGCAGGCAGACCACGTCGGGCTTGGCCTCGTCGAGGAACGCCAGCAGGTGGGGGAGCCGTTGCTTGATCGAATTGACGTTCCAGGTCGTGATCCGCATCGCCTCGCATCCGATCGCCGCAGGGCCGTCATCCGCGCTTCGCGGCGCGCTGGCAAGGCCGGCCCGGTGCCAGATTCGCAATCCGTGCCCGTCGCGGTGCCGGTCTCTTGGCAAACGAAGCATTCCGAGGTCGCCGGATGGATTGGTTCGAACCCGTGCGGGCCTATTGCGAGCGGACCGGCGGCGAAGTCTGGGCCGAACCGGTCAACGCCCTCTCGAACGCCGCCTTCCTGATTGCCGCCGCAGCAGGGGCGCGCCGCGCGGCGCGAACCGCCCCGCCGGATCGCGCCGGACTGGCCCTGTCGGGCCTCGTCGCGGTTGTCGGAATCGGCTCGTTCCTGTTCCACACGCTGGCGGTCTTCTGGTCGATGCTCGCCGACGTGATTCCGATCGCGCTGTTCATCGACGCGTATCTCGCCCTTGCGCTCCGGCGGTACCTGCGCCTCCCCCTGGTTGCGGTCGTCAGCATGACCGCGGCGTTCGCCCTGTTCGGCCTCTGCTTGACGCCCGTCCTCGAACGCCTCACCGGACTCGACGTCGCGGGTGTGAGCAACGGCTCCATCGATTACCTGCCCGCTCTGGTCGCGCTGTTCGGGATGGCCGCCGCGACCATCGGACGGCCGGAGGAGCGCATCACCGGCACCGGACGGCGACTCGCCGGGATCGGCGTGCTGTTCCTGGTCTCGCTCACCGCGCGGACCCTCGACCGATCCGTCTGCACGATCCTGCCGACCGGAACCCACGCGCTGTGGCATCTGCTGAATGCCGCCGTGCTGTACGCCCTGGTGGCGACGGCCATCCGGCATCGCCAAACCGTCGGTTGAGCTGCGCCCGCCATGCAGGCGATTTCCTTGCGGCGCGGCCGGATTTCTTGCAGAAGAGCGCCGCATCGGGCGCCCGGTTTCTCGCGGTCGTCCGGGCACGGAAGGGGTCATGCCAGTGAGTTTTCGCCTCGGGATCGCCGGGCTCGGCACCGTCGGTGCGTCCGTGGTCCGGATGGTGGAACGCCGCCGGACGGCCTTGGCCGCCGCGGGACTCGATCTGCAGGTTACCGCAGTCTCGTCGCGCGACAGGAACCGTGACCGCGGCCTCGTTCTAACGGGCATCGCGTGGTTCGACGATCCCGTCGCCCTGGCAAAGTCCGGCACCGTGGACGTCGTCATCGAGTTGATCGGCGGGGCTGAGGGCGCCGCCAAGACCGTCGTCGAAGCGGCCCTTGAGTCCGGCAAGCCGGTGGTGACCGCCAACAAGGCGCTGCTCGCCCGTCACGGCGCGGCGCTCGCGGCTTTGGCCGAGGCGCGCGGCGTCGCCCTGGCCTACGAGGCGGCGGTCGCCGGGGGCATCCCGGTGATCAAGACGCTGCGGGAGGGTCTGCCCGGCAACGCCGTGTCGCGCGTCTACGGAATCCTCAACGGCACCTGCAACTATATCCTCAGCCGGATGGAGCGCGAGGGCCTGACCTTCGAGGCCTGCCTCAAGGATGCGCAGGCGCTGGGTTACGCGGAGGCGGATCCGACCTTCGATGTCGAAGGCTTCGACACCGCCCACAAGCTCGCGATCCTGACGAGCCTCACCTTCGGCACCGCCATCGACGCGGAGGGCGTGTCGGTGGAGGGGATCTCCCGCGTCCAGCCCCTCGACCTGCGCATGGCCGACGAGCTCGGCTACCGGATCAAGCTGCTCGGCGTCGCGCAGGCGACCGAGGCCGGAATCGAGCAGCGCGTGCATCCCACCATGGTGCCGAAATCTTCGGCCATCGCCCAGGTCATGGGCGTCACCAACGCGGTCACCGTCGATGCCGATGCGGTCGGCGAATTGACCCTGATCGGGCCGGGCGCCGGCGGGGAGGCGACGGCCTCCGCGGTCTTGGCCGACATCGCCGATGTGGCGCGCGGCATCGTGCGGCCGACGTTCGGCATTCCGTCTGCCGCCATGCGCGCGAGCGAGCGCGTCGAGATGCAGCGCCACGAGGGCGGCTACTACATCCGGCTCACGGTCCACGACCGGCCGGGCGTCGCGGCCGGCGTCGCGCAGCGGATGGCCGAGCGCGAGATCTCGCTGGAGAGCATCCTGCAGCGCCGCACCGAGGGCGGCGGTTCTGATCCGCGCGGGCGCTCGGGCCGGCCGGTTCCGCTGGTGCTGATCACCTATGCGGCCACGGAAGGCAGCATTCGCGCCGCGCTGGATGCCATCGATGCGGACGGGCTGCTGGCCGAGCCGCCACAGGTGATCCGGATCGAGCGCGAATAACGGTCCACGATCGTCGCCCGCGCGAGACCGGACGGCCAAGCGATGACGATCGGCGAGCCCGGCGAAACGATCCGATGCGCCGACGTAACGTAGTTTATGGGCTCGCCCGAAACGGCGCTTAGGCTGAACGTCGCTCGCCCGACGGCGTTTAGATCGGGATCCGACACAGATCGGACCCGGACACAGGCAGGAAACGATGGCCGACACTCAGATACCCGCTTCCCGCGGGGTGCCGCGCATGCTCGCCCTGGAGCTCGCCCGGGTGACCGAGCGGGCTGCCATCGCGGCGGCCCGCCTCCGTGGAAAGGGTGACGAGAAGGCCGCCGATCAGGCCGCGGTCGATGCCATGCGCGACGAACTCAACGGTCTGCCGGTTCGGGGCACCGTGGTGATCGGGGAGGGCGAGCGCGATCAGGCGCCGATGCTGTTCATCGGCGAGCAGCTCGGCCGCGGCGAGGGGCCCGAGGTCGACATCGCCGTCGATCCCCTCGAAGGCACGACGCTCTGCGCCAAGGATATGCCCGGGGCGATCGCCGTCATGGCGATGGCGGAGCGCGGCTCCCTGCTGGCGGCCCCCGATGTCTACATGCAGAAGATCGCCATCGGTCCGGGTTACCCGGCCGGCCTGGTCGATCTCGATGCGAGCCCCACCGACAATGTCCGCGCGCTCGCCCGTGCCAAGGGCGTCGATCCCCGGCAGATCACCGCACTGATCCTGGACCGGCCCCGTCACGCGGCACTCGTGTCCGAGGTGCGGGAAGCCGGAGCCGCAGTCCGCCTGATCTCGGATGGCGACATCGCCGGGATCATCTTCACGGCGAGCCCGGAGGAAACCGGCATCGATCTCTATCTCGGGATCGGCGCGGCCCCAGAGGGCGTGCTGGCCGCCGCGGCGATGCGCTGCATCGGTGGCCAGATGCAGGGACGGCTGATCCTCGACACGGCCGAACGCCGCCGCCGGGCCGCCGAGATGGGGATCGTGGATCTCGACCGGAAATACGATCTCACCGATCTGGCGAGCGGCGACGTGATCGTCGCAGCCACCGGCGTCACCGATGGCGCGCTGCTACGGGGCGTCCGCTTCCGGCCGGACCGGATCCAGACCGAGACCGTCGTCTACCGCTCCGAGGCCGGCACCGTCCGCCGGATCCTCGGCGAGCATCGGCGCGGTCTGGTCTGAAGCACCGATCATCGGCGCCCAGAACCACAGCGGGATCAGTTCAGCACCACCACCTTGCTGCCGACCGTGACGCGGCTGAACAGGTCGATCGCGTCCTGATTGATCATCCGGATGCAGCCCGACGAGACGCTCTTGCCGATCGAGAACGGCTCAAGGGTGCCGTGAATGCGGAACAGCGTGTCCTTGTTGCCCTGCCAGAGGTACATGGCGCGGGCTCCGAGCGGGTTGCGCAGGCCGCCGGCGACGCCGAGGCCGCTCTGAAGCTTGTCGACCTCGCTCGCCAGCTTCGGGCTGCGGGCGATCATCTCCTTCGGCGGGTACCAATCCGGCCAAGCCTGCTTGGAATTGACCATCGCGTTGCCCGACCACGCGAAGCCCTGCTTGCCCACGCCGACACCGTAACGGCGCGCCCGGCCGTTTTCCTGGACCAGGGTCAGTTGGTGCGCCCGCGGATCGACGATGATTGTCCCGGGCTCATACGGGCCGTTGTAGGCGATCTCCTGGCGCAGGAACGCCGGGTTCATCTTCTTGTAGTTGAAAGCCTGAATCGGGAACACGTCGTCCGTGACCGGCCCGTAAGCCTTCGCGTAATCGATCGGCTCGTTGTCCGGTGCTCGCAGAACGGCCTTGGCCTTCGCGGCTTCCAGGGGCGAAAGCCCCGGAGCACCCGCGGCACTGCCGGGCCGGGCCGGCTGGGTCGGGTCTGCCTCCAGATCGGCCGCCGGGGGCGGTGCGACCGGTGCGGCCGGCACCGGGCGAACGATGTCCGTGCGTCCGGTATAGGGCAGGTAGCGACCGCCGCGCCGCACATAGAGCGCGCCGTTCTGATCCTGATAAAGTTGGCCGTCATCGCCGAAGCCGTCGATGCCGGATTCGGCGACTGGGCCGCGACCCTGGGCATGAGCGGTGGCGGTCAACGCGAGGGCGGCAAGGCCGGCCAGACAAAGGCGGCGGATCGGGGCGGACATGCAACGATTTCCTTAGATGGCGACACCGCAAGGCGTGGCGGCGCGCGATCGAGCGGGCTGGCACGAATACGTGGCCCAGCTCAGTCCGTGACTTAGCAAATATCCGGTGTCGCCGCCAAGTTGCGTTGCCGGTGTCGGGCAGTCTGCAATGCTCTTCTCCGGGGTACTGTTGCCGTTGTGCCGCTACGGTGATCGCGTTCTGAGCTGACGGACCCAAGACCGGCGATCCGCGAAGCCTGCGCAGGATCCGAGAGGGTCGGTCCGCGAGGTGGTGCGGCGCCCGTTTACTCGGCAGCTTTGCCTTCGGGAGCGGCACCGTCACGCCCGGATGGCGATCGGCATGTAGGCGTACGCCCTCTGGAGGTCGCCACCACCGCAGCGTGCGATCTGGCACGCTTGCTGCATTGCGGAGGAAGCCGCGCCTGCTGCGGCCATGGAGCAACGACGCTCCAAATAGCGGACGGTGTGAGTCCGGATCCCCCGGCATGAGCGACCGCGTTGCGGTTCGCCCACTATAGACGAGCACCCCTATGGCCAGCTTCAAGACGGTAATGAAGTCGGGGCACCCCCCAACTCTGTTCGCGGCATTCCTCTACTTCGATTTCTGCTTTGCGATCTGGGTCCTGAACGGTGCCATGGGTCCGTTCATTACAGAGACCTACAAGCTGACGCCGGCGCAGACCGGTTTCATGATCTCGTTGCCGATCCTGGCGGGCGCGCTGATGCGCTTCCCGCTCGGCGTCTTGGCCCAGTATATCGGCCGCAAGAACGCTGCGATCACCGAGATGAGCGTGATCATGCTGGCGATGGCCTACGGCTATCTCTTCGTCTCCTCTTACAGCGACGTGCTCGCCATGGGCGTGCTGCTCGGCATCGCCGGTGCGTCCTTCGGCGTTGCCTTGTCGCTGGGCTCGGGCTGGTTCCCGCCTGAGCACAAGGGGCTCGCCATGGGCATTGCGGGCGCCGGCAATTCCGGGACGGTGCTGGCCGTGCTGTTCGCCCCGCCGCTGGCGCAGGCCTATGGCTGGCAGACGACCTACGCCTTCGCAGGCGTCGTGATGCTGCTGCCGCTCGTGGTCATGATCGTGCTGGCGAAGGAGCCGCCGGATACCGAGCACCAGTCCTTCAAGGAGCACATCGCCTGCCTGTTCACCAAGGACGGCTGGGCCTTCTCGCTGATCTACGTCATCACCTTCGGCGGCTTCGTCGGGCTGTCGAACTTCCTGCCGACCTTCTTCTACGAGCAGTTCGCCGTGACCAAGGTCGAGGCCGGCCGGCTGACCATGCTGGCGGCCTTCATGGGCTCGGGGATCCGGATCGTCGGCGGCTATTTCGCCGACCGGATGGGCGGGATCGCGGTGCTGTCGGTGGTGCTGCTCGCCGCCATCGCGACGTTCCTGTCGCTCACCGCGACCCCGTCGCTGGCGCTGACCACGATCCTGTTCATGCTGTGCTTCGCGGCGCTCGGAGCCGGCAACGGCGCGCTGTTCCAGCTGGTGCCCCTGCGCTGGCCCAACAACACCGCGGTCGCCGGTTCGATGATCGGCGAGGTCGGTGCACTTGGCGGGGCGATCCTGCCGAACGTCATGGGCCTGTCGAAGCAATATACCGGCTCGTTCTCGTACGGCTTCATCGGCTACGCGGCGTTCACCGCGATCGTGCTGGGATGCCTTGCGCTTTGGCAGCGCAAATGGGTCGGACGCTGGGTCGGGCCGCGCGGCAAGGCGCTCGGCACGGCGCCTGCCGAAGCGTCCGGACAGTTGCAGCCCGCCACCGCCTGAGCCGGCCGCCACGATCGACCAACCCGGAACGGGGGCCCTTGCGGCCCCCGTTTCCGTTGAAGCGCCCATCGTCAATTCCCGGACACGGCGTGATTTCGGGTTGCCATTCGCCTCTCGAAGCGTTTGAATAATGCATTACGAGAGAGCGCCCAACCGCAGGTTGAGGCGCCGGGCGGCCGGCAGCGGCAACGCCGCTATGGGAAGGAACGGTCGATGGCGAAGCGCGTAAGCGCCACGAATGGCGTGCTCGGCCTGCTCTGTGTGATGTATTTCATCACCTATCTGGACCGGGTGAACATCGCCACGGCGGGCGCCGAGATCATCCGTGATTTCGGCATGTCGAAGACCGATTTCGGCCTGATCCTGTCGGCCTTCGCCTACCCCTACGCGATCTTCCAAGTGATCGGGGGGTCGGTCGGCGACAAGTTCGGCGCCCGGCGGACGCTGCTGGTCTGCGGCCTGATCTGGGCCATGGCAACGATCCTGACCGGGATGGTCGGCGGGTTGGTGAGCTTGTTCCTCGCCCGGGTCCTGCTCGGCTTCGGCGAGGGCGCGACCTTCCCGACCGCAACGCGGGCGATGCAGAACTGGACGGCCCCGGGCCGGCGCGGCTTCGCGCAGGGCATCACTCACGCCTTCGCGCGGCTGGGCAACGCAGTCGCGCCCCCGATCGTCGCCTACCTGATCTATCATTTCGGCTGGCGCACCAGCTTCGTGATCCTGGGTGGGGTGAGCTTCATCTGGGTCGCGGTCTGGTACCTGTATTTCCGCGACGACCCGTCCGAACACGCGGCGATCACCCAGGCTGAGCTCGACACGCTGCCCGCACCCCGAAAGGTCGGCGCGAAGCAGACTGTGCCGTGGGGCGCGTTGACCCGGCGCATGCTGCCGGTGAGCATCACGTATTTCTGCTACGGCTGGACCCTGTGGATGTTCCTCGGCTGGCTTCCGAGCTTCTTCAAGGAGAATTACAGCCTCGATCTCAAGAACTCGGCGTTGTTCGCCTCGGGCGTGTTCTTCGCCGGCGTGATCGGCGACACGGTCGGCGGCGTCCTCAGCGACGCGATCCTGCACCGGACCGGCAACGTGAAGCGCGCCCGGCTGTCGGTGATCGTGGTCGGGTTCCTGGGTGCGGCCGCGAGTCTGGCGGGCGTGCTGCTCACCCGCGACCTGACCCTGGTCGCGCTGCTCCTGTCCTCCGGCTTCTTCTTCGCCGAGCTGGTGATCGGGCCGATCTGGTCGGTGCCGATGGATATCGCGCCCAAATATGCCGGCACCGCCAGTGGGCTGATGAATACCGGCTCGGCGATCGCCGCGATCGTCTCGCCGATCGTCTTCGGCGTGGTGGTGGACTTGACGGGCAGTTGGACGCTGCCGTTCATCGGGTCGGTGGGGCTCTGCCTGCTCGGCGCCGGCCTCGCGTTCACGATGCATCCCGAGCGCGAATTCGTGGAGCCGGACGAGCGGCTGGTCCAGCCGAGCGCCACCGTCCCGGCGGGAGAATAGACTCACGATGGCGGAACAGACCGGACGGTTCGGCCCGCTCGCCGGGATGCGGGTGATCGAACTCGCGCACATCATGGCCGGCCCGGTCTGCGGGCTGATGCTCGCCGACATGGGCGCAGAGGTAATCAAGGTCGAGAAGATGGACGGCGACGATACCCGCCGCACCGTCCCGCCCGCCCTTGAGGGCGAGAGCGCTGCCTACATGATGATGAACCGCGGCAAGCGCGGGATCAGCCTCAACCTGAAGGACCCGGATGGCATCGCGGTGCTGCGCCGCCTGCTCAAGGGGGCGGATGCGCTGATCGAGAACTACCGCGGCGGCACGATGGAGCGCCTCGGCATCGGCTACGAGACCCTGCGCGAGGAGTTCCCGGAGCTGGTCTACTGCTCGCTCTCCGGCTTCGGCCGCACCGGCCCCTACGCCGACCGCGCCGGGTTCGACCTCGTCGCGCAGGGCATGAGCGGGCTCATGTCGGTGACCGGGGAGGGGCCCGGCCGGCCGCCGATGAAGTGCGGGCCGCCGGTGACCGACATCACCGCCGGCATCCTCGCCGCAATGGGCGTGCTGGCGGCCTATTCCAACCGGCTCCGGACGGGTAAAGGCCAGGCGGTCGACACCTCGCTGTTCGAGGCCGGCATCACCCACACCTACTGGCAATCGGCCATCGCCATGGCGACGGGGATCGCGCCCGGCCCGATGGGCTCGGCCCATCCGCTCAACGCGCCCTACGAGGCGTTCGAGACCGCCGACGGCTGGATCACCATCGGTGCGGCCAATCAGACCAACTGGCTGCGCCTCCTGAAGGCGATCGGTGCCGACGCCTTGGCGGAGGATCCGCGCTTCGCCCTCAACCGCGACCGGATGGCCAACCGCCAGGAGCTGGCCGCGACGCTGGCTCCGATCTTCCGGGCGCATTCCTCCGCGGAATGGCTGGCACGGCTCGAAGCCGGCGGCGTCCCGGCCGGGCCGGTGCTCGATGTCAACGCCATGCACCGCGATCCGCAGACGCGGGCGCGTGAGATGGTGGTCGAGGTCGATCACCCGCGGGTCGGCCGGATGAAGACGCTGGGCCTGCCGGTGAAATTTTCGGACACGCCCGGCCGCGTCCATGGGCCGGCCCCGTTGCTCGGCGAGCATTCCCGGGCGATCCTGGCCGAGGCCGGCTATACGGCCGACGAGACCGACAGCCTGATCACGCGGGGCGTGGTCCGCGAGACCGTCGCCTGACCCGACGCCCGGAGACCGTTCCGATGAGTGCCACGCCCGCCACCGACGAGTTGCTGTTCACGACCGACGAAGCCGGCATCGCCCGGATCGTGCTCAACCGGCCGCAGGCCCGCAACGCGCTGACCTTCGCGATGTATCAGGGCCTGATTGGCTGCTGCGAGGCGGTCGCCGACAACCCGGCCGTGAAGGCGCTGATCATCACCGGCGCCGGCGAGAAGGCGTTCGCGGCAGGCACCGACATCGCACAGTTCCGCGCCTTCAAGACCGCCGAGGATGCGCTGGGCTACGAGCGCTTCATGGACCGGGTGCTCGGGTCGCTGGAGCGCCTGCGGGTACCGACCATCGCGGCGATCGCGGGCGCCTGCACGGGCGGCGGTGCCGCCATCGCGGCGGCCTGCGACCTGCGCATCGCCACCCGCGATGCCCGGTTCGGCTTCCCGATCGCCCGGACGCTCGGCAATTGCCTGAGCCAGGGCAATCTCAAGCGGCTCTCGGGGCTGATCGGCCCGGCCCGGGTCAAGGACATCATCTTCACCGCGCGCCTCGTCGGGGCCGAGGAGGCCCTGGCGATCGGGCTCGTCGGCGAGGTCGTGGAGGATCGCGCCGCCCTGACCGCACGGGTCGATGCCCTGGCCCAGCTCCTGGCCGGCCACGCGCCCCTGACCATGCAGGCCACCAAGGAAGGGCTGCGCCGCCTCGCCGAGGAGGAGGCCACCGCCGAGGGCGAGCCGCATCCGGGCGATGACCTGATCCTGATGTGCTACATGAGCCAGGATTTCCGCGAGGGCATGGAAGCCTTCCTCGGCAAGCGCACGCCGGACTGGACCGGGCGCTGACCCGGCGCGCTCAGCCCGGTTCCTGGCAGATATCGACCCAGGTCGCCCCGGTCAGCTCAGCCATGCGGCCCGGCGCGATCCGCACGGCGCTGTGCGTGCTCCCGGCAGCCGGGACGACTTCGTCGAAGGCTCGGAGCGTCACGTCGCAATAGACCGGCAGCGGCGCGCTCAAGCCGAACGGGCAGACCCCGCCGACTGGGTGGCCGGTGGCCGCCTCGACCTCGGCGAGATCCAGCATCCGGACCTTCCCGCCGAACACCGCCTTGGCCTTCTTGTTGTCGAGCCGGGCATCGCCGCGGGTGACGACCAGGATGACCTGCTCGCCGACCCGGATCGACAGCGTCTTGGCGATCTGCGCCGGGGCGACGCCGTGGGCGGCTGCGGCCTCCGCGACGGTCGCGGTGCGGGTCTCCAGTTCGAGGACCGCGATATCGGGCGCCTTGTCGGCGAAGAACGCCCGGACGGAGTCGAGGCTCATCGGTGTCTCTCAAACAGGGGCAGTCGTGCCCGCGAAGCGCGCGCGATCAGCCGAGCCTCATCGCGGGCCGGCGTGATCGCGTCCAGCGCTTAGAGCCGTGCCCGATCGCGTTGCAACACGGGACACGACAGCGCCGCCACCATCGTGGAATGAGGCGCGGGTCCCCTCTCCCGTGCGGGAGAGGTCTGCTTACGCAGAAAGCCGGGAGAGGGATGAGACCTGTCCGGAGGAGGCGCACCCTGTCGGCGCCTTGACGGTGCGCGCGATCCTGGACCTTCTCGACCCTCACCCCAGCCCTCTCCCGCACGGGAGAGGGGGCAGGTTGCGCTTATGCGGAGGACGAATGCCCGATCAATCCTTCAGCGGCCGTGCCTGCAGGATCGCCGCCCGGACGAACGGGCGCTTCAGCGACGTGCCGACATTTGCGCGCCCGACGAATTCCTGCGCCCCGGGGTGGCTGCGCACCGCCTTGATCAGATTCAGCCGGTGGCCGCTCCGGAACCGGTAGGGCTCGGCCACCGCACCCTGCAGGAACGCCTCGACGCTCGCGTCGATCTCGTCCTCGGCGATGACGTTGGCCGTGTGCAGCATCTGGATGGTCCGGAGGTCGGTCATACCCCCGGTGATAGCGCGGCGCGGCCGGCGACGCGACTGTGGCGTCGCCGGGATCCGCAGCCTATCGCGTCGTGGTCAGCAGCAGGTCCGGAAGCCACATCGCGATCCCCGGCACGAGGCACAGGATCAGGATCGCCACCGCCATCAGCAGCACGAAGGGCAGGGTGCCCCAGATGATGTCGGAGAGCGGGATGTCGGGGGCGATGTTCTTGATCACGAAGATGTTGAGCCCCACCGGCGGGTGGATCAGGCCCATCTCCATGGTGATGGTCATCACCACGCCGAACCACACCAGATCGAATCCGGCGGCCTTCAGCGGCGGCAGGATGATCGGCGCCGTCATCAGGATGATCGAGACCGGCGGCAGGAAGAAGCCCAGCACGATCACGAGCGCCAGGATGGTCACCAGCAGGACCCAGGGCGAGAGCTGCATCGCCACGATCGCGGCGGCCGCCGATTGCGAGATGTGCAGGTAGCTCATCACGTAGGCGTAGAGCAGCGACATGCCGATGATCAGCATCAGCATGGTGGATTCACGCAACGTCGCGGTCAGGATCGGGCTGACGTCCCGGAACCGCCACACGCCGTAGATCGCAGCGATCAGCGCCAGCGCCATCAGGCCGCCGAGACCCGCCGTCTCCGAGGGCGTGGAGTAGCCGCCATAGAGCGCCACCATCACGCCGGTCAGCAGGACCACGAACGGCAGCACCCGCGGCAGCGTCGAGAAGCGCTGCGCCATGCTGTACTGCTCGTCCGCCAGGATCGGCGAGGCCGGGCCGCCGCGCTCCACGACCGCCCTCGCGGTCGCGTATTCCGAGCGGAACCGGATCACCGACCAAGTGGCGAACAGGCTCACGAGCAGCAGACCCGGCCCGATCCCCGCCAAAAACAGGCGCCCAAGCGATTGCTCGGCCGCCACCGCGTACAGGATCATGGTGATGGAGGGCGGCAGCAGGATGCCGAGCGTGCCGCCGGCCGCGATGATCCCGGCCGCGAAGCCCGGCGAGTAGCCGCGCTTGCGCATCTCCGGGATGCCGGCCGAGCCGATCGCCGAGCAGGTTGCCGGGCTCGAACCCGCCATGGCGGCGAACAGCGCGCAGGCGAAGACGTTGGCGATGCCCAGGCCCCCGGGGATGCGGTGCATCCAGGCATGCATGGCCGAGTAGAGATCCTGGCCCGCCTTGGACCGGCCGATCGCCGCGCCCTTCAGGATGAAGAGCGGGATCGACAGCAGGGTGATGGAGGCCATCTCCTCGTAGACGTTCTGCGCCACCGTATCGAGGGAGGCGGCGGGCATGAACGCCACCATGAACGCCAACGCCACGAAGCCCAGCGCGAACGCGATGGGGATGCCCGACAGCATCGCCCCCAGGGTGGCGCCCGCGTACAGGAAACCGATCGCCGCCGTGCTCATCGTTGACCCTTCGCGGTGACCGTCCGGCCCATCGGGTCCGGTCCCTCCGGCGCGATGGTCTGGTTGAGGTCGGCGCCGAGCCCGATCTTGGGTTTCGCCCACCCGGCCGCGCGCGGCCCGTAGGCGAGGCCCTCGGCGATCTGGAGGGCGAATTGCAGGCACAGCAGGCTCATGCCGACCGCCATCAGCGTGTAGGGAATCCACAGCGGCGGCCCCCAGGTCGATTGCGAGACCTGACCGTCGGTCCAGGCCTCATGATCCAGGGACCAGCTCTTCCAGGCGAAGAACAGGCAGAAGACCAAGCTGACGACGTCCGCCAGCAGCAGCCGGACCCGGTTGGCGGCCGGCGACAGCAGGCCGGTCAGCGCCTCGATCGCCACGTGGCCGCGCTTGGCCTGGACGCCGGCGGCCGACAGGAAGGTGGCCCCGATGATCAGGAACACTGCCATCTCATCCTGCCACTCGGTCGGCTCCTTCAGCAGGTAGCGGACGACGACGCTGTGGGTCAGCACGAGGCAGGCCGCCACGAGGCAGAGGCCGCCGATCCCCAGGATCACGCGGTTCAGGAGACGCATCGCCCGATCGAGGGTGCCCAGCAGTCCGGGCAGCCGCGGCTCGTCGGCCCGGGCCTCGGGCGGCGCTGTGGCGGCGTCGAAGCCGTGGCTCACGCGACCTGCTCCGCGAGCTTGAGCAGCTCCGCGCAGTTCGCGTTCTTGCCGGCATAGTCCTTCCAGGCGGTGCCGCGGGCGAGGTCGCGCCACTGCCCGAGGGACGTCTCGTCGAGCTGCGAGACCTTGGCGCCGGCCTTGCCAAAAATCTCCTCGACGCGGGTGTCGTCTTCCTTGGCGCCGGCCTGACCGAAGGCCTCGAGCTCGCCGCCCACCGCCATGATCAGGTCCTGCTGGTCCTTCGGCAGGCCGGAGAACACGGTCTTGGACATCATGATCGGTTCGAGCATGAACCAGTAGGACCGCTCCCGGCCCGAGGTGAGCGCCTTGGCCAGCTCCTCCAGGCGGAACGAGATCAGGCTGGTGGACGAGGTGATGACCGCGTCGCACGCTCCGGTCTGCATCGCCGCGTAGGATTCGTTCGACGGAATGGAGAGGGTGGCGGCGCCCGCCTCCTTCATCATCATATCCATCTCGCGCGAACCGCCGCGGACCTTCATGCCCTTGGCATCCGCCGGGCTGACAAGGGGCCGCTCGCGGCTGGCGACGCCGCCCGCCTGCCAGACCCAGGAGACGAGAATGATGCCCTTGGAATCCAGGATCTCAGTGAGCTTGCGGCCCACCGGCGCGGTCTTCCAGGCGACCGCCTGAGCGTAGGAGGTCACCAGCGCCGGCATCAGACCGATATTCATCTCCGGCACCTCGCCGCCGGCATAGGGGCTCGGATAGAGCGACATATCGAGCGCGCCCTTACGCATGGCGCCGAACTGGGCGTTCGTCTTCATCAGCGAGGAGCCGGGATAGACCTGCACCTCCAACGCGCCTTTGGAGCGTTCGGCCACCGTCGTGGCGAACCGCCGGCACATGCGGTCGCGGAAATCGCCTTCGTCGATGGTGCCGCCGGGAAACTGATGGGACAGCTTCAACGTGGTGGCGGCTTGCGCGGACCCGACGCCGAACCTGAGCAGGGCAGGGGCTGCAAGTGTTGCAGCGATCAACGAGCGACGAGTTGGCGTCATGTTGCTCTCCCGCACCGCAAACAACGCGGCTGACTTGTTGTGCGGTGCATTCTTTGCACCGTCGCTATGTATGCATGAATGACCGGCTTGTATATTTTGTCAATGCGGAAGCATAATGCGCTTCGGTACAATCCGGGCTTTTACCGCCGGAAGCGCGCTTCGATCGGTCAACCGTACGGTCCGCCACCAGACCAAGCACTGACGCGGGAGAACGGCGTTTCAATCCGCTTCGCCGCCAACGGTCTGCGTCCGTGTTGTGGAGGCTGCGTCGACGACCTCTTTCGAGCGTCGCCGTGCGGTCGTTTCGGGTGACGGCGAGAGTGGGGCCTCTGAAAGGGCGGTCGCAGAAAAGGGATCGGGGGATGAGCCACGCGCAGCGTCTGAAGCAGCGGATCGAGGACGAGATCGTCGCCGGCGAGCTCGCCCTCGGGTCGCGGCTCGACGAGAATCAGCTCGCGATCCGGTTCGGCGTTTCGCGGACGCCGATCCGGGAGGCGTTGCTGCAACTGGCTGCCACCGGTCTGATCCAGACGAAACCCCGACGGGGCGCGATCGTCAGCGCACCGGAGCCGCACCTGCTTCTGGCGATGTTCGAAACCATGGCGGAGATCGAAGCGGCCTGCGGGCGGCTCGCGGCCCGGCGGCTCGTTCCCGCGGATGCCGCTGCCATGCAGGCGGCGCTGGCGGGCTGCCGCGCCGCCATGGTGGCCGAGGATGCCGAAGCCTACTACGCCGAGAACTACGTCTTCCACTCCGTCGTATACCGGGCGAGCCACAACGACTTCCTGGCCGATCAGGCGCTCACGCTGCATCGCCGGCTGGCGCCGTATCGCCGGCTGCAGCTGCGCGTTCGCCAACGTGTGCCGCAGTCGCTGGCCGAGCACGAGGCGATCGTGGCAGCCATCCTGGCCGGCGATGCGACGCAGGCAGCCGACGCGCTGCGCGGCCATGTCATCGTGCAGGGCGACCGTTTCACCGATCTCGTCGCCGGCCTGCGGGCACCGAATGCCGCCTGAGCGCAGCCGCAGGACGGTGCTTCAGACCGCCTCGGCAGCCCCGTAATTCGCGGCGATGACCGACTTCTTGCCCCGGATATGCTCGCGCATGAGAACGGCGAGCGACGCGCCGTCGCGGGCGCGCAGGAACGTGATCATGCGCTCGTGTTCGGAGACCGCGCGGGCCCATTGGTCCGGCGTCTGATGGGCAGAGTAGCGCGAACGCTGAATCCGACCCGACAGGCTCTCGTAGATGTTCGCCAGAACCGTATTCCGGCTGGCCGCCATGATGGCCTCGTGGATGCGCCGGTTGTGGCTGAAGTAGCCGGCCTCGTCGCCCGCCTTCCAGGCCGCCACCATCGCGTCGTGGTCCGTGACGATGGCGTCGATTTCCTCGTCGCCGATCGTGTGGCACGCGAGGTCGCCGGCCGTGGCCTCGAGACCCGCGATCACTTCCATCATCTCCTCGAGCTCGGCATCCGAGATGCTGGCGACGCGTGCCCCCCGGTTCGGCAGGAGTTCCAGGAGACCCTCGGTCGCCAGGATCTTGATCGCCTCGCGCAGCGGCGTCCGCGAAATGCCGAAGCGCTCCGTCAGCTCGCCCTCGTTGATCCGCGCCTTCGGCTCCATGTCGCCGGATCGGATCAGCTCGCGAATCCGGTCGGCCACCTCATCGTGAAGATAACGGCGGTGGATGCCGATACCGGACTCGATCTTGTTCATGGTCCCCCGACGCATGGCAGGGCCGCTTGCCTGTCTTCTCTGTCTATGTGTCCGGCAATTCAGTGTCGAGGCACGAGAGCCCGATCGAGCACGCGAGCCACATGTTCCGCGTGTATGCCGAGGCCGTCGTGGATCTGGTGACGGCAGCTCGTCCCGTCGGCGACCACGAGATCGTCGGGACCCGCGGCCCGGAGGGCTGGGAACAGGGATAGCTCGGCCATCGCGAAGGAGGTCTCAATCGATTCCGGCCTGTAGCCGAAGGCCCCGGCCATGCCGCAGCAGCTCGACTCGATCACCCGTAGGTCGAGCCCCGGGACCGACCGCAGCACGGTCTCCACCGAGCCCATCAGGCCGAAGGACTTCTGGTGGCAATGCCCGTGCAGATGGGCCACGCGGCCGCGCTGATCCGCCAGCGGCAGTTCGATCCGCCCCGTCGCGAGATCGGTGGCCAGCAGCTCCTCGAACAGCATCGATTGCTTCGCCAGCAGGGCGGTGTCCGCGCCCGGGAGGAGGGATGCGAACTCGTCGCGGAAGGTCAGCAGGCAGGACGGCTCCAGCCCGACCACCCGGGCGCCGGCCCGGATGAAGGGCAGGAGCGCGTCCAGGGTTCGCCGCGCCTCCTGCCGCGCCCGGTCGGTCTGGCCCGAGGCGAGCCAGGTCCGGCCGCAGCAGAGGGGGCGCCGCCCGCGGCTCGGATAGACCCGGTGCAGGCGATAGCCGGCGGCGCGCAGCACCCGCTCGGCCGCCTCCAGGTTCTCGCGTTCGAAGGCGCGGTTGAAGGTGTCGCCGAACAGGATGATATCGCGGGCATCGCCCGTGATGTCGTCCGGATGGGCGGCCTCACCCTGTTCGCTCCAGGGCCGGCGCCAGCGCGGCAGGGTCCGTTTCGCCGAGAGGCCCGCGAACGTCTCGGAGAGCCGTGCCAGCCCCGGGTGCCGATCGCGCAGGTTGAGGAGCGGCGCCAGCCGGGCGGCCGCCCCGGCATAGACCGGCATGAGGGCGATCAGGCGCTCGCGCAGCGGCAGCCCGTGCCGGGCGTGATAATGATGCAGGAACTCGATCTTCATCTTGGCCATGTCGACGCCGGTCGGGCATTCCCGCCGGCAGGCCTTGCAGGAGACGCAGAGATCGAGGGTCCGCTTCATGTCCGGGCTGGTGAAGGCGTCCTTGCCGAGCTGCCCCGACATCGCGAGCCGCAACGAATTGGCCCGGCCCCGCGTCAGGTGCTGCTCGTCCCGGGTCGCCCG
This sequence comes from Methylobacterium sp. J-088, assembly GCF_022829295.1. GTDB lineage: Bacteria > Pseudomonadota > Alphaproteobacteria > Rhizobiales > Beijerinckiaceae > Methylobacterium. The sequence continues at coordinate 29,606 of NZ_JAKSYH010000093.1, forward strand.
GTAGGACGGGCACATGGCCCCGCCGACGAGCTTCCGACAGGTGCCGTTGTTGTTGCACATCTCCACGGCCGCGCCGAAGCCGCCCCAGTCCGACCAGTCGAGGGCCGTCTCCATCGGCTGGGTCACCGCGTAGTCGGGCTTGAACCGGAACAGCGACCGGTCATCCATCGCGAGCGGGCGAACGATCTTGCCGGGATTGAGCCGGTTCTCCGGATCGAAGGCGTCCTTCACGACTTCGAAGCACTTCGCGATCGCGGCACCGAAGAGGGGCGCGATGAACTCGGAGCGGGAGATGCCGTCGCCGTGCTCGCCGGAATAGGAGCCCTTGTACCGACGCACCAGCTCGGCGGTCTCCTCGGCGATCGCACGCATCTTCGCGACGTCGCCCCCCTGCTTCATGTCGAGGATCGGGCGCACGTGCAGGCAGCCGACCGAGGCGTGGGCGTACCAAGTCCCGCGGGTGCCGTGCTTGGTGAACACCGCGGTCACTGCGTCGGTGTAGTCGGCGAGGTGCTCCAGCGGCACCGCGCAATCCTCGATGAACGAGACCGGCTTGGCGTCGCCCTTCATCGACATCATGATGTTGAGGCAAGCCTCGCGCACCTCCCAGACCGATTTCTGCCGGGCCGGCTCCACGATCTCGACCACCGCATCCGGATAGCCGTGATCGGCCATGCAGGCTTCGAGGTGCTTCAGATCGCGCTTCAGGGCGGCGAGGTCGTCCCCGGCGAACTCCGTGAGCAGCAGACAGTTCGGCTTGCCGCGGGTGATATCGGCCAGCGTGGTCCGGAACAGCGGTATGTCGGCGCCGAGCACGAGGACGTTGTTGTCCACCAGCTCGACCGCCACCGGATCGAGGGCCACGATGTGCCGCGTGGTCTCCATCGCGGCGCGGAACGACGGAAAATGGCACACGCCCATCACGCGATGGGTCGGCAGGCGCGACAGCTTCAGCGTCACCGCCGTGGTGGCGGCGAGCGTGCCTTCCGAACCGACCAGCAGGTGCGCGAGGTTCGGCCGCGGCTCGATCAGAGCGTCGAGGTTGTAACCACCCACGCGCCTCTGCACTTTCGGGTAGCGGAGCGCGATCTCGTCCCGATACTCGTCCGCCAGGGTGCGCACCTGCTCGGCCAGAGCTTCAGCACGGGCTGAGCCGGTCACGCCCGACACCGTGTTGCCAGTCAGGCCGAACGTGAAGGCCTCGCCGTCATGAAACAGCGCGTCGAGGGAGAGGACGTTGTCGCTCATCTTGCCGTAGCGCAGGGAGCGGGCGCCGCAGGAATTGTTACCCGCCATGCCGCCGATGGTGCAGCGAGTCGCCGTGGACGGCTCGACAGGGAAGAACCAGCCGTCGGCCTTCACCCGGGCATTCAGCCGCTCCAGCACCATGCCGGGCTCGACCGTGATCGTGCCGGCCTCCCGATCGTAGGCCAGCACGCCGTTGAAGTGGCGCGCGCAGTCGACCACCAAGCCGGACCCGATCGGCTGCCCGTTCTGCGAGGTGCCAGCGCCGCGCAGGATCACCGGCGCACCGTGATCGGCGGCGATCCGCAACGTGGCGGCGATGTCTGCGGCGGAACGCGGCAGCACCACGCCGGCCGGCATGATCTGGTAGATCGAGGCGTCGGTGCTGTACCGGCCGCGCGTAAAGGCATCGAAGCGTGCTTCGCCCTGCAGTTGCTCGGCCAGCCTGCGCGCCAGTCCGGCATCCCGGCGCGCCGCCGCGCGCGGCGCTGTCGCGATCTGCGCCTTCGGTCCCGTCAATTCGGCATCCTCCCCGGAGACTCTGAGTCACCTTGTCGGGATTGTATTCAAAATTCAGCCATTCGGAAGTCACCCCCGGCAACCTGCGCGCTTCCGGCGCGGTGCGGCCTCCGGCGGCGTTCTCGTCCGTAGGCTCCGCACCATCGAGATCTGTTTTCAGGATAGCATTCGCGTATCCCCGTCGATCGAGATGGCTTGGCCGGACATCGTTCGACCGCGCTCCGAGCAGAGCAGCAGGATCTGATCCGCGAGTTGGCGGGCAGTGACGTACTCCTTGACCGAGACGAACGAGAAGGCGCGCTCCTCCATCTCTGCGAAGCTCGTGCCCTGTTGCTGGGCCTTGGCTTCCAGCACCCGGCGCTGACGGTCCCCGGCGACCAGACCGGGCAGGATCGCGTTGACCCGAATGCCATCGCCGCCGAGCTCGATGGCAAGGGATTTGGTGAAGCCGACGACGCCCCATTTTGCCGCCGCGTAGGGGCTGCGCAGGGCGAAGCCGAACTTGCCGGCCGCCGAGGACAGGTTGACGATCGAGGCGTTGGCGCTCTGCCGCAGGTGCGGCACGGCGAGGCGCGCACAGTTGAATTGGCTGGTCAGGCACACGGTCAGGCACTGATCCCAGGCCTCGGGAGCAATCTCCTCGACCCGACCCGTCGGTCCGGCGATGCCGGCATTGTTCACGAGGACGTCGAGCCCGCCGAGATGATCGATCGCGGCATCCATCAGCGCCGCCACGGCGACCCGGTCGGCGACGTCGGTACGGCTGCGCCCGACATCGGCCGGCAGGGCGTTCAAGGACTCCGCGTCGATGTCGCAGGCGAAGACCCGGGCGCCTTCCTCATGGAAGGCATCCACGATCGCCCGCCCGATCCCCGCGGCGCCCGCCGTGACGAGGACGCGCAGGCCTGCCAATCCGAGTTCCATGATCAGTCCTTCCCGTATTCCGTCCGCAGAGTGCCGCGGGACAGGATGAAATCGGCCGCGTCGCGGATGTCGGCTGCGACGGCCGCAGAGGCAGCTGAACCGTCACGCCCCTCGATCGCCGCGAGGGCTGCAGCGTGCCGCCGGAGCGCGAAACCCTGATGCAGCCGCTCCGGGCAGGCGCGCAGATCCAGGTTGATGACCGGGCCGGCTTTCAGCCACAGGCGTCGGATTATCTCTATGAGTGGGGCCAACCGGCAGGCGCTGTAAATCGCGAAGTGCAGGTTGCGGTTGAGTTGAACGGCTATGACCCGATCGGGCTCACGGCACTCCGCTTCTGACCGGAACGCCGCCTCGGCCCTGCGGATGGCGTCGAGTTCGGTCTCGGTCCGGCGCTCCGCAGCCCGCGCGGCCGCAATGCCCTCCACGGCGATGCGCGTCTCGGCAAGGGCCCGGAACGTCTCCGCGCTCAGGATCGGCACGCGGATGATCCGCGACGGGGCAACCTCCAGCACACCCTCTGCGACGAGGCGGCTCACGGCCTCGCGCACCGGCATCACCGAGACACCGAAGGCTGCCGCGCTTCGGCGCAGGGAGAGCCGGTCGCCCGGGGCCAGCCGCCCCGAAGCCAGGAGGTCCGACAACGCCGCATAGGCGGTGTCGGTCAGGGTTCGCCGGTCCAGTTGCGGAAGGTCGGCCAGAGCCGCCACGGATTCCATCGCTCAGACTAGACGAAACCGGATCGATCCCGCTAGTGATCTGTGATCACAGCGTGAACGCATGCTGCGTCCGAGCGTATCCCAGGAGGGCTGTCATGACCGGCAGCGTCGCGATCGTGGGGGTCGGCCTGATCGGCCGGGCCTGGGCCATGATCTTCGCCCGCGCCGGCTGGGATGTACGTCTGTTCGACGCCGCCGCGGGCGTCGCCGAGGCAGCGATCCCGCTCTGTGCCGATGGGCTGCACGTCCTGGCCGGCAATGGGCTCTGCGCCGAGCCGACGGTGGCCGGACACCGGATCCGGGCCTTCGCGACCCTCGCTTCGTGCCTCGACGGCGTCAGTTTCGTGCAGGAGAACGGTCCAGAGACGCTGATCGCCAAGCAAACGCTGTTTGCCGAACTCGACGCCCATGCGCCCGCTGACGCCATCCTGGCCTCGTCCTCCTCGGCGATCCGGTGCTCCCTGTTCACCGAGGACCTGCCGGGCCGGGCGCGCTGCCTGATCGGCCATCCGGTCAACCCGCCCCACCTGATTCCGCTGGTGGAGATCAGCGGCGCGCCGTGGACGACCCCGGAGGCGTTGGCTCGGGCCAGGGCTGTTTACGAGCAGATGGGACAGGTGCCGATTACCGTGCTCAAGGAGATCGAGGGCTTCATCCTGAACCGGCTGCAAGGCGCGCTGCTGGCGGAAGCGTTTCGGCTCGCCGCGGAGGGCTACGTGAGCCCGCAGGATCTCGACCGGACCGTCGCGGACGGGCTCGGCTTGCGCTGGAGCTTCATGGGGCCGTTCGAGACGATCGAGCTCAACGCACCGGGCGGCATCGCCGATTACTGCGCGCGCTACACGGGTTTCTATCAGCGCCTCGCCGCCGATCCGGCGCCGCCTTCGGTCTACGCGGTGCCAGCGACTGAGGCGATCCTGGCTCAATGGCCGCACAAACCCGATCTGCCGGCCCGGATGCGCCGCCGCGACACGCGGCTGGCGGCGCTCCGGGCCCACAAGGTTTCACAGGAGGATTGAGCATGGCCTCACAGCGGAAAGTCATCATCACCTGCGCGGTGACGGGCGCGATCCACACACCCAGCATGTCGCCGCACCTGCCCGTGACGCCCGAAGAGATCGCCGACGCCGCTATCGGAGCCGCCGAGGCGGGTGCCGCCATCGTTCACCTGCACGCCCGCAACCCGGAGACCGGCCAACCGGACCAGTCGCCCGAGGCGTTTGCTAAGTTCCTGCCCGTGATCAAGCAGCGCTCATCCTGCGTGGTGAACATCACCACGGGCGGCGCGCCGACCATGTCGATCGAGGAGCGGGTCCGCCCTGCCGCGACCTACAAGCCGGAGGTCGCCTCCCTGAACCTTGGTTCGATGAATTTTGGATTGTTCGGCATGCTCGATCGGTTCAAGGACCTCAAGCACCAATGGGAGCGGGATTACCTCGGCAACAAGGATATCATCTTCCGGAATACCTTTGGTCAGATCGAACACATCCTGACCACCTGCGGCCCGAACGGCACGAAGTTCGAGTTCGAGTGCTATGACACCGCTCACCTCTACAATCTGAAATACTTTTTCGATCGCGGCCTCGTGCAGGCGCCGCTGTTCATCCAGACGGTATTCGGGCTTCAAGGCGGCATCGGCGCGCATCCGGACGACGTGATGCACATGAAGCGAACCGCCGACCGGCTGTTCGGCGATCAATACCAGTGGTCGGTGCTCGGGGCGGGCCGCAACCAGATGAACATTGCCGCCATGGCGGCCGCGATGGGCGGGAACGTCCGTGTCGGTCTGGAAGACAGCCTATGGGACGGGCCAGGTAAGCTCGCCGAGACCAATGCCGCGCAGGTCCGGCGTATCCGGTCGATCATCGAGGGGCTGGGGCTCGCCGTGGCCTCGCCCGACGAGGCGCGCGAGATGCTGGCGTTGAAGGGGGGCGACAAGGTCGCGTTCTGAGGCCGAGGCTAACGGTTGTAAGCTTGCCTGATGGCTTAGAGCCATGCCCGATCGCGTTACACACGGTACACGACTCACAAGGCTGGGAGGCGTTTTGGGCATCGATTGGCCCAGAGGGTCGCTGCGCTTTGAGGGGCATTGAGGAGATCGCCGCGTAGGGCATCGAGGCCGGTGCGGAACCAGGATTTCCCGCGCCGCCCATGGGTCTTTCGCGCAATGGCTTTGAGGCCCATGGCGGCGGTCGCCGTTCGGTAGATCCAAGTGATGGCCAGCGTCAGGACGGCGGTGAGCGTCTCGATCTTGGCTGGATCGGTCAGGCGGGTGTCTTCGAGGTTGAGGCCACGGGTCTTGGCGTCGCCGAACAGACACTCGATCCCCCAGCGTCTCCTGTAGACTTGGAGCGCTCGCCGCGGCTCGGGGGTGTTGGTCATCACCAGCAGCCATTCCCCGCTGGCGAGGCGTTTGGCGGCCAGCTTCAGCGGCAGGTGCGTGTCAGGCAGGAACAGATCGAGCGTGTGGATGGTGTGGCGGGCGCGCTTGGTGCGCAGCAGCGTCTCGATCGACCACAGGCTGCCATCGGCGCGCGCCATGAACAGGTCGGGTCGGACCCGGATGGCGAAGGGGACCCGGCTCTTGGCCAGGAACGCGAACCAGTCGGCGCCGATGAACTCCCGGTCGGCCAGAAGCAGATCGATGGAGGTGGGCTCGAACAGGGCGAGATAGCGCTGTAGCAGGCCGATGCGCTGTGCGGTGTCGCTGTTGCCCGGATGGGCGAGCACCGACCACAACAGCGGCACCCGGAAGCGACGCGTGACGATGGCCAGCATCAGGATATTGACGTCTTTTCGGCCGAGCTTCCAGCGAGTGCGGTCGAGCGCCAGGCATTTGGGCCGGGTCAGCTTGAGCATGCGCACCACCAGCGTGGCGATCACGGCCTGATCGAGACGCACGTGCTGGAAGCTCGGCCGAAAAGACGTCAATATCCTGATGCTGGCCATCGTCACGCGTCGCTTCCGGGTGCCGCTGTTGTGGGCGGTGCTCGCCCATCCGGGCAACAGCGACACCTCACAGTGCACCGGCCTGCTCCAGCCCTACCCCTCACTGTTCGAGCGCGCCTCCACCTACCTGCTTCTGCCCGACCGGGAGTTGCTCGGCGCCGACTGGTCCGCGTTCCGTGCCAAGGGCCGGGTCCCCTTCGCCATCCGGGTCCGCCCCGACCTGTTCATGGCGCGCGCCGATGGCAGCCTGTGGTCGATCGGGACGCTGCTGCGCACCAAGCGCGCCCGCCACACCATCCACACGCTCGAACTGTTCCTGCCTGACACGCACCTGCCGCTGAAGCTGGCCGCCAAACGCCTCGCCAGCGGGGAATGGCTGCTGGTGATGACCAACACCCCCGAGCCGCGGCGAGCGCTCCAAGT
>NZ_JAKSYH010000094.1 GCF_022829295.1 Methylobacterium sp. J-088
CAGAGCCGCTCTCGATCGCACTGCTCACGGTCCACGACAGTGACGCCACCATCGCGGACTGAGGCGAGGGTCCCCTTTCCCGTGCGGAAGAGGTCGTGTTTCGCAGAAAGCCGGGTGAGGGATGAGACCTGTCCGGAAGAGCCTGCCGCGTCAGGGCTTCAAGGGTGCGCTCGATTTTGAGAGTTCTCGACCCTCACCCCAACCCTCTCCCGCACGGGAGAGGGGACAGGTCGCGCTTGCCGACCCAGGCGGCAGACAAGTGTCGTGGACCGTGGGGGCTGTGCTCAGACGGCCAGCAAGCGCTTCGTGTTTGCAGCCACGTGCTCGCGGTAGCGGGCGATGACCGTCTCGGGT
>NZ_JAKSYH010000097.1 GCF_022829295.1 Methylobacterium sp. J-088
CCGCGTCTTCAAATCCCACGCCGACATCCTCGACCACTGCTGCCACGCCTGGAACAGCCTCATCGACCGACCCTGGCGCATCATGTCCATCGGACTGCGCACCGGGGCTCAGGAGTTCTGATCAATCAGCGTTGGTATGAGGCCGATCTTGAACGCACGCATTCCATTTCCGCCCACCGTGGAGAGAACGAAACTGATGCGGCTTACCGGCGGGTTGGGCTGCATCTACGGGCTCCGGAGTTTTTGCTGGCGACCGCGCAGAGGGCGTTCCGAGCCGCGCTTCATCCTGATCGGCATCCGCAGCATCGCGAAGCTGCCCAGGATCGGTTTTTGCAGGCTGAAGCAATGTTCGAGCGGATCGTAGCGATTCGACGTTTCGCCACAAAACGTTGACCAACGCGCGTTGACCGTTGGAGGCTACGGGATGGGGAGAGAACCGATGACCGCTTACCGGGGAACTCGATAATGCCTTCCGCGGCTATAGTGGGTGGTTTGCTGCCCGCCCGCTTCGCAACAGCGATGTATGGAAGCTGACATCGCCGCCGAGCCCGCTCATGACCCATCCCATTCTACAGTTACGTCCATTATTAGGCCTCTATTCACGTCCGCGACATGCTCCTCATCGGGCGACTATACGATCATTTAGTTTGGTTTTGACGGATCGACCCGGATCTTGCTTAAAATATCTTCCGCAGACCGCAGGATCGGCGTCGGATCGGGGCGTGATACAGTATCCAAGTCGAATGTAGCTTGTGCATTATAATAACGCCCGACAACTCGATAGAGCCTTGTTGGGCCTTTTACCGTCATTAAAGAACCACTCATCATAACAATTGTATGTTCACCAAAAAATTTTGGTCCTAAGGTTGCCCCACTGTTTAAAAGAGCCTTTTCTCCTGCTGCTCGATTGGGATTATCGGCGAGGTGAATGGCCACCATCTCCGGACCGAAAGGTTTACCACTGGGGTAGCGCTTCAACGAAACATACTGCACCAGCAATGGAAACGCGGCCTGCTCTGTGCAATAATGGCGCAACTCACGATCCCGATGTATCTTTTCTTGTCCTGTACTCTCCTCCAGATCTGGGTGCATGGCGCTCGGTATAGAAAGAGAGACGCCGCCAACGATGGCTTCTACTACTGGCAATGGTGTGCACGGGCCGACATAAGGCGCTCGACGCGGAGGCGTTAGCAGCGCCGCAACGACGCATCCACCCAGAAATAAAACAAACAAACCAAGGATCGTTCTCATTGCGTATTTCGTAGGGACGGGCCGATCACCCGCACCCACACTCCTGCAGTCTGATCGGGTCGCGTGGACTTAAGGTGCTAGCTTACCATGATCAGGATGGTGACTGCTTACTAACGCCAACTGAAGCTGCCAGATGAGTGCCCAATGGCCGCTTTCGGGAAGCGGCGACGGCGGTCCTTACGACCGAGATAGGTCGATTTCTGCAATTCTGCTTTCGGACGGACGAAGCACCAAGCGGACGTCGTTTTCGTGCCCACTCAAGGCACCTTGTGAACGCTCCTGATCCGCTGTCGGTTACATGGTCTCCGTCCCGCCGCATCAGGTCATTGGCGCCGCCGGCAGGAGCGTGAAGCGTTCCATCGGCGCAACTGCCGAGCCTGTCGTGGACGTCGACGCTAGTTCGTCGTCGATAGATGTAAACGACCTGGATCATGGCGGCTCTTTTAAGCGCAGACAGCCTACCGTCGGCCCTCGGCATTGGGTTGCAGCCATGGATCGCCGCCATCGAGACGGTGACAGCCGGCTTGGGTGAGCATGCATCGGCGGTGGCCGCGAACGCATCGACAGGAATCCGTCGACGGATCGTGCCAACGCCCCTACTGGACCACGCACTTGTGCAGGCCCGGCTGGCAACCGACGCCCTCGCGGTCGCAGTGGACGAACAGCGAGTAGATGCCACGCGGCTTCGCGCCGATGCCATGGCGGCACTGGGCGAGTTGATCATGTGGCTGCAAGAAGCAAAGGCCAACTCGGTCACGGAGGAATTAGGGCTGGGGTGGTGAAATCCGTGGCGAACTGCTCGACCTTGTCGACGACGTAGTCACGCGCCGGGCCCTGGCTCGCGGGTGTCCCATCCGGCAGTGGCTTACGCCTCTCGCAGGCATCGGGAAGATCCGGGTTTGCAATCTCTATGTCGCCGAAGTGCCACTGCTTGGTTGCGGTGTAGTGAACCTTCGTCGAATTCCGATCCAAGTCGCGCCAGCGGTCGGCCTAGATAGTGCAGAAGACGAAGTCGGGCGGGGTGAGGGCGTCGTCGTCGGCAACCAGCAACGCGTCGACCTGCGTGCGAGCCTGTGTAAAGGGCGGACCAATTCCAGGCCGCTGTGGCGGAGTAAAACCAGGCCAATGGCGGCCGCAGCTTGAACGATGAAGGGGCCCGATCGGGCCCCTTCATCGTTCAAGCTGCGGCCGCCATTGGCCTGGTTTTGCTCCGCCCTGCCATCGCCGCAGCCGCGTCGGCTGCGGGAGGATTTGAGGCGGTAGCTGTCGCCGTTCAGGCTCAGGATGCTGCCGTGGCGCGTCAGCCGGTCGAGCAGCGCGCCGGTGGGCCGCTCCGAGCCCAGGACCGAGGTCCAATCCTCGAATGGCAGGTTCGAGGTCACCACGGTCGAGCCACGCTCGTAGCGCTGGGAGAAGTCCTCGAACAGCAACTCGGCCCCCGTCGGCGAGAGCGGGCGCTCGGTGGCGTAGCCGCGGGCACGGAACTGATCGAACACGTAATCCTGGCAGGCATGCTCTTCGCCCCGCAGGGAGGCGAACCGGACCAGCGCCTGCGTGTGGGCGACCTGAGCGGCAAACCCCTCCGCCACGGAGGTTTCGATCTCGGCGGCGAGGGCGGGGTCGAGGGCCAAGGGAACTCCGAACGGGTCGGCAGAGCACACGTCTAAACGCC
>NZ_JAKSYH010000104.1 GCF_022829295.1 Methylobacterium sp. J-088
CTCCTCGCCCTCAACGCCGCGATCGAGGCGGCCGCGGCCGGCGAGAGCGGGCGCAGCTGCGCGGTGGGCGCCCCCGAGATGAAGCTGTTGGCCGATCAGGGCAAGGGTGCGACCGGGCAGGTCCGCCGGATCCTGGCGGAAATCAAGCGGGGCATCAACCGTCAGGTGATACGCACCCAGGCACGGGTGAGCCGTCGCTGCCAGCTGGCTGTGGCCGTCTCGATGATGTAGCCGATCGGCTTGGTCGTCTCCGAACTGCTGACAATGTTGCCGGCCGCCGCCTCGGCCTGCTCGCGGATCGCGTCCATGGCCTTGGCGGTGTCAGAGACCGCACGCAGTCCCTGGCGGGAGGTCTGGGCGGTGGCCTGCGCGGTGGCGATCACCTCGGTGGCGCGCTTGCTGATCTGGGCGCCCGTGT